>PLZB01000009.1 GCA_003151955.1 Acidimicrobiaceae bacterium
ACGACCCCGAGGCCGGGACCGTCGTCGCAGTCGTCGCGGCCGCCGCTGGTGTCGTCGTTGCGGGGGTGGAACCGGCCGGGGGCGGGGGCCGGTAGGAGGAAGTGGGAGCCGCAGCGGTGCCGCTGGGTCCGGCCAGGGAACCCAACCAGAGCCCGACGACCAGGGCCACCGTCGAGGCCACCAGGAGCTGCCAGGTGTGGAGCCGGACGATCCTGCGGATCCGGGTGACGACGGCGACCGCCGGCGGGACCGGCCCCCGGAGGGCCCCGGCGGCCTCGGGCGGGAGACCGCGGGTGGAGGGGACGATGCCGGCCTCGGTCAGGGTCAGCGGGTAGACCCCGGACCAGGCCCCCCCCGGAGGTGGAGCCGAGGCGATCTCGCCGGTGTCGCCGGCCCAGTCGTCGACCGTGTCGTCGACCCCGTCTGGGACCGGCCGCGTCGGCATTCGGAGGTCGGTCACGAGGGAAGCGTGAGACAGCCGGGACCGAAAGTCAAGGCGACGGCGGGGCCGATCGCGGTGGTCCGGACGGCGCGGTGATCGGCAGGTGACGGGGGAGTGACCGAAGGGTGAACGAGGGTCGAATTCTTCGTGAACGTGTGCGTCGGGGCCTCTCCCGGTCCCCGCGGCCACCCGTAGGATCGGCTAGTGCGCGTAGCCCGGATGAACGAAGCGGAGGAGCGCATCCGCCTCGAGGCGAGCGTATCGGGTCTGGCCGAGCGGGCGCCTCTGGTCTCGGCCCGGGCCCTCCTCACCCCGGCCCAGCGGATCGGGCTCATCGGGCTGGCCGCCCTGCTCGTGATCTGCGGCATCCTCGACCTGAAGGCCACCGCCATCGCCGTCGTCGCCGTCTTCACCGCCTTCTACCTCGTGGCCGTGGTCTACCGGTTCGCCCTCTTCGCCCTGTCGGCGAAGACGGAGTCCACTATCAGGATCAGCGACGAGGAGGCCCGGGCTTTCCCGGACTCGGAGCTCCCGACCTACACCCTCCTCATCCCGGCCTACAAGGAGCCGGAGGTCATCAGCCTCCTCCTCCACAACATCGGGGTCATGGAGTACCCGCCGGACCTCGTCGAGGTGATGGTGCTGGTGGAGGCGGACGACACGAGGACGCTGGAGGCGATCAGATCCAAGGAGCCCGACGACCGGTTCCAGCTCGTCCTCGTCCCCCCGGCCGAGCCCCGGACGAAGCCGAAGGCCCTCAACTACGGGCTGACCCTGGCCCGGGGCGAGCTGGTGGCCGTCTACGACGTGGAGGACGAACCCGACCCCCTCCAGCTCCGCCGGGCCGCCGTGGCCTTCTCGACCCAGCCCCCACAGGTCGGGTGCCTCCAGGCCAAGCTGTCCTACGACAACCCGGCCCAGAACATCATCACCAAGTGGTTCACCATCGAGTACACGATGTGGTTCTCGTTCTTCCTCCCCGGCCTGGCCTCCGCCCACGCCCCCATCCCGCTCGGGGGGACGTCCAACCACTTCCGGCGGGACGTCCTGCGGCGGATGGGAGCCTGGGACCCGTTCAACGTGACGGAGGACGCCGACCTCGGCATCCGGATGTACCGGGAGGGCATCGGGGTGAGGATCCTCGAGTCGGTCACCTTCGAGGAGGCCAACAGCGACTTCGTGAACTGGACCCGGCAGCGGTCCCGGTGGCTGAAGGGCTACCTCCAGACGTTCCTCATCCACTTCCGCCAGCCCGTCCGGCTCTACCGGGACCTGGGCTGGCGGGGGCTGCTCCACTTCGCCGTCTTCGTCGGGGGGACCCCGTTGCTGGCGCTGGCCAACCCGGCCTTCTGGTTCATGACCGTCCTCTGGTTCGTGGCCTACCCCTCGTTCATCCGGGAGATCTTCCCGGCCCCCGTCTACTACGCCGGCCTCCTCTGCTTCACCTTCGGGAACTTCGTCATGGCCTACCTCACGGTGGTGGCCAGCCGGACCGTCGACGAGGGCCGCTACCTCGTCCCGGCCCTCCTCATCCCCCTCTACTGGATCATGATGTCGATGGCGGCGGTGAAGGCCTTCTGGCAGATCGTCTTCACCCCGACACTGTGGGAGAAGACGTTCCACGGCCTGGGCCGGACGACCGCGGCGGAGCACGCCCCGCCCGGGGCCGCGGGCCAGCGGTGACGACCCTCCTCGAACGGCCCGAGGGAGTAGCCCCGGCCCAGCCACCGGCCGGAACGCCACCGGGGCCGCCGGCCCAAAAACCGAGGTCGTGGAGGAGCCGGCTCCTGAGCGAGGGGGCCCTGCCGACCTGGCTCTTCCTGATCGGCTACGTCATCCTCGGCGGCGTCCTCGACTTCCACTACCGGATCTGGGCCCAGGATGCCGTGGCCCGGCAGGCCAACGGCTTCTCTGTCCTGTTCTCCCGGGACCCCCATCTCGGCGCCATCGGCTTCGTGTGGAACCCCCTCCCGTCGGTCACGACAATTCCCTTCCTCCTCTTCAGGGGCGTCTTCCCGGGTCTCGTGACCAACAACTTCGCCGGCAGTCTGGCCAGTGCCGTCTGCATGGCCGGCGCCGTGTGGCAGTTCCGGGCCACCCTCCAGGAGTGGGGGGTCAGCCGGCCCGCCCGGCTGGTCATGACCCTCTGCTTCGCCGCCAACCCGATGATCCTCTACTACGCCGCCAACGGGATGAGCGAGGCCCTCTACCTCTTCACGCTCCTGGGGACGACTCGGTACCTCATCCGCTGGCTCCGGACCGGCAGCCTGGGATCGCTCGTCTACGCCGCCACCTGGCTGGCCTTCGGCTACCTGGCCCGGGACGAGACCGTCGGCTCCGCCGTCCTCGCCGCCGGGGTGGTCCTCTGCGTGGGTTGGAGCCGGGCCCGGGGCCGGGGCTGGGGCCGGGTCATGACCGCCCTCAGCGACTGTGCCATCTTCCTTCTCCCCGTGGCCACCGCCTTCGTGGGGTGGGCTGTCATCAGCTGGGTGGTCGTGGGCCAGCCTTTCCAGCAGTTCAGCTCGAAGTACGGCAACGCCTCCCTGGTGGCCAGCGGGGCATCCGAGGTGGGCGTCAGGAACGTGACCCTGACCCAGCGGCTCCTGTTCGAGGCCAAGGCACTGGTGGCCTTCTCCCCCTTCCTGGCCGTCCTGGCCGTGGTGGCCCTGGTGGTGGCGGCCCGGTTCCGGGACACCCGCTTCCTGGCCCCGGTGACGGTGCTGGGCGGGGCGCTCGCCTTCAGCATGGTGAGCTACGCCGGGGGCCAGACCTTCGGGTACTTCCGCTACTACATCGCCGCCCTTCCCCTCGGCATCCTCCTCGTGGCCAGCCTGATCGGGGCCATGGAGGACCGTCAGGCCCCGGCCGGCGACGGGAGCCGGTGGCCGATCATGGTCGGCTCGGCCGCCGTCGCCGTCCTCCTGGTGGCCCCCTCGCTGGTCTCGACCGGGGCCGGAATGTTCAACCCAGCCGTGGGCGGGGTCGAGGCCGCCGAGCTGGGGACGGTGTTCCAGGCCCACCCCAGCGCCGCCGACGAGGTCTACGCCCACCGCTACGGGACGGTCCGGGCCTTCGCCGCCACCATCGATCGGCTCCACCTCCCCGACGGCTCGATCGTCGTCGACAACGCCCAGCCCTGCCTGTCCAACTTCATCATGAACGTGAAGAACCCGAAGGTCTTCGTCATCCCCAACGACCGGGACTACCAGCGGGTCCTGGGCGACCCCTTCGTCTTCCACGCCCGCTATGTCCTCGACCCGAACCCCCGGCAGATCCCCTCGGCCAGCGACACCGTGGCCCAGCTCTACCCCGGCATCTTCGACACCGGCGGGGGCTTCACCGCCCTGGCCCACAACTTCCCGGCCGGCGGCGGGTGCCCCCAGTACCACCTGCTGCAGGTGACCGGGATCCCGCCCTCGGCGGTGGGCTGACCGGTCAGACCGTCGCCTCCACCAGCCGGACGACGTCGACGGCCACGTCCAGGCGCTGGGTCTGGCCCCCACCCTCCACGGTGCCCCGCAGGGGGGAGACGTCCCAGTAGTCCCGGCCCCAGGCCGTGGTCACGTGGGACTCCGAGACGACCTGGTCGTTGGTGGGATCGAGGTCGAACCAGCCCCAGCCCGGGAGGTAGACCGAGACCCAGGCGTGGGAGGCGTCGGCGCCGACCAGCCGGGGCTTCCCGGCCGGGGGGAGCGTCTCGATGTAGCCGCTCACGTAGCGGGCCGCGAAGCCCATGGAGCGGACGCAGCCGATGACCAGGTGGGCGAAGTCCTGGCAGACGCCGCGCCGGGCCGAGAAGACCTCGAGGAGGGGGGTCGTCACCGAGGTGAAGCCGGGGTCGTAGGCGAAGTCCCGGTAGATCCGACCGATGAGGTCGAGGAGGGCCTCGGGGAGGCAGGCCCCGGGGCGGAAGGACTCCCGGGCGTAGTCCTCGAGGGCTCCCCCGGTGGGGACGAGCCGGGAGGCCGACCGGTAGCGCCGGGCGTCGCGGGCGGCCAGTTGCCGGTCCATCTCGAGCAGGCTCCGGACGGTGGGCCAGGCCGGCCCGGCCGGGGGGGAGCCGGCCGGGATGACCTGGATCTCGCTGGTGGAGATGACCGAGAGCCGGTCGTGGCGGCCGCTGACCTGGAAGGTGGAGACGTAGTTCCCGAAGACGTCGAGGTACTCGGTGGCGCTGGCCGGGGTGGGGTTGATCTCGAGGACATGGGAGAGGCACTGCTGCCGGTCGGTGTTCCGGGGCCGGAGATGGGCCGAGTTGATGGACTGGGCCACCGGGGGGTCGTACTCGTAGGAGGTGCGGTGGCGGACCTGGTAGATGCGACCGTGCGCCATCGCCTCGATCCTGCCCGATGCCCGGAGGTCGAGCGTGGATCCCGAGACGAGGATCCGGGGCTCGACCGGCTCGGGTCGCGGCGCCGGTGCCGGCCGGGCCGGCCGGAAGTAGGTGGTCTCGAGGCTGTCGTGGACGGCGGCCAGGCCCAGCTGGAGCCGGCCGACGAGGGCCCGGAGCCGCTCCGGGGTGAGCCCGGCCACCGACGGGTCGGCCACCACCAGGGCGGCACCGGACAGGGCGTCGACCACCTCCCCGTTGTTGGGGAGGTGCGTCACGAGGTCCAGGACCTCCTCGAGGCAGGCGGCCACGGCCCGGGGGAAGCGGTCGTCCTGGAGGAGGAACCGCAGCGTCGACCCGTCGTCGTGCCGCAGGGGCATGGCCCGGCGGAAGGGCTGATAGGCGGCCAGGGACCGGAGGGTGGCCATCCAGCGGACCTCGTCATAGGTGTCGCCGCCGGCGAAGGGGACCACCGTCTCGGCCCGGACGGCAAGGACCCGGCCGGTCAGGTCGGCCCGCTCGAGCCCCTGGCCGATCCGGACGAAGGCCATGGCGTCGTCACGGCGCATCGTCCCCCAGAGGGCCCCGTTGAGGTGCTGGCAGCCGGAGATGACCCGGCGGAGCCAGCGGACCCGGCCGTCGCGGGTGGCCACCTCGTGGCGGTGCTCGGTCAGGTCGAGGAAGAGGTCGTTGCAGCTCTCCCAGACCTCCCCGGGGACGACGGGCCGGGCCGTCCGAAAGTTGTCCCGGGCCGCCGAGACCGACGCCAGCACCGAGGCCAGGTTGTCCCGGTCGTGGAGGACGAATTCGACGACCTGGTCCTCGACGACCTGGGAGCCACCTCCCGACGTCGGCGATCCCGTCCCGAAGATCCCGTAGCGGTCGAGGAACTGCTGCTCGACCCCGGCGATGGCCAGGAGGGGTCCCCAGCCGACGTCCTCCCCCACCGGGAGGTCGACGTGGGCGTCGCCGTGGACCTTCACCACCCGGGCCATGTCCTCGGCCCGCTCCAGGTAGCGGCCGGCCCAGTAGACGGCCTCGGCCATCCGGGCCAGCAGCATCGACCGCTCCCCTCCCGACTCCCCCGGCGCGTCCCCCACGGCGGCTACTGGGCCTGCTCGCCGGGGATGTGGTCGTCATCGTCCGGGGCGGGCTCGCCGCCGCCGAGCACCGGGCCCAGGGCCGTGGCGGGCCCGGCCGGGAAGGGGACGAAGCTCCCGACCCGACCCGTCCCCGACGCGGCGGCGTCGACGATCCAGGTGTCCTTCGAGCCTCCCCCCTGGGAGGAGTTCACGATGAGGGACCCGGCCTCCCGGGCCACCCTGGTCAGCCCGCCCGGAGTGACGTAGGCGCCCTCGGGCCCGAGGAGGATGAAGGGCCTGAGGTCGACGTGGCGGGGCTCGACCAGCCCCTCGCAGAGGGTGGGGACGGTGGAGAGGGAGAGCACGGGCTGGGCCACCCAGCCCCGGGGGTGCTTGGCGATCCGACCGGCCACCAGGGCCAGGGCCTCAGGTCCGGCGGCCGGGCCGATGACGATGCCGTAGCCGCCCGACTCGTTGGCCGGCTTGATCACGAGCGAACCCAGATTGTCGAGGACGTGGCGGCAGTCGTCGGGGTCGGCGCAGCGCCAGGTGGGGACACTGGCGATGAGGGGCTCCTCCCCCAGGTAGAACCGGATCAGGTCGGGCACGAAGGCGTAGACGGCCTTGTCGTCGGCCACCCCGGCCCCGGGGGCGTTGACCATGGCCACCTTGCCGGCCCGCCAGGCCCGCATGAGCCCGGGCACCCCCACCAGGGAGTCCCGCCGGAAGACCTCGGGGTCGAGGAAGAGGTCGTCGACCCGCCGGTAGATCACGTCGACCCGCTGGAGCCCGTCGACGGTCCGCATGAAGACGGTGTCGTCGCCCTGGACGACGAGGTCGCTCCCCTCGACCAGCTCGGCCCCGAGCTGCTGGGCCAGGAAGGCGTGCTCGAAGTAGGCCGAGTTGTGGACACCGGGGGTGAGGACCACGACGGTGGGGTCGGCCACGGTGGGGGCCACGGAGGTGAGGAGGGCCCCGAGCCGGCCGACGTAGGGGTCGACGGGCTCGATGCTGTAGGACCGGAAGAGCTCGGGGAAGACCCGCTTGGCCACCATCCGGTTCTCGAGGAGGTAGGAGACCCCGGAGGGGACCCGGAGGTTGTCCTCCAGGACGTAGACCGTCCCCCCGGCGTCGCGGACCAGGTCGCTCCCGCAGATGTGGGCCCAGATCCCCCCCACCGGGTCGACCCCCACGCACTCGGGCCGGAAGTTGGGGGAGTCGAGGACGAGGTCGGCGGGGACGACCCCCTCCCGGACGGCCCGTTGCTCATGGTAGACGTCGTCGATGAACCGGTTCAGGGCCCGGAGCCGCTGGATCAGACCCTGCTCGATGAGGGCCCACTCGGAGCTGGCCAGCACCCGGGGGATGATGTCGAAGGGCCAGGTCCGGTCGATGGAGGCGTCCCCCTCGTAGACCCGGAAGGTGACCCCGATGGCCCGCATCTCCCGGTCGGCGGCCCGCTGCCGCTCGGAGAGGGCCTCGGGACCGAGGAGCCGGAGCTGGCTCCAGAGGGCCTCGGCCAGGGGGCGGGGAACGGCCCCGGGGGCCACGAGCTCGTCGTAGCCGTCACCGGGGTCGTAGGAGGGCCAGGCCTCCACCTGCCCGGGTGCGCGAGGGAGCCCGGTGGCGGTCATCCCCCCTGTCTAGCGGCCAGGTGGGTCACCCGGGTTGCCGCAATGTTTCCGCTCCGTGAAAGGGGGGTGGCTCCGGGTCGAGCCCGCCGGGCCAGAGGGAGCCGAACCCTCCGGGGAGGACCAGGGTCCCCGGCCCGGGGCCGAGTCGGCCGGCGATCCAGGGGACGAACCGGGCTGCGGCGGCCGGAACGGCCACGGAGGCCCCGGTGGCGACGGCGGCCGCCCCGAGGGCGATGCCCCAGCCCACCGGCCCCAGGGGGGTGCAGCCGAAGAATTGGCTGACCCCCGGGGTCTGGATGACGGCAACCAGGGCCGCCCCCGATGCCGCCGAGGAGACCAGGACGAGCGGGCTCCCCGCCCCCACCAGGGCCGTCTGCCCGAGCTGGGTCCCGACCAGGGCGGCCAGGGCCACCGTGCCGGCCCGGCGCCGGGTCCCCGTCCCCCGGGCCACCAGCCAGGCCCCCGAGGCCCCGGCCGCCGTGGTGGCGGCCCGGAGGCCGATCTGGCGGACCAGGGCCGCTCCGAGGGAGGCCTCGGGGCCCTCGTGGAGGAGGGCCTCGGGGTTCCGGTGGTCGGGGGGCCGCAGCGCGATGGTCATGGCCGGGAGCATGTCGGTGAGAAGGTTGACGAGCAGGAGCTGCCGGGTCCCGAGGGGGGAGGTCCCGGAGATGGCGGTGGCGAGCACCGTGAAGACCACCTCACCGAGGTTCCCCCCCACCAGGATGGCCAGGGCCTCCCGGACCGAGGCCCACATGGCCCGGCCCTCCACGATGGCGTCGATGATCGTCTCGATCCGGTCGTCGAGGACGACCAGGTCGGCGGCGGCCCGGGCCGCCGTCGACCCCCGGCCGCCCAGGGCGATCCCGGTGTGGGCCAGCCGGATGGCCGGGGCGTCGTTGGCCCCGTCCCCGGTCATGGCCACCGTCCGGCCCACCCGCTGGTAGGCACGGACGATCCGGACCTTGTGGGTCGGGGTGACGCGGGCGAAGACGGCCACGGTGTCGAGGACGGCGTCGAGCTCCCCGTCGCCCATGGTGTCGATGTCCCGGCCGGTGAGCACCCCCCGGCCGGCCAGGGTGCCCCGGTCGGCCAGGATCCCGAGCTCGGTGGCGACGGCCCGGGCCGTGCTGGGGTGGTCTCCGGTGATCATGACCACCTCGACCCCGGCCGCCTGGAGGCCCCGGACCGAGGCCGCCGCAGTGGGCCGGACCAGGTCGGCGAGGCCCAGGAAGCCGAGGAGCTCCATCCCGGCCACCCGCTCGGCCTCCAGGTCGGGCCGCTCGGAGGCGGGCCGCTCGGCCACGGCCAGGACCCGGAGCCCCAGGCCGGCCAGCCGCTCCACCTCGGCGTCGAGGGTCCGACGGACGGCCCGGTCGAGGGGGACCGACCCCTCGGGGGAAGCCCAGCTGGTGCAGCGGGGGAGGATGACCTCGGGGGCGCCCTTGACCGAGACCCGGGCCCCTCCGGGGCCGGTCCCGACCACGGCGTGGAACCCCCGGGCCGACTCGAAGGCCAGCTCCCCGAGCGGGACCCAGCCTCCCCCGGGCCCGTGCCCGTTCGAGCCGCTCCCGTTGGCGCGGGTCCCGTTCGAGGCAACGGCGCCGGCCCCGGGACCGTCGAGAACGGAGACCCCGGCGGCCAGGGCGCCGTCGACGACGGCCTGGTCGGTGGCGTGGGGCAGGAGGTCGTCCCCTTCGGTCTCGGGACTGGCCCGGAGGGCGGTGGCGAGGACAACCCGGGCCCGGGGGCCGAGGGCGCCGACCTCCTCGTCGGTGGAGCCGTCGGAGACCCGCTGGAGGGCGATCCGCCCCGCCGTGAGGGTCCCGGTCTTGTCGAAGCAGAGGACGTCGACCCGGCCCAGGGCCTCGATGGTCCGGGGGTTGCGGACCAGGGCCCCCCGGGTCGAGAGCCGGTGGGCCGCGGCCAGCTGGGCCATGTTGGCCAGGAGGGGGAGGCCCTCGGGGACGGCCGCCACCATGAGGCTCACCCCCGACCCGACGGCCCGGCGGGGGCTGTGGCCCCGGAGCATGCTCAGCCCGGCCACCGCCGCCCCGCTGGCCACGGTGGCCGGCACCGTGATGGCGGTGAGATGGGTCAGCCGGGACTCCACCCCGCTGGGCGGGGGCTCGGGGGCGTCGGCCAGCGTCCGGCCCACCTCGGTGTCCGCCCCGGTGGCCACCACCACGGCCAGGGCCGTCCCGGCCACCACCGTCGTCCCCTCGTAGAGCATGCAGGACCGGTCCCCGAGATCGGCTCCGTAGACGGCGGCGACGGCTTTCCCGACCGGGAGAGACTCCCCGGTGAGGACCGACTCGTCCACCTCGCAGGAGCTGCACTCGAGGAGCCGGCAGTCGGCGGGGACGACGTCTCCCGAGCGGAGCTCGACCACGTCCCCCCGGACGAGGCGGGCCGGCTCCACCTCGAGGGGCAGCCCGTCCCGACGGGTCCCGACCAGGGTGGTGCTGGTCTGGAGGAGCCGGTCGATCGAGACGTCGGCCCGCATCCGCTGGATCCCGCCGAACACGGCGTTGGCGCCGGTGACCCCGGCCACCAGGGCGGCGTCGGTCGCCGATCCGACGGCAGCGGCCAGGCCGGCCCCGACGGCCAGGACGGGGGTGAGGGGGTTGGCCAGCTCGGCCCCGACGGCCCGGCCCAGCTTCGACAGCGTGGAGGGCTCGGGGACCCGGCGGACCTGGCGCCGGGCCGCCTCGGACCCGGTCAGCCCCCCGGGGCCGGACCCCAGCGCCTCGAGGACGGCGTCGGGGCCCATGGCGTGCCAGGCCGTGACCGTCCGGGGGGCCGGGTTGGGCCGACGGTTGAGGCCGGCGGCGGTCAGGGTCCCCGAGGCCTGGGCCAGCAGGGCGGCGGCGTTGACCGGGATGGCGGCCCGACGCCCGGCGCCCCCGGCCGGGCCGGCCAGGATCAGGGCCCCGCCGGCGACGGCCCCACCCGCCGCCATCACGGCACTCCGGGTGCTGACCTGCCGGGCCGCCCCCAGGGCGGAGACGACGAAGATGGCGTCGGCCAGGCCCCGGCGGGCCACCAGGTCGGCCCCCCAGGGCGGATGGGGTCCTCCCCCCGTGATGCCGACCGAGCAGTCGGCCGCCACCAGGGCCCCGTGGCGACCGGTGCCGGCCACCAGGAGGACCCCCTGGCCACCTTCCTGGAGGGTCCGGACCGAGTCGACCAGCCGACGGGCACCCGGGCAGCCCTCCTCGACCCCGAGCCGGGACCCGACCGTCCCGCTGCCGGCCACGACCAGCCGGCGGCCGTCGCGGCGGGCCGCGTCGACCAGGAGCTCGGCCCTGGGGTCGAGCTCGAGGTCGACGGCGACCAACCCGACGAGGGCGTCCCGCCGGGCCAGTCCGAGCACGGACCGTCCCCGGCCCAGGGCCCGGGCCCGGGCGACCGCTCCCCGGGGCGGTTCGACGCCGACGGCGACGAGGGGGCCGAGGACCCAGCCCCCCCGTCGGCTGACCCGGTCGGGCCGCTCCGGGTCGAAGAGGGTAGCGGCCCGGGCCTGCAGCTCGGCCGGGTCCTCCCCGTCGAGGGCCTCGGCCCCGACGAGCTCGGAGCGGCCGGTGACGAGGATCGGGCCGTCGAGGACGACGACGTCGATCCGGTCGAGCCGGCGGAGGACGGTCCGGTCGAGGACCACCACCTCCCGGCGGGCCAGCTCCCGGCCCACCGATGCGGCGAAGGCCTCCCGCCCCAGTCGGCCCGCCTTGGGGATCCCGGCGGTGATGGCGGCGGCGGCCCGCCTCGGGCTGCCGGTCAGGGCCAGGCCGACCCCGACGCCGGCCGCCGACACCAGGGCGGCCCCGTCGGCGTAGCGCTCCACCGGGCCGGGCCGCAGCGACCGGGGCCGGGGGGCCGGCTCCACCGGCTCGAGGGGGACCCGGCCATGGCGGGGGGCGAGCTCCGGCTCCCGGGCCTCCCAGGCCGTCCGGGCCCCCCGGAGCTCCCCGACCGTGGTGGCCCGGTTCACGATGTCGACCATGAGCGCCATGGGGCCCTGGGTCAGGGACTGGACCAGGGCGTTCGAGAGCCCGAGGCCGATGTCGGTGGCGTGGACCCCGACGTGGTGCTCGAGGAACCGGCGGACCCGGGGCTCGTTCTCGGCCAGGGAGACGATCGAGGCCAGCTCGACCGGGAAGGGGGTGGCCCGCAGGAGCTGGCCGAACACTCCGGCCCCCAGGCCGGCCACGTCGGCCCCCAGCCCGATCAGGGCCCGCCGGACCGGCTCCGCGTCGCCCGGGTGCTCCGGCCTCGTGTGGGGGAACCGCTCCCCGTGGACCTGGTGGGCCTCCTCGACCCCCTCGACCACCTCCACCAGGTCGGCCAGGGAGAGCTCACCGGGGTCGAAGGCCACCACCACCCGGCCCACCACGGCGTTGACCTCGGCCCACTGGACCGACCCGAGCCGGGCCAGGGCCCGCTCGACGTCGCGGGCCACCGTGTCCCCGCCCGTCCGGTGGACGGCCCGGACCTCGATGTGGGCCTTCCCCGCCGCCGTCCAGCTCCGGCGGTGCCGCCGACCCTCACCGATCTGGCCCAACCGGCCGACCTGCTCGGCCACCTGGGCCAGGGGACCCGGGAGGCGGGGACGGGTCACGACCGGCACCCGGGCCCGCCCGGGACCCCGAGGCCCCGGGGAGGCCCGACCGAGGCCAGGACCCCGAGGTCAGGCGGCGAGAGCGAGGAACGATCCGGAAGTCGGGGCCGGGACCGGACCCGACCTGGTCCGAAGCCATTCGACCAGGCGGAGGAAGGCCAGTCGCAGCGCGATGGCCATCGCTTCGAGGAGCACGGCTTCCAGGATGATCTCCACTTGTTCCCTCCCGACTCGTCCGTAGTACGGGCTCGGGAACAACGGTACGGAGGCGACATGAACGTCCGGTGGTGACTCAGTAACCGGCAGGTGAACGTTCGATGATCATTTGGTGCCTCGTCACCTCGCCCAGACTAGGGCAGAAGCCAGCTGCCGAAAACGCCTTCAGCCGGAACGGGCCAGGAGGGTCCGGCCCACCCAGGCCACCAGCTCCCGGTCCCGGTCGTAGCTGAGGAGGCCGAGTGCCCCCTCGATGGGCTCCCACCGCAGCTCGTCGACCTCCTCCGAGGGCTCGAAGGCGCCGGTCAGGGGCTCCATCAACCAGTAGGCCACCGTCTTGGGCCGGTCCCTCCGGTCCACGTAGGCCAGGGTCTCGAGGAACCGTCCCAACCGGCAGTGGAAGCCGGTCTCCTCCCGGACCTCCCGCAGGGCACAGGCCTCCAGGGTCTCCCCGGGATCGACCTTCCCCTTGGGGAGGGACCAGTCGGCCCGGACCGGACGGTGGACCAGGGCGACCTGGAGCTCCCACCGGTCCGAGAGCCTCACCACGACCCCCCCGGCGGCCCGGACGACGGGCCCGGTGCCCGTTCCCTGCCCGTGGGGGGAGACCAGGGATGGTGCCATGGCTCCGACGTTACCGCCCGGTCCCCCCGGAGCGGAGGACGCTGTAAACCTTCACGGCCCGCTCCGGTGTCTACCGAGCATGGCGAAGATCCGAAGGGTGAGGGTTGGGGCGTTGGGGGCGACGGCGGTGCTGGGCGTGCTGGCGGTGCTCGGGTCCTCCTGCTCCACGACGACGACAGCGGGAGGCCCGGCTGCCGCCCAGCCGGGACCGGCCGGCTCGGGGACCACGTCATCTCCTGCGGCCGGCCCGGTCGGTTGTCTCGATCCCCGGGCGCCGGGAACCGCCCCGGCCGGAGGCTGGCTCCCCGACCCGGGGGGAACCACGGACTACGAGCCCGAGAACGCCGGGGGGCAACGCACCCCGTCACCGGCTGCGACCCGGCTGGGTGCCGCCATGGCAGGCGACCTCGCCGGCCTGGCCCCGGCCGCCACGACCTTCTCCGTCTCGACGGTTCGGGAATTTGCCACTCCTACCTGCGTGGTGGACCGGGAGGTCGTTCTCCGTGACCCGGCCGGGGACCTCGCCTTCGTCCGGGTCCTCCAGCTCGCCCGGCCCCTGAACGCCGGGAGCTTCCCCCTTCTCGGCGAGAGCCTGGCCCGGGTGGACCGACCCGACGGTTCGGTGCTCGTCTCCAACCATGTCGCCGACTCCAGCGCCGTCGAGGCAGTGTCGGTGGCCGCCGACGGTCTCCTCGTCGACGTCCAGGTCCGCAGCGCCAGCGGCCCTGACACGTCCGGCTTCCCGACCACGATGCCGCCGGCGCCGAGCTCCGCCCCGCCCGGACCGGCACCGATCACGGAGGCCGGGGCCACCACCCTGGCCGGGGACGTCACCAGCCAGGTCACGGCGGCAGGCTGAGACGCGGGGACCAGCCCCGGCCGGGGATCCGGCGGCGCCGAGGGGGTAGCCTCGGGGGATGGCGAAGGCAGTGGACGGACCTCCCCAGGAGGTCGAGTGGCAGCTCGACGCCCTCGATCTCCGACCGGTCGAGCGGTGGCTGGCCGCCATCCCCGCCGTCGGGACCGGACCCGAAGCGCGGCCCGTCTCCGCCCTGGCCGGCCCCGTCCGACGCCTCGTCGACAGCTACCTCGACACGGCGGACTGGAGGATCGGCGTCTCCGGGCACGTTCTCCGGGTCCGCCGGAAGGGCCGGCGGCTCGAGGCCACCCTGAAGGACAACACCCCGGCCACGGCTGGGCTCCGACGGCGGCTCGAGGTCACGGAGCCCCTCCCCCCCGCCGGTCTGGAGGCTCTCGGATCCGAAGGTCCCGTCGGGAGCAGGGTCCGGGCCCTGGCCGGAGCACGGCCCCTGGTCCAGGTGCTCGAGGTCCGGACCCGTCGCCGGCCCTGGGCGCTGCGGGTCGGGGAGGAGACCGTCGGGGAGGTCGCCCTCGACGAGACCGTCATCTCGGTCGGTGACGGCCAGGTCCCCGTCCGGCTCCGCCGGGTCGAGGTAGAGGTCGAACCGGCCTGGGTCGAGATCCTCCAGCCTCTCGTCGACCGGCTCCGGACCGAGTGCGGACTCCAGGCCGCCACCCTTTCGAAGTTCGAAGCCGGCCTCCTCGCCGCCGGGCTCCGGATGCCCCCACCGCCGGAGCTGGGGCCGATGGCCGTCCCCGAGGATCCGTCGGTCGGTGACGTCGCCTACGCCGTCCTCCGCCGCAACGTGGCCGCCATGCTGACCCACGAGGCCGGTACCCGCCTGGGGGAGGACCCCGAGGAGCTCCACGACATGCGGGTGGCCACCCGCCGACTCCGGGCCGCCCTCGACGTCTTCGTCGACTCCCTGCCGGCCCGGGCCCGGCTGCTGCGGACCGAGCTCGGCTGGCTGGCCGCCACCCTGGGCTCGGTCCGGGACCTCGACGTCCAGCTGGAGCGACTCGAGGTCTGGGAGGCCCAGGTCCCTCCGGAGGACGCCGCCGCCCTGGGGGAGCTGGCCGGGCTCCTCGGGGCCGAGCGCCGGATCGCCCGTGACGACCTCCTAGCCGCCCTGGACTCCTCCCGCTACGAGCGGCTGGTGGCCGGCTGCACCACCATGCTCCGGCTCGGGCCCTCCCGGCGCTCGGCCGCCACCCGGGCCCCGGCTGTGGCCGTCCTCCCCAGCCTGGTCCACGCCCGCCACCACGACGCCGAGCGAGCCGCCCGCCGGGCCCGCCGCAGCGGCATCCCGGCCGATTACCACCGGCTCCGGATCCGGGGCAAGCGGCTCCGCTACACCCTCGAATTCACTGCCGACGTCTACGGACCCACCCGGACCGGACCCTTCGTCCGCCGGGTGGTCCGGCTCCAGGACGCCCTCGGGCTCATGCAGGACTCCGAGGTGGCCACCACCCGGCTCCGGGAATTGGCCGTGGCCAACGACGACGTCCTCCCCGGTTCGACCGTCTTCGTCATGGGGGGCCTGGCCGAGCGCTACCGGGCCGAGGCCGAGCGACTCACGGCCGACCTACCCCGCCACCTGGAGCTCCTCGGCGGGTCGGAATGGCGGAAGCTCGCGGCCGCCATGGAGCGCCGCCGGCTCGAGCACAGCTCCCTCTTCCCCTGGCCGACGCCGGCCCCCCGGCCGGCGACCCCCCGGCGGACCGCACCCCAGGTGGAGGCCGTCGGAGCAGGCCAGGCCGACATGACCGACCAGCCCGGCCCGGTCGACGTCCCCGAGCCGGTCATCCCACCCGCGCCCGCGCCCACACCGGCGCCCACACCCATAGACAGCGACCCCGGGACCGGACCCGACCTCGCCGCCTCGGAGTCACCGGATCCCCCGGTCGACCGGCCGGGCGCCGAGGTGCGGGGCCGACCGGCCTCGTCCGAATCGGCCTGATCCCGGGCCGGGTGGCGCGGGACTCAGTCCGAGTGGCAGTGGCCGGCGGTGGTGGCCGGGACGTCGAGGGCGGGGTTCCGGTCGAAGAAGCCGACGGGGACGAGGTGGAAACCGGCGTACTCGACGGGCATGACGGGCCAGTCCTCGGGTCGGGGGAGGTGGGTGATCCCGAAGGTGTACCAGAGGACGATGTCCCGGTCGACGAGAGGCCGGTCGGCGGCGGTCCAGCGGGGGAGGCCGTCCCCCCCGGGGTGCTGGTTGGGGTACTCGCCGGCGGCCCGGCGCTCGGCGGGGTCGAAGGGGGTGACCCAGAGGTTCCGGGTGGCGAAGCCGGCCCGGGCCGCGATGCTCGATCCGGCTGAGGCCAGGAGGACCGGTGTCGGCCCGGGGACGAGCTTGTAGGCGACGGGGCGACCCAGCCGGTTGGGGACGGCCCGGTTGACCACCCGCCAGTGGCGGCTCCGGGCCGGGTCGGTCGTCCGCTGGGCCCCGGCCTCGGAGGTGAGGAGGGTGGCGACGGCCTCGAAGGCGTTCCCCCAGGGGTTGTCCGGGCCGGGGTCGAGGGGGACGGCCTCGACCTCCTCGACGGCATTGTCGGGCCCGTCCACCTCGACGTCGAGGCGGACGTTGAAGAGGTGCTGGTGGACGGGGGCGGCCAGTTGGGGGGCGACGAGGGGGGCGAACCGGGGGGTCTCACCCGGCGGCACGGCCTGGGTGGACATGATCCCGGTCAGCTTGACCTCGAGCTGGATGGTCCCGTCGAGGTAGAAGTACCAGAAGTAGCCGTAGTCGTAGTTCCCGACGGTGGCGATGAAGCTCACCACCAGGCGGCGGGACCGGCGGACCTCGGACCGGCCGGTGGCCATGTCGACGTGCTTCCAGAGGATCCCGTAGTCCTCCTCGTGGAGGCAGACGGCGTGCTCGACCGTGTAGGGGTGGCCCTGCTCGGTGGCGAAGACGGCGTCGAGGTAGTGGATCACCCCGAGGCAGTCGCAGCCGAGGGCCAGGGAGGTCGTCATCCGGCCCAGGCCCCACTCGCCGGCGTCGAAGGCGTTCTTCCAGCCGTGGACGGGGCCGGGGTCGCCGTAGGGGACGACCATCTCGGAGATCGAGGCCCGGTGGAGGACAGGGCGGACCCGGCCCCCGTCCTCGTAGCCGACGGTGTGGAGGACGAGGCCCTCGGCCGGGTCCATGGTGACCCGCAGCGACCAGTGCTGCCAGCGGATCAGGTTCCCGTCGACGACGAAGCTCGGCCCCTCGGGCTGGGTGATCTCGAGGGGCCGGAGGTCGGGGCGGGGGGGTCCGGTGTCCTCGGCCCGGTAGTTCCCCGGCTCGGGGGGGAGGGGGACGACGCCGTGGTCCACGACCTCGAGGACCTGGCGGCGGCCCATGTCGACGAAGCCGATGACCCCCTCGACGGGTCGGGCGTAGCCGTTGTCGAAGGGGTGCTCCCGGAGGAAGGAGATGCAGCGGCTGATCCTCCGGCCCTCCTCGTGGGGGGACCCGAAGCTGCCGGCCGGCCAGGGGTCGATCTGGACCAGGTCGAAGTCGGTGATGCCCCGCCGTCGCATGGCGGCCTGCCAGTCCGGATGGTCCTTCAGGGCCCCGATGGCGTACATGGAGTCCTCGAAGAGGAGGGCGGGCCGGACCCCCTCGACCTCCTCCCAGGAGGTCACCTCCCCTCCGGGCAGGGTCACGACGGCCTCGATCACCCCCAGACCGGGGCCGGGGACGATCACGAGCCGGATCCGACGACGGACCGGACCGCCCGGGACGAAGGAGCGGACCTCGTCCTTGGGGGGGTCCTCGAGGCTGATGGACGCGAACCGGGCCTCGGTCGTGAGCCGGCCATCGGCCCGGACGGCGGCCACCGCCGCCGACACCTCGTCCACCGTCAGGGCGGCCAGCGGATGGTCGACCGGCTGGACGCCCTCCGGACCTGGATCGGACACCGCTCCCCCCGCTGCTGACACGGACGTCACGGTACGGGGCCGGACCGGACCCGGCAAGGCAGGGGAGGTGCACGGCCGGCGGCCCAGGTCGTAGGGTCGGCGGCGTGGACCCGACTGAGATGCACCGGGATGCCGCCCCGGGCTGGCCCGACGCCGTGCAGGCCGTCTTCGAGCGCTCCCTGACCGCCGAGTACGCCAGCCTCACCCGGCTGGGAACACCGGTGACGGTGCCGACCACCCCCTATCTCGGACGGACCGGGACCCTCGACGTGTCCACCGGTCTCACCTATCCGACCAAGGCCGAGCGGGCCCGGCGGGACCCCAGGGTCTGCCTCCTCTTCGCCGACCCCGTGGGCTCGGGTCTCGAGCGCCCACCTGTGGCCCTGGTCCAGGGCCTCGCCACCGTCCGGGACGCCGATCTCCAGGCCAACACCGACCGCTACGTGGCCGGGAGCCTGGCCAAGCTCCCGGAGGCGACCAAGGGCCAGCCCAAGGTGGTCCTCCGTCGGATGGCCTGGTACTACGCCCGGATCTGGATCGAGATCACCCCCCTCCACGTCCGGTGGTGGCCGGACCGGAACCTCGCCGGTGCCCCGGAGTCCTGGGATGCCTACCCCGACACGGCCGCCCCCCTCTCCGACCCTCCCCCGGGAGGCATCCAGCCGGGAGCGTGGAAGGAGCCCGCTCCGGCCTGGCGGCCCGTGGCCGAGGACGCTCTGGCCCGGCTCCCGCTCCCCGACCTGACGGTGGTCGGCGACAACGGCTTCCCCCTCTGCCTTCCGGTGTCGGGGGCCGACCTTGACGGCGACGACATCCGGCTCCGGCTCGGCCCGGGGACGCCGGCCCTGGCCGGGGGAGCGGCCTGCCTGACGTTCCATACCCATCCCGAGGCCTTCACCGGCCAGGAGAACCGGACCCTGATCGGAACGGTCACCCCGGCCGGGGACGGGGTGACGATGCGGGTGGAGCGGGCCCTGGCCGACTGGAGCCTGGCCGGGAACCGGGCCCGGATGGCGGTGGCCTTCCTCCGGACGGGCCGGACGCTCGGGCCCAGGATCAAGGCCGAGTGCGACCGACGGGACCAGCCCGTCCCCAAGGTCCGGTTTCCCTGACCGCTACGGGCAGGGGTTCCCGGTGGAGCAGAGGGCGAAGGCGGAGGGGGCGGTGGTGGTGAAGCTCCCGACGGCCGGGGGTCCGCCGGCGTCGGCGGCGGACGTCGTCACCCGGGAGTCGTAGTTCACGAGGAAGTTCGGGTTGCCGTTAATCGTCAGCGAGTCGAGGACGAAGGCCCCGGTCCAGGTGACCTGGCCGCCGTTGACGGTGGCCGTCGAGTCCGGGGCGTAGAGGAGGGCATCGGCCAACGTCCCGTGGCCCATGGTGACGCTGCTGCCCGGCCCCCCGGCGGAGTAGATCTGGAGGGCGACCGGGTTACCGACCAGCTGGGCGGACTGGTTCTGCCACTGGTTGGCGGTGACGGCGTCCATCGAGACATCGAGCGTGGTCTGGCCGGAGGCGGGGAAGGCGTAGATCTGGACGATCCCGCCGTTGGCGGTGGAGCCGTAATCGACGGTGGTGGTACCGGAGAAGGTGATGGACCCGGTGCAGTCGTAGACGCCGGGCTCGATGGTCCCGGTGAAGGTGTTGGAGACCGGGCAGGCCACCCGGGGGGTCTGGGCCGAGTTGGCGGGCATGCACGGAGTGGGCGGGGACGCGGCGGGCGGAGCCGGGGTGCAGCCGGCCAGGGGGACCTGGGGCGCGTAGGTTCCGACCCCGGTCACGGGGTTGGTGCATCCGGAGACGCTGCCCGGGGGGAAGGTGACCTGGGCGGTGCCGGCGATCGACGCCCCACAGCTGATCGAGCCGTCGCTCCCGATGGGGGCCGGGCCGCAGGTCGGGCTCCCGGTGGGGCCGGTGGCCTGGGCCGTGGCCCCGCTCCCGTGGATCGTGATGGAGGAGGCGGCGAAGGTGGCGAAGGCGAAGTCGCCGAACGGCCGGGTCACCGTCTCCTGGACCGCGTACCGACGCCCGTTGACAGTCCCCTCGGCCTGGACGGTCCAGCTCGGTGGCTGGGCGCCGGCCACCAACCGGGCCACCTCCTGGGCACCAGGAGCGGCCGGGAGGGCGGGCACTGCGCACTGGGCCGACGGCCCGACGCAGAAGCTGGCCGGGGTGGCCTGTTGGTCGATCCGGAACAGGGCGTCGGAGAGCCCGGCCAGGGCCTGGGCCCGGGCCTGGATCAGGTCGGAGACGGTTCCCGTGTTGGCCAGGGCCCCGGATACGTCGGAGATGAACACGGCCCCGCCGAGGAGGATGACGCCGACCAGGAGGACCAGCACCAGCAGTGAGCTCCCGCCCTCGTCAGAGTGGCTTTCGGGGTCGGACCGTCGGCTCGATTCGGCTGTCGTCAGCACGGCACGCTCCCGGGGGCACGGTTGGCCAGTTCGACGTCCATGGTGTCGGCGTAGGGATGGGACGCCCTGACCGGGTTGATGAGGATGGCCACCGTCACCCGGGTGGTGCAGGACGCGACGTTGGAGGCGGACGAGGCGCCGCCAGGGTCCGAGTAGGTGAACATCGGGGCGCCGGTGGTGGCGTTGACAACCCCGGTCAGCTCGACGACGGGCCGACCGCCGTCGACGGCCCTGGTCAGCTGCCCGGTGGCGCTGGTGTAGGTCCAGGTCACGGTCTGCTGGGAGCCGCCCGTGGGCCCGACGGTCAGGGAGACCTGACTGGCCGTCCCCGACTGGATGGGGTTGGCCCTCTGGAGGTCGACCTGGAGGGCCCCCATGGTCACCCGGACCCCGCTGACGGCGTTGGTGGTGACCATCGACGCCGTCGCCGTCCGGGACAGCGTCAGGGAGAACGAGGACAGGGCCGTCAGGAGGACCAGCATGAAGACGGAGGCGAGCAGTACCTCCATGACCGAGAACCCGGCCTCCTCGTTGGTCCGCCGCCCCGGGTCGGTCCCGGTCACGACGTCCGTCCGGGCGTGCTGTAGGGACCGAGACCGCCGGGGTAGAGCAGGGTCGTCTCGGTCACCTGCGGGGATCCGCCCCGGTCCCGCCAGGACACCACCGCCGTCACCTGCTTGTAGGCCTGAGAGTAGCTGCCCCCCGGAGCGTCGACCCAGACGATGTAGGTGGTGACGGTGAAGGCCTTCCCCCCCTGGACCACCGTGGTCGCCGGGACCAGGACCGGGGGCGTCGGGGGGTTCACCGCCGCCACGCAGCTGTTGCCTCCGTGGGAAGGGCAGTTCGACGATGTGAAGCCCGCCTGGGCATAGGGGACGGACTCGGCCTTGGCCAGCTCGCCGGCGGCCAGGCTGTAGGCGGCGGTCCGGTTGTCGGCCGTTCCGGCCACAGCCATCCCGGTCGAGAACAGCGAGAAGACGGGCAGGACCAGGGCAACCAGCAAGCCCGCCGCCACCAGGGTCTCGACCATCGTCGTCCCCGTCTCACTCACTTCACGTTGCATGACGAGTAAACCGCGGCTCGTGACCAACCTTGCGCGAGTGGATCCACCTAGGTGGGCCGGGGCCGGGACCGGGAGGATTCAGCCCGGTTCGACGAGCTCCTCGGCCTCGTAGGCCCGGAGCCGCTCGAAGAGGTCCCGGGCCGCTCCCCGTCGCGACCGGTCCTGGGCCAGGTTGACGAGCTCGTAGGGGTCCCCGTCGAGGTCGTACCACTCGTGGTCCTGGTCGTCGAAGGCGGCGTCGACCGGGAAGAGCTTGGCCCCGGGGTCCTTTCCCCAGAGCCCGGTGGAAGGCTTCCCCCCGCCGACGCCGTAGTAGCGGGCGTACTTGGTGGTGCCGTCGGAGAAGCCCCGGAGGGCGTAGCGGACCGTGTTGAGGTGCTCGGTCTGGGCCGAGTCCTGGGCGAACAGGATGTGGTCCCGGACCGACCGGGCCGGGTCGGCGAGCACCGGGGAGAGGTCGACCCCCTGGACGCCGGGCCGGCCGGACCAGCCCGGACCGGCCCCGGCCGGGACGGGGGCCCCGGCCAGGGCGCAGATGGTGGCGGCCAGGTCGACGTGGGTGGCCAGGGCGTCCGTGACGGATCCGGGACGGGTGACGCCGGGAACCTTCAGGTAGAGGGGGACCCGCATGATCTCGTCGTAGACGAAGGGGCCCTTGGACCGGAGCCCGTGGGACCCGCACATGTCGCCGTGGTCGGAGGTGAAGATGACCACGGTGTCGTCGGCGGCCCCGGTCTCGTCGAGGGCGGCCAGGACGGTCCCGAGGCTCTCGTCGGCCAGCCGGTGGAGGGCCAGGTAGTAGTCGAGGTGGCGGAGCCAGGCCCGGGTGTCGGAGGGGTCGATGTAGCCCCAGAGGCCGTGCTGCTGGTCCCAGCGCCACTGGCGGTGGGCCTCGGGCTTGGTGTGGAGGTCGTCGTCGAAGTTGGGGGGGAGCCGGTCGAAGACCTCCTCGTAGGGGCGGTCGTAGATGGGGAGGGCGTCGTCCTCCTTCCAGGCGGCCAGCTCGAGGATCTTCCGGATGCCGGCCACGTCCTCGGGATGCCGTTCGGCATAGCCGGGCTGGTCGACGGGGAACCACATGACGTCGTGGGGATTGACGAGGGCGACGGTCAGGAACCAGGGAGGGGCCCCGGCCGCCGGGGCGGCGTTGGTCCGGAGCCAATGGGCGGCGTTGGCGGCGATGACGGGGTCGAAGTGGACCCCGGTCCCGGCCCAGCCCATGAAATGGCGGTCGTTCCCGTCCCAGTCGGAGAAGCCGTAGGACTCCATGTCGGGGAACTCCCCCTGGGAGAGGTGCCACTTCCCGATGTAGGAGGACCGGTAGCCGGCCCCCCGGAGGATGGAGCCGACGGTCGGGACGGCGGGGTCGAGCTCGTGGTGCTCCGGCATGATGACGTTGTCGACCACGCCGTGGCCGGGGAGGTAGCGGCCGGTGAAGAGGCTCCCCCGGCTGGGGGAGCAGGGCGAGGAATGGGTGTGGTACCGGTTGAATTCGAGGCCCTCGGCGCGGAGCCGGTCCCGCCAGGGGAGCTCCACCCCGGCCGGGAGCCAGCCCCGCTGGCGCTCCTGGTCGGAGACGACGAGGAGGATGTTCGGACGTTGGGACCCACCCGGACCTGCTGACTCCTCGACCACCGACCGACCTCCCCCGACCACCCGGTGGCGGCCCCACCCCGAACCTACCCTCCGACCCCCGGGAGGGGCATCACGGAGTCCGGGAACGGGACCGGGAGCGTTGCGGAGAATTTCTCGTCCCGTTCACAAAGGCGTGACCGGGAGGACACGTTGGCCCCGTACGGTGCCAGGTGTGGTTGCTGTTGCCATCGACAAACGAAGGAGGCGGGAGATGCGGACACTCCTGCAGACCATGACCGGATCCCTCCGACAGCTCAGCGGGACCGGCGCCCTCAGCAACGCCATGACCGAGATCGAGGCGGCCCAGCGGGCCGAGACGGACCTCGAGCTCCGCCTCCGGCAGCTCAGCCCCGCCGTCCGCCCCGCCCGGCGGAAGGCCGCCTAGCTCGCGCCGAACGACCCGGGCCCCGTCGCCCTCCCCCCGTGAAGGGGCCCGGGTCGTCGGCGCACCCCGGCCCGGCCGGAAGGGCTCTCTTCCGGCACTGGGCCCAGGTCGGGGAGGTCGTATGCTCGACGGGTGGCCAGCGACTCCCCGCTCCCCGAGCCCGGGGACCAGACCATCCGGGTCGAGGAGGCCACCGAGGCCACCGTCGAGCTCCTCGAGGCGCTCCGGAGCCTGCTCCCCCAGCTGTCGTCGACGGCCGCCGAGCTGACCGGTGAGGAGCTCGCCGACCTGGTGGCGGCCCCGGCCTCGATCCTCCTGGTGGCCAGGGACAGGGAGGGGAACGTCCTGGGGTCGCTGACCCTGGCCGTCTTCCGGGTCCCGACCGGCCTCCGGGCCTGGATCGAGGACGTCGTGGTCGACGAGTCGACCCGGGGCCGGGGCGTCGGGGCCGCTCTGACGGAAGCGGCGCTGGAGCGGGCCTTCGAGGCGGGGTGCCGGAGCGTCGACCTCACGTCCCGGCCGTCGCGTGAGGCCGCCAACCGGCTCTACCTCCGGCTCGGGTTCGAGGCCAGGACGACCAACGTCTACCGGAGGACCCTGGAGGCCCCGACCTGACGCCGACGGACCCGCTCCGGGAGCACTGGGACGCCGCCCACCGGACCGGGGGCGCGACCGGGGTCAGCTGGTACCAGCCCGGGGCGACCACCTCGGTCGGCCTGATCGGTCGGGTCGGGACCGCTGACGACGCTGCCATCGTCGACATGGGGGGCGGTTCCTCGTTCCTCGTGGACATGCTGGTCGGGGAGGGGCGACGGGACGTGACGGTCCTCGATCACTCCGGGGTGGCCCTCGATACGGTCCGGGCCCGGACGGGGGCCGATCCCCGGGTGAGCCTGGTCCAGGGGAATCTCCTGGAGTGGACACCGCCGCGGCGCTACGACCTCTGGCACGATCGGGCCGTCTTCCACTTCCTGGTCGAGCCGGGCGAGCGGGCCGGCTACCTGGAGCGCCTCCAGGTCGCGCTCCGGCCCGGCGGCACCGTCATCCTGGCCACGTTCGCCCCCGACGGCCCGGCCTCTTGCTCCGGCCTTCCGGTGGCCCGGTACTCCCCCGCCGATCTGGTCGCCGTCCTCGGACCCGGGTTCCGGGTCATCGAGGCCTTCCGGGAGGAGCATGTCACCCCCACCGGAGTGACCCAGCCATTCTCCTGGGTGGCGACCCGACGGATGGGGACCTGAGCGGAACCGGCAGGGTCGGACCGAGGGGTCAGGGGGACGCCGCGGCGTAGGCGGCCACGAACTCCTCCTGGGCCCGGGTCTCGACGGCCCGGGGTCCCCGGGACCGGCGGACGGCCGAGATGGCCTCGGGGGGGGTCAGGCCGCGGTCGACCAGGAAGCAGGCGGCGATCGTGCCGCTCCGGCCCAGGCCTCCCATGCAGAAGACGACGACACGCTCACCGGCGGCGACGCCCTCCTCGCACCAGCGAACCAGTTCCCGGGCGGTCCCGATGCCGGGGACGCCCTGGTCGGGGACGGGGACCTGGAGGAGGTCGAGGCCGAGGGCCCGGGCCCGACCGGAGAGGTCCCCGACCCCGGCCCAGTCGAGCTCGGTGTCGGGGAGGATGCAGAGGAGGCGGGAGACGCCCCCGTCGACGAGGGTGGCCAGGTCGCTGTCCAGGTCCCGCTGCCGGTCGCGCCGGCCGGGGCAGACGGTGATGCCGAGGCGCCCCGGGCCGTCCCCGGCGAGGTCGAGCCAGTCGACCCTCAGGGCCTGGTCGGCTCGGATGGTGGTCCGGATCCGCTCGGAGAGGAGGCCGGCGGCGGCCAGGGCCCAGAGCCGCTGGGTATCGGTGGACTCCTCGAAGCCGAGGGTGTGGACGGCGTAGCGGAGGAGGGCCACCTGGAGTTGGAGGGGGTGGCGGTCCTCCCGGCAGAGACGGCCGGCGACGGCGCGGAGCAGTTGGAGGATGCGCCAGGCCCGGAGGAACGGGGGGCTCCGGAGACCGGGGGGTGGCCCGGGGAGGGGGGCCTGGAGGTCCTCGACGGCGAGGAGGGCCCGGGTGAGGGCCAGTGCCTCGCCGAGCCGTCCCCCGGAGACGGGGGTGAGGATGTAGAGGAGGTCGTTCTCCAGCTTGGCCAGGTCCTTCAGGACGTGCCCCGGGGCGGTGTGGAAGAAGTCGATGACCCAGACGTTCCGTCGTTCGTCCATGAGGATGTTGGAGGCGTTGAGGTCGCCGTGGACGAACGAGACGTAGTGGGAGTCGCTGTCGGGGAGGGGCCCGACGGCGAGGAAGTCGTCGTAGAAGCGGCAGACGTTGGGGACGGTGACACCACCGGGGAGCTCGAGGGTGGCGGCGTCGAGGGTCCCAGGGCCGGCTCCGGGGAGGAGGGCGGCCACCCGGTCGCGGACGTCGGGGGCCCAGCGGGATGAGAACTCGTAGGCGGCCAGGATGGGGAGCCGCTCGTAGCGGGAAGCGGCGTAGAGCGGTCCGAGGACCTCGTCGAAGGCCGACCCGATCACCTGCTCGAGGAGCTCGACGGGCTCGCCGTCCTCGAAGAGGTCCTTCAGGGTCCGGACTCCGGCCCGGCCCATCGCCGCGTAGGAGTAGCGGAGACCGGCCCGGTCGCCGAGGTCGACGAAGCCCTGGACCCGGGGGGCGTTGTTGCCGAGGACCTCCTCGACCTGCTCGAAGGCCACCCGCTCCTGGGCAATGGCCCGGTTGGGACCGATCTTCACGACGGCCGGGGCCTGGACGTGGCCGAAGGCATCGGTGGAGGAGGTCCGGAAGACCGAGGCCCCGGAGAATCCACCCCCGAGGGGGAGGAGCCGGAGGGTGGCGCTCTCCCGGAAGAGGTGGGCGATGATGGCCCGATCGGTGGCGTCGAGGAGGGCGCCCCCCTCCAGCTCGACCCGGGGTCCGGGTCCCCGGGGGACCGACGGGAGGGGGAGGCTGGCCCCGGGGCGGAGCCAGTCGGCGAAGCCGGCCACCGAGTCGAAGCAGTCGACCCCGAGGAGCCGGTCGAGCTGGCCGAGGGCGTTGAAGTGCTGGGCCCGCGAGGCGCTGGCGGTGAGGGCGCTGCAGGTGGCCAGGCGGTCGATCCCGAGCCGGGTCTTGAGCTCGTAGAGGAGGAAGCTCACCTTGGCCTCGGTCCAGACCCCGACGACGCCGACCCGGAGGTCCCCGCCCGACCGCTCGGACCAGCCGGCCAGGAGGGGAAGGAGGCCGGTCCCCTCGAAGTCGTTGAGGGTGAGGGAGTCGACGACGTGCTGGTTGGAACGGTCCTCGGCGGTGTCGTCGATGCCGAGGACGAGGCGGGCGCCGGGGGTGCCCCGGAGGCAGTGGGCCCCGAAGGTCTCGAGGTGGTCACGCTGGGCCGGGTCGGTCGGGTCGTGCCAGTCCCGGACGTGGACGATCTCGATCTCACCGGGGGGGAGGGCCTGGGCCCAGTCCATGAGCTGGGCCAGGGGACCGACCGAGGGGTCCTCCCCGAGGAGCCGGAGGGCCTCGCTGTGGCCGACGTGGAGCTGGTTGGGGAGGGGGTCGTAGGGGCCGATGGGGTCGACGAAGTCGCGCTGGAGGCACTCGGTGATGAGAACCGTCTTCGGGGGAGCCACCGGTCGATTCTGCCCCAGAGGGCCCTCCGGGTCCTTGACCGGCCTCCCCGCCCGACCTAGTTTGAGCAGATGCTCAACACCGGTCCGTCCGACGCGCGGGGGGTCGCCACCCGGGAGCGGCTGGTCCGGGCGGCCATCGAGACCCTCAAGACGGTGGGGTTCGCCGGGGCCAGCGCCCGGGCCATCGCGGCCCGGGCCGAGTGCAACCAGGCCCTGGTCTTCTACCACTTCGGGACGGTCCCCAAGCTTCTCCTGGCCGCCCTGGAGGCGGTCAGCGAGGAGCGGATGGTCCAGTACCGGGCCGCCGTCGAGGGGGTCACGGGGCTGGCCGACCTGGTCCCGGTGGCCGCCTCCATCTACCGGGAGGACCTGGCCTCGGGCCACATGACGGTGCTGGCCGAGCTGATCGCCGGGAGTGCCTCGACCCCGGGTCTCGCCGCCGAGATCAGCCGGAGCCTGGAGCCCTGGACCCAATTCACGGAAGACGTGGTCCGGAGGCTCCTCCCCGACCAGGTGGGTGGACTCGTCGACCCGGCTGACGCCGCCTACGGGATCGTGGCCCTCTATCTGGGGATGGAGATGCTGGCCCACCTCGAGGGAGGTGAGACCCCCAGGGCCGAAGCCCTCTTCTCGGCCGCCGGCCGGATCACCGGGCTGCTGGCCGCCCTGTTCCCGGCCCCGGCCCCGTGAGCGGTCCCGTCGACCCCGACCGTCCCTGGCTGGGGGGAGGGCCGGCCGGGATCCCGGTCCCGGGCGACCGTCCCCCGACCGGTCCCGGGGCGGGGCCTCCACCGGCCCGGTCGGTACCGGGGTCGCCCCCGACGGCCGAGCGTCGGCCTCGTCGCCGGCGACGGGGCCCGGTCCTGATCGGAGCCGGGGTCGTGGTGGTGGTGGGGGTGGTCCTCGGGGTGGTGCTGGGCGGGGGGAGCGGTCCCGGGCTGCCGGCGGCCGGTCACGGGAGCCCCCAGGCCGCCGTGGCCGGGCTCTTCGAGGGGCTCTTCGTCCAGGGCAACCCGACGGCAGCCCTCGACTACGTCCCTCCCGACCTCCAGAGCGCGGTCGGCCCGGTCCTGGCCCGGGTGGGGACGATCCAGGCCCAGGCCAGCGGGTTGGGGGTGGGCGTGGTCCAGGTCACCGGGGACACGGCCACGGTGGGGGTGGTCGGGAGGATCTGCGGGGCCGACGTGAGCCTCCTCGACGGCTCGGGTCAGCAGTGCACGAGCAACGACAACCCCGCTCCCACCGGGGACTGGCTGGTCCCCTGCGTCCGGATCGGGGGGCTCTGGTACGTGGACCTGGCCCACTTCGGAGCCGTCGGCGCCCTGATCCGCCAGTTCACCGGCGCCACCACGACGACGGGCTGAGGTGGGTCCGACGGTGGTGGTCAGTCGACCGTCCTGTCGCTCGCGATCGGTCCTGTCTCCGTCTCGAACAGGCTGATGTACCTGTCGTAGCGGTAGACCCGATTTCGACGCTGGCCCGTTGTCTCCCGGAGGACACCGGCGTCGACGGCCCGGTCGAGCAACCGGATGGCGGTCGTCGGTGCCACATCCAGGGTCCGTCCCACCCACCCCGCGTTGACGAGGGGCTGGCCATAGAGGGCATCGAGGAGTCGGAGGTCGTTCTGGGCACCTCCCCGGGCGCTCAGTCGGGCGCGGTCGGTTTCCCGGAGCAGGTGAATGGCACTGGCGGTCCGTGCTGCGTCGTCGGCCGCGTCCCGGACAGCTTCGAGGAAGAACGTCAGCCACCCCTCCCAGTCCCCGTCCTCCCGGACGGTCATGAGGTGGTCGAAATAGGTGGTCCGTCGACGGTTCAGATAGGCGCTGATGTGGAGGACGGGCTTCTGGAGCTCGTTGCGCTCGTGGAGGAGGAGGGAGACGAGCAGGCGTCCGGTGCGACCGTTGCCGTCGAGGAACGGGTGGATGGTCTCGAACTGGGCGTGGGCCAGGCCGACGGTGATCAGAACGGGGTGGGTGATCTCGTGGAGGAACGATTCCAGATCGGTCATGGCCTGCTCCATGACAAGGGGCGGAGGTGGGACGTAGGTGGCACCGGCGAGGGAACAGCCCTGGGGTCCGATCCAGTTCTGGGTACGACGGAACTCGCCCGGCGTCTTGTCGGACCCGCGACCACTTCGCAGCAGGGTCCCGTGGACCTCACGGAGGAGCCGGTTGCACAAAGGCAACTCGCCGAGGAGCTCGATGCCTCGGCTCAGCGCCCCCACGTAGTTGACCACCTCACGAACGTCGAGCTCGGGTACCGGAGCAGCCTCGTCGAGCTCGAAGGCAAGGACGTCGTCCAAGGAGCAGTCGGTGCCTTCGATACGGGAACTGAGGAGCGCCTCATGGCGGACGTACATGGCCAGGAAGAGGTCGGCGTCGGGCAGGACCCGGGCCAGGCCGTCGAGCCGACCGATGGCGGTGTCAGCGGCGGAGAGCCTGGCAACAAGGACCTGTTCGTAGGCGACCGGAGGTTGGGGGGGCAGCGGCGACGGCTCGAACGCCCGGTAGCCGTCGATCTGCTGGACAAGTCGGCCGGACCGTGGATGTGCTTTCATCTTCCCGCCTCACCGGCCCCCTGTTCCAGCATCGTGACCAATTCTGGAATATGGCTCGGTCCGGGTGCTCGGCGGGTCTCGGGCCCGAGAACAAGGACCACCCGACAGGACCATTATTCCATTGTATGTATCTTACCTGGAATAACGGCCGCCGAGGCCGGTCCCTACCAGTTGGCCCAGCCGGTGGGGGTGACCGAGCCGGTGATGGTCCGGGGGTCGACAGGCCGGCTGGTGTTCCCGGCCTCGTAGACGGCGAAGCAGAGCTGGAGGACCTTGACGGACTCATCGGCGGTCATGGCGGCCGGGGTGCCCTCGAGGAGGGCATCGACGAAGTGGGCCGAGGACCGACGGAAGCCGGTGGCCCAGTCGGCGTCGAGGCCGGTGAAGCCGACGGTGGTGGGACCGGTCTCGTCGCCCCGGTAGAGGACGAGAGGGGGATGGTCGAGCAGCTCGCCGGTGGCCCGGGTGACCTGGAGGAAGCCCTCGTCCCCCTGGATCTCGATGAACTCGTCGGCCCCGTAGTAGCGGCTCCTGAGCCACATCTTGGGGGCGTAGCTGACCTCCATCGAGCCGAGGAGGGCGGGGTCCTCGTACTCGAAGATCGCCGCGCAGGGCTCGAAGAAGAGGTCACGCCTCCGGACGATGGCCTGGACCGAGACGATGTCCTGGCCCGCCAGCCAGAGGGCCATGGCGTACTTGTGGACCATGTCGTCGAAGAGGTGGCCCCTGGGGCTCAGGGCGTTCAGCCGCCAGACGTAGCCGTCGGCGGTGAGGTTGGCCTGGAAGGCCGAGTCGGTCTGGCCGACGATGGTCCGGATCCGGATGTTGGAGAGCTTCCCGATGGCCCCCTCGGCCATCAGGGCCTTGGCCTTCTCGATGGGGGGGTAGTGCCGGAAGCACTCGCTGACCCGGAGGACGAGGCCGGCCCGGTCTGCGGCCGCCCCCATGGCCCGGGCCTCCTCGACGGTGTTGGCGATGGGCTTCTGGACCGAGACGTGCTTCCCGGCGGCCAGGGCGGCCAGGACGTGGTCGTGGTGGAGGTGGGTGGGGGTCAGGATCTCGACGGCGTCGAGGCTGTCGTCGGCGAGGAGGGCGGCCAGGTCGGTGTGGACGGCGGTGGCCCCCCAGGCCGCGGCGGCGGCCCGGGCCCGGTCCTCGACCGGGTCGCAGACGGCGACGACGTCGCAGCAGTCGTGGTCGAGGTAGCCGGCCACGTTCATGGCCGCGATGTTCCCGGCCCCGACCACCCCCAGCCGGACCCGGTCCCCTCTGATCAGTGACATGGGCGTCATCGTAGGGCGGGGCCCCTGGGTCAGCCCCAGGACAGCCGGTCGAGCTCCTCGAGGCGCCGGTCGAGGAAGGCGAGCTCGGCGGCGTTGGCGGTGAGGGTCCGGGCCGTCCGGTAGGCGGCCTCGGCCTCCTCGGTCCGGCCCGACCGGCGGAGGAGGTCGGCCCGGGTCAGGTGGTAGAGGTGGTAGCCGCCCAGGGGGCCGGCCAGCGCGGGGTCGTCGACGAGGAGGAGGCCGGCCTCGGGGGAGCCGGCCATGGCCACGGCCACGGCCCGGTTGAGCCGGACGACCGGGGTGGGCTCCCAGGTCAGGAGGAGGTCGTAGAGGGCCACGAGGGCGGGCCAGTCGGTCCCGGAGGCCTCGACGGTCCGGGCGTGGACGGCGGCCATCTCCGCCTTCAGCTGGTAGGGGCCGGGGGCGCCGAGGCTCCGGGCCCGGGCCAGGAGGTCGAGGCCGGCGGCGATCTCGGCCGTGTCCCAGCGGGTCCGGTCCTGCTCCTCCAGGGTCAGGGGCGCTCCGCCGGCGTCGACCCGGGCCCGGCGTCGCGAGTGCTGGAGGCGGAGGAGGGCGGCCAGGCCGAGCGGCTCGGGCTGGTCGGGCTGGAGGTCGACCAGGATCCCGACCAGGCGGATCGCCTCGTCGCAGAGGTCGGCCCGGACGAGGGTGTCGCCGCCGGAGGCGAGGTAGCCGGCGTTGAAGACGAGGCAGATGACGGCCAGGACACCTTCGAGGCGGTCGGCCAGCTCGGCCGGGCCGGGGACCCGGTAGGGGATGGCCGAGGTCCGGATCTTGCGCTTGGCCCGGACCAGGCGCTGGGCCATGGTGGCCTCGGGGACGAGGAAGCTGCGGGCCACCTCGGGGGTGGTGAGCCCTCCCAGGGTCCGGAGGGTGAGGGCGACGCGGGCCTCCAGGGAGAGGGCGGGGTGGCAGCAGGTGAACATGAGCCGGAGCCGGTCGTCGCCGAAGGCGTCGGCGGGCTCGCCGGCGGCCCAGGGCACCGAGAGCTCCCCCCAGGCCCGGTGGCGGCGGTCCATTGCGGCGGCGGTCCGGATCCGGTCGACGGCCTTGCGGCGGGCCACGGTGACGAGCCAGCCGGCCGGATTGTCGGGGATGCCCCCCGACAGCCAGGCGGCCCGGGCGGCCAGGAAGGCGTCCTGGAGGGCATCCTCGGCCAGGTCGAAGTCGCCGAGGATGGCGATGAGCCGGGCCAGGACCCGGTCCCGGCCGGCCCGGGTGACGGCGTCGAGGGCGGCATCGACCTCGGGGGAGCCGTCGACCGGGCCGGCCGGCGCCGGGGTGTCGGGAGCGGGAGGGCTCACATCTCGGCGACGGGGCGGACCTCGACCGAGCCGTAGCGGGCCGAGGGGATCATCCCGGCCGCGGCCAAGGCCTGGTCGAGGTTTTCGGCCTCGATGAGGTAGTAGCCGGACATCCACTCCTTGGTCTCGGCGAAGGGGCCGTCGACAGTCAGGGTCTCCCCGTCGCGGACCCGGACGGTCGTGGCCGTGTCGGGCGGGGCCAGGGGGTCGCCGGTGAAGGGCTTCCCGTAGGAGGCGAGCTCCTCACTGAAGGCACCGTAGCCGGCCATGAGCTCGTCCCAGCCCGGCCCGCCGGGGACGGGATGGGTCTCGTCGCTGTGGATGAGGAGCATGAAGCGCATCGGGGGTTCTCCGTTCCTCGGGCGGGTCGTCTACCTGCTCCGGCCAATTGACGGAGCCGGCCGGCCGGGATCGACAGCGAGTCGGGGATTTCCCGGCCCCTCAAGGCTGGAGCCGGACGACGGTCCAACCGGATCCACGGGAGCTGGGCCGGTAGAGGAGCCGGTCGTGGAGCCGGTCGGGCCGGTGCTGCCAGAACTCGAAGGAGTCCGGCCGGAGCCGGTAGCCACCCCAGCCGGCCGGACGGGGGACCTCCCCCGAGCCGAACCGGTCGGTGGCCTCGGCGACCTGGGCGTCGAGGACGGCCCGGGAGGCGACGGGACGGCTCTGCCGGGAGGCGTGGGCCCCGATCTGGCCCCCCCGGGGCCGGGAGGCGAAGTAGCGGTCCGACTCGGCGGCCGTGGTCCGCCCCACCGGCCCCTCGATCCGGACCTGGCGGCCGAGGGGGGCCCAGTGGAAGAGGAGGGCGGCCCGGGGGTTGGTGTCGAGCTCCCCGGCCTTCCGGCTGCCGTAGTTGGTGTGGAAGACGAATCCGGAGGGGTCCCGACCCTTCAGGAGGACCATCCGGACCGAGGGTCCGCCGTCGGGGCCGGCGCTGGCGAGGGCCATGGCCTCGGGCTCGGCCATGACCGCAGCGGCCTCCCCGAACCAGCGGTCGAACTGGGTGAGGGGATCGGGGTCGAGGTCCTCCTCGAGGAGCGGGGAGCCGGGATCGGCCACGTCAGCTCCAGGGGCCGGGGACGGGGGCCGGACCCCGGCCGACCAGCCAGGCCAGGAGGGTCCCAGGGTCGGTCCGACCGGGAAGCCCCCCGAGGAGGGCGGGCAGACAGGCTGAGACCAGGTCGGGGGGCCAGCGGTCGGGGAGGTAGCCGAGGCCGAGGTCGACGTGGTGGAGCTCGACCTCCCGCCAGCGGGTGGAGACGACCTGGGCGGCGGGCTGCTCGAGGCCGCTCACGGTCCGGGTGGGACGACCCCAGGTCACGGCCGGGAGACGGGGGAGGAGGTCGTCGACGGCGGCGGCACTGCTCCGGAGGTCGGCCAGGAGCTCGGCGGCGGATCGGGTGGCCCCGGCCTCGATGGCGTCGGCCCGGCCGGCCGCACCCCCGACGTACTGGTCGAGGACCTCGCCCCGGGCCGCTCCCTCCAGGCGGTGGACGACGCTGTCGGCGTTGCGGGCCAGGTGGGTGAGGACGTGGCCGACGGTCCAGTCGGGGAGGAGGCTGGGCCGGCGGGCCTCGTCGTCGGTGAGCCCCCCGACGGCCTCGAGGAGCACGGCGTGGGAGCGGGCGCAGCCCTCGATCTCGACAACGGGCACCTCCACGGGGCCCACCATAGGCTCGTGACCATGTCCGACCACGACCGATCCCAGGAGCTCGTCGACGCCCTCGGGGCCGTCCACGGGCGGCACCCGGGCTTCCGGGCCGTCCACGCCAGGGGGACCGGGGCCCAGGGCAGCTTCACGGCCTCGGCCGAGTCGGCCGCCCTGAGCCGGGCCGGACAGTTCTCGGGGACCCCGGTGCCCGTGGTGGCCCGGTTCTCGAACGGGAGCGGGAACCCGGACCTGCCCGACGGGGCCCGGGACGGCCGGGGCCTGGCCGTGAAATTCCGGCTGGCCGACGGGACCAGCAGCGACCTGGTCGGCCTCAGCCTCCCGGTCTTCTTCGTCCGGAGCGTGGCGGACTTCCTGGCCTTCCTGGCCGCCCGGCGGCCGGACCCGGACACCGGGGTGGCCGACCCCGCCCTGGTGGGGGCCTGGGTGGGGGAGCATCCCGAGGCCCTGGCCTCGGGATCCACACCTTCCACCTGGTCTATGGGGCCGTGACGTCCCAGCCGGTCCGGTACCACTGGGAGCCGGAGGCCGGGACCGGGACCCTGAGCGACGGGGAGGAAGCCGGCCTCGACCCCGACTTCCTGGCTACCGAGTTGGCCGGGCGGCTGGCCCGGGGCCCGGCGGCCTTCACGCTCTGGCTCACCCTCCCCGAGCCGGGCGACCCCCTCGACGACCCCACTGCGCTGTGGCCCGACCGGCGGCGGCAGGTCGCCGCCGGTCGGCTCGAGCTGACCGCCACGTCCGACACCGACGCCCTCATCTTCGACCCCATCCTCCATGCCCGATCCGGCGCCTACGGGGTCTCCTTCGAACGACGTCAGGCCTGAAGATCCCCCGGGGGGTCGCCGTCGGCCCGGATGACGACCGAGGAGCGCTCCGGATGGTCAGGATCGAGGGTGACCTGGAAGGGCTCGTCCTCCCCGGGACCGGAGGGGGCCTCGGCCACGATGGCGATCTCGTCGCGCTTGCCGTAGATCCCGATAGCCATGCCCAGCATGGCCTGGCCCAGGACCTGACCACCGGCGGAGCGGACGACCCGGGCGGACCTGGTGACCGGCCGGGTCCGGTCCTCGGCCCGGGCCTCGGCGTCGGTGGCCTCGAGCCAGACGAGCCACTCCTCGTCGGTCCACTCCTCGGGATCGTCCGGCGGCACCAGCGGGTGGCCCGGATCGGCAGGCTCCATCGACCCCCAGGCTATTGGCTCAGGCCGACGGTCGGGGCTCGGGCGACGGTGGCGGGGGGTCCCCGGGATGGTCGTGGCGGCGCCAGGCCGACTCGGCCCGGAAGACGACCTCCCGGAGGGGGAGGCCGGTCCGGGCCGCCACCCGGGCCGCGTCGCCCTGCTCGGCCTTGACCCGACCCGGGCTGACCTTGACCCGGACGGGGAGCCCCTCGACCTCGACGGCGTCGAGCTGCCGGGACGCCGGCCACCGCTCCAGGGTCGATCCCCTGACGCCGAGGGTGCCGGTCTCGCTGCGGAGGACCTCCCGGACGGTGTCGAGGAGGGCGGGGTCGCAGAGGGCGCTGACGGTGTGGCCGGGCCGACCCTTCTTCATGACCACGGGGGTGATCCAGGCGTCGTGGGCCCCAGCCCCGAGAAGGGCCTCGACGGTGTGGGCCAGGGTCTCCCCGGTGACGTCGTCGAGGTTGGCCTCGAGGAGGAGGACGGACTGGCCGCTCCCGCTGTCCCGGGAGCCGTCGGGGAGGCGGAGGCCCAGGACGACCTGGGTGCAGTTGGGGAGGTCCTCGAGCTCGGCGCTCCCGGCGCCGAAGCCGGAGGCCTCGATCCGGATGGCGGGCATGGGCCCGAAGCCGACGCCGGTGGCGGCCAGGAGGGCGGCCCCGGTGGGGGTGGTGAGCTCGACCCGGACGTCCCGACCCCAGCTGGGGATGCCCTCGAGGAGCTTGACGACGGCCGGGGAGGGGTTGGGGATGAAGCCGTGGGCGCTGCGGACGGTCCCGGTCCCGGTGGCGACGGCGGAGGCGGTGACCTCGTCGACGCCGAGGACCTCGAGGGCGGCGCAGGTCCCGACGATGTCGACGATGGTGTCGTGGGAGCCGATCTCGTGGAAGTGGACCTGGGAGGGGGGCCGGCGGTGGAGGGCCCCTTCGACCTGGGCCAGGGCGGCGAAGGTGTCGAGGGCCCGGCGGGCCACCCGGGGGGGGAGCCGGGCCTCCTCGACCAGGCCGACGATGTGGGCGTAGGTCCGGACGACCACGCTGTCCTCGGCCTCGACCAGGATCCGGGTGGCGGCGATCCCCCCCCGGAGGACGGGCTCGGCGGTGAGCCGCCAGCCGCTGAAGGGGAGTCGTTCCAGGAGGGCGGTGACCTCGTCGAAGTCGGCCCCGGCGTCGAGGAGGCTCCCGAGGGCCATGTCGCCGGCGATGCCGGCGAAGCAGTGGAACCAGGCCACCCGGGTCCCGGGGCCGGTCACGGGAGCATCCGGGCCACGGCACAGGCCGCGCCGAAGCCGTTGTCGATCCCGACGACGGTGAGCCCGGCGGCGCAGGAGGCCAGCATGGCCAGGAGGGCGGTGACCCCCTCGAAGGCGGCCCCGTAGCCCGTGGAGGTGGGGACGGCCACGACGGGAGCCCCGGTGATCCCCCCGACCAGGCTGGCCAGGGCCCCCTCCATCCCGGCCACGACGACGACGGCGTCGGCGTCGGCCAGGTCGTCGAGGGAGGCCAGTAGCCGGTGGACGCCGGCCACTCCGCAGTCGGCCACCAGGAGGGGCCGGAAGCCGGTGGCCTCGAGGACGGCGACGCACTCGGTGGCGACGGGGAGGTCGGCGGTCCCGGCCGTGATGACGAGGACCCGGGCCGGCCGGGCCGGGGCGGGACGCCAGGCCACCAGGGCTCCGCCTCCGCCGACCCCGGTAGCGGTGACGGTCCCGCCCGGGGAGCGGTCCAGGGCGGCGGCGACCTGGTCGGGATCGGCCCGGGTCAGGAGCACCGGCCCCCCCGGTACGGCCAGGAGCTCCTCGACGATCCCGGCGCAGTGGCCCGGAGTCTTCCCCGGTGCGTAGACGGCTTCCCCCACCCCCTGGCGGAGGGCCCGGTGGTGATCGACCCGGGCGAAGCCGAGATCGGCGAAGGGGAGCCGCCTGAGGCGGCTCACGGCCTCGTCGGGTCCGAGGACACCGCTGCGGACGTCGTCGAGGAGTTGCCGGAGCGTCGGTTCGTCCATGGGTGGGAACTATCCTGCCCGGACATGGAAGACCCTGCGACTCCGGACAGTGCGGAACCGGCCCGGATCGCCTTCCTGGGCCCGGAGGGAACCTTCACCGAGGAGGCCCTCCTGACCCAGTCGGACTACGCCGAGGCCGTCATGGTGCCGATGGTCTCCCTCCCCGACGTGCTCGAGGCGGTGGCCGAGGGCCAGGTCGACCTGGGGTTCGTCCCCATCGAGAACGCCATCGAGGGCACCGTGAACGCCACCGCAGACAGCCTGGTCTTCGACGTGGCCCTCCTCATCCAGCGGGAGGTGGTCATCGACGTCCACCTCGACCTCATGGCCCCGGCCGGGACCACCCTGGGATCGATCCGGCGGCTCCTCTCCTTCCCGGTGGCGACGGCCCAGTGCCGGCACTTCGTGGCCGACCAGCTGAAGGGGGTCGAGGTCATCGCCACCAGCTCCACGGCCGAGTCGGCCCGGCTCCTCGGGGAGGACCACCGGATCCACACCGCCGCCCTGGCCCCGCCCCTCGCCGCCGAGCTCTACGGCCTCGAGATCCTGGCCCACGCCATCGAGGACCATCCCGACAACCAGACCCGGTTCGTGGCCCTGGCCCCAGCCGGCATCCCGGCCCCGACCGGCCACGACAAGACCTCGATCGCCTGCTTCCAGGGGGAGGACCATCCCGGCTCCCTCCACGCCATCCTGAGCGAGTTCTCGGCCCGGAGCATCAACCTGACCAAGTTGGAGTCCCGGCCCACCAAGCGGGGCCTCGGCAACTACTGCTTCCTGATCGACCTCGAGGGCCACATCGCCGACGAGGTCGTGGCCGACTGCCTGAGAGTCCTTCACGCCGAGCTCGCCGACGTGAAGTTCCTCGGCTCCTACCCGGCCGCCGGGGAGCACGGGCCAGCCATCCGGCAGCAGGCCGGGGAGGCTTGGCAGGTCGCCGACGGCTGGGTCCGGGCCCTCCAGGACCAGGTCCGACCGCCGGGCTGAACCCGGTGGTGTGATAATCGGGCCATGGGCGGCATGGGAGCGTTAGCGGTCGGGGGCGTCCTGGCCTTCGCCGCCGCCCTCTTCGGGGTCTGGGGCGTCACGGCCCGGCGGCGATACCGCCAGGTCGTCGAGGCGGCACTGAACCACCGGGACCCCTCCGTCCGGTTGGGGGCCCTGCACATGGTGTCGAGGCGGGGATTCGAGGGCCACGTCGACATGCTGACCTGGCGGAGGACAGTCGAGACCGACCCGGCGGTGCTGGCCCGGCTGGAACCGATGCTCTGGAACCTCCCGCCGAGGATCGTCACACCAGCAGATCGTGGTGCTGGAGGACAGCCCGGACCCGCCGTCCCGGACGGCTCGCCGCCAGCGTCGTCCCGGCCCGGCGCCAGATGACGGGGGGAACGACGACGAGGAGGACCAGGCCGAGGAAGGTGAGCACGGTCACGAGCGTCGTCAGCGACTCGAAGCCGGAGAGCGGGTAGGAGAAGTGGACCGTGGCCGGGCCGGCGGGATAGATCTGGGCCGGGACGGAGCCGAGGCTGGCGTGCCGGTCCGGATGGTCGTTCTCCTTGAAGAGCACCCCCGTCGCCCCGGGGGGCACGCCGGTCGTGAGCCGGGGATAGAGCACCCGTGGAGCGACTGGGCCAACCACGCCGACGCCGCCAAGAACAGCACCGAGGCCGCCGCCGCCGCCAGCCGGCTCCGACCGACGACCCGGACGAGACCGTAGAGGGAGCCGGCGGCGACGATCGAGATGGCGGCGGTAGCCACCGACATGACCCGGGGCACACTGGCCCCGGTGACGACGTGACCGGCCGCCACGGCCAGGGCGTACAGCGGCGGGTAGGACCCGGGGTATGAGGGCATCCCCCCGTACCAGGCGTAGTTCCAGAGGAGGTGGGGGAAGGTCTTGACGATAAGGACGACCGGGCGTCTCCCGATCGGCTCGCCACCGCATAGGTGACGGCGGAAACGGTGGCGACCATCAGGACTTCCGCAATCCCACCGGCGAACCGCTTCGGGAGAGACGGATCCGACCCGGTGTCACTGGCCCCCGGAGCTCCGGATCCCGGAGGGCCCTCGACCGAGGCGGCGCGGCGGGAAGCTCCCTGGTCGGCCGCTGCGGCGTGGGGAGCTCCGCTGTCGGGGTCTCCGGACTCCTCCACGGCCCCGTCGAGGGTCCGGATGTCGGGAGCGACCTGATCGGTGCCGGTCGTCATGACCGGCGGGGCTCGATCATGGGAAGCCCCGACTCCGACCGTTCCAGGGCCGGCACCGGGACGCCGAGGACGAGCACCGACCGGGTCGCCTCCGGCAGGGGCGACCCCTGGCCGAGGACGAAGTGGCCGGGGCTGAAGCGGCAGGCCCGGAGTCGCAGACCCAGGCGTTGGATCGAGGTCGTGGCCCCCCAACACGAGGAGTGGACCCGCAGGGCGAGGAGCTCGAGTAGCTCCGGATCGGTCTCCCGGCGGGCATAGGGCAGGTAGAGGGCAGCCGGTGGCTCCACCTCGAGGGGTCGGTGGATGGCTTCCCGGCGGGTGGCCGGGGCGTCGGAGGCGAGTCCCCGGGCGATGGCGACCCACAGGCGGCGACGGACGGCGACGGCCCAACCTCCGGCAGCCAGCAGCAGCAGACAGATGCCTACCGACACGATCATGGAGCCGCCTTCCCGCCCAGCCCGATCGTCGATACCGCCCCCCGCCGATCCCCAACTGCTGGGGCCCCGCTTGCGACAAGGAGACTGGTCGGATCATGGCCTCCGGCCCAGACCGAATTCACAATCCCACCGCAAGGGTTACCGCTGGTGGTGGTTACACCACTCAGGGAGCAGGCAGGGGCCGGCTCCGGAGGGAGTGGACCATGCCGATCGATGACATCGGGGACGACCAGATGGAGTCGACCACCTGGTTGTCCAGCGCCGAGCTGAGCTCCCGGCTGGTCAACTCCTCGGCCAAGCTGCGTCGCGAAACCCCCAGGTCCCCTGACGGACTTCCCATCCGCTACCACCACACCTGGGCCCAGCGACCCCGTCCGCTCACCGGCGGGCCGTCGCCGAGGACCCGGGACCTGCCAGCCCTCGACCCCCTGCCGACACCGGCCGAGGTCCGGGATGCCATGTTCAACCCGATCCCCGGCCGGGCCATGGCCGAGACGATCCTCTTCAGGCGCCAGACAGCGGAGCTCCTCGAGTCGCCGCAGCCCGAGCCGCAGAGCTCCGTCTTCTGACCGGGGCCCTTGACCAGGACGTCGTCGCCGTCGCCGGGACCCGCCAGACCTCTCCACCCGTGATCCCCTCCTCCGTCCGTCCATGGGAGAATGCCCCACTGGACTCCGAAGTCATCGGCGTGCACACAGACCTGGCCGGGTGACGAAGGTCCAGCTGGAGGGATGGCAGAGCGGACGAATGCGAAGGTCTTGAAAACCTTTGGGACTCCGGTTCCCGTGGGTTCGAATCCCACTCCCTCCGCCAGGTAGTCCTGATTCAAACCCAGGGCGAGAGAAACAGGGGTGGGGCGGCCAAAAGAGCCGCTCCTCCCTTGTTTCTGTTCCAGCTGGCTGATCCAGGCAGGGGCACCGTCGTGCCATTCCCTGCTGTCGTGAACTTCGGCCGCTTCGGTGACTCCTAGGCCTCGGCTGCCTCGGGGTCGGAGGGCGTCGGTGCGCAGCAGAGTCCGGAACCATTCGGTCGGCTTGGCCACCAGGGATCCGTCGGTGCTGACGAAGAAGGCCTCGAAGACGGCTTGGTTGAGCTGCCGCCGGACGTGGGGTGGGGCCATGATGTAGGTCTGGTAGCAGTTGGTCAGGAACGTCAGGCAGCGGCGCAGGGTGTTCTCGACTCGGTCGATGCCGATCTCGGCGGCGGCCAGTTGGCCTTCGGTCTCGGTGATCTCCCGGGTGATGCGGTCCTGCTCTTCCTTGAGTAGCACCAGGGGGATGGCGTCCAGGTAGTGGGCGTTCAGGAGCTTGATGCGCTGTTCGTTGAGCTGGATGCGTCGCTTCAGGGCGCGGGCCTTGTCCCGTTCCTGCCGGGTGCGGTTGGTGGAGAGTTCCTCCATCACCATCTCCTGGATGGCGTCGGCGTAGGTGGCGCTGAAGGCCACGTGCCGCCACTTCTCTTCGATGTGGGCTTCGACCAGTTCAACGGGGATGGCTCCTTGGGTGCAGTCGGTGTAGCCCCGGTAGTTGCCCAGGCAGAAGAAGTACAGGTACTGGGAGCCGTGGCGGTTGGTGGCCTTGGTGATGCACAGGCTGGAGCCACAGGTTCCGCAGCGGACGCTGCTCTTCAGGTAGTGAAGATGGACCCGCTGCTTTTCGCCGACCTGGTTGTGGGTCTCCAGGATCTTCTGGACGGTGTCGAAGGTCTCCTGGGAGACCAGGGGCTGATGGTTGCCGGGGTAGATGGCCCCCTTCCATAGCAGGACTCCGGTGTAGTACGGGTTGTGCAGCAGGCGGGCCAGCGTGGATCTGGGGATGGGCTTCTCGGCGTAGCTCTGGGAGGGCACGGTGGTCAGCCCCTTGGCCTGGAGAGCGGCGGTCAACGAGGTCAGGCTCCATTCGCCGGTGGCGTAGGTCTCGAAGGCCCACTGCATCAGCGGTGCTCGTTCCGGGTCGATGGCCACCCCGCGGACTTCGAAGCCGTTGTCTCGGGTGATGGTGTTGAGGTAGCCGATGGGAGCCCTGCCGACGGTGCCACCGGCCTTGATCTTGCCGATCAGCTTGTTCTTCAGTTCGTTGGTCAGGTTGGCGCTGTACAGCTCGTCGACCGCTCCCATGACGTTCAGGCTGAACGCCCCTGACGGGGTGACATCGTCGACGTGTTCGGAGCAGCTGATCAGCTCGGACCCGGCTTCCTTGATGATGCCTCGGATCATCAGCTGGTGGAGCAGTTTCCGAGCCAGACGGTCCAGCTTGTAGACGATGACGTAGGTGGGGTGGTGCTCCTGGACGAAGGTCAGCAGCGCCTGGAGCCCGGCTCGGTTCATGTTGGTGCCGGTCTTCCCGGGGTCGAGAAACTCCTCGACGACCAGGGCAGCCTTCTGCTGAGCCATACCGCGAGCCTTCTCTCGCTGAATGGGGAGTGAGTAGCCTTCGGCTTCACCGCCTCGGCGAGCCTGCTCGGCGGTGCTGACCCGCAGGTAGATGACGGCGGTCACTTCCTGCCTCTTTGGTTCATTGGTATTCTTGCTTGCCATATTGTTTCTCCTTTCTTTAAGTATATTGAAGAGACAGCGCCTAATTCTCGCGCCGATGTCCTTCATACTCAAAGGTTGTTTCTACAACGCCATTGCGTCCGTCTGCTCCAAGAGTGTCGAGGTGTCTTTGTCGACAAGGCTGGGCAGGCGCAGGAAACGCCAACCCCGACCTACATCTGAGCACCTGGCTGGTCTCTGGATCAGGCCGGTTTGCAGCAACCGGGTCTGTATGGCGGCTTGGCTGACACCGAAGTGTTGGGCCAGCTTGGGGAGGTCCTGGAGGCCGTTGCCCCAGGCCCGCTTGAGCCAGGGCCTGGGTACCAGCAGGCAGCCGGCGAAGTAGTCACAGGTCGATTCGGCTCGCTGACGGCTGGACATTCCCATGCTTGGGGGGTAGGCCACGTCGATGAAGCGGTAGTCGATGATGTGTTTGAACTCGTGAGCCAGGGTGAAGCGTTGTCGTAATGGTGGTTCGGCACCGTTGATGACGATCACCCAGGAGCCCTTGGCCCAGTCGGTGCAGCCGGAGACTGGCCAGGGGCTGATGCGTTTTACCATGACCTTGGGCACGTCGGTGATGACCGCGTCCGGGACTGGTCCTTCGGTGATACCGGACAGCGCCAGCAGCCGAGCGGCCTGTATCTCAGCCACGCGGAGAGCCTCGCCGTGAGTCAGCCGACGGGGTGGGCAGAGGACTCGGAGGTTGGCCAGCACGCCCCGGTTCATGGTCGTGCTCCGTGGGGGACCTGACGGTCGTCTTCGTCGTCGACCTGATCAGGTCCGTGATGGTTGCGTCGGAAGACGTCGAACATGTGGGTCAAGGCCTCCCGGTCAGCTGGGGTCAGCTGCTCGCCGTAGCGGCTACGCAGGTAGGGTCCGAAGGAAGGCAGGGAGTCGGGTATCTGGAAACCAGCCAGCGTGAAGTAGTCCGCCGGTGACACGTCCATGGCCTTGGCCAACGCCATCAGGGTTTCCGGCGAGACGTTGTCGTAGTGTCCAGCTTCGAGCTTGGAGACGAAGGAGTGGTGCAGTCCGGCCAGCTCAGCCAGCTTGCGGATCGATAGACCTCGCTCCTCGCGGGTCTCCCTGATAAGTTGTTCTAGTGCTCGGATATCTTTCTGTGTGGCCATTGGTCACCCCCTTTCTTTATTCGTTGTCCCCATAATTGTACCGGGTCCGGTGACCAAAGGAAACGGTGGAATTTACAACGTCCGTCTTCCTGGTTCGCTGGCTCTTCCGTAATAGCCGCAAATGGTGAAATACGGCAGGGGGTCCCTGAGCGAGCGCTGGGAGCGCTCAAGCTCAGGGAGTATCCCTGCCGTTTTGGAAGGTTGCTCAGCTGGTAGCTGGCTCACCTCCCTTGGAGCGGGGAGCCCTTGTCGGGGAAGGCTTGCTTCCCTTCGGGTCTGCGTCCGGCTCCGCCGGCGCCAACGCCAACGTCGGCTGCTCGCTCTTGATGAGCGAGGCCAGGGCGTTGCGCCGAGTGGCGGCATCGTGCTCGATTTCCTCGAGCACCGCCTGGGCACGCTCTTGCAGCTTGGGGTTGCTGCCCGTCTGTTCGATCCACTGATCGATGGCCTGCCTGATGGCGTCGGTCACCGTCGTCTCGGACAGCTGGGCCAGCATCGTCAGCTGGGCGTGCTGGTCCTCCTCCAGTCGGATGGCGAGCGTCTTCACGCTGACACCTCCTGGTTGAGGGTGGTGAGTGTTCCGTGACGCATGGTCATGGTCCTCCTCGGTGTGGTGCGGCCGGCAATCCCCGGTTGGGTTTGTCGTAGGAAACCGCATGTCACCGACGAGGTGACTCCTGCTCTCACGGAGAGAACAGGAACACCCCTCCCTCGCCGTCGTCGACCTCGACCAGGCCGCCGGACATGACCACATCGTTGGCCCAGGCCTGGAAGTCGATGTGGACGTACTGCTGCATCGAATCCGGGACCACCCGTTCGATCTCATCGACCATGCCGATGTCGGTGAGGAACTCCTCGGCGTAGGCCGTCGGTGATTCCCAGCGGCCCCGGTAGGCGTCTTCGAACCCTTCGAGATCCTCGGCAGTGTGGCTACCGAGGTAGCTGGCCCAGGCAGCGAAGGCCAGACCGTGTTCGGCGATGCCCTGACCGACCGTGGCCACGAAGTTGATGTCCTCGTACTCCGACAGCCGCAGGGTGCCGAAGCCCTCAAAGTCGTGGATGGCCCACTCCTCAGCTCCAGGCTCCCGTGAGGCGGCCAGCATGGTCCTGATCCCAGCCAGCATCTCCTCGCCATCCTGGTCGGCGTCCAGCCAGGCTCCGTGCAGCCGCCCGGCGTTGTAGTCACTGAGGCTGGCCACGTAGATCCGTGGTGCTCCGAGTCGTTCCTGCTCATGCTCTTCACCTCCTCCGGGTTGTTGTTGGTTCGTCTCGCTCATGCCGCTCTCCTCTCTTGGTTGTTATTCATCACCCCCTCGCTGTGGCCTCGGGCTGCCTCGATGCGGGCCAGCGCCAGCTGGCCGTAGTCCGGGTTCAGCTCGATGCCGATCCAGTCCCGACCGAGGCGTTCGGCCACCACCCCGACGGTGCCCGATCCGAAGAAGGGATCGAGCACCACGCCGGGTCGGGTCGGGGCCTGGCAGGTGCAGCCGATCAGCTCGCCGACCTCCCGAATGGTCAGCCAGCGCCTCGGCATCTTTATGACGCAGCGCTCCCGGTTGGGCTTGGGATCGACGGCGGTGGCGCCCAGGCGCTTGACGGTGACCTGCCGCCTCCAGGCCGTCCCGCATTTGGTGCAGATGGCTTCCGGGCAGGTGGCCAGCAGAGGCCTCGTCACCAGGGCTTCGGGGAAGGTGGCGAAGTGGGCGCCTCGGAAGCCATAGGTTGGGATGGTCCAGACGTCACCGGGGTTCTTGCCCAGGATGTGCCCGGGAATGCCATCCGCTCTGGCTTGACGTAGGCCGTCTTGGGATCCGGCCAGCGGACCGGCCCAGGCCGGTCGCCTGCCGAGCGGTGCTCTGCCAGTCTTGGATCCCAGGGAGCGGTGAGGCTCGCGGATGGCGTCCAGGTCGAATTGGTAATGGCCAGAGCGGGTCAGGAAGTAGAGATTCTCGTAGGTCAGGTTGAGGCGATCGGTGACGGAGCTCGGCATCGGGTTGGGCTTGGCCCAGATGACCTTGTTGCGGACCAGCCAGCCGTTGTCGGCCATGGCCAGCAGCAAGCGCTCAGGGGCACACAGCAGACCCTTGGGCGGAGCCCCGTACCTCACGTGCCGGGAGAAGGAGTCGCCAAGGTTCAGCCACAACCCCCCGGTCGGCTTCAGCACCCGGGCCACCTCGGCCGTGACAGCCAGCAGGTTGCTGACCCACTCCTCGACGTTGGCTTCCAGCCCGAGCTGGCCGGTGACGCCGTAGTCGCGCAGCAGGAAGTAGGGCGGCGAAGTTATGCAGCTGTCTACCGAGCCGGTCGGGAGGGTGCCGAGCTGGGTCAGCACGTCGCCCATCAGCAGCGTTCGCCGGGGTAGCCGGATCATTACTGCTCCTCGGAGCCAGGCCCGAGGACGATGGCGGTGGTGAAGTTGTCGTCGGTGCAGATCTGGTGGAGACGGCGCTCATCGTCGGGAAGCTCTTGGATGACCTGGGCTAGCTGGGCCAGGCGCTTGTCGTCGGGAACGATCCAGAGAACCTTGGGGAAGACGTCGGTGTCGGCCTGTTCACGTCCGGACTGCCAGAAGCTGGTGTACGCCTGGATCTTGGTGTGCAGCCGGGCCTTGCTCTCTGTGGCCCGGTCGATCTCCAGGAACCAGTGGTCGAGGTAGTCGCCGCAGCCGGTGATGAGGTGGGAGTCGGGCTTGAGGAGTCGCTGGTAGCCGCCGGGTCCGACGAAGCTTCGCCAGCAGCGGGGTTCGGCCTGGAAGTGCACCAGTTCGATCCGGCCGGTGGATTCCAGTTGACGGAGCTTGAGGTAGCAGTCGGTGACAGCGACGGCGTGGTCTAGGAAGGCCATGCCGGGGAGACGAGGACGCCGCCGACGACGGGGGACGCCGGTGATGGCCTGGCCGACGACGTCGAGGGCGTAGACGTACCCCAGGCTGCCTCCACGGACTCCGAGGGGACGACGCTCCAGGCGGGCCAGGATCCGGATGTCGGTAAGGCCTCGGAGCTGACGGCGGGCTGACCGGGCATCGGATGGTCCGTCTCCCCAGATCAGACGTTGAAGCTGTTGGCCGGTGGCCAGGTGGACGGTGTGCAGAACGTCGAGGAGAAGTCGGTCTTGGTCCGTCAGTTGCTGGCTGATGGACTGCGTCCTGAGGGTGGTGACGTAGTCGCTCTTGCTTCTCTTCTCCTCCCTTCCTCCTCTCGGTTGCCCTATAGAGTCCCGGGCCAATCTGGCTGGTTCTGCGGCTCTGACCAGGGGTGATGGCTGGCTCGACCCGCGCAAGCCGGACATCTCCTCGAAGCGCTCGTTATGGCTGTGGTTACTGGTCATGGTCGACCCCCACGTGGATCCCTGGAGGTGCGACCGAGGGCCGCAGCCCCCTTCCGGGGGCCGCTGCTACGGGCGGCGATGGCCTGGTCGACCATGGTCCGTTCCACCCCGAAGTGCTCCCGGGAGTGCTTCCTCAGACCCGGGCCGTCACCCGTGGCGGGGGGAAGATCCGGTAGCGAGATGGTGGCTGGAGGTTGGGTGCGACCGGATGCGAAGCAAGCCACCACCGCTTCGTAGGCGTTGATGCCCATCAGGTCTTCGGGGGTCAGGCCGGAGCCCAGTTCCTTGGCGAAGACGACTGCGTCGTGATGAGAGGCAGCCATCACCAGTTTGGAGCGGGCGTTGGCGGTCATGGCCTGGAGGAGCTCCCGGTCCAGTTGACCGAGATGCTGGTGGCTGAGGGTCAAAGCCAGGCCGTAGGAACGGCCTTCGGCCAGCATGGTCTCGGCTGGAGTGGGCAGAGCCACCAGGTGCTGGAATTCGTCGAGGTAGGCAGCCACCATCGGACGACGGGATGCTGGTAGACCGGCCCGGGCGCTGACAGCGTCCCACAGGCCAGCGAACAGGAGCGCTCCGAGGAGGTAGGCGGCTTCGGTGCCGAGCTTGCCGGCCGCTAGGAGGCTCCTGATTTATTCGCT
>PLZB01000024.1 GCA_003151955.1 Acidimicrobiaceae bacterium
CTAGGACGGAGAAGAGCTTGCCCTGGGGGAGCCAGGCTGGGAGCTCGGCCGTCATGGTGACGCCCAGCTGGACCTGGCCCAGGCCGGAGACGGTGCAGGGGAGGGGCACGGCCAGGCTGCCCTCGCCGTCACCGACGGGGATCTGGAAGGGGGGAACGTCGATGCCGGTGATCTTGCTGGGACCGTTGTTCGGGGCGGCCGGGTTGATGGCGAGGCCGACGAGGACGACGGTCGGGCTGGGGGCGGTGCAGTTGACGGTGATCGGGAAGAGGACGGTTCCGCCGGAGGAGTTGAGGAGGGTGATGGTGGCGGAGATGTTCCCGATGGACAGGTCGGCGATGCCGCTGGCGCCGGCCGTGAAGGGGCCGATGGTGAGGGTCCCGGTGGGCGGGGCGGTGACGGCGGCGGAGTGACCGGAGGTGACGGGGACCCCGTTGACGTTGATGGGGGTGGCGGCGGCGTTCAGGACGGCCGGGGAGGCGTCGGTGGAATTGATGTTGAGGGTGGTCACCGAGGCGTCGATGGTGGTGGCCCCGACGATGGAGGCCAGGGTCATGAAGATGGCCGGGACCTCGAGGCCACCGCGGACCTCGGTCAGGTAGAACTGCTGGCCGGGGGCAACGACGGTGCCGACGGCGCCGTAGCCCGAGGCGACGAAGGTCATGTTGCCGATGACGGGGAGGGCACAGGTCACGGGGACCTCGCCGCCGCCGATCTGGGATCCGAGCGGGATGGGGAGGGTCATGGGCTGGGCCGACCCGGGGAGGAGGACCCCCTGCGCACAGGCGGTGGTGACGGCGGCCAGGGTGAGCAGGGCCAGGGCGACGACCCCGGCCTTCCATCTGCGACCGGTACGGCCCCTGGTGGCCGGCTGATCGATGGTCACGTCGGAGTACATCGTGGGAACCCCCTCATATTCGGAAATCGGAACGAACGGTTTCCGAACTTCTACCACGGCTGTCAAGGGGTCGGTGGGAGGCGGAGGTGGCCAGGTGTCAGAATGTCCAGGGTGGCACCTCTGACGCCCGTTCCAGCCCTCCCGGACTGTGCCGTCGCTCCCCAGGAGGCCGAATCGAACTCGGTTCGGCCCTACGGGGGACAACTCCCCGATGCCCGGCGGGCCGACCGCAGGCAACGGCTCCTCGATGCCGCCCTCGAGCTCTACGGGACGGTCGGGTTCCACCAGACGACCGTGGCCGAGCTGTGCCGCCAGGCCCGGGTCGCCCCCCGCCAGTTCTACGAGGAGTTCGCGAGCCAGGACGCCGTCCTGCTGGAGCTCTCCCAGAATCTGTCCGCCCTGCAGGAGGCGGCGATGGTCACGGCGGTGATGGGGGCCGGCCTCGACATGGAGGCCCGGGCCCGAGCCGGCATCTCGGCCTACTGCCACGCCCTCGTCGACGACGAGCGGCGGGCCCGGGTGCTGTGCGTCGAGGTCGTGGCCGTGCCCGGCGTCGTGCGACACGCCCACACGGTCACCATCAGCCGCTTCGGCGACTTCCTCCGGGCCGAGTTCGACGGCCTGGGCCGGGAGCTCAACGAGCCGATCATGGACACGGTGGAGCTCTCGACCCTGGCCACGGCCCTGACGGGAGGGGTCCACGAGGCGCTGATGCAGTGGTTGTTCGCTGATGAGCGGCCGGACCTCGAGCGGCTCATCGACACCCTGACCGCTCTCTACGTGGCCGTCGGCAGCTGGCTGACGCTGCCCGTCCGCCCGGTCTGAGCCCCGGCGCGTCGATGCCACCCGGCCGGAGCCGGGCGGCATCGACGATCCTGCGGTACCGGCTGGTACCGGGGGTTGGTCAGCCGGTGTAGGTGTAGATCGGGCCGATGGGGTTGGGACCGTTGGGGCCGAGGATGGTGACGTCGACCGGCCCGGCGGCCACCCCGGCCGGGACGGTGGCCGTGATGGAGGTGTCGGAGTTGACGGTGTAGGTGGCCTCGCCGTTGCCGAAGTTGACGGCCGTGGCCCCGGTGAAGCCGGTGCCGGTGATGGTCACGCTGGTGGCGCCGGCGGTGGGACCGGAGGCCGGGGCGATGGTGGTGATGGCGGGGATCGCCCCGGAGGTGACGGGCTCGGTGAGGAGGATGGTCGGGCCCAGGGGGGGATCGCAAGCCACGGTCACGGGCGCTCCGACGGGGTTCCCGGAGGCGTCGAGCATGTGGAGGGTCCCGCCGGCGTTCCCCCAGGTCAGGGTGGTCTCACCGGCCGAGCCGGCCGTCCAGGGCCCAACGGTGAGGGTGCCGTTCTCGGGGATGGGAATGTCGAGCTGCTGGCCGAAGGTGGCCGGTGAGGGGGCCACCGTGATGGGGGGACTGGCCACGTTGAAGACGGCCGGGGTCGAGTTCTGGGCGTTGATGTCCAGGGTGTCGATCGTCCCGCTCACGGTGGTGGCCCCGGGGTAGTTGGCCAGGAGGGCGTTGATCACCCCGGCGGGGAGGTCGAGCGAGCCTGTGGCGCTCTGGAAGACGAAGGGCTTCCCGGCCGGGAGCCAGGCCGGGAGCTCGGCCGTCATGGTGCCGCCCAGCTGGACCTGGCCCAACCCGGTCACGGTGCAGGGCAGGGGGAGGGCGAGGCTGCCCTCGACGTCTCCGACGGGGACCTGGAAGGCGGGGGCGGTGACGCCGAGGTACTTGGAGGGCCCGTTGTTCGGGGCGGTCGGGTTGATGTTGAGACCGACGAGGACGACGGCGGGCGTGGGAGCGGTGCAGGTGACGGTGAAGGGGAAGCCGACGGTGGCACCGCTCGAGTTGAGGAGGGTGATGGTGGCGGCGACGTTCCCGATGGCGAGGGTGGCGGTGCCGCTCGACGCTGCCGTGAAGGGTCCGAGGGTGAGCGACCCCGTCGGGGGGGCGGTGACGACGAGACCCTGGCCCGCCGTGACCGGGATCCCGGTGACGTCGATCGGCGAGGCGGCGGCGTTGAGGACGGCCGGGGTGGCTCCGGTGGTGTCGATGTTCAGGGTGGTCACCGAGGCGTTGACGGTGGTGACACCGATGAGGGCGGCCAGGGTCATGAAGATGCTGGGGACCTGGAGGGAGCCGTGGACGTCGGTGAGGTAGAACTGCTGGCCGGGGGCGAGGACGGTCCCCACTGCCCCGGTGCCCGAGGCGATGAAGGTCATGTTCCCGATGACGGGGAGGGCGCAGCTCATGGGGACCTCGCCCGTCCCGATCTGGGCCCCGAGGGGGATGGGGAGGGTCATGGGCTGGGCCGAGCCGGGGAGGAGGACGCCCTGGGCGCAGGCCGTCGTGAGCCCGGCCATGGTCAGGAGGGCCAGGGTCACGACCCCGAGCCGCCACTTCCGGCGGGCGCGACCCCGGGCCGCAGCGTCGTCCGGCATGGTCTGCGAATTCATGGTGGACCCCCCACATTGGGAAACGAGAACGAACGGTTTTCGGAACTTCTAACACGTCTGTCAAGCCCACGGTCGGGAGGCCCGGGCGCCCGGGTGTCAGAATGGCGGGGGTGGCACATGCGACGCCCCTCCCCCTCGACAGCCACCCCGAGCGCCCCTACGCCGGGCAGCTCCCCGATGCCCGGCGGGCGGGCCGGCGCCAGCGGCTTCTCGACTCGGCCCTCGAGCTCTACGGGACGGTCGGGTTCAACCAGGTCACGATCACCCAACTCTGCCGGGAGGCCCGGGTCGCCCCCCGGCAGTTCTACGAGGAGTTCCCCAGCCAGGAGGCCCTCCTCATGGCCCTCTGTCAGATCCTGGCCGAGCGCCAGCTGACGGCGGTGATGGAGTCGGTGGCGGAGGCCCATGTCGACATGGAGGCCAGGGCCCGGGCCGGGATCTCGGCCTACTGCCACGCCATGGTCGACGACGTCCGCTGGGCCCGGGTCCTCTGCATCGAGGTGGTGGGGGTGTCCGACGTGGTGGAGCGGGCCCACCGGGTCTGGGTGGCCACCTTCGGGGGGTTCGTCCTGGCCGAGTTCGCCGGGCTGGGCCGGGAGGTCGACGAGTCGGCCATGGCGGGGGTCCATCTGGCCACGATGACCACGGCCCTGACCGGGGGAGTCCACGAAGCCCTGGTGAAGTGGCTGTTCGACGAGGACCGGCCCGACATCGAAGAGCTCATCGACACCCTGACAGTCCTCTTCGTGGCGGTGGGCAGCTGGCTCACGCTCCGGGGGGACCCTGAGGCGGGGGGTGCCCTCAGCCGGGGACGTCGGCCAGCTCCGACACCGGCTCGACCGTCCCGGTGGTGGCGGAGAGGCCCCGGCGCGGGGCGATGATGTCGTCGATGAGGCCGTAGGCGCGGGCCTCGTCGGCAGTCATGTAGAAGTCCCGGTCAATGTCCTGCTCGACCCGGTCGAGGGGCTGGCCGGTGTGGTGGGCGAGGATCTCGGCCATCCGGTGGGTGGTGGCCAGCACCTCCCGGAGTGCGATCTCCATGTCCCGGGGGGCGCCCCGGGTGCCCGCCGAGCCCTGGTGGATCATGATCCGGGAGTTGGGGAGGGCGTAGCGCTTGCCAGGGGTTCCCCCGGCCAGGATCATGGCCGCCGCCGACATCCCCATGCCGACGCAGATGGTGGAGACGTCGCAGGAGACATGCTGGATGACGTCATAGATGGCCATGCCGGCGTAGGCGAGACCGCCGGGGGAGTTCACGTAGAGGGCGATGTCCTTCTCGGGCTGGTCGGCGGCGAGGTAGAGGATCTGGGCCACGATCAGGTTGGCGATCTGGTCGTCGACCTCCTGGCCGAGGAAGACGATCCGTTCCTTCAGGAGGAGGGAGTAGATGTCGAAGGCCCGGTCCCCCCGGGCCGTCTGGTCGATCACGGTCGGGATCACCGACAGGTGCAGGTTATCTCTCATATGAGATACTCTATGAGGTATGGGGAGGTCGTGCCGCCATGAGGGGTGATGCCGTGGCGGCGGCCCTGTTCGACCGGCGGATCCTGCTCGTGACGGGACAGCTCGACCCGGAGAAGGCGGGGGAGGTGGCGGCCGCCCTCATGACATTGGACGGGCTCGGGGACGGGCATGTCGAGCTCAGGCTCGGCACCCCGGGGGGGGACATCGAGGCCGGACTGCTCCTGATCGACGTGATCGACCTCCTGGGGGTCCCGGTCCACACCGTGGCGATGGGCCTGGTCGGAGGCGGGGCGGTGGGGGTCCTGGCCGTGGGGGCACAGCGGCGGATGGCGGGCCATGCCCGGCTCCAGCTCCGGGCGCCGGACCTGGCCGTCGGGGGCCGGGCCCTCGACATCGAGCGGGCCCTGGCCGAGGAGGCGTCCCGGCGGGACGCCTTCACCGGGCGGCTGGCCCGGGCCACCGGTCGGCCGGCGGGTGAGGTCGAGGCGCAGTGGAGCCAGGGCCGGTTCCTCGGGGCCGAGGACGCCGTCACGCTGGGCTATGTCGACGGCGTGGGGGCCTGACCGACGTTCCGGCGGCCCGCTGCCACACCTGAGAGTGGCCGGCCCGGCTTCCCATCGTGGTGGTTCCCGACAACACTGTGGGGATGCACGATCTCGTCATCAGGGGTGGGACGGTCGTCGACGGGACGGGGGCACCGGCCCGGACCGCCGACGTGGCCGTCGATGCCGGCCGGATCACGGCGGTGGGTCACCTCCCCGGGGTGGGGGGCCGGCGGACGATCGAGGCGGACGGGCTCCTCGTGACCCCGGGGTGGGTCGACATCCACACCCACTACGACGGGCAGGTCACCTGGGACGAGGTGCTCCAGCCGAGCAGCGGCCATGGGGTCACGACGGTGGTGACGGGGAACTGCGGGGTGGGGTTCGCGCCGGCCCGTGCCGACCGTCACGACTGGCTCATCGGACTGATGGAGGGAGTGGAGGACATCCCGGGCACGGCACTCTCGGAGGGGATCAGCTGGGAGTGGGAGTCCTTCCCGGAGTACCTCGACGCCCTGGAGAGGCGACGGTGGACGATGGACGTCGGGACCCAGATCAGCCACGGGGCGGTCCGGGCCTTCGTGATGGGGGACCGGGGGGCACGCAACGAACCCGCCGCCCCTGACGACATCGCCGCCATGCGGGCCATCGTCTCCGAGGCGGTCTCGGCGGGGGCGTTGGGATTCTCGACCAGCCGGACGATCGCCCACATTGCCATCGACGGGGAGCCGGTCCCCGGGACGTTTGCCGCCGAGGACGAGCTCTTCGGGATCGGGGCGGCCCTGGGGGACCTCGGAGCCGGGGTGTTCGAGCTGGCCCCGATGGGGGCGGCCGGGGAGGACATCATCGGCCCGGCCAAGGAGGTCGACTGGATGCGGCGGCTCTCGGCCGCCATCCGCCGGCCGGTGACCTTCGCCCTCCTCCAGGTCGACGCCGCTCCCGACCTCTGGCGGGACCTCCTCAAGCTGGCCTCGGAGGCCATGGCGGAGGGGGCCGATCTCTGGCCCCAGGTCGGGGCCCGGGCCACCGGCCTCCTGTCGGGGCACTTCACGACCTACTGCCTCTTCGACATGATCCCGGCCTACCGGGACCTCAAGGCCAGGGGGCTCTCCCCCATCGACCTCGCCGCCGCCCTCGGGGACCCGGCCGTCCGGAGCAGCATCATCTCCTGGGAGCCGACCGACCCGGCCACGGCCGAGCGGATGGCAAAGGCCTATGCCACCACCTTCCTCCTGGGATCTCCACCCGACTACGAGCCGGGTCCGGAACGGTCCCTGGCCGCTGTGGCGGCCGGTCGAGGTGTCACTCCCCTCGAGGTCGCCTACGAGGCCATGGCGGAGGACGGGGGCCGGGCGCTGCTCTACGTCCCGATCCTGAACTACTCCTGGGGGAACCTCGACCCGGCCCACGAGATGCTCCTCCACGAGCGGTCGGTGGTCGGCCTCGGCGACGGCGGGGCCCATTGCGGGGTCATCTGCGACGCCCCCCAGCCGACGTTCATGCTGACCCACTGGACCCGGGACCGGACCAGGGGGGAGCGGATCCCCCTGGAGGCGGCCGTCCGGAAGCAGACGGGGGACACGGCCCGGCTCTACGGACTGCGCGATCGGGGGATCCTCGCCCCCGGGCTCCTCGCCGACGTGAACGTCATCGACTACGACCGACTCGAGCTGGACCGGCCGAGGGTGGTCGCCGACCTCCCCGCCGGGGGCCGGCGGATCCTCCAGGAGGCGATCGGCTACGTGGCCACGGTGAAATCGGGCGCGGTCACGTTCGAGGAGGGAGCCGTCACCGAAGCCCGGCCGGGCCGGCTGGTCCGGGGAGGGCGGTCGGGTTGAACGGGACGGCCGACGCCAACCGGACGGTGGTGGCCGGGTTCTGGGCCGCCCTCTACGACCGGGACTGGGACCGGATCGGTTCCTTCTTCGGCCCGGACTCGCAGTACACCGACGTCTGCTCCCCCGCCGACGACGTCGCCCGGGGGCCGGGGCAGATCGTGGCCCGTCTCCGGCTCGGCCTGGAGCCGATCAGCGGATACACCCACGAGCTCCGGCTCGTGGTGGCCGACGGGGACACTGTCGTCACCGAGCACGCCGAGACCTGGCACTGGCACACCGGGGAGTCCGTCACCCTGCCCTTCGTCTCCGTCCAGGAGCTGGCCGGAGGGGTCATCGTCCGGTGGTGGGACTACTGGGACCTCCAGACGCTGCTCCAGGGCGCACCGGCCTGGTGGGTCGAGCACATCATGGCGGGATACGGCTGAAGCCGACGCCGTCACCTCTGGGCTACGTCGACGACGTCCGGGCCTGATCGTCCACGGCCCAGATCCGGCGGGGACCGGGGACGCCCTTGAGGGTGTGCTCGCCCCGGTCGGCGAATTCGATCCCGGACCCCTCGACGAGGTCGACGACGGTGTTGGAGACGAGGACCTCGCCGGCCCACGCCGCGGCGGCCACCCGGGCCGCCACGTGGACGGCGATGCCGCCGACGTCGTCCCCCAGGCGCTCGATCTCCCCGGCGTGGAGCCCGGCCCGGAGGGCGATGCCCAGGTGGGAGGCCTGCCGACCCAGGGCCAGGGCGCAGCGGATGGCCCGGGCCGGGCTGTCGAAGGTGGCCAGGGCCCCGTCGCCGGTGTCCTTCACGAAGGTTCCGCCGAAGCGGTCGAGCTGGCGGCGGACGAGGGCGTCGTGGTCGAGGAGGACCTCGGTCCAGCGGCGGTCGCCGAGACGGGCGGCGGTGGCGGTGGAGTCGACGATGTCGGTGAAGAGGACGGTGGCGAGGACCCGGTCCGGCCCTGGCCGGTAGCGGTCGCCGGTGACGAACTCCTGGATCTCGTCGAGGAGGGCGTCGGTGTCGCCGACGAAGGGGACGACGTCGGCGCCGGGGAGGAGGACGAATCGGGCTCCGGGGATCCGGTCGGCGACGTAGCGGCCGTGGTCGACGCTCGGGACCCGGGCGTCCCGGCGGTGGAGAACCAGGGTGGGGGCGGCCACCTCGGGGAGGAGGTGGCGAAGGTCGGCCTGGGCGGTGAGGGCCCCGAGGACGGCGGCGGCGGCGGGCCCGGCCCCCCGTTTCGAGGCCCGGGCCCACCAGCGCCTGAAGTCGGGGTCGTCGGCGGCAGCGGGGGCGAAGAGGCGGAGGTCGCTCAGCACCTCGCTCCCCTCCCCGGGGCGGTCGGGGTCGAGGCCGGCCCGGAACTCCTCGACCAGGGCCCGGGGAACGCCGATGGCGTAGTCGTCGGCCTCGAGGTAGCGGGCCGAGGGGTTGACCAGGACGAGGGAGCCGGTCCGGTCGGGATGGTGGGCGGCCAGGAGGAGGGCGGCGAGAGCGGAGCCGGAGGAGGCCAGGAGGGCGGCCCGGGTGGAGCCGACGGCGTCCATGACGGCCAGGGCGTCCTCGACCCAGGTCTCGAAGGTGAGCTCGGCCAGGTCGGTGGGGGCGTCGGAGAGCCCGATCCCGGCCGGGTCGAACCGGATGAGCCGGGCGAAGCCGGCCAACCGCTCGGTGTAGCGGCGCCAGCGGGGCTCGTCGGCGGCCTCGTCGACGGAGATGAAGGTCCCCGTCCCGAGCTCGAGGATGTCGAGGTCACCCTGGCCCCAGACCTGGTAGCCGATGTGGAGGTCCCCCCGGCGGGCGTAGCGGGTCTCGGGGGTCTCCATCGGGGAAGTCTGCCGCAGACCGGCGGGATCGGTTCGGTCAATCCGGGGTGGTGGCCAGGATCTCGACCCGGACCCGGACCTCGGGGTCGACCCTCAGGAGGAGGACCCGGGGGGGTTCCATCCCGAAGTGGCGGACGTCGAACCTGGAGGACCCGGCCAGGGTGACGGTTCGGTCGTCGAGGGCCCCGATGGTCATGGTGTCCCGGTGGGGCCGGGAGACGCCCCGAAAGCTGACCACGCCCGAGACCAGGTAGGACCCCTCCTCCCCGGATGGCTCCAGGGCCTGGAGGACGCCGTCGATGGTCGGGTGGCGGCGGACGTCGATCCGCTTGAGGAGCTCCCGATCCTCCAACGGGTGGCCGGAGGTCAGCCGGCGGACGGGGAGGGAGAGCTCCCCTGTGACAGCCGCCCTCAGGTCGACCCGGCCGGACGGGTCGAGCTCGAGGTCGACGAAGCCCTCCAGGCCGGCGGTGCCGGTGTGGATGGGGTGGAGGCTGGAGGTGGCCTCGATCCAGACCCGTGACCGCTCGGGGTCGATGGTGTAGCGCATCGGGCACCAGTCTGGCCCGGGACCCCTGGGGCCGGTTCACAGGGGACGGCGAAAGGCGCCCGTCCCACGATCGGGGGGACCGGGCGCCTCTTCTTCCTGTTGCCCGCGGCGAGCGCCGGGGTTCTTTCGGGCGCTGCAACCCGGTGGAGCCCAAGGGCTCCTCCTCGGCCGGAGGACCCGGGGCCTACCCAACCAGCGAACTGGCCGTTCCCGGGGTACAACACCACCGGAGGCCCCTTTCGTCCCGCTGGGAGAGCTTTCCCACCCTGGTGACCTTCGGCTCTGGCCGGCCCGACCCGGGGGCCGGAGGATGGAGACAGGAACCAAGGAGGACCGGTGACCACCATCCACCGGGAGGACCACGAGGGCCGGGACCGGCAGCACCGGGACCGGACCCCGGTCGTCGGGCCGAACCCCCCGTCGGCCGGCCAGGCCGGCAGCGTCACCGTGGGCCGGGTGGCCGGGATCCCGATCCGGGTGCACTGGACCTTCCTCCTGCTGATCAGCCTCATCGTGGTCGGCGGCGGGAACGCCGGCCCGGGGGCGATCGCCCTGGGGATCCTCTGGATCGTGGCCCTCTTCGGATTCGTGGTGGCCCACGAGGTCTCCCACTGCCTGATGGCCCGGCGCCGGGGCGGCGTCGTCGCCGACATCCTGCTCCTCCCCATCGGTGGGGTGTCCCGGATGACGATCATGCCGGAGGCTCCCGCCGACGAGCTGGCCGTGGCCCTGGTGGGCCCGGTGACGAGCCTCGTCATCGGGATCGGCCTGCTCGGGACGGGGATCCTGACCGGGGTCGGGATCTGGCCCCCCACCCTCTTCGCCGGGAGCTGGCTGGTCCGGCTGGGATGGCTGAACCTCGTCCTGGGAGGCTTCAACCTCGTCCCCGCCCTCCCCATGGACGGCGGCCGGGTCCTCCGGGCCGCCCTCACCGCGCGGCGGGGCCGGCTCGAGGCCACGGTGCTGGTGTGCCGGATCGCCCGGGTGGTCGCCTTCGCCCTGGTGGCGGTGGGCTTCCTCTACGACTTCTGGCTCGTCCTCATCGGGCTGTTCGTCCTCCTGGGGGCGGCCGCCGAGGAGGCGGCGGCCCGCCAGGCCGCTCCCCCGCCGCCTTCGCCCCAGGCCGCTCCCCCGCCGCCCCGGTGACAACCGGGACCGCAGGCTGGCCGTTCGCGGCCGTGCGGGAGACGCACACCGGGGTGGTCTTCTTCGTGGGGGACCGGGCCTACAAGCTGAAGAAGCCGGTCCACTACGGCTTCGTCGACTTCCGGAGCCGGGAGGCCCGGCTGGCGGCCTGCCGACGGGAGGTCGAGCTGAACCGGCGGCTGGCGCCGGACGTCTACCTGGGAGTGGCCGACGTCCTCGACGCCGGGGGGCGGGCCTGCGACCACCTGGTGGTCATGCGGCGGCTCCCCGAGGACCGTCGGCTGGCCGACCTGGTGGCGGCCGGGGCCCCGGTGGAGGCGGAGCTCGGCCGCCTGGCCCGGCTCCTGGCGGAGTTCCACGCCGGGGCAGACCGGTCGGCCCGGGCGGACGAGGCGGCCGGGTCTGAGGCCCTGACCCGCCGATGGGCGGCCAACTCCGCCGAGATGGCCCGGCTGGTGGGGCCGGTCTTCGACGCCGGGGTCGTCGACCGGGTCGACAGGCTGGCCCGGCGCTACCTGGCCGGACGGGGCCCCCTCTTCGGGGACCGGGTGGCGGCCGGCCGGGCCTGCGACGGTCACGGAGACCTCCTGGCCGAGGACATCTTCTGCCTGGAGGACGGCCCAAGGGTCCTCGACTGCCTGGAGTTCGACGACGGCCTCCGGCTGGGAGACGTCCTCGCCGACGTGGCCTTCCTGGCCATGGACCTCGAGCGGCTGGGCCGGCCCGAGCTCGCCTACCGGCACCCGGCTGCGGTGGACAGCCTGGTCCTCGTCAACTCCATCGGGAGCTCGACCTGGAGTGGCAGCGGGACCACCTTGCGGACGATGTCCCAGCGGCCCCTCTGGGACTGGGGGCTCCACTTCCCAGCCGCCCTCTGGCCCCTCCGGCAGGCCCGGAAGGTCCTCCCCGTGATCGTCTCGGAGGCGGTCGGGAACATGGCCCGGCACCCCCTGACCTTCCTGAAGGTGGCCGACATCGCCCGGCGGGCCGATCTGACCGATGCTCTCGACGCCCTGAAGTGGCGCCGGCTCCCCGTGGCCGTCTTCTGGGGGAAACGGGACCAGGTCATCACCCGGGACTCGTTCGAGCAGATGTGCCGGACCCTCGGGAACCCGACGGCAGTCACCGTGGACGGCTCCCACGGCTGGATGATCGCCGACCCGGAGGCCTTCGGGGAGGTCATGACCAACGTCCTGGCTGTGGTGGCCGAGGCGGGAGGAGCGGTGGGCGAGCTGCCTACGCTGGCCGTCCCTCTCCACGGACGGCTGGCGGCGACCGGCTGAGGCCGGGAGCGCCGGAGGTTCAGCGCCGACGAAGACCGAGGCCGAAGCGGCGGGGCTTCTCGACGACCAGGCCGATCGAGGTGGCCTCGAAGCGGTCGTAGGTGGTCCGGAGATGGGTGTCGGTGTAGGGGGGGACGTCGACGTGGCGGTCGGCGGGGAGCTCCCCGGAGGTGAAGTCGCAGTAGATCCGGTATCCCTCCCGGCGGAGCCGGTTCACGAGCGCCTCGATGTCCCGCCGGCGGTAGAGGACGGTGGGCCCGGACTCGACGGTCTCGTCGTCGGAGGAGGCGTTGAACTCTGTGGTGTGGACGGCGACGCCGCCAGGGGCGAGGCAGTCCATCTGGTTGACGACGAAGTCGAGACCGGCCTCGATCGTGCCGAGGTGCTCGAAGGAGCAGGAGGACCAGGAGAAGTCGAAGCCCCGGAGGTCAGCGGGAATGTCGTTCATGTCGACGTCCCGGTAGGAGACCCGGGCGGCCAGGAGGTCGGGGTCGCAGAGGCCGGGCTGCTGGAGACCCTCGAGGGCCCCGGCGTACTCTCCCCCGTCCCGGGCCCAGCCCGAGGCCACCGCCTGCTCAGGGGCCTGGTCGGTGGCGAGCACGGTGCAGCCCAGCCCGGCGAAGAGGGCGATCAGGGGCTCGGCCCCGACCCCGAAGCCGATCCCGTGGCGTCCGGGCCGGAGCATCTTGCGCTGGCCCAGGGCCTCACAGATGAAGAGCCACTCCCACATCTTGCGGTGGACGATGTAGGGCTTGGGATCGGTGCCGTCGGGATCCCAGACGGGCCGGATCCGGTCGGACCAGGCCAGGAAGGCCGGGGAGACGAGGGTCTCGTAGCGGCAGAGCTGGGAGACGAGCACCGGGCCCGACCCCCTCCCGCCGGCGGCGGCGCCCTTCGTCCCCTCCACAGCCGAATCGTAACGGACGGGCGGCGGGGCCCGGGACCTCCGGTTCGGGGCCGGTTGGCCGGGTTGGTAGCCTGCCCCCACCATCGGGCGGCTGAAGGGCGGGGACCATGCGGATGTCGAGGTTGCGCCTGACCGCCGTCGTCGGAGGAACCGGCGCCCTCCTGGCCGGGCCAGGGGCCGGGGCGGCGCCCGCTCCCCGGACCCCGGTGCCGGCCGCCCCCATCGTGACGGTGGCTCCGGTGACGCCACCGGCGGGGGCGTTCATGGCCGGTGCGGCCTGCGCCCCGGGTGGACCGTGCTTCTCGGTCGGGTCAGCCGCCAACGGGAACGCCTTCAGCGACGTGATCGCCCAGGAGTCCGGGGGGAGCTGGCAGATCGACACCGACCTCGGTCCCCAGCCGGGCGGGACGACGGCGACCTTCCTGAACAACGCCGGGTGCGCCTCGGCCACGGACTGCTGGGCGGTGGGCGCGACGGGAACGGACGGGGTGAACGGCGTGACGCCGACGGCCGGCTACATCACCCACTGGAACGGGAGCACCTGGTCGTCAGTGCCGAGTCCCACGCCGGGAGGGGTCACCACCGCCGCCCTCAACGAGGTCTCCTGTGCCTCCACCACCTTCTGTCTGGCCGTCGGGGCCACCACCACCGGGACGGGGAACAGCGCCGTCGTCAACCTGTTCGCCGAGGAGTGGCTGGGGTCGAGCTGGGTCCTCACCACGGGCACCCCGACAACGGCCAACTACGGATTCGGCGCCGTCTCCTGCCCGGCCGTGGACGAGTGCTGGACGGCCGCCACCGACAACACGGGCTCCACCGACCTCTTCTACCAGTGGAACGGCACCAGCTGGACGGCCGGGGCTGGGACCCTGCGCGAATTCCACGGGGGGCGGATGGTCGTGAACGACCTGAAGTGCCTGACGACGACGGTGTGCGAGGTCGTCGGTGACGAGCAGCCCCCGAGCGAGGCCGACCACGCCTTCACCTCCCAGCTGACCGGGGCCGACGTCCCGGCCACGACCCAACTAGCCCCGGTGGCGGTGCTCCCCGATCCCGACTTCGACCAGTACACCGGCCTCATCGCCGTGTCCTGCCCCAGCACCGATGAGTGCTGGGCCGACGGCTACGCCGCCGAGGGGGGGACGAACATCCAGCAGTCCCTGGTAGCCCACTGGAACGGGTCGACTTGGAGCACCGTCCCGGCCCAGAGCCCCCCCGGGGCGTTCCTCCAGGCTGCCGCCTGCAGCGGGCCGGGCGCCTGCATCTTCGGCGGGGGCCAGGGCCAGGATGCGGCCACCTTCGGGCCGCTCCTGGAGGAGACGACCACAGCCCGGAACCCCCAGGGGGCGGGGACCTGGATGGTGGCCTCCGACGGGGGCATCTTCGCCTTCGGGGCCGCCCCCTTCCAGGGGTCCATGGGGGGCCGACCCCTCAACCGGCCCATCGTCGCGATGGCGGCCGACCCGGCCACGGGGGGCTACTGGGAGCTGGCCTCCGACGGGGGCATCTTCGCCTTCAACGCCCCCTTCTACGGCTCGATGGGGGGCCAGTCCCTCAACCAGCCCATCGTGGGAATGGCGGCCACCCCCGACGGCGGGGGCTACTGGGAGGTGGCCTCCGACGGGGGGATCTTCGCCTTCGGGGACGCCGCCTTCTTCGGCTCGATGGGGGGCGCCACCCTGAACCAGCCCGTAGTGGCCATGCTGTCGAGCGGCGACGGCCACGGCTACGAGCTGGTGGCCTCCGACGGCGGGATCTTCGCCTTCGGGGACACCAACTTCTACGGGTCGATGGGCGGCCAGCACCTCAACCGGTCCATCGTGGGGATGGCCGCCGACCCGGCCACCGGCGGCTACTGGATGGTGGCCTCCGACGGGGGGATCTTCGCCTTCAACGCCCCCTTCTCTGGCTCGACCGGTGGCATGGCCCTGAACCGGCCCATCGTCGGGATGGCCGCCGACCCGGCCACCGGGGGGTACTGGCTGGTGGCCTCCGACGGGGGGATCTTCGCCTACAACGCCCCCTTCTACGGCTCGATGGGCGGGAGGCCCCTCAACCGGCCCATCGTCGGAATCGCCACCTGAGGCACCGTCCCCGGACTCAGATGGGCGGGGCCGGGGGGTTGAGGATGGCCTGGGCCAGCTCCATCCTGGAGGTCCCGGCGGTGATGTAGCCGTTTCCTGACGTCTCGGCCGTGACCACGGTCCGGAGCCGAGCGGCGTCGGCAGCGGGGAGCCCGGGAAGGAGGGCCTGGGCGGCCCGGAGGGCCTGGTACTGCTCCATGGCCGTCCGGGAGTTCCCGATGGAGGAGAGGACGGCCTCGACGTCGGCCACTGAGGGGTCCTGGGCCATCATGGCCAGGGCGATCTCCCGCTGGCGGGACCCCAGGTCGTAGAGGGCCCGGACGGCGTCGGCAGCGGGGTGGGCGGCCAGCTGGGCCGTGGCCAGCTCGTTGACCGTCTCGTCGAGTCGGGCCGTCCGGGTGGGGTCGTGGAAAGGCAGGGCATAGACGCTCGAGTAGGTGGCCAACAGCGACTGGGCCCGAAGGGCCTGGGCATTGCTGTCGGCCCGGAGCTGTCGGGCCCTCTCGGGCCTGCCGGCCAGGGCGGCCCGGTCGGCCTGGGCAGCGAGGACGGTGGAGCGCTCGAAGGCGACGCCGATGTTCTTCTCCACCTTGACCATGGCCGGGGTCAGGAAGAAGTAGGTGGAGAGCCAGCCCACGACGAAGCCGAGGCCGGCGAAGTAGAGGACGACGGCGCCGGCCACGGCCGGGGCCGAGACCTTCCCCCCCAGGGCGGGGGCCATGGCCCCGAAGAGCTTGCCCGAGGCCGAGGGGATCCGGCCCAACTGGGTCAGGCCGGCGCCGATGATGAGCTTGGTGAGCCAGTCGGCGATCTGCTGGAGGTGGGTCGAGGGAGTAACCGAGGGGGGCGGGGGCGGCCCGGGGGCCGGAGCGGGAGCCGCGCCAGTCCCCGCCACGGCAGGGGGGTTGGCCCCGGCCGGAGCCGGGGCCGGGGGGGTGCCCCCGGTCGTGTCGACATAGGGCATGCCGAAGAGGAACCCGAAGAGGCCACCGACGACGAGGGCGGCCAGGGAGAAGAGGACGGCGGCGGCGAAGGTCGGGGCCCAGGGGTGGACGAGGAGGGCGTAGAGGGCCTCGGCGCCGAGGCCGAGGGCCAGGGCCCATCCCACCAGGAGCCACCGCCGGGGGACTCCGGCGAAGCCCCCGAGGCGGGCCGGGGCCAGGAGGGACCTCCTCGTCTGAGGGCCTCCCGGTGGCAGGGTGACCAGGGCCTCACCGGGTAGCTCGCTCATGGACCTGCCTCCGTCCCGCTCCGCCGGCCCCCCCATCCCGGACCGCCGTCCTCTGTCGGTCCATGTCTAGTGCAACCGTCCCGGGGGCCGCTACCTCAGGCCTCCCCCCAGAGCCTCCCCCGCAGTCCGGAGGCCCGGGCGATGGGCCGGCCCACCCCGGCCCGGACGGACTCCTCGGAGCCGACGAGGATGACCCGGCCCCGGGCCCGGGTCACGGCGGTGTAGAGGAGCTCCCGGGTCAGGATCCGGGAGGTGGGCTCGGGGAGGACGACGGCGACGGTGTCGAACTGGGAGCCCTGGGCCTTGTGGACGGTCATGGCGTAGATGGTCTCGACCCGGCCGAGCCGTCCGGGGCTGCAGGCCAGGACCCCGGCGGACCGGTCGAAGACGGCCTCGAGCCGGCCCTCGGGCCGGGTCATGACCACCCCGGTGTCTCCGTTCCAGAGGCCGAGGTCGTAGTCGTTCCCGGTGACCATGAGGGGCTGGCCGGGATACCAGCGACCACCCGGCCCGGGGCCGGCCCCGGCCTCCCCGAGCCAGCCCTCGACCAGGGCCCGCCAGGCCGCCGCCCCGAAGGGCCCCTCCCGGTGGGCGCAGAGGAGCCGGAACCGGCCCAGCTCGTCGAGAGCGGCCCGGTCCTCACCGCCGACCGCGGCGGCCCGGAGGGCCGTCCCCGCCGCCACCGCCGCCTCACGGAGGGGGCCGGTGTCCTGGTCGGGTTCCAGCCAGACGACGTCCCCGGCCCCGCCCCTGAGGACGGCCAGGGTGGCGTCACCGTCGTCGGCCTGGATGGCGGAGGCCAACTCGGCGATGGCCCCCTCGTAGCGGTACCGGCGACGGAGGACGACCACGGCCTCGGCCATGGCCCCGGTGGCCGTCCCGGTCCCGGCCGGGCCGACGATGTCGCCGAGGACGGCCCCGGCCTCGACCGAGGCCAGCTGCTCGTGGTCCCCGACCAGGATCAGCCGGGCGTCGGGCCGGACGGCGTCGACGAGCCGGGCCATGAGGGAGAGGGAGGCCATCGAGCACTCGTCGACGACGACGACGTCGTGGGGGAGGAGGTTGTCGTGGTGGTGCCGGAACCGGGTCGAGGCCCAGGGCTGGGAGCCGAGGAGCCGGTGGAGGGTGGAGGCCGCCGCTCCGGCCACGGCCTCCCGGACGGCCGGGGGGCAGTCGAGGCCGGCGGCGGACTGGCGGACGGCCTCCTGGAGCCGGGCCGCCGCCTTCCCGGTGGGGGCGGCCAGGGCCACCAGCGGGGGGCGGCCCCCGGTGGCGGGGGCCTGCTCGTGGAGGAGGGCCAAGATCCGGGCCACGGTCGTCGTCTTCCCGGTCCCGGGGCCCCCGGAGACGACGGTGAAGCGCCGGAGGACGGCGGTGGCGGCGGCCCGGCGCTGGAGGTCGGGCCCGGCGCCGGGGGCGGGGCGGAAGAGCCGGTCGAGGCCGTCCTCGAGGACGGCCCCGTCGACGCCGGGGAAGGGGGTGGACCGGGCCTCGAGGCTCGCCCCCAGGAGCTGCTCGTCCCGCCAGTAGCGGTCCAGGGAGAGGTTCGTCCCCTCCAGGTGGAGGACCCCGGAGGCGACCAGTGGGCTGGCCGCGACCCGAGTTCGCCATCCCTCGGGCTCGGGCCAGTCCGGCTCGGGGGTGTCCCCCACCGGGTCGGCCTGGTCGGCAGCGCCGGCCAGCTGGTCGGCGATGCGGCTCAGATCGACCAGGACGGACCCGGTCCGCGGCGCCCGGACGGCCAGGGCGACGGCCAGGAGCACCTCGGGGTCGGTCTCCCCGGCCAGCCGGCCGAGGCAGGAGGCGACGTGGACGTCGGCGGCGTCGAGGTTTCCGGCCCGGTTGAACTCGGCCAGGGTCCCGCCGGCGCCGAGGGCCAGGCCGGCGTCGAAGAGGTCGGTCATGGGAGCCGGTCCCGCACCCTCGTCACCCTACGGCCCGGCTGGGTCGCCCACTGCCCACCGAACCGTCCGAAGGTCACGTCCTTGACGTACTTTACGTACGTCTCGTACCCTTGTGTCATGTCCGTGCGCAGCTTCAACAGCTTCAGCGAAGCCAGGGGGCACTTGAAGGACGTCCTCGACGCGGCCGCGGACGGCCTTCCCGTCGTCGTCCATCGGAAGGGGACGACGGCCGCGGTGGTGGATGCGGACCGGCTGCGGCGACTTCTCAACCGGCTCGGGCCGAGGGCCGAAGTGGTCGGAGAGGCAGGGGGGTGGTCGGTGTTCATCCCCGGCATCCCGGTGGCGGCCGACGGGGCGACGTTCGATGAGGCCATCGGCGAGATGGTGGATGCGCTGCGGGAGTACGCCGAGGACTGGCAGGACCGTCTGCTCAGTGCTCCGAACCATCGGGAGAACTGGCCATTGGTGCAACTGATCAGCCTGAGCGACGACGAACAGCTGGGGGCGTGGCTCGTCGGATCGTCGGTGTGACCACCTGGCCCACGCCGACCAGGGCCGATCACGACAGGTTCTGCCAGGTGGAGGGGTGGAGCCGGGTCCGTGATTCCCGGGGACGGACTGGGACGCACCACGTCACCTATGAGTTCGGACTGCCCGATGGCCGGAATCTTCGGACCAGGATCTCCCACCCCCCCGACCGCACCGGCTACGGGTCGAGGATGTGGGCCCACATCCTCCGGGACCAGCTCCATGTGACGGAGGTTGAATTCTGGGCTTGCGCCAACGGGGGAACAGCCCCGGACCGGGGCGAGCCCGCCCTTCCGGCAGAAGCCCTTCCCGCCGAACTCGTCCATCTCCTCGTCCACCGGGTCGGGATCTGCGAGGAGGAGGTGGCGGCGATGGGAAAGGCCGAGGCGGTCGAACGCCTCAACGGGTACTGGGCCGCCGGGACCTGATCCCGGGATTCAGCCGGGACCGGCCGGCAGACAGCTCGCTCCGCCGGCCTGGTCGAGGAGGTCGGAGGTCTCCTCGACCAGGCCGGGGGTGAACCGCCAGGTGAAGACCCCGCAGGGGAGGCCCCCGTCACGGGGGGTCTCCTCCCCCACCATGCCCCGGAGGAAGAGGTAGGCGGCTCCGGGGAGGTTCACGGCCGGGTCGTAGCCGGCCAACCGCCACCGGAGGTAGCGGTGGAGGGCGACGGCGTAGAGGAGGGCCTGGAGGGGGTAGTGGGCCTGGGTCATGGCCCCGGCCAGGACCTCGGGCCGGTAGTCCCGGGCCGTGCCGGGACGGTCGACCGGGGTGAGCCGGTTCGTCTTGTAGTCGACGACGACGAACCGCTCCGGCTCCCGGAGCCGGAGGACGAGGTCGATGCTCCCGGTCAGATATCCCCGGATCCCCCGGGCCAGGGCCGGATCCCGGAGCCGGGCCGGATAGCCGGCCAGGAGGTCCCCGGCCGGGAGGTGCCGGTCGAGGAGGTCGGCGATGTCGGCCGGGTCGACCTGACCGGTGGGCCGGTCCCCCCCGGCCACGGGGAGCTCGAAGGTCAGCTCGTCGAGCCGGTCGGCCCGGGCCAGGTCGCAGAGCCGGACCTCGTCCCAGTCCGGCCCGAGGGGGGTGGCCAGGGCCGCCCCCAGCTGGCTGGCCAGCAGGCCCCGCTGGTCGGGGTCGAACCGCTCCCGGCCGGCTGCCTCCCCGATCCGGACCAGGCACTCCGCCTCCGGGTCGGCGGCGGCGAAGTCGACGGTCTCGAGGACCTGGTGGACGAACGTCCCGAACGCCGCTCCCCCGCCGATGCTGTCGAAGTTGGCCGGAAGGATCCTCCCATCCGGCCCGGTGTTGCCCTCGGTGTCGGCGCCCTGCGCAGCAGTGTCGTCTTCGTCGTAGCCCTGGGCAGCAGTGGTGTGCTCGTCGCTGATGCCCTGGCCGGCGGTGTCGGCCTCGTGGGCGGCGGCGGTTATGCCGGAGTAGGAGGTTCTCCGCCAGAGCCGGTCGATGGTCCGGTCGAAAGCGGCCACGTCGAGTCCGTCGGCCGAGGTGGAGTCCGGATCTGAAGCCACCGCAGCGGGCGGAGCGCCCGGATCGGCGTCGGCCGCCTCGACGGCGACGGTCCCCCCGGCCCCGGCGGCCAGGTCCTCGAGCTGGGCCATGGCGTCGTCGTCGTCGGGGGGTTGTCGGAGCTCGTCAACGATGGCGCCGTCTGCTCCCCGGTCGAACAGGAGCCGGCCCAGGGGGGACTCCCGGCTCTTCCAGGTTGGGGCCCAGTGGACGACGGCCTGGTGCCGGGCCCGGGTCAGGGCCACGTAGGCCAGCCGGAGCTCCTCCCCCCGGGCCTCTTCCAGGGAGAGCGTCCAGTGCCGGACCGAGGAGGCCAGGGACTTCCCCCCGGCCACGTCCAGGGTCCGGGCGTCCCCGTTGTCGGGGTCGTGGAACGTGAAGGGCCCCCCCTCCCGGTGGCCGGGGGGCCGCCAGAGGAAGGCGGCGTAGACGACGGGGAACTCGAGCCCTTTGCTGCTGTGGGTGGTGACGACCTGGACGGCCTCGGCGTCCGACTCGAGCCGCCGGCTGAGCCGGTCGTCGCCGGACTCCTCCCGGGCCGCCGACATCCGCCGCCGGAGCCAGATGGTGAGAGCGGCCAGGCCGGGCCGATCGGCCACCGAGGCCCGGTGGAGGAGCTGGCCGACGTGGTCGAGATCGGTGAGGAGCCGCTCCCCGTCGGGCCGGGCCAGGAGCCGGGCCGGGAGGTCCCCGGCCCGGGTGACGTGCTGGAGGAGGGCCGCCACGCCCCGTTCGGCCAGGACCCCGGCCCAGCGACTGATCCGCTCGGTCAGGGCCTCCCAGTCGGCCTCCCCGGCCGTCGCCACCCTGCCGGCCTCCCAGCCGACCAGGTCCCCGACGGCCACCGCCGCGGCCCGGTCCCGGGACCCCGGGAACTCGAGGGCCTGGAGGAGGTCGAGCCAGGTCCCGGCGGCCCGGGTGGCGAACACGGTCGAGGTCCCCCGGACGACGGCGGGGACGCCCCACCCGACCAGGGCGTCCCGGACGGCGGCGGCGTCCTCGTTGCGGTAGGTCAGCACGGCGATGTCCCCCGGGCCGAGGGGCCGCCAGGCCTCCTCCACCCCGACCCGGATCCCCCCCGGGGGGTCGTTCCGGATGGTCGTCCCGGCGGCCAGGAGCCGGCCGATGTCGGCGGCGACGTCCCCGGCCACGGCGGCGGTGGCCGCCTTCTCGGGGAGGTAGCCCTTGGCCGTCAGGTCCCCCCGGCCGGCCCGACCGACGACCCGGATCCGGAGGGGGGTGGCGACCGGCGCCCCGGCGATCCCGGACACCTCGTGGCCGGGGGCGGCGGCCACCGGCCGGTAGAGGATCTCGGCGTGGCCGAGTCGGGCCCGGCCGAAGAGGGCGTCGTAGGCGTCGATCAGCCCCTGGTCGGACCGCCAGTTGACGGCCAGGGTGGCCTGCCCGGCCGAGCCCCGGGCCGCGGCCAGGTAGGCGTAGACGTCGGCCCCCCGGAAGGAGTAGATGGCCTGCTTCGGGTCCCCGATGAGGACCAGGGTCCGCTCGGCGAAGGCCAGCCGGAGGACGTCCCACTGGACCGGGTCGGTGTCCTGGAACTCGTCGACGAGGACCACACGGAACCGGTCCCCGAGCCGCCGTCGGGCCACCTCCCCGTTGGTCGGGTCGGCCAGTGCGCTCCGGAGCTGGACGAGGAGGTCCTCGTAGTCCATGACCGATCCCGCCGCCTTCCGGCTCCCGAACTCGACCCGGGCCCGCTCGGCCAGCCGCCGCCTCATGGCGAAGTCCGACCGGGCGTCGACGTCGGTCGGCTCGACCGGGATGCTCGGGTTGTCGAGGGCGGCCGTGACGATGTCCCGGGCGTCGGCCAGGCCGAGCGGGGGGCTCTCGGTGCCGTGGAACCGCCAGACGTAGAGGTCGTCGACGACCTGCCGCCGGAGGTCGGAGAGGTTCTCGGCCAGCCGCCGCTCGTAGGGGACGGCAGCGGCCACCCCCAGGCCGGCCAGCATCCGCTGGCAGAACCCGTGGGTGGTGTCGATGGTGGCGGCGTCGAATCGCCGGAGGGCGGCCCGGAGCCGCTCGAGGCGGACCCCTCCCTCGGCCGCCGACCCCGCCGCCAGCGCCCCGACCAGAGGGTCGGCCGGCTCCGCCCCGGCCAGGGTCCGCTCCAGGCCGGTGGCGGCCGCGGCCAGCTGCCGCCGGACCCGGTCCCGGAGCTCTCCGGTGGCGGCCTTCGTGAAGGTGACGACGAGCATCTCGTCGAGGGGGACCCCCTCGGCCACGTAGCGGGCCGTCAGGGCGGCGATGGTGAAGGTCTTCCCGGTTCCGGCGCTGGCCTCGAGGAGGGTGACCCCCGGTCCGGGCAACGGCCCCCAGACGTCGAACGGCTCGGGGGTGGCCCCGGTCGTCACCGGTCGGTCACCGTCTCGGCGGCGAGGATCGGGTTCCAGAGCCGCCGGGCGTAGCGGTCCAGGGGGACGGCGGCGGCGAGCTCCTCGAAGCCGAGGGTCCCGTGGACCTGGCGGTGGGCCGCCTCGGCCTCCTCCCGCTCGAAGTCCCAGTCCGAGTTCCACTCCTTCGCCGCCGCCGCCTCCGGGCTCCTCCCCGCCCCGATGGCCTCGGCCCAGGCCGCCGAGGTCTTCAGGAACAGGGGGAGGGGTGCCTCCATCCCCTCCCGGTAGAGCCCGACCAGGTCCCCCAGCCGGTTCCCGACCGCCTCCGGTCCGGGGGCGAGGAGCTCGGCCACCGACACCCGCTTCCCCCTGGCCCCGCTCCGGGCCCTCCCCACCGTCCGGGCCCTGAACCCGGCCCCGGGGTCGGCGGCGGCCAGGGCCAGGAGCCGGACCCAGGCCGTGAGCCGGGCCTTGGGGCCGAGCCGGGAGTAGCTCACGCTCTGGAGGACCGGGCCCAGCACCCCGGGGACCGTCCCCACCAGCCGCGTCCCCCCCACGGCGACGTTGACCGCCCTCGACCCCGACCCGGCCACCGGGCCGGCGGCGGCGACCAGCGCCTCGACGTCGACGCCGGTCCAGTGGAGGATGGGAGTGGCCAGGTCCCCAGGGGGGAGGACCCCCCGGGACCGCTCGGCGGCCAGGGCCGTCTCGAGGGGAAGGCCGGCCAGCCGGCTCCGCAGGACCCGGTCCCCAACCCCCCACTTGACCAGGGCGTCGGGCTCGAGGGGGAGGTCATCGGTGGCCTCCTCCTCCCCGGAGACGAACCGGAGCCGGAGCCGACGGCGGAGGAAGGTCTCGACCGGGGCGCAGAGGAACCGGACCAGGTCCCCGAGCTCGATGACCTCCTCCTCGAGCGGCGGGAGGGGACCCTCGAGGAAGCCCCGGGCCGCTTCCCGGGGGAGGGCGGACCGCCGCGCCCCCCGGAGATCGACCCGGTCGAAGCTCCAGGGCCCCGCCGTCCCCAGGGCCCCGGGCCGGAAGAGGACCGGGTCGAAGGGCTGGAGGGGATGGGCCCGGACGACCTGGTCCCGGGCCGGCCCGCCCCCGGCCGTCCGGGCCGTGGCGTCGACGGCGTCGAGGAGCTCCCCCACCGGGACGGCCGGGTGGCTGACGGCGTTGGTCCGCTCGTTTCGACCCGAGTAGGTCACCACCAGAGCGTCCCCGGCGGCGAGGAGGGCGTCGAGGAGGAGCTGCCGGTCCTCCCCCCGCCGGTCCGGGTCCCCGACCTGGGGGTCCCGGGCCAGGAGGTCGTCCCCGTCCTCCCCCCCCGGCCGGGGGAAGGCCCCGTCGTCGAGGCCGAGGAGGCAGACGACCCGGTGGGGAACCGACCGCATCGGGACCAGCGTGCAGACGGTGAGGTCCCCGGTCCGGAAATTGGCCCTCCCGGGCCGGCCCCGGAGCCTGTCCCCGAGGAGGCTCCGCATCTCGCTCAGCGTCAGTCCCGACCCGGCCCCGGCCGCCTCCTCCCGGACCCCGGCCAGGAGCCCCTCGAGCTGGGTCCGCTGCCAGGCCTCGGCCGGCCCGACGTCGGTGAGGAGGTCGGCGGCCGTCCCCATCGCCCCGACCCATCCCTCGACGGGGTGGGGCCCGGCCAGGGCGTCGACGACCCGGCCCAGCCGGTCGAGGAGCTCGGCCAGCCGGCCGGCCAGCTCGATGTCCCCGCTCCCGACGTCGTCGACGGGGACGACCCCACCGACGAGGTGGTCCCCCTCCTCGGCCATGGCCACCCCTACCAGGAGCCGGTCCAGGCCGGCCCGCCAGCTGTTCTCCCCGATCTCCCCCAGGTGGAACGGGACCCGGTGGCCGGCGTCGAGCCCCCACCGCACCCCGGCCCCAACCACCCACTGCCGGGCTCGGGCCAGGTCGTCCTCGTCGAACCCGAACCGTCGCCGGACCGGGCCCCGGGCCGCCAGGTCCAGGACCTCCGAGGCCGTCAGCCGGCCGTCGGCCAGCTCCAGCAGGGTGGACAGCACCCCGAGGAGGTCGTTCGTCTGCCGGAGCGACCGGTCGGCGAGCCGGACCCGGAGGCTCACGGGCCGGTCCCCGATCGGGATGTCCTCCTCCCCCACCCCTTCCCCGCTGTCCCCGAAGGCGGCCGAGACGAGGGGGGCCCACTCCTCGACGTCCGGGCACATGACGATGACGTCCCGGGGCTCGAGGCCGGGGTCGGCGGCCAGGAGGTGGAGGACAGCCTCCCGGGCCACCTCCACCTGCCGGGCCCGCCCGTGGCAGGCGTGGACCTGGACGGACCGGTCCCCGGGGTCGAGCACCATCGGCTCCCAGGCCGGCTCCCGGTCGGCCCGGACGTCGGCCTGGAGCCGGCCCAGGAGCGTGGTCCGCTCCGGACGGCCCAGCGGGTGGTGCTCGTCGGTGACCTCTTCCCCGCCACCCAGGACCAGCTGGAGCTCCCGGGCGTCCCGGCCCCAGGAGCCCAGCAGGGGGTTCCGGGCCGTCTGGGCCGTCGGGTCCCCGGCCCGCCCGACGACCGGTCCGGTCCCGGCCACCAGGGCCCCGACCCGGTCCCAGAGGAGGGGCGAGGGATGGAGGAGGTAGAGGTCGACCTCCCGGCGGACGGCCAGGGCCCGGAGGACCTCGACCGAGGAGGAGGGGAGCCGGGTCAGCCCGAAGAGCCCGAACCGGCCCGGGAGGTCGACCTCCACCTCCCCGTCGCCGATGGCCCGGCAGGCGGCCGGGAGCCGTTCGGCCGGGCTCTCGGACCCGATCCGGCTCCGGAGCCGCCGCCAGAGCTCGGCCTGCCACCGGCCGTCGTCGGGGAGGGCCGACCCGCTCCCGTCGACGTCGTCCCCGGCGGCCCAGGCCCGGATCATGGCCGGCCGCTCCACCGCGTACCGGTCGAAGAGGACGGCCAGGTGCCGGACCGAGGCGAACCGCTGGCCCGGCCCCACCCCTTCGAGGTGGGCCGCCACCATGGCCATGCCCTGCTCCCCCGACGACTCCTCGACCACCTCGAGCAGCGGCCAGACCACCCGGTCCAGCTGCCAGGGGTCCGACCCGGCCGGGATCCCCCCAGCCGCCTCGAGGGCCCGGCCCACCACGACCGACGGGAAGGGGAACTCGACGTTGGCACACACCCCGTCGGCCTCACCCGGCCCCGTCCCCAGCATGGTGGCGAGCTGCTGGGCCAGCCACCGCTCGATCCCCCGGGTGGGGACCGCCGCCACCTCGGCCGCCATCGGGTCCCCGGGCCGGCCCAGGACGGCGGCCAACGCCTCTACGAGGATGTCGGCCCGCTCGGCCCGGTGGATGTGGATCATGCCGTCGACACGATAGGACCCCGCTGTGTCGGGGGCCTCCCGATCACCAGGGTCGGCGAAGGTCTTTGGACCCTTCTCCCCCCTCCGACTCCTCCCTACCCTGGCAGAAGCCCTCCAGGAGGCAACCGATGACCGTGCTTGACGTCCCCGCCCACCAGGCCACCGCCCACCAGGCCCTGAGCCGCCGCTTCGACGACCGGCCCCTCCTGGTCTTCTGGGAGACGACCCGGGCCTGTGGCCTGGCCTGTGCCCACTGCCGGGCCGACGCCCAGCCCACGGCCGGGCCGGACGAGCTCTCCACCGCCGAGGGAATGGCCCTGATCGACGAGCTGGCCGCCCTCGGCCGGCCCCGCCCCATCCTGATCCTGACCGGGGGGGACTGCCTCCAGCGTCCCGACCTCCAGGACCTCGTCCGCCACGCCCGCCGGAGCCAGGTCCCCGTGGCCATCGCCCCCTCGGTCACCTCCCTGCTCACCCCGCCCACTCTCCGGGGGCTGCGCCGGGAGGGGGTGAGGACGGCCTCGTTGAGCCTCGACGGCGCCGACCCGGCCACCCACGACACCGTCCGGGGCATCCCCGGCCACCACCGGGCCACCCTCCGGGCCATCGCCGAGCTCCGGCGCCAGGGCTTCACCGTCCAGGTCAACACCACCGTCATGCGACCCAACCTGGAGGAGCTGGCCGACGTCGCCGCCCTCGTCCGGGAAGCCCGGGTCGACATCTGGGAGGTCTTCTTCCTCATCACCACCGGCCGGGGCACCGCGGTCGAGGCCACCACGGCGGCCGAGAACGAGGAGGTCTGCCACTTCCTCCTCGACGCCTCCCGCTACGGCTTCACCGTCCGGACCGTCGAGGCCCCCTTCTTCCGCCGGGTCGCCCTCGACCGCGCCGGGGACGACGGCTCCCCCGACCGGCCGACGCCCACCGGCCCCCTCCACGCCCGGCTCCGGGTCCGCCTCGAGGGCCGCCTGGGTCCGGCGACGGCCCCGGTCCGGGCCCCCAGCGCCGCCACCCGGGACGGGAAGGGCATCGTCTTCGTCGCCTCCGACGGCGCCGTCCACCCTTCTGGCTTCCTCCCCATCCACCTCGGAAACATCCGGGAGGAGAGTCTCCTGGCCATCTACCGGGACCATCCCCTCCTCCAGGCCATCCGCGCCGCCGATTTCTCGGGGGCCTGTGGCCGGTGCAGCCATGCCGATCTCTGCGGCGGGTCCCGATCCCGGGCCTACGCCGCCTCCGGGGATCCCCTCGGGGAGGACCCGGGCTGCATCCTGACGGTTGCCCCGGGCAAGGACCGGCCACGGGCAAAACCCCCGGTCCGCCCCTAGACTTCGCCGTAGTCCCGGCACCACCTCCACTGTCCCGCCGGCCATCCCCCGGCTTCCTCGGCACTTCGGCGCTCTCCCGGAACCCTCCCCGGCGGAAAGGCCACGATGACATCACCAGGCAGGGAGAGGACCATTTCCCGGACGATCCGCGGCTGGACCACCCTGGCCGTCACAGCCGCCACGGCGGCATTCGGACTGGCCGTGGTGGCCCCCGCGGCCGGCCGCCTGACCACGGCCGGACAGCTGACCCAGGGAGGGACGCTCACCTGCACCGGTGGCGCCGGGCTGAACCAGACCATGGCGGCCGGCACGTCGGGCACCGTGGTGGCCAACCCCACCACCGTCTCCGGCGCCACCGCCTGCACCCTGACCGGGGTCATCCCCACCGGATGGTCCGTCACCGTGGCCCAGTTCCCCCTGACCCTGACAGCCGGGGCCGGCAACTCCGGGACCCTGACCATCAGCGACTTCAACGGCTCCCCCACCACCGCCACCGGGCCCAACTTCCAGAACGAGGGGACCCTCAAGTTCGCCCACATCGGGGCCACCGGCAACCCCTTCAGCTTCCACGTCGCCGCCCTCACCAACCTGACGGGCGGAACGGTGACCACCGACGCCTCCTCCGACGTCACCTTCAACTACGACAACGCCACCGTGGCCGGCACCTTCGTGAACCAGGGGGCCATCACCGTCCCGGCGGGACGGACCCTCCAGGTCGGCGCCGGGAACTGCACCACCGGCATCGACTTCACCAACGACGCCGGGGCCACCGTCACCATCGGCTCCGGCGGCATCTTCGACGTGGCCTGCGGCGGCCTCGACATCGAGGGCGGCACCGTGACCGGGGCCCCCATCACCTCCGGCGGCAACCACCTGGCCCTCTCCTTCGGGGCCTCGGTCCCACCCGCCTCGACCGGCACCATCGACTTCAGCGGGGGGAGCGGCGCCACCCTGAGCGGGACCATCGCCAGCGGATGGACCGTGGACACCACCTCCCCCCTGGCCGCCACCGCCGGCGCCGGCAACGCCGGGATCCTCGAATTCGCCAACCAGTTCACCAGCAACAGCCTGACCGACCCCGGCACCTTCACCAACTCCGGCACCTTCGACGACGTCGCCTCCAACATCGGCATCAGCTCCCCCGACTTCGTCAACACCGGGACGGTGTCGCTCACCGGCAGCCAGTCGGTGGTCACCTTCACCTACGACAACGCCACCACCCCGGGCCTGTTCGACAACTCGGGGACCCTGAGCGTGGCCACCGGCGAGCAGGTCATCGTCGGCCCCCAGAGCTGCACCCAGGGCGTCAACCTGGTGACCGAGGCCGGCTCCACCATCAACGCCGTCGGTGCCGTCACCGAGAAGTGCGGGACCCTCGACCTCAACGGCGGCGCCGTGACCGCCTCCGGGCCCCTGTCCGTCGCCCCGGTCGGGCACGCCACCGTCGACTTCGCCGGCGGCCTGGCCGCCGGCCCGGGGACGGCCGGGACCGACACCGTCGACATCACCGCGGCCGGCTCGACCGTGGAGGGCACCATCCCGGTGGGCTGGACCCTCACCCCCATCTCCCCCACCACCATCGCCTCGGGGACGACCAACGCCGGCACCATCATCCTGCCCAGCAACGTCTACACCGTCACCGGGGCCGGGACCTTCACCAACTCCGGCACCGTCGACGTCCCAGCCAACGGATCGGTCAACCTGGCCATCCCCCACGTCATCAACACCGGGACCATGGAGGCGACGGGGACGGTGGCCAACCCCTCCACCCTGGCCTTCACCTACGACAACGCGTCGGTGGCCGGGACGATCGACAATTCAGGGACATTCACCGTGGACGCCGGCCAGACCATGAACGTCGGCCCCGTGAGCTGCACCCACGGGGAGGCCCTGACCGAGGAGACCGGCTCCACCGTGGTGGCCCCCGGCGCCTTCCAGGTCCGCTGCGGCTCCCTCGACATCGCCGGCGGCTCGGTCACCGCCGCCGGACCGATCTCCCTGTCCCCCACCCCGGCGGTGGCCGTCACCTTCGCTCCCGGGCTCCCGACCGGAACCGGCGGGACCACCGACACCCTGAGCGTGGACGGCGCCGGGGTCTCCTTCACCGACGACATCGCCGCCGGCTGGACCGTCTCGACGGGGGGCGCCGGCGAGTCCTTCAACATGGTCGACGGCGCGGCCAACAACGGCACCATCATCCTCCACGGCGACAACACCTTCGGAGGCGGTCCCAACCTCCCCACCGGAACCTTCAACAACAACGGCACCTTCGAGTCCACCTGGGGGGCCGCGCCGCAGATCCAGACCTTCGTGAACACCGGCACCGTCACCGTCGACGCCGGGGCCAGCCTCAACCTCCAGATCTCGAGCGTCACCAACGACGGCACCGTCACCATCGCCTCCACCGGCGTCTTCGACGCCGTGAACTTCACCCAGGACCCGGCCGGGACGCTGGCCGTAGCCGTCAACGGGAGCCAGATCGGGACGTACCGGGGATCGGGGGGCCAGGCCACCCTGGGCGGGACCCTGGCCATCACCACGGCCACCCCCCCACCGTCGGCGCCGCCCTCCGGGTCGTGAGCGCCCACGTCACCACCGGGACCTTCGCCGCCGTGACGGGCCAGATCGCCGGAGGCGGCGTGGCCTACTCCGTCGACTACGCCGCCACCACCGATTTCGGGACGCCGGGCGCGACCCTGGACGTGGTCTCCGCCTCCGTCCTCCAGTCCCTCTCGGCCGGCTCGGTGACCCTGCCCACCCCGTCCACCCCCGTCCCGGGCGAGCAGATCACCGGGTCCTTCTCGGTCACGAACACCGGTGCCGACCCGGCCACCGGGAGCTGGCAGAACTCGATCTACCTCGGCACCGGCACCACCTACCAGCCCGGCGACACCCTCCTCCAGCGGATCCCCCACACCGGCCCCCTCGCCCCCGGGGCCAGCTACACCGTCCCGGTCTCGGCCTCCCTGCCCTTCGTCCCGGCCGGCTCCTACCACCTCATCGCCGTGCCCGACAGCACCGACGTGGTGGCCGCCGCCCACAACGACCAGCAGGCCGCCTCGGCCTCCTTCACGGTGGCGGACATCCCGACCCTCACTCCGGGGACCCCGGTCACCACCCCGATCAGACAGGGCGGGGACCTCTATTACCGGCTGGTCGTGCCGACCACCAGCGACGTCCGCGTCTCCGTGACCCTGCCGGCCGGCAGCACGGCCACCCTCTACGCCGCCCGGGGGAGCCTGGCCACACCGCTCAACACCCAGCAGCAGAGCACCTTCATGTCGACGGCGCCCTCGGTCACCCTCCCGCAATCCTCTCCGGGGACCTGGTTCCTCGACCTCAGCAGCGCCGAGATCGGCCCCGGCTCGACCGCCACCATCGACCCCGAGCTGGCCGGCCTGGCCGTCACCGGGGTGACGCCGGGGACGGCCTCCAACACCGGCCCCGTCACCCTGACCGTCACCGGGAGCGGCCTGGTCGACGTCGTCTACCACCTGGTCTCAGTGGCCTCCCACGAGACGATCGGCGACATCGGGTCCACCCGGCAGAGCTCGACCACGGTCTTCCCCACCTTCCCCCTGGCCGGCGCCCCGCCCGGCTCCTACGACCTCGTCGTCGGCGTCGACGTGCCCAACGGCCAGCAGGTGACCTTCCCCAACGCCGTCACGGTCACCGCCGGTACCGTGGCCGGGCAGCTCGAGATCAGCACCACCGGAGGCGGCAACCTCCGCTACGGCTGGATCAGCCCCATGTCGGTGACCCTGTCCAACACGGGCGGGGCCGACGTCGCCATCCCCGAGCTCACCGTGGCCGGGGTGGACGGGGAGGTCATCCCCGCCCTCGGGTTGTACTGCAATCCCCTGACCCTGGGCGACTGCAGTGTGATCCCGGGCACCGGTGGGTTCCGCCCCTCGATCACACTGTTCGACCCGGCGGCGACACCCATCCCGGGAGAGGCTCCCTTCCCGGCCGGCATCCTCCCCCCGGGGCGGAGCGAGACGTTCCAGTTCGGCGTCATCTCGTCCACCACCACTGACGGCGCCCCCATCACCGTCAACACCACCGTCGTCAACAGCACCGACCCCACCCCCATCGACTGGCCCACCCTCCTGGACACCGGCCAACCGCCGGGGCTCACCACGGCCCAGTGGAACAGCGTGGTCGCCCTCATCGAGCGCTACTACGGGACCACCGAAGGGCAGTACGCCGCCGCCCTGGTGCCCCTGATCCGGCAGGCCCAGGGCTACGGCGTCACCCTCAGCGACGACAACAGCATCCTGGCCTTCATCATCGACCAGACCATCGTTGAGAGCGGCTCTCCCTTCGCCTCCGTCTTCGACAGCACCACCAATGCGCCGCTGGCCCGGACGCCGGTCACCTTCACCAGTACCACCAACTCGGCGCCGGCGGTGGAGACGACCACCTGGTACGACGGGACCTTCTCGTTCCTCGGCGGCCTCCCCGACGGCACCTACGACGTCTCGGTCGGCGGTCACCTGCCCCGGACGCAGCAGGTGACGATCCTGCACGGCGCGCTCGAGGGCCTACGGGTCGTCGTCACCGACGGCGCCCGCCTGACCGGGACCGTCACCCGCAGCGACACCAGCGCCCCGGTGTCCGGTGCCACGGTCACCGCCACCGACGCCGACGGTCCGGTGAGCGCCAACACGGCTGCTGACGGCACCTACATCATCGACGGGCTCGACACGGGAGCGGCGACCGTCACCGTCATCGCCGACCTCCTGGCCGGACCGCCGCCCATGCCGGTGGTGGTGAGCGCAGCTGCCCCCACCACCCAGGACCTCTCCATGTCCCCGGCCGGGGAGATCACCGGGCAGATCACCGAGACGCCGGCCGGCTCTCCCGCCGTGCTGGCCACGGCCGTCGGCGGCGGGGCCCAGACGGTCGGCGACGTCGCTCCCGGTGGATCGTTCGTCATCGGTGGCCTCCCCACCGGCTCCTACCAGGTCACCGCCACCGACAGCGGCCTGGGTGCCGCCACCTCCCCGCCCGTGTCGGTGACGGTGGGGTCGGTCACCTCAGGCGTCGACCTGACGCTCGACCCGCCGGCCACCATCACCGGCACGGTGACCGACGCGGTGACGGGCCAGCCCATCGTCGGAGCCACCGTCACCAGCCTGGCCCCGGGCGGTCCGCCCGCGGCCGTCACCAACGCCTCCGGGACCTACTCCCTGGCCGGGGCGCCCGGAGCCTCGCAGACCATCGAGACCGCCGCCCCCGGCTCGACCACCCTGGACGAAACGGTGAGCCCGGCCAGCGGCGCCACCCTGACCCATGACTTCGTCCTCTCCCCGAAGGGATCCCTCTCCGCGTCGGTGCTCGACGGCGGAGGTGCGCCCCTGGCCAACCAGGACCTCGTCCTGGCCGCCCCCTCCCCGGCTGGCGGAGCCCAGAGCGTCGGGGCCCAGCACCTGACCACCGATGCAGCCGGCGCCGCCGACCTGACCGGCCTCGACTTCGGCACGTACGTCCTGTCGGTCCCCGGCTCGGACGCCACCGCCACCTTCACGCTCGACAACGCCCATCTGGCCGCGTCGGTCACCCTCACCGTCCCGACCGGCATCCTGACCGGCACAGTGCTCACCGCCGGCGGCGGTCCGGCCGGCGGGGTGCCCGTGACCGTGGCCGACGGCTCCCGCCCGATCGCCGGGACCCAGACCGCGGCCGACGGCACCTACAGCTTCACGGTGACCGCCGCGGGCTCGCTGGACGTGGTCGTCACCGACCCGACCGTCGGGATCCTCATCGACTCGGCCGTGTCCGTCGTCACCGGGGCCACCACGACCGCGCCCACCCTCCAGGGCGGGAGCTCGACGTTGGCGGTGACAGTTAACGACGGCGGTGGGGTCGTGACCGGCGCCTTCGTCAGTGTGACCTCGGGATCGGTCGCCGACCAGCCGGCGTCCGTGGCCACGGTGACCGACGCCTCGGGCTCGGCCTCCTTCGCCTCGCTCGTTCCCGGCACCTACCAGCTCAAAGTGGCTCACGGCAGCGACGCCACCTCCGCCACCACCGTGGTCGTGGCCGCCGGAGCCAACACCAGCCCCGTGGCGCTGAGCGCGGGCGGGTCGGTTGCCGGGACGGTGTCCGGCGCCAGCGGGCCCGTGACCGGTGCCCAGGTCGTGGCCGTGGGCTCCGTCGGGTCGATGACCGGTCAGGCGACGACAGCAGCCGACGGCACCTACAGCATCGCGGGGCTGGCCCCCGACACCTACCAGCTCTCGGTCAGTGACGGCAAGGACGCCCCCGCCATCGTCAGCGGGGTGGCGGTCACCGCCGGGACGGGCACCGTCGAGAACGTCACCCTGTCCCCGACCGGGACCGACCTCACGGTGACCGAGCAGGCCGCCCAGCCGGGAGGCCCGCTTCCGGGCGCCGCCGTCATGGTCGTCGACGCCAGCGGCACACCGGTCCTGCCCGCCATCGTGGGCCCGGCGGTCCTGGCCGGCGACCCGACCGACTCCACCGTGCTCGGCCCGCTCTCGCCCGGTCACTACACAGTGGAACTGGTCGGCACAGGAACGAGCACGAACAGCCTGCCCGTGACGATCGGCGGGAGCCCTGCCTCGTTGACGCTGATAGCACCGGCCGGGGAGGTCCTCCCCGATCAGTCCATCCCGCCGTCCCCGGCGCTGCGCCCGGCGGCCCAGCCGTCCTCGTCGAACCCCTTCGCGCTGCTCCAGCCCAACGCATCCTCCCCGACCCAGGCACTGCCCTCATGGACCGACGTGCTCAGTGCCTGGATCGCCGGGCTGGACAGTCCCACCACCCACCAGCCCGTCATGGACCAGGTGACGGCGCTCTACAACGAGGTGATCGCCAACCTCGTCGGCCAGTGCGGGGCCAACTCCGGGCCCCTCATCGCCCAACTCGGCCACGAGCTCATCGTCGTCCAGCGGGCCTACGGGGCCATCGACACCGCCTACAAAGCCTTCAACCAGAACCGGTACGCCGGGCTGGCGCTCTCGGCCTTCAATGTGGTGGCGTTGGTCGGCCACATTCTCGACATCCTGCTCTCGGGCGCCGCGCCCATCAAGGCGGCCGTGCTCAGCCTCAACAGCGAGTCCACATTCGTCATCCAGCTTCAGCTCCTCAACAACGTGGACGCCGGCACCGAGGACGCCATCAAGGCTCTGGACATCGCCAACCTGGTGACCACCGTGGGCATCATCGGTCAGAGCATCTCGGAGGGGCCGGAAGACGGATCGTCGAACTTCGACAACATCGTGAGGATCATCGGCATCCTGAACGACGGCCTGAAGGCGATCCAGGCCGTGGCGGCGTTCGGCTCCGCCATCCCCGGCTTGTCCGCCCTGGCCGCTGGCATCGCCGCCGTCAAGGAGCTGGTCTCGCTGTTCGAGAACCTCAAGATCGCCTACGACGCCGCCGTCCAGGACATCGACAACTACAACACGGCCCAGACCAACTTCCTCACGCTGGCGACGGCCATGATCGCCCACCTCAACTCCGTCAATCAGAGCATCAGCACCACGGGCTGCCCGCCGCCGCCGCCACCGCCCTATCCGCCGCCGCCGCCCGGACCCGTCCAGCCCCCGGCCCAGTTCCAGAACAACCTGGGCAAGGACCCGAACGGCATCGACGGCCCCCCGGGCGTCGGGGTCCCGCGGTTCGTGGCCGGCCGGACCGGGCTCGGCTATGTCATCCACTTCCAGAACGAGCCCACGGCCAGCGCCTCGGTGGCCGAGGTCACCGTCACCGAGCCGGTGCCGGCCGATGTCGACCCGGCCTCGGTCCAGCTCACCGGGTTCGGGTACGGCTCGACCGTGATCTTCGTCCCCCCCGGCCTCCAGACCTTCTCCGAGACCATCCCCGACTCGGCCCCCAACGGGAACGGCGACAGCGTCACCGTGACCGGCGCCTACGACCGGGCCACGTCGACCATCACCTGGACCCTGTCGGCGATCAACCCGGCCACCGGCGACGTCGACGCCGCCGCCACCGGCGGGTTCCTGCCGCCCGACAACACCGACCGGACCGGTGAGGGGTTCGTCTCCTACTCGGGCACCCTCCAACCCGGCCTGGCCTCCGGCACCACCGTGACCGACCAGGCCACCATCACCTTCGACCGCAACGCCCCCATCGACACCCCGGCCTGGACCAACACGGTGGACGCCACGGCACCCACGGCGACGGTGACGGCCCTCCCCCCGACCACCCGGGCCGGGAGCCTGCCGGTCTCCTGGACCGGCTCGGACGGGGCGGGGTCGGGGGCAGAGACCTTCGACGTCTACGTCTCGGTCGACGGCGGTCCCTTGACGGTGTGGCAACACGACACGACCGCGACCTCGGCCAGCTATCCCACCATCGCCGACTCGAGCTACGGCTTCGCGGCGGTGGCCACCGACCAGGTCGGCAACGCCGGCCCGGTCCCCACCGCCCCCCAGACCACCACCCGGGCCCTCCTCCTCTTCCGGCAGGCCCCGGCCGGCTACTGGCTGGCCGGCGCCGACGGCGGGGTCTACGCCTTCGGCGACGCCGGCTTCCACGGATCGATGGGCGGCCACCCCCTCAACGCCCCCGTCATCGCCATGACCACCACCCCCGACGGCGGCGGCTACTGGCTCCTCGGCGCCGACGGCGCCGTCTACGCCTTCGGGGACGCCGGCTTCCAGGGCTCCATGGGCGGCCACCCCCTCAACGCCCCCGTCATCGCCATGACCACCACCCCCGACGGCAGGGGCTACTGGCTCCTCGGCGCCGACGGCGCCGTCTACGCCTACGGCGACGCCACCTTCCAGGGGTCCATGGGCGGTCACCAACTCGCCGCCCGGGTGGTGGCCGTGCTCACCACCGGCACCGGGAACGGCTACTGGCTCGTCGGCGCCGACGGCGCCGTCTACGCCTTCGGGGACGCCACCTTCCAAGGCTCCATGGGAGGAACCCACCTCAGCGGCCCCATCGTGACCGCCACCACCGGAGCGGCCCGCCCCCCGGTCTGACCATCCGACCCCTCATGCCCAACACTTACTGCTGGGTGGACTGCTGTCATGACAATGCCGGCTCCGGTCAAGCTCCGGTCCGCGGCGGATGCGGTGTACGGACCCCTCGTTGCTCTCGACCGTGCCTTGACTGCCGTCGGGAACAACACCACTGCATCGCTCCTCGGGGTCAGCAAGTCCCAGCCCGGCCGGTGGCGGAGCCGGCAAGAGCAGATGTCCGCCGTGAACGCGTCGGCGATCGTGGCACTCGACGCGTTCTTGAGCCTCGTCCTGCAGGTCTTCACCCGGGAGCAGGCCACGCTGTGGCTCGTCGGCTCGGAGCCCTTCCTGGGCGGAGCCAGGCCGGTCGACGTGTTCCGGCTCCGGGGCCTGGCCGGGGTCCTCCCCGCGCTCCAGGCCGTCGAGCAGGGTGCCTTCGCCTGACCGTGGCCGTCTTCTGGCGGGTGATCACCTGGAGTCCCGACGCCCCTTCGGGAGTCAACGGTCATCCGCTGTTCATCTGGCCCTGGCAGGGCCAGAGCCGGATCGACGACCCCCAGGGTGAGTACCAGGTCCTGTACGTCGGCGACTGCCCCGAGGTGGCCGTGGCAGAAGCGCTCGGACGGTTCCAGACCTGGAGCTCAGTTGTCCTCGATCCGGCGCCGGCGGCGCCGGCGGGGTCGGTCCGAGCACTTGTGGCCTACGAAGGCGAGCCGGTGCTCTGCGATCTGGACGATCCGCATCAGCTCGGGGTGTTGGGACTCCGGCCCTCCCGGGTCGTCACCCGCAAGAGAGCGGTCACCCAGGCCGGGGCTCGAGCCGTCTACGACACCAGGGCCATCGCCAATCCGAAGGTCGACGGGATCAGCTGGTGGTCCTCCTACGACCCGGACTGGGCGTCGATCGGGTTGTGGCGACCGGAGGCCCTGACGGTGGTCGATGTCGAGCCGTTGACCGTGGACCTGCCGGCCACGGTGCGGGCGGCCGAGGTCCTCCTCCGGCTCATCGAGTAGCGACGACGTCCTCCGGCTCGTCTCCGGGCTCACCATGGTCGAGTTCGTCCAGCCCGGCCAGCGGGAGGCGGGTCCTCGGGATGGCCCTCGACGGGCTCCGGAGCCAGCCCGCTGGGATCCGGCTCTTCCGGTATCGTTGCACTATATATTCGTTGGCCTGTCCCCAACGAGCTCTTCGAGATCGCCGCAGGTCAGAACGGATACATCACGAGCCGCGATGTCCGGCAGGCAGGGGGGTCGGTCCAGGTGTTGACGGACATGCACCGACACGGCCAGCTCGACCACGTGACTCAGGGGGTCTACCGCTTTCGTGCGTTTCCCCCGAACCGGCTCGACGAAGTTCATGCAGGCGACGCTGTGGCCGCGTGGCCTCGGCATCATTTCGCACGACTCGGCCCTCGATCTGTGGGAGCTCTGCGATGTGAACCCGGCCAGGATCCACCTGAGGGGTGCCGAGGGCGGCGAGGATCCGTCGGGCGGTGCCAGCGCTCCCTCGACGGGTATGAGCGTCATGTCACCGCCGACGAGTTCGCAGGGAAGACGGTAACCGGCTGAGGACGACGTTGCCGACGAAGCAGAAGCCCCCGGTTCAACGTGGCCGTGATCGAACGATGGCTCCGCGAGGCATCGAAGCAGTCCGGTGTTGCTGCCGGTCGATGGCTGGGCTTCAGGTTGGTATCCGCTGTGGCGGTGGGGAGCGTCGGCGGGTCACGTTCATGTGCCGTTGATCGGCACCCGGTCGGCCGGGATGCCCCGTCGGGCTGGTCTGCGGCGCACCACGGGGGCACAGCCTCCACGTCGTCGACGTCACCCCTCGCTCCTCCGGCGAACCGGCGGTGTGGAGGTCCGGGCCCCTGACCAAACGGATTCGAGGTCGACCGGTTCACCTTGACCCGCCCCGGATAGTACGTCTGCACCAGGAAACCGGCCCCTTCTGTAAACATTTCGAGAACACCGCCGACAACCCCTTGTCAGTCCCCCGCTCGTCACGCAGAGTGTGGGTGTTGCTTCACATTCGGTGGATTCAAGCGTGTCGGTGGAGGTAGTGGCGTGGGGAAGACGATGGCCCAGCTGTCAAGCATCACGGGAGCCGACCAGCTGGAGGTCGGGATGGAGGTGGACGTCCGGAGCCGGTACGTCGGGAGCTGGTGCCGGGGCTTCGCCGTGGCCGAGAGCCTCCCCGGCGGGGTCCGGGTCCGGCGGAAGTCGGACGGGGCCCTCTTCCCCGACCTCTTCGACCCGGACGACGTGAGGCCGGAGACCCCCGCCCGGGGGTGGTAACAGGATGACGCGGGATGGCCGGATCGCCCGACCACCCCGCCCAACCGCTGAGGGCTCTACCAGCGGCCCACCACCACGTGAGGAGGCCACCAGTAGAGGCGGCCCAGACTCCGTGGCAGTTGCCCGTTCCCCAGCCACTGGCCCACTCGTCGAGGAGTTCGCCGGCGGTCAGGCAGATCTCCCCCGGGGCGTAGCGCTCACAGGCGATCACCGCTCCCCAGATGGCCCCGTGGGCGATGTCGGCATAGGAAGCGGTGATCCAGAAATGGTTGCCGCTGACCCCGTAGGTGACATCGAGCTGGGTGGTCGAGACACCTGTCGGGACGGCCGCCGGAGCGCTCGAGGCAGGCATCGGCCCCACCCCGACCTGGGCCCGCTGGACGGGGGTGGCCGGGAGCGGCACGCCAGGGGACGAGCGTGTCCGGATGGCTGGCCGGCGCGGCTGCCGACCGGCTCCGCAACGAGCTGTTGGGGGAGGCGCTGGACGCCGCCGCCCGGGTCCTGGGCGTCAAGCAGCGGGCCCGGGCCCGGGAGACCTGATGGCGGTCGTCATCGACGCGGGCGGACTGATCGCCGTCGAACGTGGGACGAACCGGGACCACCGACGTGGTCGACGGGCATCTGAGCTCCATCGTCCAGGCGGGAGACACCGTCCTGACGGGTGACGCCGAAGGCATCCGGGGGATCCTCCGGGCCCGGGCCGTCAGGGCCACGATCCACCGGGTCTGAACCCGCCGCCTCTGTCAGTCGTCGCCGCCCTCCCGGACCGTTCGAACGGTTCCCGCTGATGCCGGCAGGGGACCGGCAGGGGAAGAGCCATCCGGAAAGAAAATGCCTCACCACGGCCGGTGGCCCTTCGGTCCCTTTGCGCCTCCAGGGGCCGATTTCGGCGACCAGAGGAACTGATTCCGCGCCCAACGCGGTCGAGCTCCCGCCACCGGCGAGAACGGGCCCGCCGGTTCTGCGGGGAGCCGATTCGTTGGTGTTGACAAGGAGGCCGACCCCGTCTATTCCTACCCGGGGCGGGTCCACCGTCTTCGTCGACCGGAGGAAGAACGGCCATGGACCGAGCATCCGCCCTGTCCCGGCTGACCGCCCTCACGGCCGGCCACATCACGGCCACCGTGGTCGGGGGGAGCGCCGTCCCGGCCCTGTCGAGAACCCTGACGGCCGGCGAGCTGGCCGACCTCGGCCCCCTCCTGGAGCGGACCCCGGCCCCGGGCGGCCCGGGAGCCCCGACCCCCCAGGCCGTCCTTCGGACCCTCCCGACGCTGGCCCTGGGGAACCCGGTCCTGACCCCGGCGGCGACGAGGGGGATGCTCCCGGAAACGGAGGGGCCCATCCTCGACGAGCTGGGGAATCCCCACTGGATCGACCTCTTTCCCCCGGTGGTCGAGACGGCCGTGAGTCGGGCCCCGGGGACGATCCCCTTCCTGGTCCTCCCCCTGGCCCTCGGGAGCGGGCCGGTCCCGGCCACGGTCGAGATCGGGGCGGGGAGCCTTTGGATCGAGGCTGGTCTCCTGGCCCCGGGGAGCCCGGCGGGGGGCTTCGCCGGGTTGGCCATCAGCGGGGGGACCCTGACGGCGTCGACGGCCCCGACCCAGACCCCGGGCGGGGGACTCGCCGTGGCGGCGGGGACGACGCTCACCCTGACGGTGACCCCGTCGGGCTCGACCGGTCCGGTCGGGGGCGGCGATCCCGGGGCCGACGGGGGGGCCGTGGTGGCCGACCTCCCGGGGCAGGTCACCTTCGTCCTCGGTCCCGGAGGGGGCGGGATCAGCGCCGCCGGGCCGGCCGCCCTCACCGTCTACGGGACGAGGGTCGGCCTCAGCTGGGAGGGGGCCGCCCCGATCTACGAGGCCGTCATGGGGAGCATCGTCGTCCCCCTCACCCCGGACAGGGCCGACTTCACCCCGACGACGGTCCTGTCGACCCTCCTGTCGGTCACCGGGACGGCGCCCATCGGGCTCGGGGGCTGGTCCCTCCCGGTGGCGGTGACGGCACCGGCCCTGCTGGGGACGGCCTCGACGGGAGGGCTCCTCGGCCTCGGCCTCGACCGCGGGCTGGAGATCAGCTGGGCCGGAGTGACGGGGGGGCCGGCCACGCTCCGGTCGGTGTTCCTGGCCGCCACGGGGGGTGTCGTGAGCCTCCTGGGCTCCCTCGGGGGGCCGAACCGGTTCGGGGCCGTGGTCGATCTCTGGAGCGACGGGCCGGCCCCGTCGACGGTCCGGAGCAGCCTGGAGCTGACCTTCGCCGAGGGGGAGCTCGTCTACTACACGAGCGTGGCCGCCCTCGGGCCGGTCGACCACGTCGAGCTCCTCACCTGCGGGGCCGTCGTGGCCGCCCACATCGACCGGCCGGTGGCCGCCGACGGGGGCCGGCTGGGGCCGACCCTCCCGGGGATCCTGGCCGTCTTCGAGACGGCCACCGAGCAGGGGGTCGTCGTCATGGGGATCGCCCCCAAGACGACCCCCCCGCCGTCGCCGATGGCCCTGGCGCTGCGCAACGCCCTCCTGGTGACGACGCCTCCGGAGCTGCTCCTGGTCCGGGGCCGGTTCTCGGTCACCCCGGCCGAGCTCGACTCCGGGGTCCTCCTCCTCGCCTTCGGCCTCGACACCCTCCTCCCCACCCTCCCTGACCCGTACGCCGCCAACTTCCTGCCCCTCCGGCCCATGGTCAGCCCCCGGGACCCTGCCCTCGGCAACGCCGCCGTTGGGGCCCCCGGACCGGGCCCGGGGCCGCCGTCGGTCCTCCTGGCCGCCGTCCGGTGGACGCCGTCGCAGGCCAGGCTGGCCTTTCTCGACCTGGCCGGCCTCCGGGGCCGGGTCCTCGTCGACCCCCTGGCCCGCCGGGGCGCCACCGCCCTCATGCTCCTCGACGTCTCGAGCAACATCGACCAGCTCGGGGTGGCGATGGACCTGGTCCAGACGGGCCGGGTCATCGACACCCTGGCCCCGCCGGCCGCCCCGGGGGCCGGGGGCCTGGCCATCGTCGGTCTCGACCTGGTGGCCCCCTGCCTCGACCTCCGGGTCTTCACCGTCCCGGCCGTCTCCTGGGAGCCGGTCGTCACCGTCCAGAACCCGCTCGTCGCGCCCGATCCGTTCCCGTCGCCGGCCGGGTTCCTCGACGACGGCGGACCCTCGGTGTTGGGGGCGTCCGACGTCACGCTGGTCCCCGTGGCGCCCGGGCCGCTCCTCGACCGGGTCCTCAGCGCCTACGCCGGGGGGGCGGCCGGGGAGGCCAGGTTCACGCTGCCCTTCGGGATGGTGGCCACCGCTGCGCTGCCGGCCTCGTCGGCCGGTCCGGCCGGGTCCCGCCCCCGGCTGGTCGAGGTCCAGCCGGAATTCGCCGGCCGGGACATGGCCGGGGGCCGCCAGGTCAGCATCAGGGCCGGGGGGTCGGGGGGCCCGGGTGGGGTCAGCCCGAGCCTCCCCGGGGAAACGGTCCAGCTCCGGAACCTGGTCCAGGGGGATGGGACGCCGGCCATGGACCCCCGGCCGGGTGGGGACCAGCTGAGCGTCCTCGGCCCCGACGTGGACACCATCTTCAACGGGGACTTCGGTCCAGGTGGGCACCAGCCCCTGGTGCCGGTGAGCCGCTACGACCTGTCCGGATACGGGGCCTCGGCCGTGAGCGCCTGGGTCGATCCGACGGCCGACCCCCCGGCCGTGGTGCAGGCCACCTTCAACGTCCTGGTGGGCCGGACCAGCCGGGAGGTGGTGCAGGTCAAGAGCATCCTCTACCCCTGGGGGGCCATCGTCGTCCGGACCATCACCATCGACCGGCAGGACGACAGCGAGGTCCACCGCTACGACAGCGGCTGGGTGGCGGCCACCCCCGGGGTGTTCGCCACGGCCGGGATCACCGTCCACCCCGGGGCCGTCACGGGAGCCTTCAACCTCCGGGAGATCGCCGACACCTCCCAGACGTGGACGACGGGGGGGCCGGGGGGGCCGGTCCTGGTCGGGGTGGTCTTCGACGCCGACATCCGGATCGAGGGGGTCGTGAGCGGGGCCCGGGGGGGACTGGTCCCGAGCACGGGTCAGCTCGGGTTCGTCCAGACGGCCCCGGTGGGGACGCCGGTCACCCCGGCGGAGCTGGCCCTCCTCCTCGACCACGAGGGCCCCCTGGGGGGGCCGGTGGACTGCGTGGTCTCGGTGGGGAGGACGGCCCAGACCATGCGGGTCTCCCGGGTCGAGGTCGGGAACGCCCCCCATACCGGGGCGAGCCCCTCCCAGGAGTTCGCCGCGACGGCCCGGGGGAGCGTGGTCCTCCCCCAGCCGGGGTCCTGGAGCGTCCTGTCCCGGACCGACGACACGGGCGAGCCGACCCCGATCGACCCCCAGAAGGGGGTGGCCCTCATCCGGCAGGGGCCGGCCGGGACCGGGTCGACGGAGCCGTGGCGGCTGGCCGAGCCGGTCGATCTCTGGGTGCCGGCCAGCCCGTCGATGGACTTCTGTCTCCTCCACGCCACCGACTCCACCCGGATCCTCTTCCCCCGGCCCGTGGTCGAGGACGGGGCCGCCGCCGTCACGAGCGACGTCGTCCCCCTGCTGGCCGACGGGATGGCCCTGACGGCGGCCACCTCGGTCTGCCCCCGCCAGGACAGCCTCCTGGGCTTCCCCGACGCCTCGTACTCCCTGGACATCAGCGGGGCCGGGGCCTTCACCCTGGCCGGGGTCCCGGTCCCGTTCCCGCCCACCATCCCGGAGCGGTCCCTGGCCACGGCCACGGCCGGGACCATCGCCTTCGAGTACGCCGACGTCAACGGGAATCCGGCCGAGGTCTCGGTCTCGATCACCCCCGACGACTGGTCCATCGGGGTGGCCGGGGTGAACGTCCGGCTCGACATGGGACCCTTCGGCGGGCTCATGCGGACCTACGGGGACCTGAACGGGTCGAAGGCAGGGGGGATCGGCTACCAGAACCCGAACCTGGTCCTGGGCTCGGTCCTGTCCCCGCTCCAGGACCTCATGGGGTTCCTGAAGGACCTGGGCCTCCCCATTCCGATGGCGATGGCCTTCTCGAACTCGGGGGTGATGAACAGCCCGAAGATCAAGATGAACGCCGGGATCCAGTTCAGCCTGCCCAACGACACCCTGTTCCCGTTCCTGACCCCCCTGCTGGACACCCCGTTGGGAAAGCTGGAGATCGCCGTCAAGGCCAACGTCGGGAACATGGCCTCCTCCTACGCCGCCCTCCTGGGGTCGTCGTCGCAGTGGATCTTCGGGTTCACCTTCTCGGGATCGATCCAGGTCGCCATCATCCCCTCCATCCCGGTGAAGGCCGGGGGGATGGTGGCCTTCGGGTTGCAGCTGGCCTTCCCGGCCGGGAAGCTGCCCCAGTCGGAGACGTTCAGCTTCGAGGCCGGGGTGATCATCACCATCGGGGGGAACCTGGTCCCCGGGGTCCTCCAGCTCGAGGCCTCCATCGCCTTCGCCTTCAAGCTGGTCATCGTGGTCACGGGATCGACGTCAGTGTCGATGGGGGTGGCCCTGATCTTCACGGCCAAGGGGATGGTCCTGGGCGGGCTGATCGGGATCACCTTCACAGCCGAGGCCGACGGGATGATCACGGTGACCTCCCCCCAGGCCGTCCAGGCCACCTTCTCCGTCTCGGTCGACATCTGCGTCTGCTGGTTCATCAACATCCCCTTCAGCACCTCGGTCCAGTACACCAAGCAGCTCACCTAAGCGAGGCATCCGTGGCCACCACCCCGACGTTCGAGCTGAGCCTGCTGGCCTTCCCCCAGTCCTGGGACGGGAGCCGGATCGGGCTCCGGATCCTGGTCCTGCCCCAGGGGGACCCCCTGGCCCCGTTGCTGACGGGCCTGTCCCCGACGCCGGACTCGCCCGCCTTCGCCGACGCCGGGCCCCGGTTCGTGGCCGAGCTGATCCCGTCGCTGGCGGCCCTGCCGGCCCCGGCCGCGGTCACGGCCACGGTCCCCCTGGTGACGGCCCCGGTGACGGGGGCCCGGGCCCTGTTCGAGGCGCTGGCCGGCCAGTTCTCCATCGCCCCGGACCCGGCCGGGGAAACCCCCCGGCGGGTGGGGTACAGCACGAGGAAGTTCCTCCCGGAGAGCTACCGGAGCGCCTTCGCCTTCGACCGGCCGTCGACCCCGTTCGCGGTCACGGACGACTCATACCAGTGCATGCTGGAGAACCCGGCCGTCACCACCGTCCAGCCGCCGCCGCCGTCCACGGTGAGCTGGGGCCGGGTCATCGGCTTCGCCCTCCGCCAGCCGCTGCTGGCCCTCGGCCTGGGCCTCCTCTACGAGACGACGGTCACCCTCCCCGACCCCGCCTACTTCGCCGCCGGGGGCTGGCTGTCGGTGGGGCTGGACCCGGGGAGCGACTTCTCGGCCCAGGTGGCCGTCAAGCCGGGCCTCCTCCAGCCCTACGGGGCCCGGATCCCGGCCCTGTCGACCCCCAGGAGCCTGTACGCCGCGGTCCTCTTCCCGGTCCTGGCCGGGCCCCCGGCCGGGTCCTACGACGGGGTGGTGGTGGAGGCGGAGGACTACGACGACGGGTTCGTGAAGATCGTCCACGGGATGCAGCCCGACCGGGCCTCGGTGGTGGAGGCCCCGGCCGGCGGGCTACCCCCGACGGCGGACTTCGGGCTGCGGCTGGGCTGGGACGACGAGCAGGTGACGGCCTGGTTCAACCGGCAGGTCGACGCCGGGGCCGTGGACGCCCCCTTCGGGACGGCCGGCTACCGGGTCGACGTCCGGTCGACGGGGTCGACGGCCTGGCACTCGCTCACGGCCGTGACGGGGGCCCTGGCCCTGGGTTCGACGGCGCTCGGGACGTTCACGGGGGAGCTCAGCGTGGAGACGGTGCCGGTCAACCACGACCCGGGGCAGCCCGAGGCGTGGTGGCTGCCGAGCTACTTCACGGAGTGGAGGGGGGGCTCGATGGTGGTGTCGGACCCGGTGGCCCAGGAGCTCCACGGGGACCCGACCCCGGGGTCGGGCCAGCAGTACAGCGCCGTCGTCGACGCCGCCGTGACGCTCCTGTACGGGTCGAGCTACGACTTCCGGGTCCGGATGGTCGACCTGAGCCGGGGTGGGCCGGCCCTCACCGACTCGGCCGTGAACCCGGGCCCGGCGCCGGTGGCGACGCTGCCCTTCCGGCGGCTGGTGCCGTTCCGGCCGGTGACGGTCACGAACCTCGACCAGGGGGCCAGCCCGGCGGCCCCGCAGACGACCTACCGGATCGCCCGGCCGCTGCTGAATTACCCGTCGGCGGTGTTCGCCGGGATCCCGGGGGCGGTGGCGGCCCTCCAGGCCGACCTGCCGGTGGCGGCGGCGGCGGGCCGGGAGGCGGGGCTCCCCGATCCGGACTGCGCCCAGGTCTCCATCGAGGTCCAGGTGCGGCAGCTCGGGAACGACGCCGCCACCTTCGTCGCCGACGGGGACCACTCGAGCTACGGGCTTCTCTACTCGACGACCCGGGACTTCCCGGCCGACCCGTCGGCGGTGCTCGAGCTCGACATCTCCTTCGTGGACGTCCCCGACGTCTGGACGTTCCCACCCCAACCCACCAGCGGGGCCCTGGTGGTGCCCCAGGCCCGGGACATCCGGCTCGTGTTGCGGGCCGGGGCGGCCGCCGATCCGGAGCTCCTGTACTGGGGGTCGACGGAGGCCATGGTGGGGGCGCCGATCGAGATCGTGACGGGAGCGGAAGGGGTCGACGAGCGGGGGCTCTTCGCCCCGGACACCGCCGCCGACCGGATCCGGGGGATCATGCTCCAGCCCGACCCGGTGGCCACGGGGAATTCGGTGGCGGTGTCAGCCCTGCTGGGCCAGAGCGGGACGACGGCGTTCGATGTGGCCGGGCGCCTGGCCCAGGCGCTGTCGCTGTCGGTGTCGGCCCTGAGCTACTCGGGGCAGTCGGGGGAGCGGGTGGTCTTCGGGTGCTCGTCGGCCCTCCGGCACACGCTGTCCCCGGAGCACGGGACCTTGACGCTGGCGGCCCGGACGGAGCTGACGGGGCACTGGCTGGTGGTGGTGACGCTCCGGCTGGCCCGGGACTGGAGCTGGGGCGGGCTGGGGGCAACCAGCTTCGAGGTGGGCAACGGGGCCGGGACGGTGGTGGGGACGATCGATCTCCCCGACGCCATCAGCCTGACCGCCCTGGAGGATCCGGACCGGAGCGGGACGACCCTGGTCTTCCTCGACGCCGTCGACCCCAAGCCGGCGGCGGGGTCGCTCCCGGCCGAGCTGGACCTGACCTACACGGTGACGCCGGTGCTGTCGTCGCCGGCGGTCCTGGAGGACCCGCCGGTGGTGCTCCCGGTGGTCCTCCCGGTGGCGGCCCGGCCCCTGCAGACCCCGGTACTGGCCTCGGCCGGGATCGCCCTGTCGCCGTACAGCCCGGCGGGGGACTACTCGGCCACGACACCTCGGCAGCGGGCCCTGTGGCTGGAGTTCGCCGAGCCCCTCGACGACCCGGAGGACGGCTACTTCTGCCGGGTCCTCTCCTACGCCCCGGACCAGCTCCTGACGGGGGCCCCCTTCGCCGACCCGGGGGGGATCGATGTCCCGCCGGAACCTCCGCTGGCCATCGACCCGGAGCTGATCCGGACGGTCGTCCCGGGGCAGTCGGACGACCTGGCCGGGCTCGGGGCCATGCAGCCCCTGGTGGCCTCGAGCTCGCCGGTCCACTTCATGGTGCCCCTGCCGCCGGGGATGGCGGTCGATGCCCCCGAGCTGTTCGGCCTGTTCGTGTACGAGCTCCGGGTCGGCCACGCCAAGCTGTGGTCGACGGCCCAGGGGCGGTTCGGGCCGGCGCTGCGGGTGGCCGGGGTCCAGCACCCGGCGCCGGTGCTCCTGAACGTGGTGAGCAGCCAGCCGGAGCGGTTCAGCGTCACCGCCGCCCACGCCATGCCGGTGTTCAACGGCCGGGACCTGACGCCGGCGGTCCCCCGGACGGGACTCTGGGCGCTGCTCTACGCCCAGGTGACCCAGGCCGACGGGAAGTCGCAGCGGAACGTCCTCCTGGACCGGCGGCGGCTGATCCGGCTGGGCGCCCACCTGGGCAGCCACGGGAAGCCGAAACTGCCGTTCACCCTATGGGCCCGGGCTGACGTCGAGGTCCTCCTCGACCACCTGGGGCTGTCCCCGGGGTCCCCGCTGAGCGTGCTGGTGGTGGAGACCCTGCCCGAGTTGGGCCAGCTCGAGGATCCCCTGGGCGGGGACCTGGGAGCCGTCCGCATCCTGCGGACCTCGCCTCTGACGGCCCTTCCCGCGGTGTGCTGACCCACCTCGATCACGCGGCCTCCGGCGTACCCTGCAGGTTCCCGAGGAACCGGCGCATCGGCCTGGATCTTGTGTAGGAGATGCTGCCAGAACCAGCTTTCGGCTCTTTGTTCGCAGCCCCTGTCGACCGTGGCACGATGCGGGCCTTGCCTGTCATCGATGCCGCCCCGCGCCAACCCGAGTGCGACGCCCTCATGGACGCCAGGCCGTGCCGGTGCGGATCGGGCCGCAGGTCCAAGCGGCGTTGCGGCCGGTGAGCGACGGGGACGAGGACATGGACGCCGCAGTCCAGCGGGCTGAATCCGGGCGAGCCGACCTGGACGGCCTGATCCGGACCGTCGCCGACGCCCTGACGGGCGGCGGGGATGCCGACCTGATCCACCAGGCCACTCTCCAGCAGTTCCTGTGGTGGCGGCTCCCCCGGGCCTACCCGGAGGAGGACTGGGAGGGGCTGGTCGAGGCCGCCCACGTCCTCCTGGACGAGCTCGGAATGGCACGGCTGGCTGGGATCGCCCGCTCGGAGGAGACCCGGAAGATCCTGGGGGTGTGGGCGATCGACGATGAAGACGGCGCCGCGGCCTTCAGGGCGGCCTATGGAGCCTCGGGGGTGGAGCCTCCCGATACGCCGGACCTGGCCTGGGGCTCGTACTTGGAGATCGACGAGGTCCGTGCGCTCGACGCCGTGGAGCGGGCCCTGGGCGACGCGCTGGAGACCGGGGCCCTGGTGGCGGGCGTACCGCGGTGGAAGGCGAAGGCGGCCGCCATCACCACGGAGGTCCTGACACGGCCCCTCGACATCCCGCCGGGCCAGACCCTGGCAGGAATGGTGACGACGGAACGAGTGGCCCACTGGATCCGGGCGGCCCGTGACCCGGAGCACGAGGCGTGGCGGTCGGGGGTGGCGAACCGACTTCTCAACCCGGTGACGGCTCGGGCTGATCCAGCTACGGCCGTGGCCCCGGTCGTGTGGCTCCTGCAACTGGCCAGTGCTCAGGGGGGTGCGGAGCTGACCCAGAGCTTCTCCCTGGCCCGGGCCAGTGTGGTCGAGGCGGCCGAGCGATTCGGCTGGTGGGACTGGCCCAAGGCCCCCCGCTCCGAGGCGGACGTCCACCAGCTCGGAACCGTCCGGGACGCGTTGACCCGGCTCCGGCTGGTGCGGCGCCGGGGCCGGCGGCTCCACACCACCGCCGGCGGGGCCGAGCTCCTGGCCGATCCGGCCGGGCTGTGGTCGGTGGTGGCGGCCGAGACCGAGGACGGGGAGGACTTCACCCGGATGGTGGCGGAGTTGGTCGGGCTCCGGCTGCTCCGGGGGCGGGCCGAGTACAACCAGCTCACGACGACCATCCTCCCGATCCTGGTGGCCCAGGGATGGCCGGCCGGCGGTGGACCGATCACGTTGAACCAGGTCTCATCCGCCGTGTGGAAACCGTTGCGCTGGTGGCTGCTGCTGGGCGCCGTTGACGAGCAGGAATCGACCTGGGACCGTGAGACCCACCGTCAGGTCACCCCCCAGGCGTTCACTCTCACTGCCGACGGGGTCCAGATGGTGCTCGCCTATATGAGGTCGAGGGCGGTCGCTCCCCGGCGTCGAATCTGGGAGTAGTCGGCTGAACCCTCTTGGCTGAGGTCCCGGCGGGCCGGACGCGTGGGACCGGGCCCCTCCGGGGGCGCCCTCCCATAGAGTTCGGTGCGATGGACGCCACGACAGACCGTCTGATGCGGATGGCGGCGTTCACGTGGCTCGACGATCTCCGGAGGCAACACGGCGAGGTCATGCCCCGCACCGCCCTCCAGGAGGGATTCGACTTCCAGGGGGGCCGGGTCCGGGTGTTGGGACCGCAGGGGATCTTCATCCCCCAGGGTGGAACGGTCCCCCTGTCGATCACGACGGCTCCGGAGAAGACGGGGAAGCCCCGGCCCTACGACGACCAGGTCGGCCCGGACGGGCTCCTCCGCTACAGGTACCGGGGCCAGGACGTCCAGCACCGGGAGAATGTCGGCCTACGGACGGCGATGGCGGAGCGGATCCCGTTGATCTACCTCTGGGGCATCGGTACGGGCCGGTACTTCCCGGTGTGGCCGGCCTTCGTCGAGGCCGACGATCCCGGGATGTTGACGTTCACGATCGGCTTCGACGCCGAGCAGGCGATGTTCGGAGAGCTGCCCCTCGCCATCGGCGGTGAGGCGCGGCGGGCGTACATCACCCAGGAGCGGCTGGTCAGGGTGCATCAGGCCCAGTTCCGGCAGAAGGTCCTGGTGGCCTACCGGTCCGCCTGCGGGATCTGCAACCTCCGGCACACGGAGTTGCTCGACGCTGCCCACATCCTCCCCGACGGGCACCCCAGGGGCGAGCCCATCGTTCCCAACGGCCTCTCCCTGTGCAAGATCCACCATGCGGCCTTCGACCGGAACATCATCGGGATCCGACCCGACCTGGTCCTCGAGGTCCGGTCCGACATCCTCGAGGAGGTGGACGGCCCCATGCTCCGGTACGGGCTCCAGGCCTTCGACAAGCAGACCCTGCATGCGCCGAAGCGGGACGCCGACCAGCCCCGGGTCGAGTTCCTCGAGGAACGGTTCCAGGAGTTCCGGGACGCGGGCTGAGCCGTCAACCACCTGAAGGTAGGGATCGGGACTCGCCGGGTGCCGCCGCCTCGGCCCGAAGGCAACCCAGGAGCCGGGCGAAGACCGCTCCCAGGGTGACGAGCTCCCGGTCGGAGAGGAGGTCGAAGAAGAGGCGGTGGGTGGCCTCGGCGTGGCCCGGGGCGGCCTCCGCGATGGCGGTCCGGCCGGCGTGGGTGAGGCGGACCATGGATCCCCGGCCGTCCTCGGAGCACTCCTGCCGGGCGACGAGGCCCCGCTTCTCCATCCGGGAGACCTGATGGGAGAGGCGGCTGCGGTCCCAGCCGATCTCGGTGCAGAGCTCCCGGGCCCGGAGGAGCCCCTCGGGAGAGGCGGACAGGGGCACGAGGACGGTGTAGTCGGCGGCGGAGAGGCCGGCTTCGAGGAGCTGGGCCTCGAGGGTGGCGTAGAGCTCCCGGTTGAGGGCCAGGTAGTCCTGCCAGACCTCGGCCTGGCGGTCGTCGAGCCATCGGGGCTGGGCCACAGTCTCCAGCCTACCCTGTTTGTTGACGTATCCTCAAACAAGGGATATTGTAGACGTGTCACCAAAAGAGGGGTGACGCGAGAGGAAGGGATCGCCATGCCGGCCATCACCGTCGAGGACACCCTGGTCCTGCCCCGGATCCCCCGCCCGGACACCGCCGTGTCCCGGGCCCGCCCCGTCCAGCGGGTCGTCACCGCCCACCAGCAGACGGAAGGTGCCGGCTTCGCCATCCGGCGGCCCTTCCCCGGGGAGCTCTCCATGGCCCAGGCCGACCCCTTCCTCCTCCTCGACCAGTTGGGGCCCCAGCTCACGGCCCCCGACGAGGCCAAGGGGGCACCCTGGCATCCCCACCGGGGCTTCGAGACGGTCAGCTACATCCTGGATGGGGAGATCGCCCACCACGACACCAACGGCGGTGGCGGCGTGATCGGCGAGGGGGACACCCAGTGGATGACGGCGGGCGGCGGGATCCTCCACGACGAGCTGCCCACGGAGCGGATGTACCGGGCCGGGGGCCCGTCCCACGGGGTCCAGCTCTGGGTGAACCTTCCATCCCACCTGAAGATGACACCACCCCGGTACCAGTCGATCACCCGGGACGACCTCCGGCTGCTCAGCTCGGACGACGGAGGCGCCCTGGTCCGGCTCATCGCCGGCGGCATGGCCGGGTTCAGCGGGCCGGGGGTCACCCACACCCCGATCACCTACGCCCACGCCACCCTGGCCCCCGGGGCCCGGCTGTCGGTCCCCTGGACCCCGGCCTACAGCGCCTTCGCCTACGTCCTGACCGGCCAGGGCACCGTCGGCACCGGGGACCGCCCACTGCAGCAGGGCCAGCTCGTGGTCTTCGGCCCCGGCGACCATCTGGAGGTGACAGCGGCCGACCACACCGCCGAGCCCCTCGACGTCCTCCTCCTGGGCGGCCTCCCCATCGGGGAGCCCATCGCCCACTACGGGCCCTTCGTCATGAACAGCCGCCAGGAGATCCTCCAGGCCGTGGAGGACTACCAGGCCGGCCGGCTCGGGATCATCCCCGCCGACCAGCTCGCCCCGAGGAGCTTCGCCTGAACCCTAGGTGTCGGCCATCCCCACGATGGGCTCGTTCAGCTTGATGGACCCGGCCGAGCCGAAGAAGCCGGCGTCGCCGTAGGCGAAGATGCCGCCGTCGGCGGCCACCAGCCAGTAGCCGGCGCCGTCGGGGGTGGGGGCCATCCCGACCACGGGCTGGTTGAGGTGGATGGAACCGGTCGAGCCGTGGAAGCCGGCATCGCCGTAGGCGAAGATCCCGCCATCGGAGGCGACCAGCCAGTAACCCCTGCCGTCCGCGGTAGGGGCCATCCCGACCACCGGCCGGTTCAGGGTGATCGACCCCGTCGAGCCATAGAAGCCGGCGTCGCCGTAGGCGAAGATCCCGCCGTCCGAGGCCACCAGCCAGTAGCCCCGACCATCGGGAGTGGGGGCCATGCCCACCACCGGCCGGTTCAGGGTGATCGACCCCGTCGAGCCGTAGAAACCGGCGTCGCCGTAGGCGAAGATCCCGCCGTCCGAGGCCACCAGCCAGTAGCCCCCGCCGTCGGGGGTGACCGCCATGCCCACCACGGGCTTGTTCGGGGTGAGGGAGCCGGCCGACCCGTGGAAGGCGGCGTCGCCGTAGGCGAAGATCCCGCCGTCCGAGGCCACCAGCCAGTAGCCCCCGTCGTCGGCGGTGGCGGCCATGCCCACCACCGGCTTGTTCAGGGTGAGGGAGCCGGCGGAGCCGTGGAAGGTGGCGGTGCCGTAGGCGAAGATGCCGCCGTCGGAGGCCACCAGCCAGTAGCCATTCCCGGTCCGCGACGAGCTCACCGTGGCCGAGGTGCCCCGGGACCGGGTCGACTCGCCCGGGGCCGACAGGGAGCTGATGGTCCAGGTGTAGGTCCCGGCGGCCAGACCGGCGTCGACGTACGCCTCGGCGGCGGGACCGACGGTGGCCACCAGGACCGGCGCTCCCCCGTTCAGCGAACGGTAGATCCGGTAGCCGGTGACCGAGGGGTCGAGCGACGCGAACCACCGGAGGCTGGCCGACGTTCCCGTCACGCCCACCGACAGGCCGATGGGGGCGCCGGCCGGGGTGGGGGCCGTCACGTCGAGGGGCAGGCTGAAGGTGGCGCCGGCCGGGGCCACCGTGACCGTCAGGGTGTGGCTCCCGGCCCCCAGGTGACCGAAGTCCACGGTCAACTCGTTGTAGCCCCCGTTGAGGCTGACGGTGGGGGTGGCCACGGTGGTGCCGTCGACGTCGACGTCGAGGGTGGTGGACCCGCCGCCGCTGATCCCGAGGGTGCCGGTCACATCCTGGCCGGGGGTGTAGGCCGGCTGGGCCAGGGTCAGCCCCGAGATCGAGGTCCCGGCGATGTCGATGGCGATGGCCCCCGAGGTCAGGATCTCGAGGGCCGGATTCCCGCCGGGGAGGGGCGGGTCGAGGTACAGGAGCTGGTAGGTGAGGTAGCTCGTCCCCGAGACGTAGCTCGGGAGCAGCACGTCCACGCCGAAGGTGTTGTCCCCGGCCGTCAGGGGGAGCATCTCGGTCTCGACGGGAATGACGATGCCGTTGTCGGAAGCCAGGTCCACCACCAGCTGGGCCTCCATGTCCTTGTTCACGACGGCGGACACGTCGAGCTTCACCGTGGTCCCGGGCTCGTAGCCCAGGCCGGTGGCGCACTGGGGCCCGCCGTAGAGGCTGCCCCCGTAGGGACCGCCGATGCCGGAGCCACCGGCCAGGACGCCCCCGCCGAGGAGGCCGCCGTAGGAGTAGGTGGCGATGGCAACGCCGCCCCCGCCGCTGGAGACGGTTGCCGTCACCGGGCAGTAGGTGACGCCCGGGAGGGTGATGAGGTTGACGATGGCCTGGGCCCCCTGGACATCGAAGGGGACCGAGTCGGTCTCGGGCTGGCCCCCGCCGGACGGGCTGTAGGACCAGTCGAGGCTGTAGGAGCCGGCCGTGAGGTCGGGGACGGCGAAGGTGACCTGCTGGCTGGCGCCGCCACCGGCCACGGCCATGGACTCGGTGTCCGAGGTCCCCCCGGTGAAGGGTCCCGGGGCCGTGAAGGTCACGGTCCCGGCCGACTGGGCCGTCACCGTCACCGTGGCGGTGTTGAGGGGTTGGTAGATCTGCTGGTCCAGGCCGACCTGGACGGCGCCGGTGTTCCGGTAGAGGTAGAGGGCGTCGGAGTACATGGCCTGGCCGAACTGCTCCGAGACGGAGAAGTGGAGCTTCTGGTCGAAGGCGACCGGCACCGTGAACGAGACGGTGGCCGTGCCGGCTCCCGGCCCCGTCGACGGGATGGTGACGAGGGTGGTCTGGGAGAAGGCGTCGAGGGCGGCGGTGACGCTGTAGGTCCCCGACGTCCCGACCAGGTCGAGGGTGAGCACGGCGTTGCTGCCGGCCACGTAGCTGGACTGGTCGAGGCTGGCCGTGGCCGTGACCGAGGCGCCGGTGATGTTCAGGCCCAGGGGGTACTGGGTCCCGTCGATCTGGGCCGTGACCGGGTTCTCGGCGTCGTAGGTGGCGGCCGAGAGGTCGCCGGGGATGACGGGCTGCTGGGAGGTCGACGGGGTGGTGGCCGGGATCGACACCGAGAAGGTGATGGTCTGGGTGGCGCCCGGGACGACCTGGGCGCTCTGGGACCCGGTGAACAGGCCGGGGATGTTCAGGGCCACGGTGGCCGTGCCGGTGGCCCCCCCGGTGTTCTGGACCTCGAAGCTGACGGTGGAGGGGGAACCGGCCGTGAGGTTCACCGTGGGAAGGGCCACGACGATGATGGTTGTGGTCTCGCTGACGGTGCCGCTCTGGGTGCCGATCTGCCCGCCCGCCCCGTCGAGCCCGACGGTGACGGCCAGGGGCCCGGTGATCGGAGGCTGTCCGGCGGGGGGGACGGCATCGAGGACCACCGTGGTGCTGGACAGGACGGCCAGGCCCTCGACGGGGGCGGTCACGACGCCGAACGGCGTGGTCATGACCAGGGTTCCGTCGAAGGGGCTGGACCCGGTGTTGACGACCACGACGTCGACACTGAAGGCCCCGCTGGCGGTGAGGGGGATCCCGGCCACCATGGTGGCCGCCTCCGGGGGGGCCACCACCACGGTGGTGGTGCCCGAGCCGTAGCCGGTGACCCAGTTCATGGTGTACCTCCCGGCCGGGAGGGGGGCGAAGGCGGTCTGGTCCGACACCTGCCCCCCGGGGGGGACGGTCTCGGTCAGGGCGCTGGTGACGCCGTCGAGGGTGAAGCTGACGGGGACGGTGTTGAGCAGGGGGCTGGTGCTGGCCAGGGTGAAGGGGATGGTGACGGGTGCCCCGGTCGGGTAGACGGCGGCGATGGTGGGGGTGAACCTGCCCGTGGTGGTCAGCTCGATGGTCCGGCTCAGGGTCGCGGTCAGGTCTCCGGTGATGACCACGGTGACGGTGGTGGGGGCGGTCACCGGGACGGTGAAATTGAGGGTCAGGGTGGACCCGACGGGGATGGTCTCGGGCTGGGGGACGCCCCCGTCGAAGGCGACCTGGACGGTGGCCACGATCTGGCCGGTGTCGGCCAGGCTGAGGGCCACGCCCACGGGGCCGGGGCCGCCGGCCACCGGGGCGGCCAGGGTGGCGGTCACGCGGGCGGTGGCCACCGGGACGTACAGCTCGGTGGTGAACCCACCGGCCTGGCCGGAGAGGGTGGTGCCGGCGGTGGCGGTGAAGGTGGCCTGCACGGTGGCGCCGGTCCCGGCGGACAGGGCCACGCTCTGGGAGACGAGCGTGGTGGCCCCGGCCGAGACGGTGAGGGGGACGGTCTGGGAGGTGGCGCCCACGTTGTCGACGGTGGCCGTCACGGTGACCGTCTGGCCGGCGGTGTAGGCCTGCTGGTCGGTGGACAGGAGGAGGACGATCCCGTTGTCGGCCCGGTCGACGGTGATGCCGGTGCTGGCCACGACCTGGCCCGTGGAGGAGAGGTAGGTGGCCACCCCGGTGTAGGCGCCGGCGGTGGGGAGGAAGGGCATGGGGACGGGGACCGAGACGCTTCCCCCGACGCCGATGGCGCCGACGGGGGCCTGGACCAGGCCGCTGGTGGCCTGGGCCTGGCCGGGGTACGCCTCGGAGATGAAGCCCGTGGTCAGGCCGACGGCAGGGACGGTGGGGGGGACACCGCCAGGCGTGTAGGTGGCGCTGACCCCGATGAGGTAGGTCCCGGCCGGGAGGACGACCGGCCCGGTGGAGGCCGGGGCCCCGGTGGCGCCGGTCACCGGCGTGACGACGACCGTCCCGTCGGCCAGGACGATCTCGACGGTGACGGCCCAGTTGGGGTCGGTGGGGGTGGCCGTGGCGGTGAGCGTGCCCCCGGTGGCGAGGGTCAGGCTCTCGAAGACGGTCTGGCCGGGGGTGGCCGGGTAGAGGTCGACGGGCTGGCCCAGGTCGAGGGTGAGGGCTCCCGCCATGGTGGCCGCACCGGCGGGAACTCCCACCACCGGCGCCAGGGTGGCGGACACCAGGTAGGAGCCGGTCCCGGGTTGGCCGCCGGGATCGGTCACGGTGAGCCGGTAGACGGCCTCCACACCGGTCGGGGCGGTGGCCACGAAGCTGACCGTCTCCGGATGGCCGGCGGCGGCCCCGGCGGTGCAGCCCATCGAGGCGCCGTCGGCGACCCGGATGACGCACAGCGAGGTGGTGGCCTCCTGGCCGGAGGGGGCCTGGACCGAGGCGGTGACGATCCCGGACCCGGGCACGTCGACGGTGTACTGGTCACTCTGGGACGGGAGGAGCAGGGTGTCGAGGACGGACTGGTTCACGGTGACCGTGGCCGGCCCCGAGCCGGTGGGCTGGCCCGGCCCGGCCAGCATCGTCACCGGGGCCAGGGTCGAGGCCAGGGCCAACGTCCCGATGTCGGCCGGGCCGGAGTCGGTAACGGTGACGAGATAGGTGGTGGTGCCGGCCGGGAGGGGCGTGGCCGGCCAGGACACGGTGACGGCGTCCCCGGCGGCGGCGGCGGTGGACGAGGTCACGGTGACCGGCGACCCCCCGGTGGTGGACACTGTGACGGTCAGGGTCAGCGACGATCCGGCCAGGGGGGTGGCGGTGACCGTCAGCCGGCCCGGGGTGGGGACGCTGAGGGTCTCGGTGGCGGTCGGCAGGGGGGAGCCGAGCCAGAGGTCGGTGGTGCCGCCCAGGGGGCCGGCGGGCGCGCTGGCCGGGCTGGTGGCGTAGCCACCCCCGGTCCCGACGAGGGGGGTGGTGGGGATCACGGCCGAGCCGACGGCCAGCGGCCCGCTGTCCCCGGGCCCCGAGTCGGTGACGGTGACCAGATAGGTGGTCGTCCCGTGCGGGAGGGGGGTGGCCGGCCAGCTGACGGTGACGGCCTGGCCCGTGGTGGCGGCGGTGCCGCTGGCGACGGTGACGGGGGATCCGCCCGTGGTGGACACGGTGACGGTGAGGGTGAGGGTGGAGCCGGCCAGCGGGGTGGCCGTGACCGAGGTGACGCCGGGGCTGGACACCGTGAGGAGCTCGTCGACGGTGGGTTCGGTGGAGGACAACCAGGCGTCGGAGGTGGTGCCGGGGACGGCGGCGGCGGCGGTGCCGGCGGTGGGGGCGAAGACGACGCCCGGTCCGGCCCGGACGGGGTTGGACGTGACGACCTGCTCGACCACGGTCACGGTCGGGGTGGTCCCGATGTCGGTGCCGGGGTACCCGACCACCAGGTAGAAGGTGCCGGCCGGCACCGTCACGGAGAAGGTGCTCCCGGAGCCGAGGCCACCGGGGACGAGCGTCTGGCCGGAGTCGAGGACGGCCACGGCCCCGCCGGTGGGGAGGCCACCGAGCTCGAGGGTCCCGCCGGCGGGGACGGTGAAGGTGAACCAGGCGGCATCGGCCGTCCCCGTCCCGGCGGTGTCCCCGCCCGCCGTCAGGATCTCGGAGAGGGAGGTGGGGGTGGCCGGGGTTCCGGGGGCGAAGGGGTCGGCGGTCCCGGCGTTGAGGTTGCCGGCCAGGGGCCCGGCGGTGGGGGTGAGGATGGAGGACAGGGTGAAGGGACGGGTCTCGCCCGAGTTGTCCGACACCCACACCAGGTAGGTCCCGGCCGCCAGCGTCCTGGTCAGGGTGAGGGTGTCGGCCGTGCTGTTCCAGTAGCCCTCGGTGCTGCCGATCTCGGAGGTGTTCGTCCCGTTCTCGAGGTGGAGCCGGCCGTAGTCCCCGCTGGGGGCGTTGGGTTGGGGCTCGCTCAGGGTGAGGGTGTCCGAACCGGCCACGGGCACGGTGACGGTGTACCAGTACTGCGTGTTGGCGGTGAAGAGGAAGCCCTCCACGTCGCCGTTGGTGGCCAGGGGGACGGGGTCGGCCCCGGGCCCGGTGGGGACGGTGTTGGCCAGGCCGGTGTCGGCGCCGGCCTGGACGGCGCTCAGGGTGAACGGCCTGGTCTCACCGGCGTTGTCGGACACCCAGACCAGGTAGGTCCCGGCCACCAGGTCCTCGGTCAGCGTGAGGGTGTCGGCCGTGCTGTTCCAGTAGCCCTCGGAGCTGCCGATCTCGGAGGTGTTCGTCCCGTTCTCGAGGTGCAGCCGGCCGTAGTCCCCGCTGGGGGCGTTGGGCTGGGGCTCGCTCAGGGAGAGGGTGACCCGGCCGTTGGTGGGAACGGTCAGTGCGTACCAGTACTGGGTGGCGGCGGTGAAGAGGTAGCCGGAGACGGCCCCGCCGACGGCCAGGGGGGCGGCCGAGGCCACAGACGTGTTGTCGGCGGCCGTGGCCGCCGGGACCACGGTGGCCGTCAGGGTGAAGGGGTTGACCTCGCCTTCGTTGTCCCCGACCCAGACCAGGTAGGTGCCGGCGTCGAGGTCGGCGGTGAGGCTGACGGTGTCCCCGACCGAGTTCCAGTAGCTCTCGGAGCTGGTGATCTCGGAGGTGTCCGTGGCGTTCTCGAGGTGGAGCCGCCCGTAGTCGCCGGTCGGGGCGTTGGGGTGGGGCTCGGCCAGGGACAGCGTGACCCGGCTGTTGGTGGGGACGGACAGGCTGTACCAGTACTGGGTGTTGGCCGGGAACAGGTAGCCCTGGTCCACCCCGTTGACGGCCAGGGGCGCGGGGGAGGTGGGGGTGGTGTCGGTCAGGCCGGAGGCGGCCGGGAGGAAGACGTCGGACAGCGTGAAGGGGTTGACCTCGCCCTGGTTGTCCTCGACCCAGACCAGGTAGGTCCCGGCCAGGAGGTCGAAGGTGACCGACAGGGTGTTCCCGGTGGTGCCGCTCCAGTTGGCGATGTCCGAGCCGATCTCGGAGGTGTTCCCGGCGTTCTCGAGGTGGAGGGCGCCCTGGTCTCCGCTGGCGGCATTGGGGTGGGGCTCGGTCAGGGCGACCGTCAGCCGGCCGTTGGTGGGGAGGACGAGCTCGTACCAGTGCTGGACGTTGGCCGGGAAGAGGTAGCCCTGGACGGCGCCGTCGGTGGGGACGACCGGGGGGCTGGCCGGGGGGCTCCCCCCGGCGTTGGCCTGGCCGGTGTCCGACGGGGTGAAGGCGGCGGCCAGGGTGAAGGGCCGGGTCTCCCCCTGGTTGTCCGCCACCCAGATCAGGTAGTTCCCCGGGGCCAGGTCGACGGTGACGGTGAGGACCCCGCCGTCGCTGCTCCAGTAGTTCTCGGCACTGGCGATCTCGCCGGTGTTGGTGCCGTTCTCGAGGTGGAGCCGGCCGTAGTCCCCGGAGGGGGAGTTCGGGGCGGTTTCGGTCAGGGTGACGGTGACGCGGCCGTTGGCGGGGACGACCAGCTGGTACCAGTACTGGGTGTTGGCCGGGAAGAGGTACCCCTGGACCGATCCGTTGGGCTGCACGGCGGGCGGGGTGGGAGGTGGGGTGCCGCCGCTGTCGGCCAGGCCGGTGGTGGCCGGGACGAAGACGTCGGACAGGGTGAAGGGGTTGACCTCGCCCTGGTTGTCGGAGACCCAGATGAGGTAGGTCCCGGGGAGGAGGTCCTCGGTCAGGGTGAGGGTGTCGCCGGTGCTGTTCCAGTAGCCCTCGGAGGAGCCGATCTCGGATCTGTTCGTGCCGTTCTCGAGATGGAGCCGGCCGTAGTCGCCGCTGGTCGAGTTGGGCTGGGGCTCGGCCAGGTCGATGGTGATCCTCCCCGCCTGGCTGATGGTGAGGCTGTACCAGTACTGCTGGCCCGAGGGGAAGAGGTAGCCGGTGACGGCCCCGTTGGGCGTGAGGGCGGCGGGACTGGCCGAGGTGGTGTCGCCGGCCCCGGTGTCGGCCGGGACGTAGGCGTCGGCCAGGGTGAAGGGACGGGGCTCGGACTCGTTGTCGGACACCCAGACCAGGTAGGTCCCGGCCGGCAGGTCCTCGGTCAGGGTCAGGGTGTCGCCGACCGAACTCCAGTAGTTCGAGACGGTGCCGATCTCGGAGGTGTTGGTGCCGTTCTCCACGTGGAGCTGGGCGGCGTCCCCGCTCGGGGCCGCCGGGTCGGGCTCGGTCAGGGTGAAGGTGACCCGGCCGTTCTGGGGCAGGGTGAGGACGTACCAGTAGGCCTGGCCGGCCGGGGCCATGGTCCCCTCGGCGGTGCCGTCGGGAGCCAGGACGGCGGCGGTGCCGGCGGTGGTGTCGGTACCGATGGCGGTCCAGGGCTGGGTGATGTCGACGGTGTAGGGCTCGTCGGTGGTCTTTGCCGGGGAGGCAGCCACGGTGACGAGGTACTGGCCCGGCTGGAGGAGGCCGGTCGAGGCGGTGTCGCCGGTGGCGTTGGTGAAGGGGGAGCCGGGGGCGGCGGCGGTAGCCACGGTGACGACCGGGGTCCAGCCCGGGGTGCCGGGGGTGACGGTGACGGTGACCGGACCGGGGTGGGTGAGGGTGACGCCGTAGGTGTCGGTCCCGCCCGGGGGGAGGGTGGAGGTGGTGGGGACACCGACGGTGATGGGAGCGGGATCGGTGGGCCCGTTGGGCTCCTGGGCCACGCCACCGCTGGCCGCCACCGGGGTCACGGTCCCCACGGTGGCGGGGGTCCCCACCGTGACGGGCAAGGTGAGGTCGACGGTCTGGGCGTTGGGGACGGTGATCTGGATGAGGACCGTCCCGGTGGTCCCACCCCGGGCCCCGAGGCTGGCGGCCAGGGAGAAGGTGCCGTTGGCGTTGACGGTGACCTGGGTCCCGGCCTCGACGGTGTAGGTCCCGTCGGGGTTCTCGGTCACCTGTTCCACGGTGGATCCGGCCGGGGCCGACCCCTGGCCGCCGATCCCGGTGACGGTCCCCCTGACGGGGACGACGCCGGGGGTGGCCGTGAGCGTGACGGGGGCGACCACGGTGACGCCGGAGGAGGTCACCACGGCCTGGACGGTGGTCGTCTGCCAACCGGGCTCGGTGAAGGTGATCAGGTAGGTGGCCGGGGTGAGGCCGACCAGGGACCAGGTCCCCTTGGCCCCGGCGTAGACGGTCTCGGCCTGGGCCGCCCCCTGGGCGTCGGCCAGGGGCTGGGCCTGGACCTGGACGCCGGCCACGGGGACACCGGCCCCATCGACCACCGTGCCCTGGAGAGCCCCGGGGGGGAGGGCGGCGAGGACGACGCCGACGGCGGCGCCGGTGGCCTGGATGACCCGTTGGACGGTGACCGAGCCGAGCTTGGAGACCTGGAGGAGGTGGGCCCCGGGGACCACGTTGGTGAACGTGAAATGGCCGCCACCGTCGCTGGTGGCGGGGAGGCCGTCCAGGCTGACGAGGGCCCCGACAACGGGGTGGCCGGTGCCGTCGAGGACGATGCCGGCCACGGTGAGGGTGGACCCGGCCCCGGACAGCTGGATCTGGACGTCACCCCCGGCCGGGACGGGGAGGTCCCCGGTATTGGTCACGACCAGGGTGGTGGCGGGGGGCTGGCCGTCGACGGTCAGCACCGGGGTGGCCGGCCCGGTGACGGTGGCGGCCACCCCGTCGATCTGGATCTCGACCTGGGAGGTGGTGGTCTTGCCGGCCACGGTGACCGACAGCTGGAGCCAGTAGGGGCCGGTGACGGCCCCGGCCGGGATGGTGAAGGCCTCGGCGGTGCTGCCCCCGGCGGACACGGTGGCGGTCCGGGTGGTGGCGAAGAGGGAGGTGGTGGCGTTGGCCAGGGTGGCGGCCAGGGAGAAGGTCCCGGCGCTGCCCCCGGCGTTGGTGACCGTGACCCCGATGTTCTGGCCGGCCTGGTCGGAGGTGGCCGGGACCGAGACCTGGAAGACGGGGGGCAGGATGGTGAGATCCGCCGTCCCGATGACCTGGCCGTTGACGCTGGCCACCACCGGGTAGGTCCCGGCGGCGGCGTTGGGCGGGACGGCCCCGAGGTCGAAGGCCGCGGTGGCCGTGACGGGGGAGCCGGTGCCTGTCACCGTGAACGGCCCGGCCGTTCCCGTCAGGCTCAAGCCGCTGGCGGTCAGGGTGGCGGTGACCGGGCCCAGTGCGAATTGGGAGTCGGCCGTCATCGTGAGGGTCCCCGTCAGCTCGTCCCCGTCGCGGAGGCTGGTGGCGGCCAGGGTGGGCTGCCCGGTCATGTCGTTCAGAACGGGGGTGCCGGCCGACGCCGTCTGCCCGTCGTAGACGAGGACCTCGGTCAGCCGGTAGGTGCCGGGGAGCAGGGCGTTGGGGCCGGGGACGGTCACGTCGAAGGTGGCGGATTCGGTCCCCCCCGAGGCCAGGTCGAAGGTCTGGGTTGTGGACGTCCCGGTCACGACGGTTCCCGTGGGGTCGACCAGAGCCACGGTCAGCTGGTCGCCGGCCTGGTCCGCCCCACCGGTGTTCATCACCGTGACCGGGACCGGGACGGTCGAGCCCGGTGTGACCGGGGTCGGCACGACAGGGGTGGAGAGCGTCACCCGGGGGAGCGATCCGGGAAGGGACAGGCTGACCTCGCCGATGGGTTGGTTCGTGGGTCCGAGAACGGTGGCGGTGTAGACGTAGAAGGCGGCGGCGGGAAGGCCGGGGCTGCCGCTGGCCAGGGGACAGGTCGGGGACCCGGTCTCGGGGTCGAGGACCAGGGCGATGGGGGTGACGTCGGCGCTGGCGGCCATGGTGACGGGGACGGTCTCCTGGCAGACCAGGGTGTTGGTGTCGGTGACGACGTGGATGAGCACGGAGCCGTCGATGGGGGCCGGGGTGGAGTTGGCCAGGTCGAGGGTGACGGTGGGCTTGGACCCGGGGGCGTAGAAGGTGGCAACCGGGGCCACGGTGGCCGCCCCCTCCACCTGGGGGGCGTAGACGTTGATGCCGGGGCCCTGGCCGAAGCCGGAGGCGTAGACCTTGTTGTTCTGGTCGGTCACGCTCATCCTCAGGCTGCCGCCCGTGGCCACCGAGGTGAAGGTGTGGGTCCAGGGGGCGCTGCTGTGGGCCGGGACGGTGAGGGTGTCGACGTGGGGGACGTTCTCGTTGTGGCCGAGGAGGTAGGAGAGGGTCAGGTCGAGGGGTGAGCCGGTGTGGTTGGTGAACTGCCCGACGTAGGTGACGCTGCCCCCCACCGGGATGTTGGTGTCGTTGGAGGAGATGGAGATGGTCAGGTTGGACTGGTTGGGGTTGGGGAGACCGCTGTCGGGCTCGATGGCGAATTTGGCCACCCCCTGGTCGAGCTCCATCTGGTTCCCGTTGGCGTCGAGCTGCTGGACGTCGGCCTGCCAGAGGCCGGCGCCGTTGTAGCCGAGGGGCCAGGCCCCCGAGGCCGGGATGGTCAGTGTCACCGGCACCGACGCCGTCTGGCCCGGGCCCAGGGTGACGTTGAGGGGCTCGGTGGAGGGGAAGGGGGAGGGCGGGGCCTGGCCGGAGGGGTCGACCAGAACGAGGTGGGCGGAGGTGGTCCGCTGCGAGTGGTTGGTCACGGTGAGGGACAAGGTCACGGTGAAGTTCCCGGCGAAGCCGGGGACGACGGACGGCTCCACGGCGAACTTGTCGAGGGCCCAGTCCACGGCGTCGCGGACGTAGCTCACCTCGTCGGGGGTGATGGGCTGGGCCGCTGACTTCCAGTCGGTGTAGGCCGAGGTGGCCAGAACCTGGCCCTTCCCGAAGGGGTAGAGGACGGTGGTGACGTCGCCGGTGGACTGGTCGAGGGTGACGTCTTCCCCGCCGGCGGGGACCCCGGTGAAGAAGCCGTCGGTGTCGACGTTGGCGGTGCCGCTGCCGGTTGCGAAGCTGGCCAGCGGGGTGCCGTCGGTGGCCTGGTTGAGGACCTCCATGTTGCCGGTGAACCACGTCGGGGCCTCGGCCCAACCGGCCCCCGTCAGCCCCACCCCGGGCAGGGCCTGGAAGTCGCTGCCGAGCTCCTGGTCGAGGGAGACGACCTCGCCCCCGTCGTTGACGTAGGCCCCGATCCGGTCCCGGAAATCCTGGCTGGTGACGAGGGGCCCGAGGGCACCGGTGGGGATCAGGAGGACCGGATGCTGGGCCAGCAGACCGACCGGGTCGAATTCGACCGGAACGAGGGTGCCGGAGCGCTGGGCGGCCCGCAGGACCCCCAGGGCGTCCTGGGCGAAGCCGGCGTCGAGGACGCCGACGGGGGCGCTGGCCCCGGCGTCGACGATGAACCCGACCACGTTCTGCTGGAGCTGCCGCTCGGCGGTGGAGAGGTTGCCGCTGTCGGTCTCGAGGAGGGACTCGTCGACGACGGGGTCGGTCTCGTCGGCCATGACCTTGACCAGGGCGAGGATGTACGGGTCGAGGAATTGGGCCGTCGGGCTGTCGGCGGCGTTGAGGGCGCACAGTTCCGCCACCCCGGTGGCGAGCCCGCCGCCGTTGGTGAAGGCGCAGGTCGATCCCAGGGCCTGCTCGACGGTGAGGACGGCCTGGTCGGCGGTGTCGTCGGGGTGGTGGGTGCCGGGGAGAGCCAGGAGGGTGGGGAGGAGGTTGGGGTTGTTGGGGTCGTTGGGGGGGTTCTGGAAGATGTTGTTGATGTACTTCTTGAAGTTGTTGTTCCAGTTGTTCTGGGCGTTCTGACAGGCCGGGGGGTTGGTCCGGCAGATGTCGTCGACCGTCTGCTTCTGGTTGATGAGCATGTGGTGCCACTTGAGGAGCTGGGCCTGGGCGTTGGCCTGGGCCTGGAGGGCCTGCTGCTGGGCGCAGAGGGCCTGCTGGTAGGCGTTGGCGGCCTGCTGGACCTCGTAGGTCATCCCGGTGAGGGCGATCCCGACCCCGAGGGTGCCGACCCCGGTGGCCACCGTCCCGGTGAAGCCGGCGCCCACCTGGAGGGTCGTGAGGGTGTTGGCCAGGGTCAGGCTGCTGGCCATGGAGGTGATGTCGGAGGCGGCGTTGGAGACCTGGCCGTTCTGGTTGTTGTAGGTGTTCCCGAAGTTGGTGCCGTTCTGCTGCAGGGAGGCGGTCACGTCGTTGTAGGTGTTGTAGGTGCCGACACCGATGGTGAAGGTCTGGCCGGCGGCGTTCAGGACGTTGGCGGCGGTCCCGAAGGCTCCCGAGGTATTGGTGAGCCCGTTGGCCTCGGCCAGGGCTGCCGTCTTGAGGTTGGAGGCCTGCTGGCCGGCGGCCTGGGCGTCGGCCAGGAGCTGCTGGCCGGCCGGTCCGGCCTGGCCGGCGGCGTCGAGGGCCTGGAATTCGTTGTAGAGGTTCTGGGCGTTGTTGACGGCGGTTTGGTAGGTGGCGGCCCCGTTGGTCCCGACGGAGTTGGCGCTGTTGTCGTAGAAGCTCTGGCCCCCCTGGACGGCGGCGGTGCCGGCGGTGAAGCCGTTGTCGAGGGCCTGCTGGGACGGTTGGGAGATGTTGGGGGTCGGGGGCGACTGCCCGGAGCCGGCCGGACAACCACTGGCGAGGGGACGGGCCGCGGCCGACGGGGTCGACGGTGATGTCGGGGTCTCGACCCCGGCCCGACCACCGCCGGGTCCGATGTCGCCGATGCTGCCCGACACCGGGTCGATGATCAGGGCCGGGTCGGAGGTCACGCCGCCGTTGGTCCCCGCCACCGAGGGGAGGATGGACACGAAGCCGTCGGTGGCCAGCGTCCGGATCTGGGCAGCCTCCGAGGCAGGGGCGTCAGCCGGAATCTGGTTGGTGTTGCCGGGCCAGACGACCTGGAGCGATCCCGAGGCCGTCAGGACCTGGTTGAAAGTCCCCAGGGTGGTCGACGTGTCGGAGGCGGCCTGGAGGAGCTCGTCGCCCGGGACGGCGCCGGCCTGGGGCCCACCGAAGCCCTCGGCGGCGAGGAAGTTCTCCCCCAGGGTCATCATGAGGGCGTTGGCCGTGGCCTGGCTGGGGCCGAAGGTGTCGACGGCGCTGCGCAGAACGTCGGTGCGGGTCCCGTTGAGGGAGATGCCGGTCCCACCCTGGCTCCCGGTGTCGGCCTGCCAGGACTGGCCGATCACGACGGCGGAGGGGAACAGGACGGCGGTGGCCCCCGAGAGCTGCTCGTCCAGGGCCAGCTGGCCGTCGGCCTGTTGGAAGATGCTCTCCCCCTCGCTGAAGAGGACGGGGATGGTGGTGGTCCCGGCCGAGAGGTCGAAGGATCCCTGGATGAGCTGGCTGGCGGTGGCGTCCCGCTCGGCCTCGTCGAGGAGTTGGGACTGACCCAGGGCCCCGTTCGTCACCGTCACGACCTGGACGCCGGCGGCCTGGACGGTGGAGTGCTTCGTCTCCGGGGGTGCCCCCGGGGGGAGGCCGGGCAGCGAGCTGGCCGCCCCGCTCTCGGCCCCCGGGCTCAGGAAGGTGAGACCGAGCTGCTGGGACGAGCCGATCGACACCGGGGTGCCCACCCCCAGGACAGCGCCGTCGAGGGAGACGATCGGGACGACCTGGATGCCGCCGGGAATGACCAGGTTGAGGTTGGTGTCGAGGTCGAGCCCCTGGTCCGCGGCCAGAGCCTGGGCGTTGCTGGCGGGCAGCCACTGGACGGCAAGGGCCCGGTCGGCGGCCTGGGCCACCGGGAGGGTGACGCTGGCGCCGGAGACGTCGATCTGGACCCGGTCCTCGAGGACGGCCGGGACCGAGGCGAATTCCCGGGTGACGGCGTCGACGGGGTACGGGAGGGCGGTCGGGAGCGATGTCCCGGTGAAGGCCTGGATGGTCCAGGTGTCGAGGTAGTCGTTGAGGTCGGGGAGGGTGGCCTGGAGGGCGCCGGCGATGCCGTTTTCGATACCGGCCGTCGCCGTGGTGTCCACCGTCATGACGTTGTTGCCGGTGGTGTTCCCGGCGGCCTGCAGCGCGGTGGAGATCTGGGCCGGGTCCTCCCCGATGGTGGTGTAGATGCTCTTGACGGCCGGGACGAACTGCATCGTCTTCACCGACGGGTCGAGGGCCACCCAGGTCCCGCCCACCAGAGCCTCGACCCAGTAGTGCTCCACCTTGAGGGCGGTTGGGGCCCCGCCCGGGCCGACCTCGGACACGGGGACCCCCAGGGCGCTGAGCCGGGCGTAGCCGTCGGCGGCCGAGGCCACCCCGAGCCAGCCGGGGACATCGGCGGCCGGGATGGTGACGATCCCCCCGGCGAACTGGGCCGGGATGGCCTCGTCCCGGAAGAGGGACACCAGGAGGTCAGCCTGGTCCAGGTCGTTCCCCGACGCCTGCCACAGGGTCTCCTGGGCTCCCTTCATGAGCCCGTAGTACGGCTGGGTCTGGATGGTGTCGTGGACGTACTGGAAGAGCTGGAGGGGATTGGGCCCGATGGTGGCGGCCAGGCTGGAGACGTCGTCGTTGGGGCCGGCGTCGATGGGGGCCTGGAGCTCGGGCCCGGTGGCGGTCGGCGGCGGGGTCGTGGCCGAGGCCGGCGTGATGGCCCCGGCCGTGCTGGGGGTGGCGGCGGCGAAGAGGACGGGATGGTGGAAGAGGGCCTCGCTGCCGGTGACGGCCCCAGCCGAGAGGGGGAGGGGCTCAGACCCGGGAACGGCGGAGGTCAGACCCTTGGCTCCGGCCCGGGGCCCGGCTGCCTCAGATGTCCCCGTGACGTTCGAGTAGGGGGTGGCACCGGCCCGGGCGTTCTTCGGGGCCGGGCTGAGGTGTTCCGGATGGGCCGGGGCCGCGACTGCGACGGCCCCCATCGGGGCGGGCATGAGGGCTGGGGCCAGAGTCCAGAAGAGGGCCAGGCCGCCGAGGAGCGCCCGGGACCCGGCGCGGCCCAGCGACGACGGGGCCGACCGACGTTCCTGGTCTCGCAACTTTCCCATCGTGCCTTCGCCGGTCCGGACCCTGGTCCAGCCCTTCGTTCCGTGGAGCGCCCCCACCTGCACGCGCAGCGCCGGGGAGAATGCAATCAGAGCTGCCACAACGACACAAATGGCAGGACCAACGAAATCGCGCCGACCTGGCCCGGTCGTCGCCGACCTGGGCCGTTCGCAGTACAGGGCCGTTGTCAGGAACCCCGGCCGAACAAACGCCTCCTGACTGGCTGACAGGCGCCCCCGGAAGGATTCGAACCTCCGACGCACGGTTTAGGAAACCGACGCTCTATCCCCTGAGCTACGAGGGCTACCTGGGCTTTTGTCCTCCACCAGGACCCTCTGTCCTAGTTTCTGGCCTACAACCCGTCCGGTCAGTCTCGCACGACGGCGGCAGGCTCTCGACCACTGAACGACGGTGCAACACCCGCTCGTCGAACTCCGTGTTGGCGTCGACGTCGCTCCCTGGAAGTGGTTCTCCGTCATCTCCTCCGTGACAAGATCACGAGGTGACCGCCCAGTTCCCCAGTCTCGAGAACGGTGGCGCCACGTCATGCGCTCTGGTGGCCGTGCCCGGCGGTCCGTCGTTCGAGCCGGTTTTCAAACTGTGCGACCCGAGATGGTCGGAGGTGATGCGATGACCGTCAGCGCACGCGAGCAACTCGCTGTCCTGCTGGCCACGGTGGGTGGGCGGGGCTCGTTCAGCGCCTCGCAGACGGCGCCGACCGATGACCTCCACCTCGAGGTGCGAGGTGTCGGTCCGCTGACGTTCCCCGTTTCCGAGGAGCAGGCGGTGCGGCTCTGCTCCCTCGGTCGGCCCGCCCGCTACGGCCAGGGCGAGCACACCCTCCTCGACCCGGCGGTCCGCAACACCTGGGAGATCCCCAGGAGCAGGGTGAAGATCGACAAGCGGGAATGGGACAGGACGCTCCTCCCGGTGATCGAGCACCTCCACCGCGACCTCGGCCTGCCCGACGGCCGGCTCGAGGCTGAGCTCCACTCGATGTTGGTCTACGCCCCAGGGCAGTTCTTCGTGCGCCACCAGGATTCGGAGAAGGAAGACGCCATGGTCGGCTCCCTGGTCGTCACACTCCCCTCGGCCTTCACCGGCGGTGCCTTCGAGGTCGAGCACCAGGGCCAGGTCGCCACCTACCGGGGGTCGAAGAAGGCCCTGTCCTTCGTGGCCTTCTACAGCGACTGCCGCCACCAGATCAAGCCGGTGAGGTCCGGCCACCGCGTCGTGCTGACCTACAACCTCATGCTCAGGGGCGATCCGGCCCTTGAGCTCCGACCCCCGTCGGAACCCGGGTTGGTCGACGACCTGGCCGGCTACCTGGAGCGGCACTTCGACGGGCCCGAAGTCTGGCGTCGCCTCGTCTACCTGCTCGATCACGAGTACACCCCTCGCGGTTTGAGCTGGTCCCGGCTGAAGGGAGTCGACGCCGGACGGGTCTCGGCGCTCCGGACGGCGGCCGAACGAGCAGGCTGCGAGGTGGCCCTGGGCCTGGCCGAAGTCCACGAGACCTGGAGCGCCTTCGAACCCGAACGGGCCCGGTCGTACCGGCATTGGCGCTACCGCGACTGGGAAGAGTTCGAGGAGGACGACCCGGCCGTCGACTCCCGTGACCGGGGGCCGGCCGACGATTACGACCTCGACGAGCTGATCGAGTCCACCGTCACCCTCGGCAGCTGGCTCGGCTCGGCCGGTGAGAAGGTGGAGGAGTTCGGCCTCTCGATCAAGGACGGCGAGGTCTGCGCCTCCACCCCGTCCGGCGACATGAGCCCCTACGCATCCGAGTACGAGGGCTACATGGGCAACTGGGGCAACACCCTCGACCGCTGGTACCACCGCGGCGCCCTGGTGGTCTGGCCGACCCGCCTGGACTTCTCCGTGCGGGCCGAGGCGTCCCCCTCCTGGGCGCTCGACACCCTGTCCGCCCGTGTCCGCGCCGGCGACCTGGCCGGAGCCAGACAGGAAGCCGGCACGCTGGCACCGTTCTGGGCCCAGGAGGCCGGACGGTCGGCGGCCAAGACCTTCCTCACCAAGGTGATGCGCACGGCCCGCCTCCTCGACGAGCCGTCGACGGCCGCCATGCTCCTGAAGCCCTTCCGGTTGGAGATGCTCACGCCCGGCCACGCCAAGGCGCTCAGCGCGCTGGTCGCCGGCTACGGGGAGCAGTGGGCCGCCGACCTCGTCCAGTCGTGGTCCACCCGGCGGGGCCGGTACGACCCTCACGTCCCGAGCACAGCAGCGTGGATCGCTTCGCTGCACCCCCTCTGTTCCGCGCTCGCCGGCTGCGGAGACCCGGGCATGGCGGCCGCTGGCCTTCTGCTCCGCAACTCGTGGAGCTGGCTCGGTGAAGCGATCGAGAAGGACCTGGCCACGGCTTCGCCGCTCCAGCGCAGAGAGGCCCTGGGCGATCTGGGACGCCCGGTCGCAGCGGTGCTGGAGGGAGCATCGCTGGTCGGTGCGGCCGACCTTGTCGACGAGGCCGCCGCGTTCCTGTGCCGGGAGGACGACGGCATGGTCGGCTTCGCCACCGAGGTGCTCCGAGCCGTTCCCGCTCCGAAGTGGAGCGCGGCCGGCCTCGACGCCGTCTCCGATCACTGCCGCCGTGTGCTGGAGGGGTGCGTTGCCCGCCCGCCGCGCCCTGCGGACGACTGGTCGATCCGGATGCCTCCCGGCTGCTCGTGCGAACTGTGCGGCACGCTGGCAGGCTTCCTTTCCGACCCGGCCCGCAAGATCATGGAGTGGCCGCTCGCCAAAGCGGGCCGCGCCCACATCCATTCCCGGGTCAGCGGTGCCGATCTCCCCGTCAGCCACGTGACCAGACGGAAAGGCTCCCCGTACACGCTCGTCCTCACCAAGACAGCCGCGCTCTTCAAACAGGAAGAGCAGGATCGCCAACGTGACCGAGCGGATCTGGCCTGGATCAAGCGGAAACGGCACGTATGATCGGAACCTTGACGGTCAACGGCGTCGCCGGGCGATCAGGGGTTCAGTCAGTGCCCCTGTCGAGTGAGTTCAGCCTCGCCGAAGGGAAACCAGCGGGCCAGATGATCCCTGGTGATCCGGTGGTCGAGGTAGTCGTCGAGGTACTGGCGACGATCCGTCACGAACCGGCCGTTGTTCAACTTGAGCGATCTGATCGTCTCCCTCACATCTCTCGCCCGCTTGGTGTTGCCGACCTCGACTTCCCCGCTCACGAGATTCAGCTCGAACTCGCCGGCCTCGACCGAGAACGGGTCGACCGGTACCGATTGATCCGTCTTGTAGGTGTTGACGGGAGGAGAAGCGAGGCGAAAGTTGCTCCACTCGTACGCCTCCATCGGAGCAACGTGGCGGGGGGTGAAGTGGTCGACGGTCAAGAAGGCGGTTGATCGCCGGACCCGGATTCCCAGGTAGGCGCACGTGTCGTCGTAGGCGTCGCAAAGATCGGGAAGGGCCCGACGCCAATATGGTCTTCGGGCTGTCACCGGTGCTTGCTGGGAGGCCAGGTACCTGGCTCCGGGCTGCCGGACCCGGGCGTCGAACGACGCCGGTTCGGGCCTTTCCGCAACCGGGATCACCGGCGGACGCCGGAGGTGACCAACTCCCAGCGGGCCCAGAACGGGTCCGTCGACGAGATCGCCTGTTCAAGTCGAGCGGTGACGGCGGCGACATGCTCGGGATCGGGTTTCTTCTGTCGGGCGATCTCGGCCGCTGACTGGAGGGCGTGTTCGGCTTCGATCGAACGCGTCGAGGTCAGGTCGAACAGGTCGGAGCGCAGCCAGGCGTCGACTTCGCCGATCGGTCCCCATGGCACCTGCTTCAGCACGACGTCGGCCGTACCGTCGCGCCGAACGAGGTCTAGTGTGAACAGCCGGTCCCGGCGCTCCTCGACGATCGTCTCCACCGAGGCGCACAGCAGCGGGGAATGGGTTGCTCCGATCAGTTGTACCCCGTCGGCGCCGCTCAACGCCTTGACAACCTCGAGCAGTGACGGCAGAAGGCTCCGTTGCCAACGAGGATGCAGGTGCGCCTCGATCTCGTCGAAGAGGAAGATCACCGATGAGGTCGTCTGCTCACCCGTCAGGCGGGCCGCCTCCCGGTGCTCATGCCACGACCAGACGAGGAGGTAGGCCAGAGAGATGATCCGTTGAACGCCGGCCGAGACATGGGTCACCGGCTCCGTGCCGTAAGGAAGTCGCAAGGTCGGGAACGACCGGGCATCGCCGACCAGGACGCGCCGCGGCTTACCGGGGCGCAGCTTCTCGGTCCCGTCCGAAAGCAGGGCGAGGACCTCGGTCAGCTCCTTGAACCGTTCGTCTTCGTCCCGCTGCCAGGCCACCCAGTCCTCGACCAATCCTCGGCAGAGCACCGCCTTGTCAGGCGAGCGAAGACCATCCCACAGCGCGGCACGGTCAAACACGAGCGACGTCTGGAACGGCACTTCCAGGAAGTCGCTCACGTAGCGCGAGCCGGCGTGGTTCCTCAGCGGGTCCCACACCGAGAACCCGCCATCGGCTGCGGCGTAGATGACGAGGCCGGGCTTCGGGGGCTGTCCCCGCGCCGCCAACCACCGCTGAGACTTCGGGTCGAACCGGCCGGTCGTTCGAGCCACGCCGACCTTTCCATCGAAGGTCGCCTTGATGGAAGCGGTGCTTGCGTGCGCACGATTCGGAATGGCCATCTCGCTTCGCCAGCCGCGGGTCAGCGCCCACCACAGTGCCTCCAACAGGAAGCTCTTGCCCAGACCGTTGTCCCCGGTCATCACGTTGAGCCTTGGGGCGAAATCAGCGCGAAGGTGTGAAGCAGGGCCGATACCCTCGGTCTCGAAGCTGCGGATCACAGACTCATCCTCGCGCACGGAGTCGACCCCGACGGTTGCCGGCTGTGCACCACATCGGAGTCCGGACTAGCCATGGCCCTCGTCACCGCCACCTCCGAAGGGAAAAGATAAACCCCGCCACTCCGAGCCGGCCGAAGCCGAACCCGAAGGGCGGGGAGGATTAGGCGAGACCATAGCCGTACCGTCCGCCACATCGCACCCCCGACAAGCCCTCGTCGCTGCCAGGTCCGGACGACACCTGGACGTTCAGTCCTCCCGACGCAGCGAGTGCATGCCGAGGGCCTTCTCGAAGGCGTCCCACTCCTCGTCGGTGAGACCCTCGATGGCCATCTCCTCGTCGGTGGGCATCGGCCGGGCGAGCCGAAGGGCTTCCTTCGGGGGGAGCACCGTCAGCCGGGGCGCCTCATCCGAGCCGGGGACGACGGGCATGAGCGAAAGCGTAGGCCCCGGTCGATCACGCCGACATTGCAGAGCCTCCTGACCACGCCGGGCGGTCTCCCAACTCCCCTGGGCGCCCCCGAGCGGGTCCGATCGGGACTCCGCTGACGGCCGTCCGCCGGCCCTCCCGAGCCCGATCCTGTCCTAGTATTTGTCCTACAACAGGCGCCTTTTCGTGTCGTCGGGTGCCGTCGGAAACCGTTGCTCTCCCAGGTCAGAACCGTCAAACGCCTAGGACAGTCGTCTCAACCGGAGGCACGGTTCACTTTAGGAAACCGACGCTCTATCCCCTGAGCTACGAGGGCTACCTGGGCTTTTGTCCTCCACCAGGACCGAAGGGTGCGACATCGTCCCAATTCCCTTGTCACACCTCTCGTGTAGCTTGCCCATGGACGACGGACCGGGCGCTGATCTGAGGGAAGGGGCCGGCGCAGATGCTCACAATCGCTGACGCCTTCACCGGGAGCGCTGCTCTGCTCACACCCGGTCGGAAGTCCCTGGGCCAGGTCCTCGGCTGCCCAGGCCAGGCCATCGAGGAGGTCGCCATCGGAGACCTCCATGACCGGGCCTGGCGGGCCCGTCTCCAAGAGTCCCTCCTCCCCGGCCTCGCCAACGACGAGACTCTCAAGCTCCTCCAGGACGAGCTGATCGGCGATCTCTTCCCTGCCGCTGCCCTCCTCCCCGATAGGGATCTTCCAGCCCACGAGCTCGAGCCCAAGCTGTTCCAATTGCTGGCCCGCAACCAGGCCGGCCGCTGGTCGACGGTACTCACCCTCCGCGTGGGGGAGACCCGGGACTGGATCAGCGCAGGGAACCGCATGGTCTCCGCCCTCCTCGCCCTCGCCTTCGGCCGCAGCCTCCTGGGACTGGCCAGCGTCCAGCCCGACACCTCGGCGGCCGCTCCCGGAATCGACCTCGCCATCCTCCTCGACCACGGCCAGGCCACCTCCGACGGGACCCTCCTCGAAGCCGTCACGAGCCTGGCCAACGGCGACCGGCCGGCCCACGTCCGGGCGGCCGCCAGCCGGCTCCTGCGGACAACCGGGACCCTGGCCGGGCACCACGAGGCCCTTGCCGGGATTCTGGCCGGGGCCGGGAACCCCCGCTCGGTAGAGATCTTCGCCGAACGGGAGCTCCTGCTCGGTCCCTCCCGGCCCTTCGGGGAGATGGCCCGGGACCTCGGGATATCCGCCACCAGGGTCGCCATGCTCAGGAACGACGCCGAACGCGGGGTCAGGGCGGTGGCGGCCCAGGCCCTCGGGGAGACCCGGGCCCTCATCAACGGCGTCCGGAGTTGGCTGGGGGAGATCGTCCCCCTCGAAGCCACCGACGACCTCCTCGGACGCCTCGGCCTGGGATCGAGCCGGACCAGGCCGGGGGCGCTCCTGCTGTGGCTGGCCGGCCCCTACCGGATCGTCGGGACGACCAAGGGCTGGCTTGCCGCCGACCCGGACGCGGCCGCCACCGGCACCAGGGCCGCCATCGCCCAGGACGGCGGGGTCCGCCCGGCCCGGGACTGCCTCGACGAACTGGCCCTGGCCGGAGTCCGGTCCGAGCACCGCCACGCCTGGCTGGCGGCCTGCGGGGCACTCTTCGTCGAGGACATGGTCGTCGACCGCTCGGGAAGCCTGGCCGTGGTGGCCGAGCGGATCCTCTTCGCCACCGGCCGGGCCATGGCCGTCGCCGATCTGGCGGGCCTGGCCGGACAGGCTGACCAGGCGGCCCGGCTCCGTCTCGCCCTCTCCCGGGACCGCCGGTTCGTCCGTGTCGCCTCCGACGTCTACGAGCTCGCCGAGTGGGGTAGCACCCCCTGGTGGCCCCGTCGGGAGCCCGGCGAAGTACCGACCTTGGCCACCCTCTCGGACGATCGCTGGTGGCTCCCCGTCCCCGTCGACGCCGGGGTCCTCAGCGGCGACACCATTCCCTTCCCAGCCGACCTGGCTGAGGCCATCGGCCTCGCCCCCCTCCAACGGCGGACGCTCACCAGCCGTTACGGCCCCGTCGCCGTTGTCGACGAGAGTGGGGTCCCCACCCTCGGGCCCCTCCGCCACGTCGCCCTGGCCGGAGGGGCTCGGATCGGGGATGATCTCTGGCTCGGCTTCGATCCCGCCGGAGAAGTGACCGTCCTCGTCCTCACCCCCGACCAGGAACCCCCCGCCGCCGACCGTTCCCTCGCCACGACCGCCCAAGGAGCCAGATGACGACCACCGCCGTCCCCCCCACCCTCGAGCAGGCCCTCGAGGCGCTCGAATCCGATGCTGACGGAGCCCTGCGCGCTCTCCTCGCCGCCGTCAAGGAAGCCAAGCGGCTGAAAGCTGCGGCCGCCACCGGTCAGATGCGCGACGTCCAGCAGGCCGTCGAGGCCGTCGACCGGCTGGCCGCCGCCGCGGCCGGGTCCGCCACCGAGCTGCGGGCCGGCTGGCGCTTCGATGTCACCGGCTACTTCGAGTCCGAGAGCTACACCAAGGAGCTCCTCGCTGCCACGGCCGCCGCCGGGATCCAGGCCGTCGAGTCAGACCAGCGGATCCTCTGCTACCCCAGCATCATCCAGGTCTCGACCGCCGACACGACCGTCGTCATCGACAAGAAGCGGGAACGCCGGGTCCGGCCCTCCTTCCTGGCCCGCCTCCTCGCCGCCGGTCAGGACAAGACCCCGAAATCGAAGCCCGAGGCCTTCCTCGAAACCCTGGCCGCCGCCTACGCCCTCGTCGCACCCCGACCCGGCGCCGTGGCCAAGCTCACCGACCTCTACCGGGTCCTCACCCTCCTCCCCGGAATGAGCCGGGAGTACACCAAGCCGGAGTTCGCCCGGGACCTCTACCTCCTCGACCAGAGCGGCATCACCCTCACCAGGACCGGTCTGGTCATGAGCCTCCCGGCCAGCGCCCTCACCCGGGGATCCGGCAACCTCACGACCGTCACCAAGGCCGGCCAGGTCAAGCTCTACGCCGGCGTCGCCTTCACCGCCGAGGAGGCGCCATGATCGGCGTGGGCGACTACACCGCTTTTCTCGACACCGAGTACCTCCACGGCTACGTCGACAGCGGCGGAGCAGCCGTGAAATTCGTCCTCCCCGCCGACGACGAGTCCGCCGGCCGGTTCTCCACCGGCCTCCGTCAGCGGGCCGAAGCCGGCGGCTTCGCAGTCGTCCGAGTCGACGCGGCCCTGACCAAGGTCCATCTCATCGAGCAGATCTTCTTCGCCGTCAGCCGCCAGATCGACTGGAACGCCCTGGCCGCCACCACGGCCCGCCGGGCCCTGGCCGTGGCAGGCTACCCCGTCCCCGACGGTGACGACATCTCCGTCGACGCGGTCGCCGCGGTCCGCGGGGTCGAGTCCCGCGAGCTCAAACGGGACCTCGACCGCCACCTCCAGGACTTCGTTTACCACGACTACGCCATGGTCCAGGAGTTCCGGATCGCCATGCTCCGTCTCTGCCAGGCCCAACTCCGCACCGGTCAGGTGACCGATGCCGAGCACAGCGCCGTCCTCGACTGGCTCGCCGGAGAGCTCCGCCAGATCTCGGCCCTGAAGACCGCTCTCATCTTCCGCCGGATCGCCCGCCACAACGCCCGCCACCTCCTCTTCTCCCTGGCCCACTGGCTATCCGTCAACGGCCGAGCCGGCCTCGTCATCGAGCTCGACATCCGTCGCCTCGGCCTGGCCCGGCGCCCCGGGCCCGACGAGCGGGAAGGGATCTACTACACCAAGGCCTCCGTCATCGACGCCTACGAGGTCCTCCGTCAGCTCGTGGACAACACCGACGAGCTCTCCCACTGCTGCGTCGTCGTCGTCGCCCCGGCCGAATTCATCACCGACCCCACCCGGGGCATCGAGGCCTACCAGGCCCTCAAGCTCCGGATCATCGACGAGGTCCGCGACCAACGACGCGACAACCCCTACTCCTCTCTCGTCCGCCTGGGGGCATCATGACCACCGTGGCCGTCCAACGCCGCCGGGCCCTCGAAGCCCTGCGGGCCGGAGTCCCCAACCGTGACGCCGTCACCGTGCTCGGCTCCCTCCAGATCGGCGTCGAAGACCGCTTCAGCCAACTCCTCGACTCCATCGAAGCCGTCCCCACCGGCCCCGCCCCCGGCGGGATGCTCGTCGGGGGCGGCTTCGGTTCGGGGAAGAGCCACGTCCTCGAGCACCTCGCCCACGTCGCCCTCAGCCGGGGGTTCGTCGTCTCCAAGGTCGTCATCTCCAAGGAGACCCCCCTCTACGACACGGCCAAGGTGTTCCGGGCCGCCATCGACGAAGCCCTCGTCCCGGGCCGGCCCGGCTCCGCCATCGACGAGCTGTCAATCGCTCTCCAACCCGATTCCGCCGAGTACGCCGAGCTCTACCACTGGGTCCACGGCGACGACGTCCCCCTCGACAGCCGCTTCGCCGCCACCCTCTTCCTCTACGAGTACGCCCGGGGCGACGCCGAGTTCATCGACCGGATCGTCCGGTTCTGGGCTGGCGACCCCCTGTCGGTGGCCGACCTCCGGCGACGGCTCAAGGAGACCGGGGCCGCCGCCACCTACCGCCTGGCCTCCATTCGCGAGCAGCAGCTCTCCCTCCAGCGGTTCCGCTTCGTCTCCCGCCTCGTCCGGGCCGCCGGCTTCAAGGGCTGGGTCGTCCTCCTCGACGAAGTCGAGCTCATCGGCCGTTACACCGTCCTCCAGCGGGCCCGGTCCTACGGGGCAGTCGCCCGCTGGATCCGCGGTGAGCGCGAGGACTCCGCCGCCCCCCTGGGTGCGGTGCTCACCACCGTCGACGACTTCGAGGCGATGGTCCTCACCGGCAAGAGCGACACCGAGCTCATCCCCAAGAAGCTCCGCATGAAGGAGACCACCGAAGGGGAGCTGGCCGCTATCGACGCCGAGGCCGGCATGCGGATCATCTCCCGGGAACAGGTCCGGCTCCAGCCTCCCGGACGCGACGAGCTCGACCGGACCTACGCAAACCTCAAGCAGATCCACGCCGAGGCCTACGGCTGGGACCCCCCCGACGTCGTCGGCATCGAACGCCTGCCTTCCAACCGGATGCGCCAGTACGTCCGGGCCTGGATCTCCGAATGGGACCTCCGCCGCCTCGACCCCACCTACGTCCCGGAGATCGCCGCCACCCCTCTCACCGTCGACTTCAGCGACGACGCCGACCTCGAAGGGGACGGCGGGGACGGCGGGCGTGCTGATTGACACCCTCGAAGCCGTCGTCGGGGAACGGCCCGGGGCCACCGTCCCGGAGCTGAGCCGGGACCTGGCCTCCATCGGCACCCCCACCGCTGACGACGAAGTCTCCCGCCTCCTCTACGGCAGCCACGGCCGCTTCCGCAGCGACGCCGGCTCACCCCGGCGGTGGTGGCTGGCCACCACCGCACCGGCTCCCGCTCCCCCCGGAGCCGAATCGGGGCAGTCAACCGCGGAGTCCTGGGAGGACATCTCCCCTGGCCTCTACGCCTGGCAGACCGAGGCCCTCGACGCCTGGGTGGCCCAGCACCGCCGGGGAGTGGTCGAAGCCGTCACCGGCACCGGGAAGACCAGGGTCGGGGTGGCCGCCGTCCTCGAGCAGCTCCGCCGACGGGGCCAGGCCCTTGTCATCGTCCCGACGAAGGAGCTCCAGCGGCAGTGGCTGGCCGTCCTCGGGCCGGCCCTGCCCGCCGGCACCCTCGTCGGCCACCTCGGCGACGACGGCCGAGCCTCACTCACCAGCCACGACGTCGTCGTTGCCATCGTCAACACCCTCCGCTCCGCCGACACCCGTCCCATCCGCCCCCACGGCCTCCTCGTCGCCGACGAGTGCCACCGCTACGGCGCCCTCTTCAACCGCCTCGCCCTTGACCCCCGATTCGACCGCCGGCTCGGCCTCAGCGCCACCTACGCCCGCGACGACGACGGCCATCGCACCTGGCTCGACCCCTACTTCGGCGGCTCCTGCTACCAGCTCGGCTACCGGCGGGCCATCGCCGACGGGGTCGCCGCCCAGGTTGCCGTCGCCCTGGCCGGGGTCACCTTCGAACCGGCGGAGCAGGACACCTACGACATCCTGAGCGACACCATGGCCCAGACCGCGGCCAAGCTGATAGCCCGCCATGGACTCCCCCGGGAGCCCTACCAGGAATTCATCCGGGTCCTCCACGTCCTGGCCGACCGCTCCGGCGACGGACCCGGACCGACCCTGGCCCGCCGGTACCGGGCCGCCGCCACCGAACGCCGCCTCCTCCTGGCCGGAGCTGGTCGCAAGGGAGAGGCCATCGACATCCTCGCCCCCGCAGTCGCGGCTTCAGAGCGGACCATCATCTTCACTCAGACCATCGAGGCCAGCGAGCGGATCGCACACCGTCTCGGCGAGGCCGGCATCGAGACGGGCGTCGTCCATTCCGGCCTCCCCACCCGACTTCGCCACAGCGTCCTCGACCGCTTCGCAGCGGGGAGCCTCAGAGCCGTCAGCGCCCCCCGGGTCCTCGACGAGGGGATCGACGTCCCCGACGCCGACCTCGCCCTCATCGTCGGTGCCAGCCGGTCCCGACGCCAGATGATCCAGCGGATGGGCCGGGTCCTCCGGCCCAAGTCGGACGGCCGCTCGGCCCGGTTCGTCGTCCTCTACGTCGAAGGGACCATCGAGGACCCCGCCCGAGGCGCCCACGAGGGCTTCCTCGACGAGCTGACCGGCGTGGCCACCACCATCCGCCGATTCTCCGTCGAGCGCGACGCCGACGAGCTCCTCACCTTCCTCGCCGACCCGGCCCCCTCACGGCCCGGCGCGGACTCGACACCGCGAGGGTCAGTCCTCCCGGCGCAGTGACTTCACGGCCTCAGCCCTGAACCGGGCCCGCCCCACCGCCTGCTCGTCGAGGCAAGAGGCGACACGATCGAAGTCTCCGGAGGAGAATGCCTGCTGGGCAACCGCGATGGCCTTCACGAAGGCATCCCATTCGTCGTCGGTGAGACCTTCGATGGCCATCTCGTCGCCGGTGGGCATCGGCCGGGGCTGCCGGAGGGCATCCTTCGGGGGAAGCACGGTCAGGCGCGGCGGCACTTCCGAACGGGGAATGACGGGCACGCTCCTGACTGTACGCCGGTCGGCGGGCGTCGGCGTCACCGCGTGTGCCCCGGCTTCGGACGACAGACCTTGTCCTACTATTTGTCCTACAAATGGCGCCTTCTGGTGTCGTCGGGAGTCGTCGGAAACCGACGCTCTATCCCCTGAGCTACGAGGGCTACCTGGGCTTTTGTCCTCCACTGGGACGCTCTGTCCTAGTAACTGGCCTACCGCCCGTCCGGTCAGTCTCGCATGGGCGACAGACCCTGTTTTCAGGCATCACGGATCCGGTCGATCATTCGCCAGATCTCGCTGCTGGGGTTGCTTCGGGGCGGCGATCCGTCACCTGCATGCTTCTGGTCAAGGCTCACCGCCCGCGCCTTCGCTTTGCCGTAGCGTTCGGAGAGCGCCTCAAGTGCGGCCGAGGAGAGCACCTTGGAGCAGCCGAGAATCGCTCCGGCGAAGTGCTGGGCATCGTGGCGATGGATGAACGCCGTCTGGTCTTGAAAGTGCAGGAGGAACCAGAGTTCAAGGCACGGGTTCGTAACAGCCAGATGGATGCCGTGATGGTCGGCCAGTTCGATGGCCTCGCGGAAGTTGGCGTGCTCATCGCGGTCGAAGACGCACCAGATCTCGTCGTGCGGCCGGCCTCTTCCCCGTCTGGCGTCTTGCGCCTCGGCCCGTCGTGCTCCGACAGCTCGCTCGACAAGCTGAAGGGGCCCGCCTCGGTAGGGATCGATGGTGACGCGCACGCGGTCGCGGTGACGTCGATGCCAGTCGACGAGGTACATCTCCTCGGTTCGAAGGCCTTCGACGAACGCCAGCAGTTCGAGCCGGCCGGCCGCGTTCGACACCCGCCGTCGGGGAGGCCCGCTCCCCCCGTTGCGACTCAATTGCGATCGCCCGAGGTGATGAGATCAGCGGTGGCATCGAACTCCTGGCGCGAAAGGATCGGCGTGGCGCCGTAGCGCCCGGCGAGGTAGCGGCGGCCGACAGCCTCCTCCTTGCGGGGGTCAAGATCGGCGAGCGGGTACAGACGGGAGCTGCCGTCCGCCCGCTTCTCTGTGAACCAGATCTGGTCCCGGCCCAGGAGCCGCTCACCCGTCGAGTCGCCGAGGAGCGTGGCGTCGTGCGAGTTGAACACGAGCTGCGCCCGACGAGGATTCGTCGTCGGATCCTGGAACAGGCGCACCAGCTCGGCGACGAGGGCCGGATGGAGGCTGGCGTCAAGCTCATCGGCGAGAAACACGGCGCCGTCGGCAAGCGCGTCGACCACCGGGCCGACGAGACCGAACCAGACGAGTGTGCCGAGGGACTCGTCCTGGGCATCGAGCTCGACCTCTCCGCCGACGCCTTGGTGGACCAGACGAACTCCGAGCTCCTCGAAGGCCGGACCTTCGTCAATGCCGTCAGGCTCGCCCTCGGTCCCGGCGAGGATGCGAACGGCGCGCTGCAACCGCTCCCGCATGACCGGGTCGAGCTCGTGCTTCTTGGCCCCGGTGACGCCGAGATCCGCCGCCCGCAACAGCGCCAGGACCGACTCGCGGCGGGACTCCTGGTCGAGCAGCTGCGTCGTGAGCGCCTGACGGAACTGTCGACTGTTCGCCTCGGCGAGCCGGAGGTTGCGCCCGAACCAAGCGTACAGGGGGAGCAAAGCGGGGTGATTGGCCGAGGCCGCGGTCGAGAGGAACAACGCATTTGGCCGGAGCAACTCCATGACGGCTCGGCCCTTGACCCGCTCGACGGCACCCAGATCGACATCGCTGTCATGGCGGCGAAAAAGCAGAGCGGCCTTGCCGTGAGGGTACCGATAGGCCCACTCCTCAAGGACCCGCTCGTCGTCGAGCACGAACCCGTACTCATGGCGGACGCCAGCGAGCACGACGTCGACCTCGAATCGCGACGGCGCCCGGCGCGCCTCCGGGTCGAGCAGGAACGGACGCCGCGGGATCCCTCCCGTCGGGCTCCCCCCTCTGAATGAGTGGAGAACGTGCCCGCGCATGTCATCCATCGCCCTGACCAGGTTCGACTTGCCGGACCCGTTGGCGCCGAACACGGCGGCCACCGGGAGCACACCGACAGGCCGGCCGCCCTCTCGCCATGCCACCTGCCGCACCGCGCTCTTGTCAGCGAGACTGGAAGCGACCAGTGAGAGCTCGAACTCGTCGCGGAACGATCGGACATTCTCACCTCGGAAGGCGAGCAGTACTGAAACCCCGTGACCCTCGATGTTCTCTATCACAGATCTATTATTGCAGGAAAGCTTCGTAAATACCAGGCTGATCGCACTTGAGCGTCGGTTCAGGCACAGCTTCTGGCGTCCAGTCCAGAACATGGCGACACCGACGTGCAGAGGATCGTCACCCTCGCACGACCGACACGGCCGGTCGATCACCCGGGCCAGGGTCGGCTCGACGGCTGGCAACTCGTCACCCGGAACGGGCCCGGTCCTGGTCGGCGAGCCTCGGCCGGAGCTTCCCGTACTCCCCCCAAGGGAGCCCGGTGACAGCGCCCGCCTCGAGCGAGACCTCGTCGACTCCCAGCCGGAGGTCTCCCCCTGGCCCTCCGGGAAGCCGGCCGCCTCCGGTCCTACCGGTCGGCGGTGGCGCTCCCGCTCCGGTCCGGGCGCCCGACCGGCCGGGTGATGGCCCGGAAGGTGGTGACGAGCTGGTCCCGGGCCCGGGTCCGGAAGAGCTCCGTGACCGGGGCCAGCGGGGCCTCCGTCGTGTCCTCCTGCTGACCGACCGTCTCGGCGCCGTCGCCGACCACCCCGCTCCCGGCCACGGGGGGCAGGGGCTGGGCCACCAGCCGCCGGCCGTCATCGGCCCGGACGAAGAGCCCGTAGTGGAAGGCCAGGTTGAGGAGGTCCAGCCGGGTCGAGGGCTCCTCCACCCCGGCCGCCTCGGCGAACCGTCGCATGGTGAGACGGGTCTCGTCGTCCTCGGCCGTCGGCCGAGCCGACCAGATGGTCTCGGCCAGGGTCACCTCGTCGAAGAAGTCCCGGCCCACGATCCGGTTGACGAGACCGAGGGTCAGGAGGAAGAGGAGGTCCATCGGCCAGTACCGGGCCCACCCCGACTCGATGAACTCCCGGTTGAGGGCCTCCTGGTCGTAGAGCTCCTCGGACGCCGGGGTACCCAGGATGGTGTCGATGTCGCGGGACAGATCCTGGAGGAAGGCGGGTCGATCCTGCCATCCGTTGGGGGGACTCACCCACCTCGGTCTACCATCGACCGCCCATTCGGGGAAGCTCGGCTCCACTCGCCCCCGGGGCCCGTCGGCTCAGCCCGTCTACCAGGGAGTTCTCACCGGGCCCGCCCTCCAACCCCGGATCGGCGGTGGTCGGGGACCCGCTGAGCGTGGCGAACAACGCCCCCTAGGTCGAGGGCTGGTTGCTCGGGAAGGTGTAGCTCCCGCTCCAGGCCCCGTAGGCGTTCGTGGTGACACCGTTGGCGGTGCCGGCCGTGTACTTGGCGTACCCCTGGGCGATCTGGATCAGGACGGTCCCGCCCTGGGCCACCGTCATGAGGCCCTTGAAGACCGCGGCGGTGCAGATCGAGGAGTCGTCGGTGAACGGCCCGCTGCCGTAGACCGAACCGAGGCTGCCGTTGGCCGAGCAGACCACCGTGACCTGCTTCCCGTTCTGGCCCCGGTAGGCGGTGGCGTCCTGCGCCCAGGTCTCGACCCCGACCGGGACCGTTCCGGGCGGTGCCGCCGGGAAGGTGTAGCTCCCGTTCCAGGTTCCGTAGCTGCTCGAGGTGATCCCGTTGGCCGTCCCCGCCTGGTAGCTGGGAGCCCCGGCCGCGATCTGGTAGGTGACCGTTCCCCCCTTGACCAGGGTGATGAGCCCGGACTGGACGGCGGCGGTGCAGATCGAGGAGTCGTCGGTGTAGGTCCCGTTCCCCCACACCCCGTAGGCCGTCCCGTTCGGGGTGCAGGCCAGGGTGTAGGTCTTGCCGTTCTGGCCCCGGAAGGCCGTGGCGTTGGTGTTCCACACGTTGGTGCCCGCCACCGTGGTGGACGACCCCGCCGCCGTGGTGGACGAACCCGCGGACGTGGTGGTCGTCGACGCCGAGGTGGTCGAGGTGGTGGTGCTCGTCGTGACCGCCGCTGAGGACTTGCTGCTGCTGCACCCGGCCGCGGCCAGGAGGAGGGCCCCGGCCGTGACGACGCCGAGCGTCGTTGCCATCCGCCGGACGGGACTGTGTTCGATGGGAGTCATCCCAGGGACACTAGGCCATCGGCGGTCAGACCCCGGCGCCGACCTGATCGGGCCGGAACATCTCCCTCTCGAGTTCCTCCCCGACCGCACCCTCCGACGCCCCGGGGAGGTCGACGGTGTCCCGGGGGAGGAACCGGCAGAGGACGGCCACGACCAGGGCGGCCCCGGCGATGACGAGGAACACGAGCGGTACGTTCCCGACCTTCTGCCGGGGCGAGATGCTGAAGAAGAGGACCGACGAGAGGAGGAGTCCCCCGACGTTCCCGTAGGCGCCGACCAGGCCGGCGATCTGGCCGGCCGACCGCCGGTTCACGGTGGGGACGATGGCGAAGACGGCCCCGTTGCCCCCCTGGACGAAGACCGACGCCACGAGGACCAGGGCCACCCCGGCCCCGACCGACCACGACGACTTCATGGTGGCCATGGCCACGAACGAGACGGCCACCCCCAGGAGGAGCCAGATCAGGGTGCCCCGGCGTCGGCCCAGGACGTCGGAGACGATCCCTCCTCCGGGCCGGGTGACGAGGTTGGTGAAGGCGAAGGCGCTCCCGGCGATCCCCGCCGCCGCGATGTGGAGCCCGAAGGTGGTGGCGAAGTAGGTGGGGAGGAGCGAGATGACGGTCAGCTCCGTCCCGAAGGTGACGGCGTAGGCCAGGCAGAGGAGCACCACGGCCCGCATCGGGAACCGCTCCTCGGGGGGATACCCCCCGGCCAGGGCCCGGCGGTTGGCCAGGACGACCCGGACGACCTGATGGACCACGAAGGCGGCCACGGCCATCACGGCCAGGGTGGTCCCCGTCGGCGAGAGGACCTTCGTCCGCTCCAGGCGGTCCGCCGCCAGGACCAGCACCCCCCCGATGGGCACCAGCAGCGCCACCAGCGCCACCGCCCCGGCCCGGCTGGTGGCCTCGAGGGCCCCCGTCCGGACCGGCCGCTCGAAGGCCCGGCCCTCCGGGGTGTCCCGGACCAGGGTGAGCAGGACGACCCCGTAGACGGCGGCGACCACCCCGGCGGTGAAGACCCCCCACCGCCAGGCCTCCGGGCCCTGGGCCAGCGAGGTGGCCACCAGGGGCAGCCCGATGGCGGCGGCGGCCGAGCCGAAGTTCCCCCAGCCCCCGTAGAAGCCGGCCGCCGTCCCGATGTCCCCGTCCTCGAACCACTCGGTTACGAGCCGGATCCCGACCACGAACCCGGCCCCCACCAGTCCGACGAACAGCCGGGCCAGGGCCAGGGTGGCGAAGCTGTGGGCGGTGGCGAAGACGGTGTTGGGGACGGCCGAGAAGATGAGGAGCCCGGCGTAGATCCGCCGGGGCCCGAACCGGTCGACGGCCTTCCCGATGAGGAGCCGACCCGGGACGCAGAGCACCAGGTTGCAGAGCGTCAGGGCGGCCAGCTGCTTGGCCGTGAGGTGGAGGCTCTTCCCGATGGCCACGAGGAAGGGGGCCATGTCGAACCAGACGACGAAGGACATGAGGAAGGCGAAGGTGGTGGCCAGGAGGACCCTCCGCCGGGGCAGGGCGGCCAGCAGGACCCCGGCCCGGCGTCGGAATTCGTGGGTGACGAGCGAGGTGGGTCCCGTCTGGGGCATGGTGGCTCCTAACCGTTCCGGTGGGGGTCGATCCCCGCACCGTAGGGACGGGGGATTTCCCCCCTGTTGCCCCCGCGTGAGCGCTCGGGAACCGAATCCGCACATCCCCCCCGGCCGCCTGTGCGTGCACAGCGGGGGACGGGTCCGGTGACCCCCAGTTCACCCGCTGCTAACAATCCGGACCCACGGGGGCAACATGGGGATGCTCTGATCACCTCGTGGCACCCCCCACGCTCGGAACCCTGTCGTGACCGGGGCCGCGCCCGCCCTCCCCCTCCGGGGCTTCACCGTCGGGGTCACCGCCCATCGCCGCCGGGAGGAGCTCGCCCTCATGCTCGAGCGGCGGGGTGCCCGGGTCATGAAGGCCTCTACCATGCAGCTCGACCTCCTGGCCGGCGAGGAGGTCCTCCGCCGGGAGACCCTCGACTGCCTCGGGGGCCCGATCGATGTCATGGTGGCCACCACCGGGATCGGCTTCCGGGGCTGGCTCGAGGCCGCCGACGGCTGGGGCTACGGCGACGACCTCCGGGCCCGGCTCACCGGGGCCGAGCTCGTGGCCCGGGGCCCGAAGGCCCGGGGGGCCATCCGGACGGCCGGCTTCGTCGAGGCCTGGTCCCCCGCCTCGGAGTCTGTCGGCGAGGTCGTCGCCCGGCTCCTCGACCGGGACCTCACCGGGGTCCGGATCGTCCTCCAGCTCCACGGGGAGCCCCTCCCCGAGGTGGTCTCGGCCCTGGCCGGGGCCGGGGCCGAGGTCCGGACCGTCGGCGTCTACCGTTGGTCCGGTCCCGGCGACCTGGCCTCGGTGGAACGGCTCATCGCCGCCACCCTGGCCGGCCAGGTCGACAGCATCGTCTTCACCAGCGCCCCCGCCGCCGGCGGCCTCTTCACCGTGGCCCGCCTCTCCGGCCTCGAGGACCAGCTCATGGCAGCCATGCGCGGCGACGTCCTGGTGGCCTGCGTGGGAACGATCTGCGCCGCCACCTTCCGGGAGCGGGGCATCGACGTCCTCCTCCCCGAGCGGGCCCGCCTGGGATCGCTCGTCCGGGTCGTGACCGAGGAGGTCCCCCACCGCCGCACCCGCCACCTGGCCCTGGCCGGCCACACCCTCGAGATCCGGGGGGAGGCCGTCGTCCTCGACGGCGAGGTCATCTTCGTCCCCGCCGCCCCCATGGCCATCCTCCGGGTCCTCGCCACCGAGCCCGGGGTCGTCTTCAGCCGCCGCCGCCTGGCCGCCCACCTCCCCGGGAAGGAGTCCGGCGCCCACGCCGTCGAGATGGCCGTGACCCGGCTCCGCTCCCTCCTCCCCGTCCCCGGCCTGGTCGAGACCGTCGTCAAACGGGGCTACCGCCTGGCCTCCCCCACCACCTTCCCCGTCGGCGTCCGGTGATCGCCGGCCTCCTCCTCACCGGGGGCGCCAGCCGCCGGATGGGCCGGGACAAGACCACCATCCCCGTCGACGGCGAGCCCTGCCCGGCCCGGACCGCCCGGGTCCTCACCGCCGTCACCTACCCCACCCTCGAGGTCGGGCCGGGCCGGAGCACCCTCCCCCCCGTGGTCGAAACCGATCCCGGCCGGGGCCCCCTGGCCGCCATCGCCGCCGGAGCGGTCGCCCTCCGGGACCGGGGCCACGACGGCCCGGCCCTGGTCCTGGCCGGCGACCTCCCCTTCGTCCCCCTGGCCCTCCTCCGCTGGCTGGCCGACCACCCCGGACCCGGATCGGTCGTCCCCCTGGTCGACGGCTGGCGCCAACCCCTCCTGGCCCGCTGGTCGGCCTGGGACCTCGAGGCCGCCGTCGCCGCCGTCGCCGGGGGACGGCGCTCCCTCCGGGGCCGGCCCGGCGGCCCCGGGACCACCCTGGCCGACGAGGAGGCCTGGTCGGCGGTGGCCGGACCGGAGGACTTCACCGACATCGACACCCCCGGGGACCTCCTCCGGCTGGCGCTCCGATGATCACCCTGGAGGCCACCCGGGACCTCGTCCTCTCGGCCTGCTCCCCGCTCCGGTCCCGTTCCCTCCCCACCGCCGGGGTCCTCGGCCTCGTCACCGACGGGCCCCTGGTCGCCCCCTGGCCCGTCCCCTCCTTCGTCAACTCCGCCATGGACGGCTTCGCCCTCCGCTCCGCCGATCTCGGGACCGTCCCCACCGAGCTCCGGGTGGTGGCCGACATCCCGGCCGGCGCCCCCTGGGCCGGGACCCTCCGGGCCGGGGAGGCGGCCCGGATCATGACCGGCGCCCCCCTCCCCGACGGGGCCGACGCCGTCTGTCCCGTCGAGCAGACCCGGGCCGGGAGCGGGCCGGCCACGGTCGGGATCCTGGCCCCGGTCGGGCCGGGCCGCCACGTCCGGCATCCCGGCGAGGACGTCCGCCAGGGGGACCTCGTCATCGACACCGGCACCCTCCTCTCCCCCGCCCACCTCGGCCTCCTGGCCAGCCTGGGCATCGACCGGGTCAGGGCCGTCCCCCGGCCCACCGTCGGCGTCCTCTCCACCGGCGACGAGCTCACCACCCTCCCCGGCCCCCCCACCGCCGGCCGGATCCGCGATGCCAACCGCCCCGCCCTCCTGGCCGCCCTGGCCGAGGCCGGCTGCCTCCCCGTCGACCTCGGCATCGTCCCCGACGACGGGGACCGCCTGGCCGCCGCCCTCCTCGACGGGGCCCGGCGCTGCGACGCCCTCGTCACGAGCGGCGGGGTGAGCGTCGGGGACCACGACCTCACCCGGCTCGTCCTCGAACGCCTCTGCGGTCCGAGCACCCGCTGGCTCCAGGTCGCCCTCAAGCCCGGGAAGCCCTTCGCCTTCGGGACCCTCCCCCGGACCGGCCAGCCCCTCTTCGGGCTCCCCGGCAACCCCGTGGCCGCCCTCGTCGTCTTCGCCCTGATCGTCCGGCCCGCCCTCCGCCACCTGGCCGGCCACCGCCCCGTCCTCCCCCCCACCCTCCGGGCCACCGCCTCGGCCCCCATCCCCCGCCGGCCGGACGGGAAGCTCCACGCCGTTCGGGCCCTCGCCACCGTCGACGCCGACGGCCGGCTCACCGTGGCGCCCTCCCCCCACCAGGGCTCCCACCTCCTGCGGACCATGGCCGACGCCAACGCCCTCGTCCTCCTCCCCGACGGCCCCGGCGTCGAGGCCGGGGCCCCCGTCGAGGTCCTCCTCCAGTCCCTCGACCGGACCCAGCCGGAGACGGCATCCGGCCTCCCCGCCGGGTTGGCCCTGGCCCTCCGTTGAGCGGCCTGGCCGGCGGGGACTGGACGGCCGGGCTGGCCTCCGCCCTGGGTGTCCCCCCGCCCACCCCGGAGGAGCTGGCCGACCTCCTCGAGCTGGCCGGCGTGGCCGCCCACGCCTCGGAGCGCTGGGCCGCCCCCCTCTCCTGCTGGCTGGTGGCCCGGGCCGGGATGGCCCCGGCCGAGGCCCTGGCCCTGGCCCGTCGCCTGGCCGGCGACGACGACCCGGTCAGACCACTGACAGTGCCCCGTGGCGCTCGAGCGCCTCGACCAGCCGGCTGACACAGGAGCCGCACCCGGTCCCGGCCCGGGTGGAGGCCCGGAGCTTCTCGACCGTGTCCGAGCCGGCCCCGATGGCCTCCTCCACCGTCGCCTCGCTCACCCGGTTGCAGTTGCAGAGCTCGGCGCTCCCCGGTCCCCCCACCCGGGCGAAAGCCGGGGGGGAGCAGAGGACGTCGACCGGGTTCGGGGGCATTCGCTCCCCACTGTCGAAGAGCTGGACCAACCGGGCCGTGCTCTCCCCGTCTCCGACCACCACCGCCCCCAGGAGCCGGCCGTCCCGGATGATCAGCTTCCGGTAGACCCCCCGGCGCTCCTCGATGACCTGGACCACCTCGTCGGTGTCCTCGACGGCCTCGATGGGGCCCATCGAGGCCACGTCCACCCCGGCCACCTTGAGCTTGGCGCAGACCTTCGACCCGCGGTAGCGCGCCTCGGGGTCCGAGCCCCCCAGGATGGCGGCCAGGACCCCGGCCTGCTCGAAGCAGGGCGCCACCAGGCCGTAGGTCACCCCGTCGTGCTCGGCGCACTCCCCGATGGCCGACACCGTCGGGGCCGAGGTGGTCAGCCGGTCGTCGACGAGGATGCCCCGGGCCACCTCGATCCCCGAGGCCGCCGCCGTCTCGATCCGGGGCCGGGTCCCGGTGGCGAAGACGGCGGTGTCGGTGGGGACGACCCGGCCGTCGTCGAGCCGGAGCGCCTCGAGCCGGTCCCGGGCCAGGACGGCCTCGGTCTGCCCGAAGACGACCTCGATGCCCATGGCGGCCACGGCGTCCCGGAGCACCGTCCCCCCGAGCCGGTCGAGCTGGGTCTGCATCAGGGTGTCCCCGACGTGGAGGACCGTCACCCGGTGGCCCTGGTCCACGAAGGTCCGGGCCAGCTCGAGGCCGAGGAGCCCGCCCCCGACCACCGAGATCCGCCGCCGGCCCCCGGCCGGGTCCGTCTCCCGGCGGAGCGCCAGCCCGTCCTCCATGGTCCGCAAGAGATGGACCCCGGCCTGCCTGACCCCCTCGGCGGTCCGGATGCCGGCCACCGGGGGCATCCAGGCCGAGCTCCCCGTGGCCAGGACGCACCGGTCGAAGCCGACCGTCTCCCCGTCGCCGATGACGGCCTCCCCCCGGGCCAGGTCGAGCCGTTGGACCCAGCGTCGGGTGACGAGCCGGATCCCGTTCACCGCATACCAACCGGCCGGCTTGGTGGTGATCTCGTCGGGACCGGCCCCGCCCACCACCCGGGCCAGCATGATCCGGTTGTAGGCCCCCGTCGGCTCCTCGCCCACCACCGTGATCTCGTAGCGCTCCGCCCCTCCGACGAAGACCAGCTCGTCGAGGAACCGCTCGGCCGCCATCCCGTTGCCGACGACCAGGAGCCCGGGCCGGGCCGTCACCGGTCACCCCCCTCGGCCGGGCTGACCCGGACGGCGCAGACCTTGAACTCGGGCATCCTGCTGACCGGGTCGAGGGCCGGGTTGGTCAGCAGGTTGGCGGCCGAGCGGCCCCCCCAGTGGAAGGGGGCGAAGACGGTGTCGGGCCGGATGTCCGGATCGAGGTCGGCCCGGAAGACGACCGAGCCCCGGCGGCTCTCGACCAGGGCCCGGCCGTCGTCGGCCACGCCGATCCGGGCGGCCAGGAGCGGGTGGATCTGGAGCCGGGGATCGGGCCGAGAGGCGACCAGGGGCCCGATCCGGCGGGTCTGGGCCCCCGAGTTGTAGTGCTCCCGGTACCGGCCCGTCGTGAAGATCACCGGATAGTCCCCATCGGGCTCCTCGGCGGCGGGCCGGTGCCGGACGGGGACGAACCGGGCCCGGCCGTCGGGGTGGGCGAACCGCTCGGCGAAGAGCCGGGGGGTGCCGGGATGGTCCTCCTCCGGGCAGGGCCAGAAGACCCCGTCCTCGGCGTCGATCCGCTCGTAGCTGATCCCGCTGTAGTCGGCCCGGCCGCCCCGGCTGGCCCGCCGGAGCTCCTCGAAGACCTCCCGGGGGCCCTCGAAGCTGAACTTGGGGCCGCAGCCGAGCCGCTCGGCCAGGCCGGCCAGGACCTCCAGGTCGCTCCGGACCCCCTCGGGGGGATCGAGGTGCCGGCGGCGGTGGAGGACCCGGCCCTCCAGGTTGGTCGTCGTCCCCTCCTCCTCGGCCCACTGGGTCGTCGGCAGCACCACGTGGGCCCGTTCGGTCGTCTCGTTGGGGAAGGCGTCGAGGACGGCCAGGCAGTCGAGGGCGTCGAGCCGCTCCCCGATCCGTCCCGCCGACGGGGAGGCCACGGCCACGTTCGAGCCCACCACCAGCAGCCCCCGCAACCCCCCGGGCAGGCCCATGGTGTCGAGGAGCTCGTAGGCGCTCCGGCCGGGCCCGGGGAGCTCACCGACCGGGACGCCCCAGACCGAGGCCGCCGCGGCCCGGTCCGAGGCGTCACCGATCGACCGGTAGCCGGGGAGCTGGTCGGCCTTCTGGCCGTGCTCCCGACCCCCCTGGCCGTTGCCCTGGCCGGTGAGACAGCCGTAGCCGGCGGCCGGCCTCCCGACCTTCCCGAGGGCGAGCATCAGGTTGGTGAAGGCGAGCACCGAGTCGACCCCCTTGGACTGCTGCTCCGGGCCCCGCCCGCTCAGGAGCATCGAGGCCGGCTTCCCGGCCAGGAGCCGCACGGCCCGCCGGATCAGGTCCTCGGGGACGCCCGTGATCCGCTCGACCCGGGTCGGGTCGTCGCTCAGGACGGCCCGGCGGACGGCGTCGAACCCCGACGTCCGGCTCCCGATGTAGTCCCGGTCGACGAGACCCTCGGCGATGGCGCAGTGGAGCATCCCGTTGGCCAGGGCCAGGTCGGTCCCGGGCCGGAGCTGGAGGTGGAGCCCGGCCCGGCGGGCCGTGGCCGTCCGCCGGGGGTCGGCCACGATCAGGGTCCCCCCCCGGGCCTGCTGGGCGTCGAACCACTGCATGATCGGCGGCATGGTCTCGGCGCAGTTCGAGCCCCACAGGAGGACCACGTCGGCGTCGCCGATGTCGGCCACCGGGAAGGGCAGGCCCCGGTCCAGCCCGAAGGCACGGTTCGCTCCGGCCGCCGCCGACGCCATGCAGTAGCGGCCGTTGTAGTCGATGTTGGGGGTCTTGAGCGCCACCCGGGCGAACTTCCCCAGGAGGTAGGCCTTCTCGTTGGTGAGGGCCCCGCTCCCGAAGACCCCGACGGCCCCGGGACCGTGGGCGGCCCCGATGGCGGCCAGTCGTTCCGCCAGCTCGTCGAGGGCGGCCTCCCAGGAGGCCTCCTCCAGCTCACCGCTCCGGCCCCGGACCAGGGGGTGGAGCAGGCGGGACCGGTGGCCGAGGAGGACGCCGGCGTTGAACCCCTTGGTACAGAGCTGGCCCCGGTTCACCGGGAAGCCGTCGGGGACGATTCCCGCCGGGACGCCGACCCGGTCCCCGTCCCCGACGAGCATCCCGCACTGGAAGGCGCAGAACGGGCAGTGGGTGGCCGTGGTCCGCGTCGTCACCACCCGATCCTGACCGGGCCCCGTTACGCCCCCGTGGCCGCTCGATGACGGGGGGGACACTTCCTGCTCACCGGGACCGGGGCCGGCTGTGCGGCCGATTTCACCGAGGTGTCCCCGGCCCACAACAGCCAGGAAACCTCCCCTCCCTACCGTGGCCCCCGTGGAGCGGACCCTGGTGATCGTCGGGAACGGGATGGTGGGCCAGAAGCTCGTCGACCTCCTGGTGGCGGCCGGGGCCGGGGAAACCTGGCGGATCGTCGTCCTGGGCGAGGAGCCCCGACCGGCCTACGACCGGGTCCACCTGAGCTCCTACTTCGACGGCTGCACCGCCGAGGACCTCGGCCTGGCCGACCCGGCCGTCATGGACGCCGTCGAGCTCCACCTCGACGCCCGGGTCGCCGCCATCGACCGGGGGGCCCGCACCGTGACCACCGCCTCGGGAACCGTCCACGGCTACGACGCCCTCGTCCTCGCCACCGGGTCGACCCCCTTCGTCCCTCCCCTGGAGGGGGCCGACGGCCCGGGCTGCTTCGTCTACCGGACCCTCGAGGACCTCGACGCCATCCGGGCCGCCTCCGCCGACACCGGGACGGGGATCGTCATCGGGGGGGGCCTCCTCGGCCTCGAGGCCGCCAACGCCCTCCTCCACCTCGGCCTCGAGGCCCGCGTCGTCGAGATGGCCCCCCGGCTCATGCCCCTCCAGCTCGACGACCGGGGCGCCGGGGTCCTCCGGGACGAGATCGAAGCCCTGGGCATCGAGGTCCACCTGGGCGCGACCACCACCCGGATCCTCCGGACCGGCCCGACCGTCGACGGGGTCGAGCTCGGTGACGGCTCGACCATCCCGGCCGAGCTGGTCGTCTTCTCGGCCGGGATCCGGCCCCGCCAGGACCTGGCCGAGGCCGCCGGCCTCCTCCTCGGCCCCCGGGGCGGCGTCGTCGTCGACGATGCCTGCCGGACCTCCGACCCCGCCATCTCGGCCATCGGGGAGTGCGCCTCCCACGACGGAAGGGTCTACGGCCTGGTCGCCCCCGGCTACGCCATGGCCCGGGTCGTGGCCGACCGCCTGGCCGGCGGGGAGGCCGCCTTCACCGGGGCCGACACCTCCACCCGGCTGAAGGTCCTCGGCATCGGGGTGGCCAGCTTCGGCGACGCCCACGCCACCACCCCCGCCGCCCGGGAGCTGGTCTGGCACGACCCCGTCGACCGGATCTACCGGAAGCTGGTCGTCGACGGCGGAGGGACCCGGCTCCTCGGGGGGGTCCTCGTCGGCGACGTCGAGGACTACGCCGTCCTCCAACAGCTCCAGCTCTCGGGCCAGGCCATCCCGGGCCGTCCCGGCGACCTGGCCGCCCCCCGCCGGGAGGCCACCCCCCTCCTGGGCGTGGCCGCCATCGCCGACGGGGCCACCGTCTGCACCTGCAACAACGTCACCAAGGCCACCATCTGCGCCGCCGTCGGGGCCGGGGCCGACGCCATCGGCGACCTCAAGGCCGCCACCACGGCCGGGACCGGCTGCGGGAGCTGCCTCCCCCTGGTGAAGGGCCTCCTCGAGTGCGAGCTGGCCCGGGCCGGCCGGGAGGTCGACCACAGCCTCTGCGAGCACTTCCCCCACACCCGCCAGGAGCTCTTCGACATCGTCCGGGTCCGGGAGATCCGCACCTTCGGGGCCCTCCTCGAGGCCTGCGGGACGGGCCGGGGCTGCGAGATCTGCAAGCCGGCCGTGGCCTCCATCCTGGCCTCCCTCTGGAACGAGCACGTCCTGGCCGGGGCCCATGCCCCCCTCCAGGACACCAACGACCTCTTCCTGGCCAACCTCCAGCGCGACGGCACCTACTCCGTCGTCCCCCGGGTCCCCGGCGGCGAGATCACCCCCGACCAGCTCCTCGCCATCGGCGGGGTGGCCCGCCGCTTCGACCTCTCCTGCAAGATCACCGGCGGCCAGCGCATCGACCTCCTCGGGGCCCGGGTCGACCAGCTCCCCGGGATCTGGCAGCTCCTCATCGAGGCCGGCTTCGAATCCGGCCACGCCTACGGCAAGGCGCTGCGGACGGTGAAGTCCTGCGTCGGGACCAACTGGTGCCGCTACGGCGTCGGGGACTCGACCGCCCTCGCCATCGAGCTCGAGCTCCGCTACCGGGGGCTCCGGTCCCCCCACAAGATCAAGTCGGCCGTCTCGGGCTGCTCCCGGGAGTGCGCCGAGGCCCAGAGCAAGGACTTCGGGGTCATCGCCACCGAGCGGGGCTGGAACCTCTACGTCTGCGGCAACGGAGGGATGCGGCCCCAGCACGCCGTCCTCCTCGCCCCCGACCTCGACACGGCCACCCTGGTCGGGCTGGTCGACCGTTTCCTCATGTTCTACATCCGCACCGCCGACCGCCTCGAGCGCACCGCCACCTGGTTGAACCGCCTCCCGGGTGGGATCGACTACCTCCGCCAGGTCGTCCTCGAAGACTCCCTCGGGCTCTCCGACCAGCTCGAAGCCGACATGGCCCGCCACGTCGCCACCTACCGCTGCGAGTGGAGGGCCACCCTCGAGGACCCCGACCAGCTGGCCCGGTTCCGCCACTTCGTCAACGCCGATGCCCCCGACCCGACCCTCGACTACGTCCGGGAGCGGGGACAGCGCCGACCCCTCCGACCCCACGACGCCCGGCCCGACCGGGTGCCGGTCTCCATCGGCACCCCCCAGCGAGGAGCGAAGCCCCGATGACCCTCACCGTCCTCACCGCCCCCGACCGTCCCGAACTCGACGAGCGTCCCGCTGCCGGCCCCGACGGCTGGGTCGGGGTCTGCCCGGTCACGACCATCCTCCCCGACACCGGGGTCTGCGCCCTGGTCGGCGACACCCAGGTGGCCGTCTTCCGGCTCGCCGACGGCGACCTCCACGCCGTCTCCAACCACGACCCCTTCAGCCACGCCGCCGTCCTCTCCCGGGGCATCCTCGGCGACCGCCGGGGCCGTCCCAAGGTGGCCTCCCCGGTCTACAAGCAGTCCTTCGACCTCCGGACCGGGGTCTGCCTCGACGACGACTCCGTCCGGATCCCCGTCTACCGGATCCGGGTCGCCGACGGGACGGTCCAGGTCTCGCTGTCGCCGGGCTGAACATCCCCGACCCTCCGACGGTATCCAACCCCGAACCGGCAGCTGCCGGGCTGGCGGCAACGGAGGCAACCGGTGACAGGTCGGCAGCAACAGCAGCGCATCACGTCGGCACGACGGGGCCGGGCCTTCCTGGCCCTGGCCGGCGCCGGTCTCGTCCTGGCCGCCGGAGCCTGCTCCTCGACGACGTCGACCACCCCTGCATCCAAGGCGGCCACCTTCATCGGCTCCGGCGTCCTCACCACTTCCCAGATCAGCTCGACGGTGCCGGCCAACGGCGACATCAACCCGTACGGCATCGCCACCGTGCCCGAGACCACCGGCAACCTGGTGGCCGGGGACACCCTGGTCAGCGACTTCAACAGCAGCGCCAACGTCCAGGGGACCGGGACGACCGTCGTGGCCGTCTCCCCGAGCGGCGGCCTCTCCCTTTTCGCCGCCCTGGCATCGCTCCCCGCCGCCGACCCCTGCCCGGGCGGGGTCGGCCTGACGACGGCCCTCGACATCCTCCCCGGTGGCTGGGTCGTGGTCGGGAGCCTCCCCACCGCCGCCGGAGGCGCCCTCCCCCCGGAGAACCCGGCCGGCTGCCTCATCGTCCTCGACAGCACCGGCCGACCGGTCGCCACCTGGACCAGCCCCGACATCAGCGGGCCCTGGGACATGACCCTGGCCCCGTCCACCTCCACGACCACCGCCACCCTCTACGTCTCCAACGCCCTGACCCGGCCGGCCGGCGCCACCGGCACCCCGACCTCGGGCCAGTGCACCGTGGTCCGCCTCGACATCACCCTGCCCCCGGCCGGGGCCGTCCCGACGCTGGCCGGCACCACCGTCATCGGCAGCGGCTTCCCCTGGAAGGCCGACCAGGCCGCCCTGGTCCTCGGTCCGACCGGCCTGGCCCTGGGCCCGAACGGCACCCTCTACGTGGCCGAGACCGAGAACGACACCGTCAGCGCCATCCCCGACGCCGCCACCCGGACCACCCCGGTCGACGCCGGGGCCTCGGTGGTGAGCACGGGCGGCTCCCTCAACGCCCCCCTCGGGATGACCCTGGCCCCCAATGGCGACCTCCTGGTCGTGAACGGGAACGACGGTGTCATCACCGAGCTGTCCCCGGCCGGCCACCAGCTCGGCCACGCCACCCTGGTCAGCGACGGGGCCGGCGCCCTCTTCGGCCTGACCGTCGCCCCCGATCACCGGACCCTCGTCTTCGTGAACGACGGGAAGAACGCCCTCGACCGCTACGTCACCGCCGGAGGCTGACGGCCCCGACGGACGCCGGTCCCGCCGACCCAGCCCTAGCTAGCCTCTTTCCGTGCTCCACCTCCGCGCCACCCGGTCACTGACGCCTATCGACCTCCAGGCCGTCGTGGGCCTTGTCCCCTCCCTACTGGCAGCCTGGCGGGAGCTCCCGTTCGTCGACGGCGTCTACGTCGACGGCACCGGTCGGGCCCGGGGGGGACTCCGGGTGGTCGAGGGGCGGCACCCGGACCCCGGCGTCCGCTACCTCCTCGTCAGCCGGCGATCCGACGTCGAGCAGCACGAGGGGTCCCCCCGGGCCACGGACAGGACCGAGGTCACCGTGGTCGAGGACCTCTCCAGCGAGTACTTCGGTGGCGCCCCCGGCGGGGTGGGACCGGAGGCCTTCACCGCTGCCCTGGCCGGCCTCCTCGGGGACCCGGCCGGATCGCCGGTGTAGCCGTACGGATCCATTGTTGGGAATGTAGCCGTACGGATCCATTGACGGGAATGTGCTCGTACGGCTACTCTGGGGGAGTCATGTACGCCCGCACCGCCAGGGACATCGGTCTGATCCTGCGGGACCGCCGCCGCTCCCTCCACCTGACCCAGGCCCAGTTGGCTGAGAGGGCGGGAGTGAGCCGGCCCACGGTGGTGCGCATCGAGACCGGACGTGAGCGCGCCGAGCTGGGCGTCGTCCTCCGGTTGCTCGCCGCTGCCGGCCTGAGCGTCAACCTGGCCCCGCCGCCGCCCCCCGAGATCGATCTCCAGGAGGTTCTGGCCCGGACCCGGCAGGGCGAATGACGACGGACGTGCTCGTCGTCCTCCTCGGGGCCAGACCGATCGGCGAGGTGACCCGAACCCGGGCCGGTCTCACCTTCAGCTACGACGACGCCTACCGGAACGGGCCCAGGGCCACCCCCCCTGTCGATGTCGATCCCACTGGCGGTGTCTGAGCACGGCGACCAGGTGACGAGCTCCTATCTCTGGGGCCTCCTCCCGGACAACGGGCGGGTCCTCGATCGGTGGGCCCGGGAATTCCAGGTTTCCGCCGGAGACGCCTTCGGGCTCCTGGCCAACGTGGGCGAGGACTGCCCGGGAGCGGTCCAATTCGTCGTGCCCGACCGGGTCGACCAAGCCACCCGGCCCGGCCATGTCGAGTGGTTGGACGAGGCCCGGATCGCCGGGAGGCTCCGGGCCCTGCGCGCCGACGATTCCGCCTGGCGCCCGGAGCACCGCTCCGGTCGGTTCAGCCTGGCCGGCGCCCAAGCCAAGTTCGCCCTGCTGCACGAGAGCGGGCAGTGGGGGGAACCCTCCGGCCGGACGCCGACGACCCACATCCTCAAACCGGGCATCGGGGCGTTCGACCACCATGCCCTCAACGAGCATCTCTGTCTCCGGACAGCCCAGAAGCTCGGGATCGCCGCTGCGAGCAGCGAGTTCCTGTCTTTCGAGGATCAGGTGGCATTGGTGGTGGAACGATTCGACCGAATCAGGATCGACGACCAGTGGGTCCGGGTCCACCAGGAGGACTTCTGCCAGGCCCTGGCGGTACGGCCCGGACTCAAGTACCAGAGTGACGGAGGTCCTACCGTCCCCGACATCGCCGGCCTCATCCGCCGACATGTCTCCCCGGCGGACCGGGTCGACCCGGCCATCCGACAGTTCGCCGACGGACTGGCCTTCAACTTCCTCGTGGGCGGCACCGACGCCCACGCCAAGAATTACTGCCTCCTCCTCTCCGGTCAGAGCGTGGAGGTCGGACCGCTCTACGACCTCGCCAGCCACCTCCCCTACGACGGCGGCAGGTACCGGGAGGCCAAGATGGCCATGAAGGTCGGGGACAAGTACCCGGTGAGCAGGGTCACCGCCTACGAGTGGCGCAAGACGGCGGACATCCTCGGCGTCGACGCCGAAGGACTCCTCGGTCGCGTGTCCAACCTGGCCGAACGACTCCCCGACGCCCTTTCGGAGGCCTGCACCGAGGTCGCCCACCTCGAGGAGCCGTTCCCCGGGGAATTCCTCGCCGAGATCGTGAAGATCCAGCCGCTGCTTCTCCGCCAGCTGCGGTCGAGCTGGGGCCCGTAGGCCCGCACCTCGGTACCATGGCCGCCGGGGCGACGGGCGGGAGACGGCGGAGCATGCGCACGGGGTCGGACGGAGCCGCTGGACCTGCCGGTGACCACGGCCCGGCCGGGCCGCTCCCCGTCCACCCCGTCACGCGGTTCCAGGTCAACCCGCTCGTCCTGAGCTACGCCATCGCCCCCCTGGCCCTCGCCACGCTCCTCGGCCTCCGGAAGTACCGCCTCATCGCCGACGAGTCACCCTGGCTCTGGGTTGGGGTGTTCGCCACCATCCCGACCGGGTCGGCCCTCGTCGACGCCCTCTACCGGCGCCGTCCCTCGCCGGGGTGGCTCCACGTCCGGGTCGCCGGCCAGGCCTTGTCCGTGACCGCCGTCATCTACCTGACGGGCTGGGGACCGGTCCTGGCCGGGGCCTTCGCCTTCATCGCCCTGGAGAACATCGCCCACGACGGCTCGAGGGTCTGGCGGATCACGGCCCTGTGGTGCCTGGCCGGTATCGCCGCCGGGCAGCTGGCCGTGGCCCGGCACTGGCTGCCCTCGTTCCTCTCCGTCTCGCGGGGGGAGGCCCTGGCCCTCATGGGCGTCGTTGTCCTCCTCTTCGTCATCCGGATGGCGGCGGCCACCATGGAGCAGAAGGAGGCGGCCGAGATCCTCCTGGCCCAGCAGGCTCTCCACGACCCCCTGACCGGGCTCCCCAACCGGCAGCTGATCATGGACCGGGCCGAGCAGGTCCTGGCCCGCGCCGTCCGGGACGACGGCCCCCTGGCCGCCTTCTTCATCGACCTCGACAACTTCAAGGAGGTCAACGACACCCTCGGCCACGACGCCGGGGACAAGCTCCTCCAGGCCGTGGCCACCCGCTTCCTGGGGGTGCTCCGGCCCAGCGACACGGTGGGCCGACTCGGCGGCGACGAGTTCGTGGTCCTGGCCGAGGGGGACTCCCTGGCCGGGGGCCCCGAGCCCCTGGCCCGCCGGCTCCAGGCCGCCCTGGCCGAGCCCATTCGGCTCGACGGGTACGAGGGGACCGCCCTCGACGTCTCGGCCAGCATCGGCATCGCCCACGGGTCCCGCCCCTCGGCCCGGGAGCTCCTCCGCGACGCAGACGCCGCCCTCTACCAGGCCAAGGCGGCCGGGAAGCGCCGCTTCGTCCTCTTCGGGACCGACTCCGAGCCGGCGGCCGCCTCCTAGACTCCCCTGCCGTGGCCGACCCGGACCGACCCCCCCTGTCCCTGGCCCTGGCCACCCGGAGCAGCCGGCACGAGATCGCCCCCCTCCTGGCCATCATCGGCGACCGGCTGGGTGAGGTGGACGGGGAGGTGGTGGTGGCCTCCTCCTCCGGTGAGGCTCCCCCCGAGAACCTCGACCCGGCCCTGGTCCGATGGCTCCCGGTGGACAGCAGGGACCTCTCCCTGCTCCGGCTCCGGGCCGTCCTGGCCTGCCGGGGGGCCGTGGTGGCGGTGGGAGAGGACCAGGCCGTCCCCGCCGACGGCTGGGCTCGGGCCGTGATCCGCTCCCACCGGGAGAACCCCGAGCCGGTCGTCGTCGGCTGTCTTGTCAACGCCACCCGGTCCACCATGGTGGGCCGGGCCAACTTCCTCTCCTTCGCCGGGCCCTACCTCCCCCCCATGCCCCTCCTCCCCGGGGGGCGCCCCCCGCCGTCGTCCACCCTCTCGTTCAAGCGGGAGGCGCTGGTCGGCCTCGATCCCGCCGACCGCGGCGGCCTCGAGCCCGACCTCGTCAACCGGCTCTTCGGGGAGCGGGCCATGGTGACCGACGACCGGATCGCCGTGCTCCACTTCCAGGACGAGGGCCTGGCCTGGTCGCTGCGCAACGCCTACGCCTCGGCCCGCACCGGCTACGGGGCCGTCGGTCCCGGCCTCGACCGGGACCAGCGGCGGGCCGCGTCCCGGTGGGTCGTCGCCAACCTCCCCCGCCGGACGTTGCGGGAGGCCGGGGCGGCCCGGACCCGGCTGGGGGCGGCCTGGCCCGAGCTCGGCCTGGTCGCCCTCCTGGCCGGCGCCTCCACCGTCGGCGCCCTGGCCGGCACCCTGGCCGGACCGGGCCGAGCCCCCGGGACGGTGGCCTGACCGGAGGGCTCAGCCGCAGCTCTGGAAGACCGTCATGTACCAGCCCGGGGTGTCGGCCGGGCCCACCAGGAAGACGGCCTGGCCCACCCCACCGGCCATGGTGGTCGATGTCCCCGAGGGGTAGTCGTGGTTGAAGGAGCAGATGTAGTCGCCGACCCCCGGGCGCAAGGTGCAATGGTCGAGGCGGAGGTTGACGGCCTCGTTGTGCATCTGGTCGAGCTGGGCCCGGGCCGCCGGGTTGGTGACATGGTCGAGCTCGGCGGTGTTGTTCGTGTTCCAGGCCGCGGCCAGGTAGGTCATGGCCGCCTCGGGGGTGTCGAAGTGGGGCGGTGCCGTGGTGGTGGGCCCGGTGGAGCTGGTGGTGGGCGCCGTCGTGGCCGTGGTGGACGACGTCGACGAGGCGGCTGCCGACCGGGACCCGCTCGAGGCCGTGTTGGAGCAGCCGGCCAGGGCCAGGAGAAGCACCAGGAGACCGCAATTGACCGACCGCTTCATGGGGCTCCCTCCGCCTGAGATGGGAGGCCGATCGTAGCGTCCCGGAGTGGGGTCGATCAGTGGTTCTGGAGGCTGGCGGCGGCCATGGTGAAGTAGCCGGTGAGCTCCCTCCGGTCGGCCTCCCCCAGGGTGGCCTCCCCCACCGCCGCCGTCATGTGGGCCAACCAGGCGTCGCGCTCCATGGGGCCGATCACGAAGGGGGCGTGGCGCATCCGGAGCCGGGGATGGCCCCGGACCTCCCCGTAGGTCTGGGGGCCCCCGAAGTACTGGTCCAGGAAGAGGGCCAGGTGGGCCCTGGCGTCGGTGAGGTCCCGGGGGTAGAGGGGGCGGAGCCGGGGGTCGGACTCGACCCGGCCGTAGAAGCCCTCGACCAGCGCCTCGAAGAAGGCCAGGCCCCCGACCCGCCCGGAGAGGGTGTCAGGCTCGGGGTCGGCCTCGGAGCTGGTCACGCCGTCCACGGTACCCGGCGCCGTGCCGCCCTCAGGCAGCCGGCCGGGGCCCGGAGTCCGGTCAGGCCGAGAGGAGCGAGCCCTGGGCCACCGGGGTGTGGCTGGAGGTGACGACGCCGCCGGCCACCTCGGCGGTGACGGCGAAGGTGGTGATCCGGGCCGAGGGGTCGACGTTGAAGGCCACCGCCCCGGGCTGGCTCCCGAGGAGCCCGAGGGAGACGAGCTGGCCGTTGGCCAGACCCCAGAGCTGGTAGGTCTGGCCCGAGGGGAGGGGGGCCAGGGCGCCGGGTCCGGAGCTGTTGACGAGGAAGGCCGACCCCGAGGGAAGGATGACGATGTCGGCGGCGGTCTGGTTCCGGGCCGAGCTCCCGAGGAGGGCCACCCGCCGGGCGGCCGGGTTGAGGAGGGCGGCCGTGACCACCTGGGACAGGGTGGACCGGCTGGCGTCAGACTTGAGCTGGCCCACCTGGTTGTCGAGGCTCCCGACCTGGACCACCAGGGCGACGATGAGGGCGGCGGCCACGGCCCCGACCCCGGCCGTCCCCACCCGGACCCACCGCCGCCGGAGGGGCGACGGCCGGAAGGGGAGGATCCCGGCGGTGGGACCGGGGGAGCCGGGGAGGGAGGGCAGGGGCCGGGGGGACTCCCCCTCGGCAGGCCGGTCGATCCGGGCCGAGATCCGGTCCCAGAGGTCGGCGGGGGCGGTCCCCCCGGTGTTGGCCAGGAGGCCGGCCACCTCGTGGTGCTGGGCCACCTCGGCCGCGCACCTCGGGCAGCCGGGGAGGTGGGCGGCGACCCGGTCGGCCTCATCCGGTTCCAGGGCGTCGAGGGCGTAGGCCCCGAGGAGCTCGGACAGCGCCTCGTGATCCTCGTGGCTCAGGACGCCGTCCATGGTTCCTCCACTCCGTGCTGGACCAGAGCCGTCTTCAGCCGGCGGAGGCCGCTGCGGATCCTGCTCTTCACCGTGCCCTCCGGCTCCCCGAGGAGGCTGGCCACCTCCCGGTAGGTGTGGCCCCCGAAGTAGGCCAGCTCGATGGCCCTCCGCTCCTCCTCGGGGAGGGTCCCGACGGCCGCCTTGACCTGGTCGGCGACGGAGAGGTCCCAGGCGTGGTGCTCGATGTCGTAGCCCGCCGTGGCCCGGTCCCGGACGGTCCGCTCCTCCCGGGCCCGGCGGGCCGCGTCGGAGCGGAGGACGTCGACGGCCCGGCCGTGGGCCTTCGTCATGAGGAACGTCCGCAGGGCCCCCCGGGCCGGGTCGAACCGCTCGGGCCGGTTCCAGAGCTCGAGGAAGACCTCCTGGGTGATCTCCTCGGCCAGCGTGGCCGACCCCATGACCCGGGCGGCGAGGGCGTGGACGGCGCCACCGTGGCGCCGGTAGGCCTCGGCCAGGGCGGGCTCGTGCCAGCGGCCGATGGCCACCACCAGGGCGGCATCGCTGGCTGTGTCGCTATCGATCATGTCGACTCGTCTTCGGGGCCGGGCCGGTCCCCGGATGACCCATTCTCCGTCGCCGCCCCCCCCGGACGCTGGGATCCGCTCGAACACCCTGGTCAGAGACTCGTCGAACAATTCCCATCCGCCGGGGTGGCCCGCTCCGTAGAGTGCGGTGATGACCAACACCTCCAGCACCCTCATCGGACCGGGCCGTCGGCTCCTCATGGTCGTCGGCGCCCTGACCCTCGCCGTCGGCCTGGCCGCCTGCTCCTCGAGCTCCTCGTCCTCGACCTCCACCACGGCCACGACGGCCGCCGGCTCGGGGACGACCACCGCTCCCACCGGGGGGACCTCCATCACCATCAGCAGCTTCAAGTTCTCCCCGGCCTCCCTGACGGTGAAGCCGGGGGCGAAGGTCACGGTGGACAACAAGGACCCGGCCCCCCACACCGTGACCTCCTCGTCCGGGGGCTTCGACACCGGGCAGATCAGCGGGGGGTCGAGCGGGAGCTTCACGGCCCCGACCACCCCCGGCACCTACTCCTACATCTGCTCCAACCACACCTTCATGTCGGGCACCCTGGTGGTCTCCTCGAGCTGAGCCCGCCCCCTCTTTGCCCCCCGGCCGGGCCGGGACCTTCCTCTGACGCGCCCCGAAACATCCCAGAGACCCCGACACAGGAGGTAACGACCATGAGGTTCCCGACACGGGGACACCCCGACATCGATCCCGGGGAGCTCCGACCGCTCCTCGAGGAGTCCCAGGATCTCCACGCCGACTCCATGGCGGAGACCGGGGAGAGCCTGGCCGAGATGGTCGAGCTGGGCCACGAGCAGCGGGCCTCGGGCCCGGCCGACCCCGAGGAGGGCCAGGCCTTCGCCGCCGCCCGGGACCGGAACCTGGCCGGGGCGTTCGGGGGGAGGCTCCTCGTCGCCGCCGGCGCCGGGGCGGCCCTCTCGGCCCTCCTGGCCGGCGAGGCCTTCGCCGACGCCCCCGCCGACATCCAGATGCTCCAGACCCAGGCCTCCATCGAGAACCTGGCCGTGGCCACCTACCAGACGGCCCTCACCCTGGACTTCATCGGGGGGAGCTCGGCCAACCCGGTGGTGAAGGCCTTCGCCACCACGACCGTGCAGCAGCACCAGCAGCACGCCAAGGCCTTCAACGCCGCCATCGTCCAGCTCAAAGGGAAGCAGCAGACCAACCCCGACCCGGCCCTCCTCCAAGTGGTGAAGAACGCCGAGCCCGGCCTCACCGGGCCCCTGCCCGTGGTGGCCCTGGCCCTGGAGCTCGAGGAGGGGGCGACCCAGACCTACGTCGCCTTCACCTCGGCCTTCACCGACCCCAACGCCCGGAAGGTGACGGCCAGCATCATGGGGGTCGAAGCCCAGCACGCCGCCGTCCTCCTGGCCGTCCAGGCGCTGCTCAGCGGGGGCGCCCCCCAGCTCATCGCCCTGCCCCCGAACGCGGCGGCCCTCCCGGCCGCAGCCGGATCCGTCGGGTTCCCCCAGGCCTTCTACCCCACCAACCAGGCCCGTCCCGCCAACGAGGGAGCCGTCTCATGAGGAACCGCACCGACAGGACTCCAACGCCCCCGCTGGAGATCTCCGAGGCCGAGCTGGTCGAGATGACCCGGGATCTCGAAGCGGTCCACCAGGACGTCTCCCTCCCCGCCCTCCAGCAGTCGGTGGAGCAGTGGGTGGAGACCAACCACGAGGCCGCCGGACCCCGGCGGGCCAGCCGGCGGAGCTTCCTCCTCGGCAGCGGCGCCGCCGCCGTCGGGGGGGTCCTCCTGGCCGCCTGCGGGAGCTCGTCGAGCTCGGGCTCGGGGGCGACGACCACGGTCGGGGGAAAGCTCTCCTCGCTGACCGGAGACCTGAAGGTGGCGGCCCTGGCCGCCAGCCTCGAGAACCTCGGTGTCTACGCCTACAACGCCGGGATCCAGGCGGCGACGGCGGGCAGGCTCGGGTCGGTCCCGCCCGCGGTGGTGACCTTCGCCCAGACGGCGATGGCCCAGCACACCCAGCACGCCGAGGCCTGGAACGCGGTGCTGACGGGGGCGGGGAAGGCCAAGGTCACGGTCACCGACCCGGCCCTGACCCCGACCGTCAACCAGATGTTCTCCCAGGTGACCGACGTGCCCGGCCTGGCCAGGCTGGCCCTCACCATCGAGAACGTGGCGGCCCAGACCTACCAGGCCGGCATCGGGGTCCTCTCGAGCAGCCAGGCCCTGGCCACGGCGGCGACAATCCAGCCGGTGGAGATGCAGCACGCCGCCATCTTGAACTTCGTCCTCGGGAACTATCCGGTGCCGAACGCCTTCAACCCGACCACCGATGCCCGGCCGGTGAGCGACCTCGACGGGAGCTGACCTGTCGGGCCGTCCCCGGGCGGCTTCCCACCCGACCCCGGATCCCCGACGGATCCGGGGTCGGGCCGCGTCCGGGGACCGACGGGCCCGAGCCCGTCCGGGGGTCATCCGGGAGGGCGGACGGGAACGAAGAAGCCTTCCGGGACCGTCCCCTCGACCCGGCCACCCTCCGGTGCCTCCGCTACATGCACGACGTGGAGAACCACACCATCTGCTACCTCCGGGACGTCCTCGTCACGAAAGCCCACAAGGACCCCGAGGTCACCGCCTTCCTGGCCTGCTGGAGCTACGAGGAGCACTGGCACGGGGACGCCATCGCCAAGATCCTCGACGCCCACGGCGAGGCCGCCGGGCCGACCCGGATCGAGGCGGTCCGGAGCCGGCTCCGCCGGGACGGGCTCCGGCCCCTCCTCTTCAACGTCGGCTCGGCCCTGACCCGGCACCTGGTGGCCGTCCAGATGGCCTGGGGGGCCGTCAACGAGTACACCACCCAGTCCGGCTACGCCCGGCTGGCGGCCAAGGCCGACCACCCCGTCCTCGGGGAGCTCCTCCGGCGGATCATGAAGCAGGAGGGCCGGCACATCGACTTCTACGCCGGCCAGGCCCGGACCCGGCTGGGGGAGAGCCGGGCCGCCCAGCGGCTGACCCGCTACGCGCTGCGGAGGGCCTGGGGCCCGGTCGGCTCCGGGGTCATGGCCGAGGAGGAGGTCCGGTTCCTGGCCGCCCACCTCTTCGGGGACGAGAAGGGCCTGGCCGTGGCCCGGCGGGTCGATCGCCAGGTGGACCGGCTCCCCGGCCTCGGGAACCTCCACCTCCTCGAGCAGGCCGTCCTTGCCGCGGCCTGAGGCTGGGTAGCGGTAGCTCAGGCCGGGGTCCCGTTCAAGGTGACGACGGCGAAGGCGGCGCCCTGGGGGTCGACCAGGACGGCGAACCGGCCCGGCTCGATGTCCGGCGGCTGACGGTCCCCGGGCATCCGGGTCGCCGACACAGCCACCGCCTACGGTTCCTCCCAGGGCTCGGGCCACGAAACCCGGGACCGGCTCGTGGACGGGCAGCACGACGTCCGCCTCGTGGACATCCCGGTTGGCTCGTGGTCGACCGTTCAGAGCAAGACGAGGTCGTCCGATGACTTCCCGCCCCACCCCCGCATGGCACACCACCGTCCGCCGTGACCGAGCCGGCCAGCAGGCCGAGATCGAGGTCGAGGTCCGCAGCAGCGCCCGACGGCGCCGGAGCTCCACCGCCTTCTGGTCGGGAGACCGGATCGTGGTGGTCCTGCCCGGCACCCTGCCCGCCGCCCGCCAGGAGGAGGTCGTCAACGGGCTGGTGGCCCGGGTCCTGGCCCGGCGACCCAGGGCCGCCGCCTCCGACCAGGAGCTCGAGGCCCGGGCCGCCCTCCTGGCCGACCGCTACGTCGATGGGGTCCTGCCCGACAGCATCCGCTGGGTCACGAACCAGCGGTTGCGCTGGGGGTCGTGCAGCCCCCTCAGCCGCGACATCCGTCTCAACCACCGACTCCGGGCCGTCCCCAGCTGGGTCCTCGACGCCGTCATCGTCCACGAGCTGGCCCACCTGCTCGAGGCGGGTCACGGGCCCCGGTTCAAGGCCCTGGTGGCCCGCTACCCCCGGCTGGCCGAGGCCGACACCTACCTGGCCGGCTTCAGCGCCGGGATCAACCAGGCCGATACGGACGGCGGGGTGGCCGGGCAGGACGGATCGGACGAGGGGACGTGCGAGTCCGTGGACGGCCGGCTGTTCTGACCGGGGTCCCCACCCAGTCGTCCCGTGGGCCGACCTGTAGACCCGGGGGGCGACCTCGGATTTCCGGGGGAGGGACCACGGCACGACGGAGCCCCGGAGGCCCTGGATCCGATCGAAGGCAGGGGGTAGATTCGTTGCAGGCGGACAGGAATCGGAGGTCGTCATGACGCAGTGGAGGGCCACCGCGGTGCGGGACGAGCTCGAGGCGGGCGGGAGACCCACGGGCACTGGGCCCGGCAGCCGGGGTTCGCCGGGGTGGCCGGTCGGGCCGTGAGCGAGGAGACCCGGACCGGGGTCCTCGTCAGCACCGCCAAGGACATGGGACTCCTCGCCAAGGAGGGGGACAAGAAGGTCTGAGGCCGGGGCCTCAGACGGGGACGAGTCGGCGGGGAGCCCGGGACGGCTCGGGGGCGGGGGCCAGGCTCCGGGCCCGGGCCGCCTCGAGGACCTCGGAGGTCCCCAGCGCCCAGCGGAGGACGGCGAAGATGGAGCGGGTCCCGGCCCGGACGATCTCCCGCTCGAGCTGGAAGGACTGGCGGACCCCGTAGTCCCGGCGGGCCCAGCCGGGGAGGAGGTCCAGGGCGGCCTGGACCAGCAGTCCCCGGACCAGCTGCTCGGGGTCGGCCCCGACCACCGGGGTGGGGCTGCCGCCGTCGACGATGAAGGCCAGGGCCGTCAGGGCCTGGGACCCGGCCACGAGCTCGGGCCTTCGGGCGGCCAGGTAGTCGTGGATCTCGGCCACGCTGGCCGGGACGTCGGTGGCCCCGAGGCCGGTGGCCACGACGGTCATCTCGACCACGTAGCGGTCGGCGTCGGCCCGGGAGAGGGGCCGGGGACCGTAGCGGCGGTAGGCCCGGAGGAAGCTCGAGACCTCGGCCACGTGGACCCAGGTCAGGAGGTCGGGGTCGGTGGCGTCGTAGGGACGGCCGTCGGGGGCGGTCCCCTTGACGAAGCGGTGGACCCGGCGGACCGTCTCCATGGCCTGCTCGGCCGCCTCCGTGCTCCCGAAGGTTGTGACCCCGACGAAGGCGGCCGTCCGCTGGAGCCGGCCCAGGGGATCCTCCCGGAAGGCGGAGTGCTCGGCCACCCCGGCCATGGCCAGGGGGTGGAGCGCCTGGAGCATGAGGGCGGCCAGGCCCCCGACGAGCATGGAGGGGAGGTCGCCGTGGAGCCGCCAGGTGACGCTGTCGGGCCCGAAGAGCCCGGGGTCACCGGGGGGCTCGTCGAAGGTGGTCGGGGGGGTCCGGCGCTCGTCGACCAGGGTCTGCTGGAGGTTGAGTCGGATGGCGTCCCGTAGGGTGTCGAGCGGTGGCAGGGTCGGCAACATCCGTGGGGACCTCCGAGGCCGGGATCGGCTCACAGCCGGTGCTGCGCTCTAGTCTGCCACCGAAAATGACAGCTGTCACTTTATTGGGAGGCCCGGGCCGGTGGGCGGGGTGAGCGGGGAGAGGCGGCCCCGGGGGCGGCCGCCGGCCGGGAGCCGGCCCGTCGACGACGGAGCCCTCCTGGCGGTGGCCCTCGAGGCCTTCGGGGACGACGGCTTCGAGGGGACCTCGGTCCGAGACGTCTGCCGGCGGGTGGCGGTCAGCCACAACTACGTCCACCAGCGGTTCGGGTCGAAGGAGGACCTCTGGTTCGCCGCCGTCGACCGGGCCTTCTCGGAGCTGGCCGCCGACCTGGCCGCCGCCCTCGACCCCGACCCGGGGGACGACGTGGAGCGGCTCCGGGCCGTCCTCGTCCGGTTCATCGAGCTCTCGGCGGCCTCCCCGGCCCTCCTCCGGGTCATGAACGCCGAGGCCACCCGGCCGGGTCCCAGACTCGACCACATGTACGACCGGTTCATCGGGCCGGCGGCCACCGTCATCGGGACGGTCCTCCGGCGGCTGGAGCGGGCCGGCCGGCTGGGGACGGTCGATCCGGCCACCCTCCACTTCCTCGTGGCCCACGGGGCCGGGGCGCCGCTCAGTCTGACCGGCCTGGCCGCCAAATTCGGGATGCCGGCCCGCTCCGACCCGCCCGCCGTCAGCCGCTACGCCCACGACGTGGTCGAGCTCCTGCTGGGCGGCATGGTCCGGGCCCCCTCCCGGGAGGAGCCCTCGTGACGGGCTGGCTCCTCCAGCACGACCTCCGGTCCCCGGACTTCGGGACCCCCCTCCCCGCCCTCTACGGCGAGGCCCTGGCCATGTCGGCCTGGGCCGACGGCCGGGGCTGTCCCCGGGTCGTCATCTCGGAGCACCACGGCTCCGCCGACGGCTATCTCCCCTCCCCCTTCGTCTTCGCCGGGGCGGTGGCGGCCCGGACGGAGCGGACCCGGATCCTGATCGCCGCCCTCGTCCTGACCCTCCGGGACCCGATCGCCGCCGCCGAGGACGCCCTGGTCCTCGACCTCGTCTCCGGGGGCCGGCTCGAGCTGGTCCTCGCCCCCGGCTACGTCCCCGAGGAGTGCGCCATGTTCGGGGTCCCCTTCGAGGCGCGGGGCCGGATCTTCGAGGAGAAGGCCACCGCCTTCCTCGCCGCCCTGACCGGGGAGCCCTTCGAGTGGCAGGGCCGGACCGTCCGGGTCACCCCGGGTCCGGTCCAGCGGCCCCGGCCCTTCGTCATCATGGGGGGGTCGGCCCCGAAGCGGGCGGCCCGGCTGGCCGACGCCTACCTTCCCCCCGTGGCCGAGCCCGCCCTGGCCGAGGCCTACCGGGCCGAGTGCGGCCGGCTGGGGAAGGGGGAGGGGATCCTCCTCTGGCCCGAGGGGCCCACCTCGGTCTTCGTCACCGAGGACCCCGACCGGAGCTGGGCCCTCCTCGGACCCCACCTCCTCCACGAGAACAACAGCTACGGGGAGTGGTCGACCGGGTCCCCGGGGGCCAACGCCTGGGTCCCGGCTGCCGACGTGGAGACGCTCCGGGCCGAGGGGGACTACGCCGTGGTCACCCCGGAGGAGGCCGTGGCCCTGGCCGACACCATCGGGCCGGGCGGGGTGCTCCGGCTCAAGCCCCTCGTCGGCGGGCTCGACCCGGCGCTGGGCTGGGAGTCACTCGAGCTCTTCGTCGACCGGGTCCTCCCCCGGCTCGGGGCCTGACGACCGGGCTCAGAGGGGCTGCAAGAGAGGCCCTGTTGACTTGATCAGGTCTGGTCAATAGGCTGGACTCATGGCAGAGGCCTACAACATCTACGAGGCGAAGACCCAGTTCTCCCAGCTCGTCGATCGGGTCGAGCAGGGCGAGGAGATCGTGATCGCCCGAGCCGGCCGCCCGGTGGCCCGATTGACCCCTCTCTCGAAGCGATCCGAACCCCGCGTTCCGGGCTTCTGGCGTGGACAGGTCGTCATCGCCGACGACTTCGACGAGCTCCCCGAGGATCTCGAGCGGGCGTTCGCCGGGGAGGACCCGTGAGACTGCTGCTCGACACCCACGTCCTCCTCTGGTGGCTTGCGGACATCGAGATCTCCGAGGAGGCCTTTCAGGCCATTGCCGATCCGGAGAACGAAGTACACGTCTCGCCTGTGAGCACCTGGGAGATAGCGATCAAGGCAGCCCTGGGAAAGCTCAAGGCACCCCAGAACCTGCTGGAAGGGATTGCGGTCAATGGATTCGAGCCGTTGACGATCAAGCTGGCCCACGGTCTGGAGGCGGGAGTGCTGCCGCCACATCACCGGGACCCGTTCGACCGGATGCTCATCGCCCAAGCCAGGCTGGACGAACTGACCCTCGTGACCCGGGACGCCCGCTTCGCCGACTACGGAGTGCGTTACATCGCCGCCTGAGCCCGCTCCGGGCGCCGGGCCACCAGCCAGCGGCGAAAAGGGGCCTTCTGGAGCCTCTATTGGGACCCTTGCGATGTCGCCCGACCACCCGTAGCCTGACCGACCCGATCGTCTCAGTCTGCTACGGTTGTCGCAGACTGAGACAGAACGAGGAGACGGCAAGATGTCTGCTGCTGACCGACCGACCCGCTTTGCCGTGGACCTCCTCGAGTCCGCCGCAGTGGAGGGCAGACGGGAGAGTCGCTCGACGAAGCAGCAACTGGACCACTGGGCCAGGGTAGGCCGGGCCGTCTCCATGCACGGGACCGCCGGCCGCCTCCGGGTGGAGAGGGCGCTCGCCGGGGAGTTGCCGCTCAGCGGGCTGGTCGAAAGCGAGCGTCTTGTCGCCAACGCGGAGCTGGATGTGGAGATCCAACGGCGGGCCGAGGCCATCTCCTTCGGAGCGCAACTGGCCGCAGAAGGGGTGACCACCGTCGCCCTCGCCGACGACGGCACCCTGCTCGAGCACCGCCCTGACGGCTCGGTCACCGTCGTCGCTGCGCCGACCCGTTCCGGGTGAGCCGCCTCGACCTCGTTGTCGGACCCAACGGGGCGGGGAAGTCGACCTTCGTCCGCCTGATCGTGGCCCCGGCCTGGCCGGCAGCGGCCTTCGTCAACGCCGACGAGATCGCCGCCCGGAAATGGCCCGACGACACGGAGGCGCACGCTTACGAGGCGGCTGAGATCGCGGCTGCTACCCGGTCACGGCTGATCGAGCTCCGTCACCCCCTGATCGCCGAGACGGTCTTCTCCCATCCCTCCAAGCTCGACCTGATCGACGGGGCGACTGCAGCGGGCTACTACGTGGCCCTCCACGTCCTGATGGTTCCCGAAGACCTGGCCGTGGACCGCGTGGACTACCGGAGGGCCAGCGGCGGTCACGGGGTGCCGGTGGCCAAGATCCGAGAGCGCTACCAACGCCTCTGGGCACTGGTGGTCGACGCCGTGCCCAAAGCTTCATCGGCAACGTTCTGGGACAACTCCCAGCTTGCCGGCCCCCGGCAGGTTGCGTTGTTCATCGACGGGCTGGTCGTCGGGAGACCCATGTGGCCAACGTGGGCTCCGGCGGACCTCACCAGACGATGGCCCGCTTAGTCGAGGACGGCAGCGGCCACCAGCTCCTCGAGGTAGCGGGTGTCCCACCAGGTGATCTGGAGCTGCTTGGCCCGGCGGAAGTAGAGCTGGATGTCGAACTCGAGGGTGAAGCCGATCCCGCCGAAGACCTGCTGGGCCATGGCGGTGACGTCCCGGAAGGTCTGGCCGGCGAAGAGCTTGGCCATGGGGGCGAGCTTCCCGATGTCACGGCCGTCGGCGGCGGCCCAGGCCGCCTCGTGAACGAGGGTCTCGGCCCCGTCGACGGTGGTCGCCGCGTCGGCGAGGTAGTGGGCCAGGGCCTGGAAGGCGCCGAGGGGCTTGTCGAACTGGTGGCGGTCCTTGGCGTACTGGACGGTGATCTCGAGGGCGTGGCGGGCCCCGCCGACGGCCTGGGCGGCGAGGAGGATGATCCCCTCGTGCATCTGGGCGTCCCAGGTGGACCAGCCCGAGCCGGCCGGGCCGACCCGGTCGGCGGGGGTGACCCGGACCCGGTCGAGGTCGACCCGGAACTGGGTGTCAGAGGAGATGGAGTGCTGCTGGGTCAGGGTGACCCCCTCAGCGGCTGGGTCGACGAGGAAGAGGTCGACGTCGCCGGGGGCGTCCCCGGTCCGGGCCAGGACGAGGAGGGCGGCGGCGGCCCCGGCGAAGGCGACGTGGCGCTTGGCCCCGGTCAGGGTGAAGCCGTCACCGTCGGGCTCGGCCCGGAGCTGGACCCCCTTCGGTCCGAAGCCGTTCTCGGGCTCGAGCCAGGCCGGGGTGAGAATGGCGTCCCCGGCGATGATCCGGGGGAGCCAGGCGGCCTGCTGATCGGCGGAGCCGGCCCGGGCCAGGACCCCGCCCGCCATCACGGCGGTGACGAAGTGGGGGGTGGGGGCGAGGGAACGACCGAGCTCCTCGTAGACGGCGACCCCTTCCAGGAGGGTCATCCCGGAGCCACCGTGGGCCTCGGGGAGGAGGAGGCCGATGAGGTCGAGCTGGGCCAGCTGCTTCCAGAGGTCGGCGGGGTAGCCGGTGGGGTCGTCCTCGAGCTCCCGGACCACCGCCAGGGGGCTCGAAGTGGCGCAGACGCCCCGGACGGTGTCCCGGAGCATCTCCTGCTCGTCGGTGAAGTCGAGATTCAGCACGGTCGTCTCCTCGGGGGTCAGGGGGTCCAGCGGTCCCCGGAGCGGCTCCAGGGGTTGTCGTCGTCGGTGGTGGGGAGGGCGAGGCGGGCGTGGCAGGAGGTCTTGAGGTCGCCCCCGACGGAGAGGGTGACGTCGACGCCGATCCAGCCGCAGCCGGTGTCGTCGCTGACCACCTCGTCGACGGTCCCGGTGAAGACCATGGTGTCGCCGGGGAAGACGGAGCCCTTCATCCGGAAGGTCATCCGACCCAGCCGGCCCCGGGGGCCGGTCCAGTCGGTGAGGTAGCGCTCGAACCAGGCGGCCTGGTTGGGGGTGTTGAGGAAGATGTCCCGGACCCCGTTGCGATCGACCGCGAAGTCCTTGTCGTGGTGCATGGGCCGCCAGTCCCGGCTGGCCAGGGCCCCGAGGACGACGGTGGTGGCGGTGACGTCGTAGGGGAGGTCGGGGAGGCGGTCCCCGACGGTGACGGCGGGGAGGGTGAGGCGGGGAGCGGTTGTCACGGGGCCACCCCTGCTTCGGACCCGGCCCGGCGGTAGCCGAAGCCGGTGTAGGACTCGACCCCGACGAGGGCACCGGCCTGGTTGGTGTACTCGACCTCGATGACCCAGAACCGGCCCGTCCCGAGCTTCGTCGTCTTCTCGGGGGAGACGGAGCGGAGGATCTGGCGGGTGGTGAGGAGGTCGCCGGGGCGGACGGGGTCGTGGAAGACGATGGTGTTCTCGGTCATGACGGCCTCGGGGAGGCCGAGGGCCTCCTTCAGGTCGAAGTGGATCTGGAGGGGGAGGGCCACCCTGTCCCGGCCCGGGGCCCAGTGGTGGGGTCGGAACCAGACGGAGAGCATCGTCGGGGGGGCGATGGGACCCCCGGTGAGGGCGTCGGCGACGTCGTCGTCCCAGAAGAGGGGGTTCCCGTTCTCGACGGCGGAGCAGGTCGACCAGACATAGCCCCGCTCGACGGGGAACTCCCCGGCCTCCTCGTACTGCTCGACCCCGATGAGGGCCTCGATGTCGGCGGACAGGTCGGTCACGCCACCACTCCCCTCTGGCGGAGCTCGGCGACGGCGGCCGGATCGAGCCCGGCTCCGGCCAGGAGCTCGTCGGTGTCGGTCACATCGGCAGGCCGGACGGCCACCGTCCCCAGGGTGGGGGGCATCCCGGCCAGGATGGGGCCGAGCTGGCGGAAGGTCCCGGTCGCGTCCTCCTTGGCCTCGACGACGGCACCCCGGTAGGCGAACTGGGGGTCGGCGGTGGCCTCGGCGACGGTCTGGACGGGGGCCAGGCAGGTGTCGGCCCCAGCCAGCTCCTCGACCCAGTCGTCCCGGTCCCGCCGGGCGAAGGCGGCGGCGAAGTCGGCCCGGATCCGGTCCTGGACGGCGTCGTCGCCCTGGTGGTCGATCCACTGGGCGCAGTCGAGGGCCCGGCAGAGGTTGGCGTAGAACTTGGGCTCGATGGCCCCGACGGCGAGCCAGCGACCGTCGGCGGCCCGGTAGGTGCCGTAGCAGGCGTAGCGGCCCGTGAGGATGTCGTGGCCCGGGCCGGGGTCGGCCCCGGTGGCCAGGTGCTCGTCGGCCTGGAGGGACATGAGCCAGAGGACGCCGTCGGCGACGGAGACGTCGAGGTAGGCCCCCTCCCCGGTCCGGCCCCGGCCGGCCAGGGCGGCGGTGACAGCCAGGGCGGCCTGCATCCCGCCGGCGGCGGCGTCGGCGATGGTGGCCCCGGGGACGGGGGGGCCGCCGTCGGCCCGGGGCTCGGTCGAGGCCAGGTAGCCCCCGACGGCGAGGTAGTCGATGTCGTGGCCGGCCCAGGAGGCGCGGGGGCCGGTCTGGCCGAAGCCGGTGGTGGAGCAGTAGACGACGGCGGGGTTGACGGCCCGGACGGCCTCGTAGCCGATCTCGAGGCGGTCGACGACCCCGGGCCGGAAGCTCTCGACGACGACGTCGGCCCGGGCGGCCAGGGCCAGGAAGGCCTCCCGGCCGGCGGGGTCCCGGACGTCGAGGTGGATCCGCTGCATCCCCCGGTGGCCGGAGTAGGCCCAGAAGGCGGGGACGATGGCGTCGTGACCCCGGCCGGGGACGGGGCCGACCTTGACCACGGTGGCCCCGTAGTCGGCCAGGAGCCGGGTGGAGCGGGAGGCGGGTCCGACGGAGGAGAGGTCGAGGACGGTGACGCCCTCGAGGGGGCCGGCCATCAGAAGTTCTTGGGGAGGCCGAGCTTCCGGCGGGCGATGATGTTCTTCTGGATCTCGGAGGCGCCGCCGCCGATGGTGTCGATGACGGTGTAGCGGTAGGTCGACTCGGCCCGGCCGACCAGGGGGGCCTCGGCGGTGTGGACCCGGAGCTGGCTCCCGGGACCGGTCAGGTCCATGGTGGCGTCGGCGAGCCGGCGGGAGTACTCGGTGGCGTAGAGCTTGTACTCGGAGGCCTCGCTCGTCGGGGGGGCTCCCCCCTTGGCCGAGGCGGCCACGAACTTGAGACCGAGGACCCGGGCCACCTCGGCCTGGGTGTGGAGCTGGGCGATCCGCTGACGGACGACGGGGTCGGACTTGAGGGGCTCGCCGTCGCGGACGGCATCACGGACGTAGTCGGTGAGGAGGTCGAGACGCTGCTTGATGGGGGAGTAGGTGAAGAGGGTGAAGCGCTCGAGGTCGAGGGCCTCGGAGATGTACTGGAAGCCCTTGTTGAGCTCCCCCACCACGTAGTCGTCGGGGACGAAGACGTCGTCGAGGTAGACCTCGTTGGTCCGCTCGTCGCCCATGGTCCAGATGGCCTTGACGGTGATGTTGGGCTGGTCGAGGGGGACGAGGAAGAGGGAGATCCCGTGGTGCTTGGGGGCGTCGGGATCGGTCCGGGCCCCGACCCAGTACCACTCGGCGAAGTGGGCCGAGGTGGTCCAGGTCTTCTGGCCGTTCAGGAGCCATCCCCCGTCCACCTTGGTGGCCTTCAGCTGCATGGAGGCGGCGTCGGAGCCGGCGTTGGGCTCGGAGTAGCCGACGGCGAACTCGACCTCGTTCCGGAGGATCTTGGGGAGGAACTCCCCCTTCAGGCGGTCGTTCCCGTGGGCGATGACCGTCTTCCCGATGATCCCGACCCCCTTCCCGATCTGGGGACCGCCCCGGCGGGCCAGGGCCTCGTTCAGGAGGTACTCGTAGACACCCTCCCCTTCCGAGCCGCCGACGTCCTTGGGCCAGGTCATCCCCAGCCAGCCCCGCTCCCCCAGCTTGGCCATGAAGGCCCGCCGCTTGGGGGTGTCGACGATCTGGGCCATGTTCTCCCGGGTGACGTCGAAGACCTCGGGGTCGTCGTTCTCGTCGAGGAACTTCTCGACCTCCTCGACGAAAGCGAGCTGCTCCGGTGCGAACTCGAAGTCCATGGACCCCTCCAGCTGGTTCCGACCCACGGCCGTGCGCACTGCCGAGCCGTTTCCTGACTGACCGTCAGATTTGGTGAGGCCCACTGTAGAGGCCGGATCGCGAGGGCGCCAGCGCGGCCGCCGGGGATCTCAGTTCGGATGGGGAATCCCTGGAGTATCTGCGATCCCGGAAGCCTGACGATCGGCCCCGTCTGGCCAAATCGCCGCCCTGAAATCTCCGGATCGCCGCTCCGGAACCCCTGGGCGGGAGAGCGGGCGGATCCAAGACGACCTCGCTCATCGTCGGCTTCGCCGACGGCTACACGCTGCGGCTGGAGAGCAACGGCAGAGACTTCGACAGGACGAAGCAGATGGCTGCCGAGCTGGGGCAGGTCACCGGCCCGCTCGGCGGTCACCCGCGCTGAAGCGACATCAGCGGATGAGTCCGAGGCCCTTCTGGCAGTGGGGGCCGCCCCAGTGCTCGACGATCCGGCCGTCGGGGATGCGGAGGATGGCGGTGCCGTTGACCGTCCGGTTCGAGACGACGAGGTCGTCGGACTCGATGAGGAGGTCAACGGTGAAGGCCATGTCGGGGAAGGCCGCGGGCCTATCTGACTGATCGTCAGAACGGGGCTAGGATCGGGGTCGATGCGAGGAATCGTCAGCTCCGGCGGCTATGTCCCCTACCGGCGTCTCCAGCGCTCGGCCGTGGCCGGGCTCCTGGGCTCGGGCGGGGGGAAGGGGACCCGGTCGGTGGCCTCCCACGACGAGGACACCACCACGATGGGGGTGGAGGCGGCCCGGCTTGCGCTGCGGTCGGCCCCCGGAGCGGCCCCGACGTCCCTCTGGTTCGCCACCGCCAGTCCGGCCTACCTCGACAAGACCAACGCCACCGCCGTCCACGCCGCCCTCCGGCTCCCCGGGGAGGTGTCCGCCCTCGACTTCGGGGGGGCGCTGCGATCGGGGATCGGGGCCCTCGGGGCCGCCCTGGCCGGCGGGGGGACGACCCTGGTGGTCCTCTCCGACCAGCGGGACGGGCTCCCGGGCGGGGGCGACGAGTCGGCCGGGGGGGACGGGGCCGCCGCCCTCCTCGTGGCCGAGGACGGGCCGGGGAGCCCGGTCATGGCCGAGTACCTCGGTGGGGCCTCGGCCACCGACGAATTCGTGGACCGGTGGCGGGCCCCGGGGGATCGTCGGTCGAAGTCCTGGGAGGAGCGCTTCGGGGAGACCAGATACGTCCCCCTGGGCCGGAGCACCTTCGACCGGGCCCTGAAGGACGCCGGGCTCACCCCCGAGGGGGTCGACCGGGTCATCGTGACCGGGATGCACCTCCGGGCCAACAAGGCCCTGGCCGGGAAGCTCGGGGTGGCCCCCGAGGCCCTGGCCGACGACCTGGCCGCCACCGTGGGTCAGACCGGCGCCGCCCACCCCGGGCTGGTCCTGGCCGCCGTCCTCGAGACCTCCCGGCCCGGCCAGGTCATCGCCCTCGTCCACCTGGCCGACGGGGCCGAGGTCCTCCTGCTGCGGACCACCCCGGCCCGGGCCGACTGGGAACCGACCCGGCCCGTGGCCGACCAGATCGCCGCCGCCGCCGACCTCCCCTACGGGAAGTTCCTGGCCTGGCGGGGGATGCTCACCCCCGAGCCCCCCCGGCGACCCGAGCCCCAGCGGGTCTCGACGCCGGCGGCCTGGCGGGCCGAGGACTGGAAGTACGGCTTCGTCGGCTCGAGGGACCGGTCCTCGGGGGCGGTCCACCTCCCCCCCTCCCGGGTCTCGATGGAGGGGGGGGCCGTCGACGAGATGGAGCCCGCCCCCATGGCCGACGTCCAGGGGACCATCGTCACCTCCACCATCGACCGGCTGGCCTACTCCCCCAGCCCCCCCATCGTCTTCGCCGTCGTCGACTTCGACGGGGGGGGACGGTTCCCGGTGGAGATGACCGACGTCGAGGCCGAGGCCGTCGCCATCGGGGACCGGGTGGAGATGACCTTCCGCCGGCTCTACTCCGCCGACGGGATCCACGACTACTTCTGGAAGGCCCGCCCCGTCCCCGCCGCGGGTCCACCGACGGCGGAGGAGACGGGCTGATGGGATCGCACGGGATCAGGGACCGGGTGGCCATCGTCGGGATGGGCTGCACCGCCTTCGGGGAGCACTGGGACCGAAGCCTCGACGACCTCATCGTCGACGCCGCCGCCGACACCTTCGCCTCGGCCGGGGTGACGAAGGAGGAGGTCGACGCCTACTGGTTCGGGACGGCCCAGTCGGGGATGTCCGGGATCACCCTGGCCCGGCCCCTCCAGCTCGAGAACAAGCCGGTGACCCGGGTCGAGAACTACTGCACCACGGGCTCCGAGGCGCTGCGGGCCGCGGCCTACGCCGTGGCCTCGGGGGCCTACGACGTGGCCATGGCGCTGGGGGCCGAGAAGGTGAAGGACTCCGGCTATCAGGGCCTCAACGCCTTTCCCGTCCCCGGGGACGGGACGGCCCGGACCCTGACGGCGGCAGCCATGTTCTCCATGGTGGCCCCCGCCTACGCCCGGAAGTACGGGGTCGACGAGGAGCAGCTGGCCGAGGTCCTCGCCACCATCTCGGTGAAGAACCACTTCAACGGGGCCCGGAACCCCCGGGCCCAGTTCCGGAAGGAGGTCTCCAAGGAGACCGTCCTCCGCTCCCCCCGGGTGGCGGGGACGCTGGGGGTCTTCGACTGCGCCGGGGTGGCCGACGGGGCCGCCGCCGCCATCGTCGTCCGGGCCGAGGACGCCCACCGCTACACGGACAAGCCCCTCTACATCAAGGCCCTCTCCTTCGCGGCGGGGAGCGGATCGGGGCTCATCGACCCCGACTACGACTACACCCACTTCCCGGAGTGCGAGGTGGCGGCCCGGGACGCCTACGCCCAGGCCGGGATCACCGATCCCCGCCGGCAGCTGGCCATGGCCGAGGTCCACGACTGCTTCACCCCCACCGAGCTGGTCCTCATGGAGGATCTCGGCTTCGCCGAGCGGGGGACGGCCTGGAAGGAGATCCTGGCCGGGACCTTCGCCCTCGACGGGGAGCTTCCCGTCAACCCCGACGGGGGCCTGAAGAGCTTCGGCCACCCGGTGGGGGCCTCGGGGCTCCGGATGTTCTACGAGTGCTGGCTCCAGCTCCGGGGGGAGGCCACTCCCGAGCGGCAGATCAGCACCGACAGGACCCTGGCCCTGACCCACAACCTCGGGGGCTACCCGGGGGAGATGGTCTCCTTCGTCTCCGTGGTCGGGACCGAGCCGGGCTGACCGACCCCCGTCGACCGGGGATCAGCGGAGCCAGGCCGGAGCTTCCTGGGACTCCTCGACCTGGTGGGAGGGGGCCACGCTGAGCCCGGGGTCGAGGGGGGACCAGACGAACCGGTGGGCCTCGAAGGCCTCGGCGTAGCGGGCCCGGGCCTGGAAGCCCCGGAATCGGGCCTGGGCCTCGATGGCCTCGGGGTCGACCAGGCCGCAGCCGAGGACCTGGGACATGTGGGCCCGGACGAGGTCGAGCTTCCCCTCGACGAAGTCGGCCACGTCGATGTGGAGGGTGGGGGCGAACCCGACGGTGGAGGGGGATTCGTAGGAGAGGATCCGACAGGACCGGCGGGCGGCGGCCAGGGTGGCGGAGGCGGTGGCCCGGTGGTCCTGGTGGGTGTCGGCGGTGGTGTGGGTGTAGACGATGTCGGCGCCGGAGGCGGAGAGGGCGGCTTCGACGGCCACCACCCCGGTCAGGTCCCCGGGGACGAGGCCGTCCTCGAACCGGCCCCAGCGGAGCTCGGCGCCGAGGAGGGCGGCGGCATCCTCCTGCTCGGCCCGTCGGGTGGCGTTCCCGGTCGGCCCCAGCTCGCCGCCCGTCATGACCAGCATGGTGACGCGGTGGCCAGCCTTGCGGTGGGCCAGGAGGGCTCCGCCGCATCCGAGCTCGATGTCGTCGGGATGGGCTCCGACGGCCAGGACGTTCATCGGGTCGTCCCCTCCACGTGGGTGGGACCGGTCGTGCCCCTGATCCCGACTGCACGGGACGGGCTCGGGATCAGGGGCATCGGACCGGGACGCCTAGGCCTGGACGGCCCGACGGGTGTGCCGACGGGTGTGCCGACGCTGGACGACGATGAAGCTGGCACTGGAGAACAGGGCCAGACCCACGATGCCGACCACCCCGATGGGGGCGACGACATTGGGGACGACAGTGACCGACGCCAGGGTGGGCGCCGTTCCCGACACCGTGCAGGCCACCGTCTGGGGCCCACCGATGAACCAGACCGAGCTCGGGTTGATGGTGAGGCTCAACGTCAGGTTGCCAGGCTTGAAGGTGGCCGTTCCCGTCGCCAGGGGGGTGAAGCTCACCGGGTTCAGCGTGACCTTGATCGGGCTTCCCAGGCTCGCCGTCTTGGTGTCGACGGGGGCCGACAGGCTGGCCGTGGCCGAGGCCGGGGTGACGTCCGTCCCGGTGACGACGGCCGTGACTCCTGTGGTGTTGACGTCTGAGACGCCGAGGAGGTTGGCCGTGGCCACGGGGAGGAACGGGAGCATCAGCGACGCCGTCGCCGAGGCGGACGTCGTCTGGCCCACGCCGGCCATGGACGGGACGGTGGTGACGACGGAGATGGTCACCGCCGTGGAACCGATCAGCGGGAAGTTGCAGTTGTAGTTCACCGGCACCGTGGTCGTGGTCGTGACCACCGCGGCGGCCGGACCGGCGGCGGCGACGCCCAGGGCGGCGAGGCCCAGGGTCGAGAGGACGGCGGCGCCGGTGAGGCGGACCGCCGTGTTGCGGATCTTCATATTGGAGAGCTCCTTGAACGGCGTTGGACCGGCAGGGCCTGGACGTGCCCCCCGGCCCCGGCTGCATCTCTCGATGCGGGCCGGGACCGGGGAGACGGTCCGGTTACTGCTGGAGTGCCGGGCTGGTTAGGCCTGGACGCCGGCGTGGGTGCGGCGGCGCTGCACCACGATGAAGCCGGCACCGGCGATCCCGGCCAGGGCCAGGATGCCGACGGAGCCGATCGGGGTGACGGCCTTGGGCAGGATGGTGACCGTGGCCAGCGTCGGAGCCGTGCCGCTCAGGGTGCAGGCCACGACCTGGGGACCACCGATGGCCGGCGTGGCCGGCGGGTTGATGGTCAGGTCCAGGGTCAGGGCGCCCGGGGTGAAGGTGGCGGTCCCGGCGACGGTGGCCGTGAAGGACACCGGGTTCAGGTTGGCCACGATCGGGTTGCCCAGGTTCGCCACCGGGATGTCGAACGGCGCCGCCAGGGTGGCGGTGGTGGTCTGGGTGGTCGCGCCGGGCTCGGTGGCGATGACGACGGTCGAGGCGCCGGTGGTGGCGATGTCCGTGACACCGAGGGCCGTGGCAGCACCGGAGACGGAGGAGGGCAGGGTCAGCGTGGCCGAGGCCGTGGCCGACGCCGTCTGGCCCACCGTGACGCTGGTCGGGGCGGTGGTGGTGACCGCGATCGTCACGGCCGTGGCGCCGAGGACCGGGAAGGTGCAGCTGTAGCTGACCGGGACCGTGGTGGTGGTGGTGCCGGCGGCAGCAGCCGGACCGGCGAAGGCAACGCCGAGCGAGGCGAGGCCCATGGTCGAGAGGGCGGCGGCGCCGGCGAGGCGCACTGCCTTCGAGTTGCGGATCTTCATGATGGTGATCTCCTTGTCGAGGTGAAACGAAAGAAATTCTGTTGGCGACACACGAAAGCGCTCAAGTCGGCGTTCCCCTTGGACGATGCCCAGGCGAGGTGTCCGAGCCGGGTGGCTTGAGGACGGACCGGGCTTGATCCGGAAGGAACCTGTTTGCAGACGGGGCCCCCGGGTCGCTACGGCTGTCAGCGCAGTAGCAGCTGAGTCATCGCTGTTCTTCTTGCATCCCCCCTCTCGCACGCCCTGCCGTCGCAGCTCTCAGCATCCTGAAGCGACTGTTGGGTCGTCGTCCCTGAGCCCCTACCCCCTGCGGGCTCCTACTTCGTTCAGATTCAGAAAGCAGAACCTTCCCTTTTCGATTTCTACCACAAGTGTCAAGGTAGGAAGCCAGCCCGGAGGGCCTGAATTCGTGCCTCCGGGACCCGTTTGTGCCTGGGCCGAAGGTCAGTCGGCGAGGAGTTGTGCGGAACCCGCCATGTGATTCTCTGCACTCACCCCCAGTGGTGGTAGTGCCATCACATTGAGTGGTTGGAACGGTTCTGCGGAATCGTCCGGACCTCGCCGGAGCCGCCAATTCGCCGACCGGAAGCCTCTTGGAGCTGGGCGGCGGCCGCCGCCTCTCGGGTCCCCTCTGGCATGATCCCCCGATGGGCATCCTCGAGGAACGGGCCGGACTGGCCGGGAAGCTGGCGGTGGTAGCCGGAGGGGGCGGCGGGCTGGGCCGGGCCATCGCCCTCGACCTGGCCGGGGCCGGGGTGGAGCTCGTCCTGGCCGACATCGACGGCGACGCCCTGGCCGCCACGACCGCCGAGGCCCGGGACCGGGGGGTGACCGTGACCGGGCAGGTCGCCGACGTCCGGGAACCGGACCAGCTGGCCGCCGTCTTCGCCGCTGCCGACGCCACCGACCGGCGGCTCGACATCCTCGTCAACGTGGTCGGGGGGACCTTCCGGAGCCCCTTCACCGAGCTCTCCGGCCGGGGCCGGGACGCCCTCATCCGGACAAACTTCACCTGGGTCCTCGACGCCGTCGGCCAGGCCGCCGGTCGGATGGCCGCCGACGGCCGGGGAGGGTCGATCATCACCCTGACCTCGATCGAGGCCCACCGGGCCGCCCCCGGCTTCGCCGTCTACGCGGCCATGAAGGCGGCCCTCGAGCACCTGACCAGGACCCTCGCCGTCGAGCTCGGCCCGGCCGGGATCCGGCTCAACACCATCGCCCCCGACTTCGTCCCCACCGCCGGCCTGGCCCGGGTGGCCGGCGAGGCCGGCTCGGGTTCGGAGCTGGCGGCCGAGGCGGGAAGCGATCCGGACCCTGGGGACCACCTCACCATCCCTCTGGGCCGGAAGGGGACCCCCGAGGAGGTGGGGAGCTGCGCCCTCTTCCTGGCCTCCGACCTCTCCTCCTACCTGACCGGGACCACCCTCCACCCCGACGGGGGGGCCCTGGCCGGCTCGGGCTGGATGGACTGGCCCGGGGAGGGCTTCACGGCCCGGCCCCCGGCCTGGGTCCTGGAGGAACTTCCACCCCGGGCCTAGGTACTCGCCCCGTGGGCCGAGTAGGGTCGGCCGGCGGCCTCGGCCCGGGACCGGCCCCTGTCCGGAGGTAGCCGGGCTCGAAGAGGGAGACGACCATGGCCAGGATGGAGAAGGCGTGGACGTCGTCGTTGGCCCGGGCGATGAGGGCGAAGACCTCGAGCTCCCCCAGGGCGGTCCAGCGCGCCGCCAGGCCGGGATCGGCGACGTCGCTCTCCCAGGGGTCGGCCAGGGCCCGGGAGGGGTGGAGGACGAGGGCGGCCAGGACCATGGTCTGGACGATCCCGGGTCCGGAAGGCGAGGTTCCGGAACCGGAGCGCCATGGCCAGCTCGGCCGGGCCCACCGGCTCCGCCCCGGAGACGTCCACGGGGTGGCCGGTCATGGCGGTGAAGACCGATTCGAGGAGGACCCGCTAGAGGTCGGTGAGGCCGGCCGGGGGGGCGACGTCGGTGACCGCGGCCCAGGCCACCCGGCTGACCTCTTCCGCCGTCGGGGGGGTCAGCTCCGTCTCGTCGCCGGCCGGGAGGGGAACGGGCATGGCAGGGTCACGTTACCGGCCGGCCCGGGCCGAACCGGCGGGTAGGTTCCCGGTGATGACCGAGGCCCTCTTCCTCCCCAACGGCGACCGGTGGCTCCCGACGGAGCTGGCCCGGGGACCCTGGTCGGCCGACTCCCTCCACGGGGGGCCGGTGGCCGCCCTCGTGACCCGGGCCGCCGAGCTCTGCGAGCCGGACCCCTCGAAGCAGGTGGTCCGGCTCACCCTGGAGCTCCTGAAGCCGGTCCCGGTCGCCCCCCTGACCGTGTCGGCCCGGGTGGTCCGGCCGGGCCGGAAGGTCGAGGTCGTCGACGTGACCCTGGCCGACGGCGACCGGGAGCTGGCCTGGGGACGGGTGGTCCGGCTCCGACTCCAGGGCGCTGGGAACGCATCCGGGCTCGAACCAACGGTCGGGCCGGTCCCCGGCCGGGACCCGGACGCTCCGGCCGGACCCGAAGGGCAGACGTCGACCCCGGTGTTCGACGGGGGGTGGTCGGGGTTCCACAACGGAGGGGCCGAGCTCCGGTTCGTCGATGGCCACTTCAGCCGGCCCGGGCCCTGCCGGGTCTGGGTCCGGCTGGCCGTCCCCGTCGTCCCCGGGGAGGTCCCCTCCCCCACCGTCCGGGCCGCGGCCGCCGCCGACTTCGGCAACGGGGTCTCCTCCATCCTCGACTTCACCCGGTTCGTCTTCATCAACCCCGACCTGACCGTCTCCCTGGACCGGCCCCCGGAAGGCGAATGGGTCTGCCTGGACGCGGCCACGACGCTCGGTCCCCCGGGCGTCGGGCTGGCCCAGAGCCGGCTCTGGGACCTCCGGGGTCCGGTGGGCCGGTCCCTCCAGAGCCTCCTGGTCGAGCCCCGGTAGGGCAGCGACGCCCACCCTTCCCGTGGCCCGTCCGGGCGACTAGAACATGACCTGACCACCGGACGAGGAGGGGGCATGTTCGATCAGGTTCTGGCGTGGATGGAAGAGGACGGCTGGCCCACCCAGCTCATCGACGGCCGCACCGCGGTGCGGACCCGGGTCTCCGACGCCGACGACAGCTGGGAGGCGGTGGCCATCGTCTACGAGAACCGCCACGAGCTCATCGTCTACGCCCAGTGCGGGAACAGCCCCGACGACCGGAAGGCCGCCGTGGCCGAGTACATCACCCGGGCCAACTACGGCCTCCCTCTCGGGAACTTCGAGATGGACTACTCCGACGGGGAGGTCCGCTACAAGACGGGCATCGACGTCGAAGGGGGCGACATCAGCCCCCATCTCATCCACAACGTCTTCTACGCCAACGCCTCGACCACCGGGAAGTACATCCCCGGGCTCCGGACCGTCTTCGAGGGGGCCGACCCGGCCGAGGCCGTCCGGCTGATCGAGGCCCTGACCCGGAAGGATCAGCCGGTGCAGTAGCCGGCCTTGGTGAGGGCGGCCTCCAGGTTCTGGACGTAGGCGGCGCCAGTCCCCCCCGGGTGGATCTCGGAGCCACCGGTCCCGTCGAGCTTCCCCTGGGTCTGGAGGCTCCCGAGGGTGCTCCGCATGGAGTCGCCCTGGCCCAGGGTGCACTCGTCGGCGGCCCAGGCCGGGAGGATCCCGAGGCCGTTGCCCGGGTCCTTCTGGAAGATCGACCACCAGTTTGCGGCATCCGCGGTCACGGCGGCCGGGTGCTGACTCGTGACGTCGATGAAACCCTGGGCCGTCAGGGTGGCGAACCGGATGGGGTCACCGGAGCCGGCGTAGGAGCTGAACTTGTAGTCGAAGCTGGTGTCGGGCCAGTCGACGAGGGGGATCCCGTCCACCGTCTCGACCTGGAAGCCGGCGTCCTCGGGGCCGAGGGCGATCCCGGCGGAGTTGAGGGGAGCGCCGACGATGTAGGCCCGGAGGGTGCCGCAGCAGTGGGCACCACCGCTGAAGAGGCCGACCAGGACGGCGGTGGGCCCCCCGGAGAACCCAACCACGCAGAGCTGCTGGCCCGAGGCGGTGATCGACCAGGGGATGACCCCGTTCGAGAGGGCGTTGATGGCCGGTTCGACCGGGATCGAGACCGGCTCGACATCGAAGGCAACGGTGAGAGTGGTCGCTGAGTACTGCGAGCCGGGCGGGGCCCCGGTCGAGGTGTCGACGGTCTGGAGGGCCCACGTGGCGGTAACGCCTCCGAAGCTGGCCGTGGCCGACTGGGGCACGTCGGGCTGGCCGGGGGGAAAGGAGAAGGCCGTGCACGCGATCCCGACGGGAGGTGGGACGGTGGTGGTGGTCGAGGGCGGCAGGGTGGTCGGCGGCGGCGGCGCCGTTGTCGGCACCGGGGCTGTGTTCGGCACGGTGGACCCCGGCGTGGAGGTGCCGGGCGATGCCGGGAGGGTGGTCCTCGAGGCGGACCCGTCGGACCCGGTCACGGCCAGGGGGACGGCCACTGCGGCGACGACGGCCGCCACCACCACCCCGCTCAGGACCTGGCGGCGGCGCTGGCGGGACCGGACCCGGCCGGCCACCGACCCGGGGAGGGTTCCTGCCAGGTCGAAGGCCGGAGCGGGCCCCTGGAGGGCCCGGCGGAGCTCTTCACCGGTGGGGTCGAGGGGGTCAGTCATGGTCGGCTCCTTCGAGACGGGCCCGGAGGGTGGCCAGTCCCCGGGCGGCCCGGGACTTGACCGTCCCGGGGGGGAGGTGGAGGAGGGTGGCGATCTCGGCCTCGGAGAGGTCCTCGTAGTAGCGGAGGACGAGGACGGCCCGCTGGTCGGCGTGAAGGCCGGCCAGGGCCCCGAGGATCTCCAGCTGGGAGCCGACACCCTCGTCGGCGGGAGCGGCGGTGGCGGGACGGTCGGCCCGGGAGGCGAACCGGCGGACGACGCCACCGTGGCGGTGCTCCTTGGCGGCCAGGTTGGTGAGGGTCCGCCGGAGGTAGGGCAGGAGGTCCTCGACGGCCCCGGCCCGCCACTTGGGCCAGGTCCGGGCGAAGGCCTCGGCCACCAGGTCCTCGGCCCGGGCCCGGTCCCCGCAGAGGTACCAGGCCAACCGGGCCAGCCGGTCGCCGTGGAGGGTCATCGCCGCGGTGAAGGCCTCGTCCTGCTCCGGGCGCCGGCCCGATGACGTCCCCACTGGCCCCGCCCTCTCCCGGGCTGCCGGCCCGGCTCCGGCCTCGATCGTCGACCTCACACCACCAGAGACCCCCGGCCCCCTGGTCCGGTTCCCTCCCGGGGAGGATTCCTCCTAGCGGGAGTTTCCTGGCTAGTT
>PLZB01000031.1 GCA_003151955.1 Acidimicrobiaceae bacterium
TGGGCGAGCAGCCCTCGGGGGTCTCCGACGATGAGCGTGTCGACATGGTGGTCGACGGCGAACTCGACGACGATCTTGGCGGCTTCGTGTTGGGCTTGGCTGATCCGCCGCTGGTGGCGACGTTCCAGGGTCTTGGTCCGCTGCCGGTATTTCTTCCAGCGGCGGGATCCGATCTGGCCTTTCGACGGGGCCCGTCGGGCGACGGCCCGCCGTCGGGCTTTGCTGTCGGCGAGATGCAGCCTCGATTCGGCTCGTAGCGCCCGGCCCGACACCAGCAGCGCCCCCGTCGGGCAGACCACGGCATAGGGGTGGATCACTCCAAGGTCCACCCCGGCGACCTGCCCACCGGGTTGCCGGGTCTCGACCGGGATCTCGACGGTGACATCGACGCAGAGCCGGCCGTCGTCGCACAGCAACGTCACCGATCGGACCTCGCCGGTCTCATAGGGAACCGGCCGGGTCAGACGGACCGTCAACGGGGGTGTTCCCCGAGCCGTCGGGATCGAAAGTCGCAGCCCGTCGAGACGGAACGTCCCTGCGTAGTACCGCGACGGCATCAACCACCGTTTCCGACGCGGGAACCGGACCGACCGGTCCCCGGCCTTCCGGCGCTGGGCCGTCGACATCCAGGCGTCGCTGTACCGGCGGAGTACCGACCGGGCCCCCGTCGTCGACAGCTCCCCGAAACATCCCGGCCCGGCCGCCGACAACTCCCGACACAGCTCCTGGTAGGACACCACCAGCGGCGCTCCCCGCCGACGGCGGACGTCGTTCAACTCCAGGACCGCCGCCCACACATCACCCGCCGACCGCAACAACCCCAGACACCGACGGCGCTGGGCCGGCGTCGTCCGCAACACGATCCGCGCCGTCCGATGCACCACCCGAGGAGCACCATCATCGTATTTCCGAGGCATCCCCCCACCCTGCCCCACGGCTGTAACACCCACGAACCAGGCAAACGTTGCCTGACGCGGCACTAGCTAGCGTGCCAGCCTCCGACCTCGGAGACGAGTCTCAGCTCCAAGGCGAAGAGAAGAAAGCCACCGCCGGCGGCCCAGGAGCACGGTGAGGAGCCCGCCCAGCAGGACGAGCCAGACGACCACCTTGCAGAGGGCGGAGAAGGCCCGGGCCCCGCCGTCGTGTCCCCGGTCCACTCTGCCTAGGGTGGGGCCGGGAGTGTCACGAGCCACGAGGGAGGACCTGTGAAGGCAGCCGTCTACGACGAGACCGGTGGACCCGAGGTCCTCCGCTACGCGGACGTCCCCGACCCTGAGGTGGGCCGGGGGGATGTCCTGGTCAAGGTGGAGGCGGTGAGCATCGAGGGCGGGGACACCCTCAACCGGCTCGGGGGGGCCATGAGCCGCTCCCCCCACATCGTCGGCTACCAGGCCGCCGGGACGATTCTCGCCGTCGGGGACCAGGTCGAGGGGTTCGCCGAGGGGGACCGGGTGGTGACGGTGGGCCTCGACGGGTCCCATGCCGAGCTCCGGGCCGTTCCGGCCGCCTTCTGCTGGGCCGTCCCCGAGGGGCTCCCCACCGAGGAGGCGGCCTGCGTTCCCGTCCCCTTCGGGACGGCCGACGACTGCCTCTTCGAGTTCGGCCGGCTCCAGGCCGGGGAGACCGTCCTCATCCACGCCGGGGCCGGGGGGGTCGGGATCGCGGCCATCCAGCTGGCCAAGGCGGCCGGGGCCACCGTCCTCGCCACGGCCTCCTCCGACGACCGCCTGGAGCGGCTCGTGCCCCTGGGCCTCGACCACGGGATCAACTACGCCGCCGGGGACTTCGTGGCCGAGGTCCGCCGGCTCACCGAGGGCCGGGGGGCCGACGTCATCGTCGACGGGGTCGGGGGGGCCACCCTCCAGCAGAGCCTCCTGGCCCTCGCCTACCGGGGCCGCTGCCTCACCTTCGGTGACGCCGGCCGGGGGGTCCCCAGCGCCCTCGACATCTCGACCATGCGGGGCCAGAACCAGACCCTGGTCGGCTACTTCCTCGGGGCCGAGCTCTTCCTGACCCGCCGCCCCTACCCCCTGATCGCGGGCCACCTGGCCGAGCTGGCCGCCGGCCGGCTCCGAGTCGTCATCGACCGGCGGTTCCCCCTGGCCGAGGCGGCCGCCGCCCACGCCTACATCGAGAGCCGGCAGGCCTTCGGCCGGGTCCTCCTCATCCCCTGAGTTCCTCCCCCCCGACGGGCCCCCGGGTCCGGGCCTCCTCCTCCAGGAGCTCGAGGAAGGCCCGGGTGGCGGGGCTGGTCTCCCCCAGCTCCCGGGTGACGGCGGTCAGGGTCCAGACCACCCCCACCCCGGGGTCGTCGACGGGGATCGCGAGGAGGCCCGGTCGGGTCCGAACCAGGGGGGCCTGGAGGAAGGAGACGCCCAGGCCGTGCTCGACGAAGTCCAGGATGGCCTCGGGTTCGTTGACCTCGAAGGGGACCCGGTGGTCGACGGGGCCCCCGGCCAGGACCCGGTCGATGAGGGCCGAGCCGACGGAGTGCCGGGCCGGCCCGACGAAGGTCTCCCCGGCCATGTCGGCCAGGGTGACCCCGACCCGGTGGGCCAGGTGGTGGTCGGGTCGGCAGAGGAAGACGATGGGCTCGCTCCAGAGGTCGGTCCCGGCCAGTCCGGGTGAGAGGCGGGCCGGCCTCGAGACGCAGGCCAGGTCGAGCCGGCCCTGGAGGACCCCCTCGATCAGGTCGGGGGAGCTCCCCCGGGTGTAGCGGAGGTCCACATCACGGTGTCGGCGGCTGAACTCGGCCAGGACGGCGGTCTGGTCGAGTGTCCCGGTGGTGGTGATCCCCCCCAGGACCAGGGTCCCCCGGAGGAGGTCCCTGACCTCGTCGACGGCGGCCCCGGCCCGCTGGGCCGCGGCCAGGGTCCGCCTGGCCTCGATCACGAAGGCCTCACCGGCCGCCGTCAGCTCGACCTGTCGGGTCGTCCGGTTGAACAGCGGGCAGCCCAGCTCCCGCTCCAGACCGGCCACCGAGGCGGAGAGGGCCGACTGGCCGATGTGGCTCCGGGCCGCAGCCCTGGTGAAGTGCCGCTCCTCGGCCACGGCCAGGACCAGCTCGAGTTGCCGCAGCTCCACGCCTGTTCACCACCTTGATCGCGTAATCCGATCGTATCATTCGACTTCAGTTTCATAATGGTCCGTGTCGAAAGAAAAGGAGCGGGGCGCGGGCCCGGCCCCGGCGGATCGGGTGCCGGCGACACCCTCGGGGAAGCGGAACGACGATGACGCAGGCAGTCAAGGCGGAGCTCAAGACCTGGGCAGTCCGATCGGTTCTCTGGGACCACCGGGCCCCCTCAGAGGTGGCCGACCACCTCGGGGTCAGTCCCCAGAGCGTCTGGAATTGGCAGCGGGCCTTCCTCGATGCCGGCGAGGCGGCCCTGGTCCCGTCCGGGGCCGGGAGCCACCACCTCCGGGACGACGGTCTCCGGGCCGAGAACCGGCGGCTCCGGGCCTCACTGACCAATGCCACCGCCGTCCTCACCGTCTGGCGGGAGCATTCGAAGCTGGTCCTCCCCTCCTTCGACCGGCTCGAGGCCATCCGGGCCGAGGCCGCCCTGACCGGTCCCCGGTTCGCCTCCCTCCTCGGGATCTCCCGCCGTCGCTACCTGGAGGAGCTCCGCCGGCGGCTCCAACCCGAGACGGCCGTCACCCGACCCCTCAGCGGACCCCCCGGGGCCGGAACTGGACACTGATCCGGGGGCCGACGGCCCGGCGGGTCTTGGGGACAGCGTGCTCCCAGGTGCGTTGGCAGCTCCCCCCCATGACCAGGAGGTCCCCCCCGCCCAGCTCGAACTGGTGGAGAATCCCACCGCCCCGGGGACGGAGGAGGAACCGGCGGGGCTGACCCAGGGAGACGACGGCGACGACGGTGTCCTCGGTGGCACCTCTGCCGATGGTGTCCCCGTGCCAGGCCACGCTGTCCCGGCCGTCGCGGTAGAGGCAGAGCCCGACGCTCGAGACCGGCCCGCCCGGCTCCCCCCCGAACCAGGAGACGAGCTCGGCCCGGGCCCCGTCCAGGACGGCATCGGGGAGGGGGTCGTCGGTGTCGTAGAAGGCGAGCATCCGGGGGACGTCGACCATCCGGTCGTACATGACCCGGCGCTCGGCCCGCCAGGGAACCGTCCGGAGGAGCCGCTCGAAGAGGTCCTCCGGTTCAGCGGTCCAGGCCGGCCGGTGCTCGACCCATGCCCCTCCGGCCAGGACCGTCCGATGCCGATCCGGCCTGCCGCCGGTGTCGTCGAACAGGGACTGCTGGAGGGGAATCCTCACCGGGGCCAGTATACGAACACCTGTTCGTCACGGGCGTCATCTCCTTCATCAATGAATGGCAGTGGATTATTCGATTGCATGTGATGATCAGTTGTGCCGATGACCAGGGTGAGGTGGAACCAGCCACCGGCCCGGGGCGGAAGACGAGGACGGTGAACCGCGAACCAGGAGTAGAGCATGCCAATGGGGAGTTGCCCCCTCCGAGGGACTATCTCCAGGCCGTCGTCGAGCGGTCCTCGGACGCCTCCCTGGTGGTCGGCCCGGACGGCTCGATCCTGTTCGCCACCCCGTCGGTGTCCCGCTTCGGCTACACCCCCTCCGTCCTCGTAGGCCGGAATATCAGGGAGCTCGCCCACCCCGGTGACCTCGAGGAGGCCCTGACCACCCTCGAAGCCCGGCTGCTGCTCACCGGCACGGCCACCGTCGAGTGGAGGATCCTGACCGGTGACGGGGAGTGGTGCTGGGTCGAGGAGGCCATCACCGACCTCACCGCCGACCCCACCGTGGCCGGCCTGGTCGTCAACGTCCGGGACATCACCTCCCGACGCCAGGGGGAGGAGGACCTCCGGGTGTCGGGGGAACGGCTCAGGCGGCTCTTCGACGGCGCTCCCGTCGGCACCGCCGTGGTCGGCCTCGACGGTCAGGTGGTGGAGGCCAACCAGGCCCTCCTGGAGCTCCTCGGCTACCGGGCCGACGAGCTCGTCGGCCGCCACTTCGCTGACATCACCCATCCCGACGACCTGGCCGCCGACTCCCTGCTCTTCGCCCGGCTCTTCACGGGGGAGATCGACCACTACCGGCTGGACAAGCGCTACCTCCGCAAGGACGGCTCCGAGATCGTCGGCCGGCTCACCGTCTCCCTGGTCCCCGACGACCAGGGCCGGCCCGGCTACGCCATCGGGGTCGTCGAGGATGTGACCGGGATGGTCCGGGGCCAGCAGCTTCTGGCCGCCAACGAGGAACGACTCCGGATGGCCCTCGACGCGGCCCGGATGGCCACCTGGGAGGTCGAGATCGCCACCGGGCAGATGACCGTCTCGGACAACTTCGACGACGTCCTCGGCCTCCCGGCCGGGGCCTTCGACGGCACCGCGGACGGCTTCCTCAGCTTCATCCACCCCGACGACCTGGCCCTCTTCACCGAACAGGTCCTGACCCCCGACGGACACCAGGAGTTCGCCATCGACCACCGGCTCCTCTCCCCCCTCCGGGGCGCCCGGTGGATGCACGGCCGGGGTCGCTTCGTCCGGGACCCCGGGGGCGGGATCCTCCGGATCGTCGGGGTCATCATGGACGTGACGGCCCACCGGATGGGCGAGCACCGCCGGTTCGAGTCCGAACGGGTCTTCCGACACACCGTCGAGGCCACCACCGACGCCTTCCTCGGGGTCCGCTCCGACGGGACCGTCACGAGCTGGAACCGGAGTGCCGAGGTGATCTTCGGCTGGACGGCCGGGGAGGCCATCGGCCGCCATTTCGCCTTCGTGATCCCCCCTGAGCTCCGCCCCGCCTACCGGGAGCGGCTGGGACTCCGGGCCGGTCAGCCCGACCCCGCCAACCAGGCCGCCGGACCGATCGAGCTGACCGGGCTGTCCCGGTCGGGCCGGCGGTTCCCGATCGAGGTCTCCATGGTGGCGGTCCAGCGCGAGGGCGACCTCGGCTTCAACGCCTTCATCCGGGACATCACCACCCGGAGGGTGGCCGAGGACCAGCTGGCCCGTCACGCCATCACCGACGACGCCACCGGCCTCCCCAACCGGGCCCTCCTCCGGGACCGCCTCGACGGAGCCCTGTCCCGGTCCGCGCCCGAGAGCTGCCTGGCCGTCCTCTTCGTCGACATCGACCAACTGAAGGTGGTCAACGAGAGCCTGGGCCACGCTGCCGGCGACGAGGCCCTCCTGGCCGTGGCCGGCCGGATCGCCGCCGTTCTCCGCCCCCAGGACACCCTGGCCCGGTTCTCCGGCGACGAATTCGTCGTCGTGGCCGAACACCTGCCGTCGGTCCACCAGGTCACGGAGCTGGCCCAGGCCGTCGTCGATGCCGTGGCCCGGCCGCTCGGGCTCCTCGGTCACGAGCTCCTCCCCGGGGTGAGCGTCGGGGTGGCCCTGGGGACGGCCGGGTCGACCAGCGACGGGCTCCTCCGCGATGCCGACCTGGCCCGCTTCCGGGCCAAGGCCAGGGGCCGGAGCCGGTTCGAGCTCTTCGACGTGGCCATGCGCGACGAGGCCCTCGCCCGGCTCCACCTGGAACGGGAGCTCCGGGTCGCCGCCGACGACGGCCAGCTCCGGGTCCACTACCAGCCCGTCCTCACGGCCTGGGGTCGGCTGGTGTCCGTGGAGGCCCTGGTCCGGTGGGAGCACCCCGACCGGGGGCTCCTCCCCCCCAACGACTTCATCCCCCTGGCCGAGGAGACCGGCCTCATCGTCGGCCTCGGCACCTGGGTCCTCCGGGAGGCCTGCCGGCAGGCCGCCGTCTGGCGGGGGACCGCCCCCGGTCTCACCGTGGCCGTCAACCTCTCCACCCGCCAGCTCCTCGAGCCCGGCCTGGCCGGCCTCGTCGCCGGCATCCTGACCGGGGCCGGACTCCCCCCCGGGGCCCTCTGTCTGGAGCTGACCGAATCGGCCCTCATCGAGGACGAGGTCCGAACCCTCGAGTGCCTCGACGAGCTCAGGGCCCTCGGCGTCCAGATCGCCCTCGACGACTTCGGGACGGGCTACTCCTCGCTCCTCTACCTCCGGCAGTTCCCCGTCCAGATCCTCAAGCTCGACCGCTCCTTCGTGGGGGGGCTGGCCGAGAACGCCCAGGACGCCGCCATCGTCGGCTCCACCATCGAGCTGGCCCACGCCCTCGGCCTCCAGGCCGTGGCCGAGGGCGTCGAGACGGCCCAGCAACTCGAGGCGCTCCGCCGGCTCGACTGCGACCTGATGCAGGGCTATCTCTTCTCCCGACCCCTCCCCCCCGGCGAGTTCGAGGAGGTCTTCCTGGGTTCGATCGGGGTCGGGGCCGGCTACTCCTCCCGGACGGCCAGGTGGGCGGCCACGTAGAGGACCCCATCGACCCGGACGGGCTCGAGCCGGCCCGAGATGGGGATGAGGGCGTCGTCGGAGACCCGCTGGAGGTGGGGCTCGAGGCCGGGGTCCATCTCCCGGTCGTTGGGCTCGGCCAGGAAGCCCCGGCGGTAGGCCTGGTGGCCCCAGCGCATCTTCTCGGGGACGAGCATCTCTACGAACTCCCCCCCGATGTCCTCGAGGGAGACCTCGAAGAGCTTCTCGGCCGGTGGGTTCATGTAGACGATCTGGCCGCCGTGGTCGACGACGACGACGGCGCCCTCGTCGGTGGCGAACCGGAGGATCTCGGCGGGAAGGTCGCTGGCCATGTGAAGAACCTATTCGGTTCCACCCAGGGGTCAGGTCGAAGCCCTCCTTCACCGGTCAGCCGGCCCGGAAGACCACCTGGCGGAGCCCCAGTCGAGGACGCCCCGGGTCCCCTCCCCCACCCGGGCCTCGAGCCGCCTCAGGAGCTCCCCGGCCTCGCCGGGTCCGGTGACGGCCACGACGGCGGGGTCGGCGGCCGCCGGCCCAGCCGGCCACGGCCACCGCCGGGTCGGGGAGGTGGGAGACGAGGAACCGGGCGTAGCCGAGGTCGGCCGGGCCGGTCGGGACCGGGGTCGTGCTCGGCCAGGATGGCGAGCCGCCGGGAGGCGACCGGGGTGTCCCGAAGGCGTAGGTCACAGGAGGCGTAGGTCACAGGAGGCGACGCTCGGAGGCCCAGCGGGTCAGCTGGTGCCGGCTGGAGAGCTGGAGCTTGCGGAGGACGGCCGAGACGTGGGTCTCGACGGTCTTGGCCGAGATGGTGAGCTCCCGGGCGATCTCCTTGTAGGCGTAGCCCCGGGCGATGAGCCGGAGGACCTCCCGCTCCCTCGGGGTGAGCTGGTCGAGCTGGGGGTCGAAGCTCGGGACGGCCCCCCCGGCCGCCTCGGGGTCGGCGGCGAAGGCGTCGAGGACGAAGCCGGCCAGGCGGGGTGAGAAGACGGCGTCCCCGTCGGCCACCCGCCGGATGGCCTCGGCCAGCTCCGGCCCGGAGATGGTCTTGGTCACGTATCCCCGGGCCCCGGCCCGGATGACGGCGATGACGTCCTCGGCGGCGTCCGAGACACTGAGGGCCAGGAACCGGACCTCGGGGTGGGCCGGGGCCACGGCGTCGATGACGGCCCGGCCGCCCCCGTCGGGGAGGTGGACGTCGAGGAGGACGACCTCGGGGAGCCGCTCCCCGATGAGCTCGACGGCGGCGGCCACCTCGTCGGCCTCCCCCACGATCTCCACGCTGTCCCCCAGCTCGGCCCGGACCCCGGAGCGGAAGAGCCGGTGGTCGTCGACCAGGAAGACCCGGACCCGGGCCCCCGGAGGCGGTCCGGTCGTCACCGGGAGGGGACCTTCCGGGGGATGACCAGCTCGACGTCGGTCCCCTCCCCCGGGCTGCTCCGGATGAGGGCCGTCCCCCCGTGGCGGGCGATCCGGGCCCGGATGGACTCGGCGATGCCCCGGCGGTCGCCGTCGACGGCCTCGGGGTCGAAGCCCCGGCCCCGGTCCCGGACGAAGAGGGAGGCCTGGGCCGGCTCGATCTCGACGAAGAGGGAGACGGTCCCGGCCCCGGACCACTTGGCCGCGTTGACGGTGGCCTCCCGACCGGCGGCCAGGAGGGCCTCGAGGTCCTCATCGAGGGGGGCGTCCCCCACCACGACCGAGTCCACGGCCACCCGGTGGTCGGTCTCGACGTCCCGCTCGACCACGGCCACGGCGTCGGCCACGGTGGCCACCTCGGAGGCGTCGAAGGACCCCGGGGCCCGGCCCCCGAAGAGCCAGGACCGGAGCTCCCGCTCCTGGGCCCGGGCCAGCCGGGTCACCTCTCGGGGGTCGGCCGAGGCCCGCTGGATGAGGGCCAGGGTCTGGAGGACGGAATCGTGGACGTGAGCCGCCATCGAGAGCCGCTCCTGCTCCCGGACCCGCTCCCGGCGCTCCTCGGAGAGCTCCCGGACCAGCCGGAGCCACCAGGGCCCGAGGACCAGGGCGAACCCGGCCAGGACGGACCCGGCCGCCACCACCGACTCGAAGGTCGCCACCACCTGGCGGTGGAAGCCGGACAGGTAGCCCAGCCCCAGCAGGACCAGGGCCACCCCCACCACCACCCGGGCCACGGTGGCCCGGCGGCCTCCCAGGGCCTGGGTCCGCTGGGCCTGGGACCCGAAGAGCTCCCGCAACTGGGCCCGCTCCTCGGCGTCGGCCCCCTCCCAGACGAGGACGAGCCCGGAGACCCCGAGCGAGGGCCAGAGCAGCCCGGCCGCGAAGCCCAGGCCGAGGGCGGCCAGGCAGACGAGGACGGCGGCCAGGGCCGTCCCGAAGGCGGCCCCCAGGGCCAGGATCCGGGGCTGGTCGAGGACCCGGCGGAGGATGGGGACGTCGGTGCCCTCCCGGGGGAGGGCCAGCCAGGCCAGGACGTAGAGGGTGAACCCCGTCCCGGCCCCCACCGAGAGGAGGACGAAGGCGATCCGGATGAGGTTGGCGTCGACCCCCAGCCGGGCCGAGAGCCCTCCGGAGACCCCCGAGACCATCCGGTCCGACCTGCTCCGCCGGAGGGGGCCAGGCACCCGGGGCACCCGCCACCAGCCCCGGCGCCAGAGACGGGGCCGGTCGGGCTTCGGGGCGGGGGGGTCGGGAAGGGTGATGGACCGATGATCCCATGACGGCCCCCGTCCGGCCACGGGGGAAGACCCCGAGACCACCCTCCGACCCCCGGAGGCGTCTCAGGGTGAATCCCGATACCCCCCGAGGCGGCCGGGGCCGAAGATGGCGGTATGGAGACGACCGCCGACACCCTTCCCCCGCCCCCACCGCTCCCACCGCTTCCCCCGGCCCCGGCTGCCGGCCCGGAGCCCGAGCCGGCCCCGGAGCCGGGGCCGGAGACCCCCCGCCGGCTCCGCCGGTCCTCCGAGGGCCGGATGGTGGCCGGGGTGGCGGCCGGGGTGGCCGACTACCTCGGCCTCGACGTGGCCGTGGTCCGGATCGTCCTCCTCGTCCTCGTGATCATGGGCGGATTCGGCCTGGCCCTCTACGTGGCCGGCTGGCTGCTCATGCCCGACGGCGACGGGGGCACCGGCCTGGCCCAGGCCTGGCTGGAGGCCCGGCCCGGGCACCGCAACCGGGTCGTCCTGGCCGTGGGCGTCCTCCTGGGGGTTCTGGCCGTCTCCGACCTCGTCTCCACCGGCCCCTGGTGGCCCCACTTCGGCGGGGGACTCGGCTTCTTCGCCGGGGTGGCCGCCGTCCTCGTGGTGGCCAGCCTCCTGGCCGGGACCGGCCGCTACCGCCGGGCCCGGTCCCGGCTGGGCTGGCTCTTCGGGGTCAGCCTGGGCACGGCCGGGGCCGTCCTCGTCGTGGCCGTGGCCACCCTCTTCTCGGCCGAGGCCCTGAGCGGGGTCCCCCTCCGGGGCGGGGTCGGCGACAGCCAGTGGCAGCCGACCGCCGCCGACCAGGTCGCCCCCCAGTACCGGCTGGCCATGGGGAACCTGGTCGTCGACCTCACCGGCGTCGCCTTCCGGCCCGGCACCGTTCATCTGACCACCACCGTCGGCATCGGCCGGGTCCTGGTCGAGATCCCCCCCGGCCCCACCGTCGAGGTCAGGGCCCACAGCGGCGTCGGGGCCGTCGTCCTCTTCGGCCAGGGCAACGGGGGCCTCGGCACCCAGCACTCCGCCACCTCCACCGGGACCGGCTCCACCGTCATCGTCCTCGACGCCGAGGCCGGCGTGGGCCAGGTCCAGGTGGTCCGGGCCCAGGTCGGGTCGACCGACCAGCCGGTCCAGCCCGCAGGCTGACCGGCGCGAAGAAGCCGGCCCGGAGGCCGGCTTCCCCACACTCATCAAGGCGTCCCGTCCGGCCGGAGCAGGAGGGACACCAGGAGGCTACTTGTTCGGCTGGGGGGTGACCCGCAGGTAGGGCTTCAGGGCATTCCAGCCCTTCGGGAACTTGGCCTTGGCATCCTCGTCGGACAGGGCCGGGACGATGATGACGTCCTCGCCGTCCTTCCAGTTGACCGGGGTGGCCACCTGGTGGTTGAGGGTCAGCTGGAGGGAGTCGAGGACCCGGAGAACCTCGTCGACGTTGCGCCCCGTCGAGGCCGGGTAGGTGATCTGGAGCTTCACCTTCTTGTCGGGACCGACGATGAAGACGGAGCGGACCGTCAGGGTGTCGTTGGCGTTGGGGTGGATCATGTCGTAGAGGTCGGCCACCTTGCGGTCCTCGTCACCGATGAGGGGGAAGTTCAGGCCCTGGCCCTGGGTCTCCTCGATGTCGCCCTTCCAGGCGTTGTGGGATTCGACGGAGTCGACGGAGAGGCCGATGAGCTTGGTGTTCCGCTTGTCGAACTCGCCCTTGGCCTTGGCGAAGGCGCCGAGCTCGGTGGTGCAGACCGGGGTGAAGTCCTTCGGATGNNTGCAGACCGGGGTGAAGTCCTTGGGATGGGAGAAGAGGATCCCCCAGGAATCGCCGAGCCACTCGTGGAAGGAGATGGTGCCCTCCGTGGTGTCGGCCGTGAAGTCGGGGGCGATATCGCCCAGGCGGACCGTCATGTGGTGTGCCTCCTGCTGGGGTCTCGTCGCAGGTCTGCGACGTGGGGGGGGGTCGTCGTGTGCCCCTCCACCTTACCGACCCGGACGGCAATTGTCGACCGGACGGGTCAGCTTTCGGACCCGGGGAGGAGACCGGGTTCTGCCAGAATGCCGGGATCATGCCCGACCAGGTCGAGATCACCACCGACGGCCCCGTGACCGTCGTCACCATCTCCCGGCCCGAGTGCCGGAACGCCGTGGACCCGGTGACGGCCCAGGGCCTCCTCGAGGCCTTCACCGCCTTCGACGCCGACGAATCCGCCTCGGTGGCCGTCCTGACCGGGGCCGGGGGGACCTTCTGCGCCGGGGCGGACCTGAAGGCGGCCGCCTCGGGCCGGGCTCTCCGGGTCGCCCCCGACGGCCATGGTCCGATGGGCCCCACCCGGCTGGCCCTGTCCAAGCCTGTCATCGCCGCCATCGAGGGGCACGCCGTGGCCGGGGGGCTGGAGCTGGCCCTGTGGTGCGACCTCCGGGTGGCGGCCACCGACGCCGTCCTCGGGGTCTACTGCCGCCGGTTCGGCGTTCCCCTCATCGACGGGGGCACGGTCCGGCTCCCCCGGCTGATCGGCCAGAGCCACGCCCTCGACCTCATCCTCACCGGCCGGGGGGTGGGGGGGCCCGAGGCGCTGCGGATGGGACTCCTCAACCGGCTGGCCCCTCCCGGCCAGGCGCTCGAGGTCGCCCTGGCCCTGGCCCGGGACCTGGCCGCCCTACCCCAGACCTGCCTCCGCAACGACCGCCGATCGGCCCTGGACCAGTGGTCCCTGGACGAGCCGGCCGCCCTGGTCCGCGAGACGGAGCTGGGCTTCGGGACCATCGCCAGCGGGGAGACCCTGGCCGGGGCGGCCCGGTTCGCCTCGGGGTCCGGCCGCCACGGCCGGCCCGTCGGGGAGTGACCGGGCCCGACCCGGGGCCCGACCCGGGGCCCGACCCGGGGCCCGACCCGGGGCCCGACCCGGTGGTGGCCGCCTTCGACTTCGACGGCACCCTGACCGACGGGGGGAGCGTCTTCCGGTTCCTGGTCGCCCTCCGGGGACGGCGGGCCGTCGTCCTCGCCACCCTCGCCCTCCTCCCCCGCCTGGCCCGGGCCGCCCTCCTGGGGGGGAGCCACGCCGACACCGGCAAGGAGGCCCTCTTCACCCGGGTCCTGGCCGGCCTGGACGCCGGCAAGGCCGAACAGGCCGCCGAGTCCTTCGGCCGGCGCCACTACCGCCAGCACGCCCGCCCCGAGATCCGGCGCCGGCTCGAATGGCACCGGGACCAGGGGCACCGCCTCGTGATCGTCTCCGCCTCCCCCGAGCTCTACCTCCGGGCCGTCGCCGCCGATCTCGACGTCGGAACCGTCGTCGCCACACGGCTCGCCGTCGACGACCGGGGCCGACTCACCGGCGGGTACGAGGGCCGGAACTGCCGGGGGGCCGAGAAGATCGGGCGGGTCCGGGCCGTGATGGACGAGGAGACCAGGCCCGGCGGCTCGGGTCCCCTCCTCTGGGCCTACGGGAACAGCGCCGGGGACCGCCAGCTCCTGGCCGGGGCCGACGTCGGGGTGGACGTCGGCCGGCTGGGCCGCTTCGGCAAGCTCCGGGGCTTCCCCCGGCTGGGAGAGGTCCCCGGGCCGACGGCCTGAGGGAGCCCTCAGCCGGGACGCTGTCCCCAGGCCGAGACCATGGGGGGCTGGGTCAGCTCGAGCCGGCCCGCCTCGACGGCGGCCAGATGGCGGTCGATCTCCTCGTCGGTGGCCACCTCGTGGGCCAGGAGCTGGTCCCGGATGAGCCGGACGGTGGCGGCCTCGAGCCGGTGGCAGGCCGGGTCGGCCACGGGGAAGCCGGCCTCGGCCCCCACCCCGGTGAGGCCGGCCTCCCGGAGCAACCGGGGCAGCTTCCGGCCGTAGGCGAGGTCGACGCCCCGGCCGGCCATGACCGAGCGGAAGCCGGTCCGGATCCGGTTGGCCAGGACCTCCTCCCCGGTCCGGGCCTCGGGGCAGGCCAGGGGCTGGAGGCCGGGGTCGGCGTCCTCGACCAGGAGCCAGCCCCCCGGGCGGAGCGTCCCCACCATGGTGGCCAGGACCCGCTCCCGGTCGACGAGGTGGACGAGGAGGAGCCGGGCGTGGACCAGGTCGAAGAACTCCCCCGGGGGCGGGTCGGCGACGACGTCGTGGCGCCGGACCTCGACGGGGGGACCGGCCCCGTCCCCGGCCCAGGAGACGTCGATGTCGGTGGCGAGGACCCGGCCCTGCGGCCCGACCCGGTCGGCCAGGCCCCGGACCACCGAGGTTCCCCCCGCCCCCACCTCCCAGCACCGCCGGCCCGGGCCCAGACCGAGCCGGTCGAGGTGGCGGAAGGTGGCGGGGTCGAAGAGGACGGCCATGGCCTCGAAGCGCTCCCCGGCCCAGACCGACCGGTTGTCCAGGAGATAGCCGTCCTCGGTCATCCCCGGAGACTATTCGCCGCCCAACCCCCCAACGACGACTACCCAGAGCGCCGGCCCACTACGCAGCGCGACGCGTAATTGCACTCTCAGTGAAGTGGGTCAAGTACACTGGGGGGGTGCCGATGTACTAGGTACAGAGTGCTGGCTGGACTAGGTAAGAGCCTTGATCAACCTACGAACGCCTCGGGCACGTTGCGCGTCGAAGACCAAACCTTCTCCGGCCAGCACTCAGTCAGGGTCCTGCTCCCCCCCGCCGCCCGCCTCGGTGGGGGCGGGAGCGGGCCCGGAGGTCAACCGGGGACGGTGACCCCGCCGGTGAGCCGGCCGGTCCAGCCCGCCACCGTGCCGGCCGGATCCCCGAACTGGGGGGCGTCGCCGTAGGGGATGGCCCGACCGTCGGCGGTAATGATGAGGTAGCCCCCGGCCGTGGCGGTGGGGAGGACGGCGACGGCGGTGGCGGTGACCCCGCTCCCGGGGAGGGACCCCTTGAAGGCGGCGTCGCCGTAGGCGAAGATCCCCCCGTCGGCGGCCACCAGCCAGTAGCCCCGGCCGTCGGCGGTGGCGGCCATGGAGACTACGGGGGCGTTCAGGGTCGTCCCCCCCAGGGAGCCCTCGAAGGCGGCGTCCCCGAAGGCGAAGATCCCCCCGTCGGCGGCCACCAGCCAGTAGCCCCGGCCGTCGGGGCTGCCGGCCATGGAGACCACCGGGGCGTTCAGCCTGGTCCCCCCCATGGATCCGTAGAAGGGGGCCCCGAAGGAGAAGATCCCGCCGTCGGCGGCCACCAGCCGGTAACCCTGGCCCCCCGGGGTCATCCCCACCACCGGCGCGTTCAACCTGATCCCCCCCATCGAGCCGTGGAAGCCGGCGTCGCCGTAGGAGAAGACCCCCCCGTCGGCGGCGTCCAGCCAGTAGCCCCCGTGGTCGGCGGTGGCGGCCATCCCCACCACCGGGGCGTTCAGGGCCATCCCCCCGGTCGAGCCGTGGAACTGGGCGTTGCCGAAGGAGAAGACCCCTCCGTCGCTCCCGAGGAGCCAGTAGCCCCCGACCCCCCCGCTGGGCTGGCTGGCCACGTTGAACCAGTTGGAGAGGGCATAGCCCCCGAGGCCGTAGCCGGAGAAGTCGGCCGAGAAGCCGTTCCCGGTGAGGTTCACCGTCGCCCCCGATCCGACCAGGGTCATCTGGAGGACCCGGCCCCCGAAGTCCCCGAAGCCGTTGCGTTGGGTCACCCCCAACGACTCGAGCGTCCCGAGCTGGGGGAAGGCCCCGAGGATGGCGCTGACGGGGATCGTCACCGTGTACTGGTGGTGGGGGTTGCAGAGCCCCCCACCGAGGCAGACGGCGTCGCCGAGGTCGGCAACGGCGGCGAAGGTCCCGGGGGCGGTCCAGCCCCCGGTGGAGGCCGAGTACTCGGTGGTGGCCACCTGGGTCCCCCCCGGGAGGAGGACGACCTGGCCGGCGGTGTCGGCGGCGGCGAGGTCGTCGGTGGCGTTCTCGTCGGTGATCCCGGGATAGCTCTGGCAGGCCGTCGAGTCGCAGGTATCGGCGTAGCCCCCGTAGCCCCCCGGTCTGGAGGCCACGTAGGACCGGGTGGCCACCACCTGGGCCTCGGTGGACTGGAAGCCCCAGGGCTGGCCCTGGGGGCCGGCTCCCCCGACCGTCCCCCAGGAGGAGGGGGACTCGGCCGGGGCCGAGTCGGCCACGTAGTGGTCGAGGGGGACGGTGTCGACGGTCCGGTCCGCGTTGGCGGAGTTCATGGTGGCGGTGATGGTCCCCCGGAGGTACTGGTTGGAGCCGGCCCGGCAGAGCTGGAGGACCTCGGTGGCCAGATGGCCGTCGCTGGGGAAGGCCGGGGCGGTGACCGGGGCGGCCGTCGGGGAGACGTTCTGGAAGGTGGGGCTCCCCGGCCAGGGGCCCCCGCAGCCCGAGCCACCCCCGAGGTAGATGTTGGCGGCCCCGGCCGTCACGGGGACGATCTCGACGGCCTGGCCGGCCGCCACCGGATGGCCCCCGACAGTGAAGGGAGCGGCCGAGGTGACGATGGGGAAGTTCCCGTCGTTCCAGGTCAGGTCGATCCGGACCCCGCCGTTCTCGGGGTTCCCGGCCGGGAGCTGGCCCAGGCTTGTCGATCCCCCGGCGGCCAGGGTCCCGTAGTAGTGGCCGAGGATGGCCTGGTAGGTCGACTGGCTGGGGGAGGCGAGCTGGGAGTAGCCGAAGGCCCCCCACTGGCCCATCCCCCGGCCGTGTCCCCAGCCGTGGACCAGGAGGGTGACGTCCGCGTAGGGGTAGGCGGCGGCCGGGCTGGCCGGGACGAGGGCCAGGGCGGGGGCCCCGAGGACGGCGGCGAGGGCGGCGGCCAGGGCGGTCCGGGGTCGGAACCGGAGCCTCCGGCGTGGGGCAGGGGTGACGATGACCCCACCGTAGCGAGCCGGTCCTCCCCGCGGGTGGTCAGGCACCGTTCCGGCGGGCCAGGACCCGCTCGGCGAAGTGGCCGTAGCGGGCGATGAGGGCGGGCCAGCGGTAGTTGGCGTCGACGTAGGCCCGGCCCCGCTCCCCCATCGTCTCCCGGAGCCGCCCGTCGGCGGTCAACCGGTCGACGACGGCCTCGAACTGGGCGTAGGACTCGAAGCAGAGCCCCCCGCCGGAGCGCTCGGCGTGCTCCCGGGTGGCGGCGCAGCGGCCGTTCACGACCACGGGCCGGCCCACGCTCCAGGCCTCCATGAGGACGATGGAGAAGGCCTCGTGGGGGGAGGGGTTCACGAAGCCGGTGGCCAGGCGGAGCAGGGCCCACTTGTCGGCCTCCTCGACGGCCCCGGTCACGACGATGTCGGAGTGGGCCGGGGGCTGGGCCGTGACGGGGCCGGCCAGGACCAGGGCCAGGGGGCCGGGCCGGCGCTCCTTGTAGGCGGCGAAGAAGCCGGCCAGCATGGTCGACCCCTTGAAGCCGTCGACCCGGCCCAGGGCCAGGAGGTAGGGCCGGTCCCCGAGCCCGGTGAGCTCCCCGGGGGGCCGCCCCGGGCCCAGCTCGGGGCCGGGCTCCTCGAAGCCGAGGCCGACGACGATCTGGGGGGTCCCGGCCACGGGGAAGAGCCGCTCGACGAGGGCCCGCTCCCCCTCGGTCTGGAAGACGAGCCCCCGGGCCAGGGTCATCGGCCGTCGGTAGACCTGGAGGTGGAGGGCGGGCTCGTCGTGGGCGGCGGGGTGGAGGACGGCGCGGTCGGCCACGACCTCGATGCCCCGGACGGTGGGGGTGTAGAGGTAGGGGTAGAAGGCGAGGAGGTCCCGGTCGCTCTGGGCCAGGGCCTCGACCAGGGCGGGACAGCCGGGGCCCTGGAGCTCGAGGAACCGCTCCGCCTCGGCCCTGGTGGCGGCCTCGGGCCAGGAGAGGACCCGCTCGGAGTATCCGAAGAACTCCTCGGGCCGTCCCGAGGTGGTGGGGAACCGGCGGACCACCACCCCGTTGATCGTCTCCTCCCCCTCGGGGTAGTCGTTGGCCCAGGTCATGTGGTCCTGGGCACAGGTGGTGAAGATCTCCACCGACCAGCCCAGCTGGTCGACGAGCCGCTCGGCCAGCATCCGGGCCCCGAGCTCGGCCCCTCCGACCACCTCGAGGCCGTAGCGGGGGACGACGAAGGCGTACTTCACGGCGTCCCCTCCCCCCCGGACTCGACCCAGGCCTTGAGGGCCCGGGCCATGGTGGCCCGGGTCCGCTGGAGCCCGAAGTGGACGAGCCGGTCAGCCCCGGCCCGGGCCAGCCGTCCCCGGAGGTCGGGGTCGGTCAGGACCCGGTCCACAGCGGCGGCGACCACGGGGGGACTGAAGTCGGTCAGGGCGATCCCGGCCGGTCCCAAGGTGTCGGGGACGGCCCCGGCGGCCCGGGCCACCACGGGGAGGTCGTGGTGGAGGGCCTCGAGGAGGGGGACGCAGAACCCCTCGTGCTCGGAGGCGCTGACGAGGACGTCGGCCCCCTCGTAGTGGGCCACGAGCTCCTCGTGACTGACCCCCCCGGTCAGCTCGACGGCGCCGGTGAGGCCCAGGGCGGCGACGTAGCGGGCCAGGGCGGTGGCGTAGGGGGGGCAGACGGGCCGGCCCACCAGGGTGAGCCGGGCCGCGGGATCGTAGGTGGCCCGGTAGGAGGCCAGGGCCTCGACCAGCCGGTGCTGGGCCTTGTGGGGGGTGAGGGCCCCGACGAAGAGCCAGTCGGCCCCGCCCCGGTCCCGGCGCCGGGCCAGCCGGTCGGCGGTGGCCTTGTCGGCCTCGGCCTCGAAGTCGGCCAGGTCGAGGAGGATCGGGGCCACCGTCGTCGAGGTCCAGCCCTTGTCCCGGAGGTCGGCGGCGTTGAAGGCCGAGTCGCAGATCCCCACCGAGGCGATCCGTCCCACCTGGGCGGCCTGGACGGCGGCGGAGCGCAGCGCCTGGACGGCGGTCGGGTCCCAGCCCTCGAAGAAGGAGGCCGGGGTGATGTTGTGGTAGTTGACGGCCACCGGGTCCCGGAGGTCGAGGAGGAGGTCGGCCAGGGGAGAGGCCGAGGAGAGCTGGTAGAGGATGAAGTGGCGGCGCTGGCCCCGGGGGAGCTCCCGGACGAGCCGGACCCGGTCCTCGAGGTCCCGGTGGATGGCGGTGGCGTAGATCTTCGAGGCGTAGCCGAGGTCCCGGAGGAGCCGCTGGACCTGGAGGGTGTGGGCCGTGGTGGCGTCCCCCGGCACGGCCGAGGGGACGAGCTGGTGGACGGTGATCCGGCTCACCGGTCCTCCAGGGCCAGGGCCTCGGCCCGGGCCGACCGGGCCGCCGCCTCGGCCGCCTCGGCCTCGGCCTTGGCCTCCCGGGCGGCCTGGGTCCAGCTGGGGACGCCGGGGATAAGCTCGGCGTTGACGAGGCCCCGGCGGACCTCCTCGACCATCCGGGCCCGGGTCCGGGTCAGCTCGAAGTCGGCCAGCCGGGCCCGGCCGGCGGCGGCCAGGACCTCCCGGCGGCCCGGGACGGAGAGGACTTGGTGGACGGCGGCGGCCACGGTGAAGGGGGACTTCTCGGCCAGGACCACCCCGCCGGTCCCGACCGTCTCGGGGATGGCGGAGCTCCCGTAGGCGACGACGGGGAGGTCGTGGGCCATGGCCTCGAGGAGGGGGAAGCAGAAGCCCTCGTGGTCGGAGAGACAGACGAAGGCGTCGGAGCTCTCGTAGGCGGCGGCCAGCTCCCCGTGGCTGACCCCCCCGGTGAGCTCGACGGCGTCGACGAGATCGAGGGCCTCGATGAGGTTCCGGACGGCATCGGTGTAGACGGGGTGACCCTGGCCCCCGACGAGGACGAGCCGGGCCTCGGGGTCGTAGACCCGGCGGTAGGCGGCCAGGGCCTTCACGAGGTCCTGGGCCGCCTTGTTGGGGGCGAGCCGGCCGACGAAGAGCCACTGGGCGCCGGGCCGGGACCGGTAGCGGGCCAGGGCCTCGGGGTCGGCGGTTCCCTCGAAGCCGGCCAGGTCCACGAGCGGGGGGGCGACGGCCGTCGAGAGGTAGCCGGCCCGGTCGAGGTCGATCCGGTTGAAGGAGGAGACGGCGACGGCGTGGGTGGCCCTCCCCCAGAGCTGGTGGAGTTGGAGGTGGCCCCAGACGATCCCCTCGACGAGGCCGGGGTCCCAGGGCCAGAAGAAGGCCGCCGGGGTGAGGTTGTGGTAGTTGACGATGACGGGCTCGGGCCGGTCGAGGAGCATGTCGGCGATCTTGGAGCCGATGGCCAGCTGGTAGAGGAGGGCGGTCCGGCCCAGGGAGCAGTGGGCCCCGAGCTCGCTGTAGTGGTGGACCCGGCCGGCGAAGACCTCGTCGTGGTGCTCCACGAAGAGCTCCGACTCGAAGCCGGCCTCCCTGAGGGCGATCTGGACCTGGAGGGTGTGGGCTCCCGCCGCGTCCCCGAGCCGGAGGCTGGGGAGGAGCTGGTGGACGACGGGCAGACGCCCTGGGGTGGGGACGGCCACGGTCAGGCCGTCCCCGGGGCATCGGGGGCGACCCGGGCAGCCTCCTCCATGGCGGCCACCATCCGCTCCCGGCCCCGCTCCAGGGAGAAGTACCGGGCCCGGGCCCGGCCGGCCTCGACCAGGACCTTCCGGAGGCCGGGGTCGGTGACGACCCGCTGGGCGGCCGTGGCCAGGGCCAGGGGGGACCGGTCGGCGAGGACCAGGCCCCCCTCCCCCACCGTCTCGGGGACGGCGGCGGCGGCATGGGCCACGACGGGGAGACCGAGGTGCATGGCCTCGACGACGGGGACGCAGAACCCCTCGTGCTCGGAGGCGCAGACGAAGACGTCGGCCACCCGGTAGTAGGCGGCCAGGGCCCCGGCGCTCACCATCCCCGTGATCCGGACGGCGTCGCCCACCCCGATCCGCTGGGCGAAGCGCTGGAGGGCCCGGGGGTAGTCCTCCCCCATCCCGGAGCCGACCAGGTGGAGCCGGGCCTCGGGGTCGTGGAGCCGGCGGTGGACGGCCAGGGCCTTGATGAGGTCGTGCTGGGCCTTGTGGGGGGCGACCCGGCCCACGAAGAGCCAGTCGGCTCCCCCGGCCCGCCGGTCGGCCCGGAGCCGGGCCTCGACCTCGGGGTCGGCCGTCTCCTCGAAGGCGGCCAGGTCGAAGAGGGGGGGGACGACCCGGGTGTGGGGGTAGCCGTCGGCGGTGAGCTCGGCCTCGTTGTAGCTGGAGTCGGCCAGGGCGAAGAAGCAGGGCCGGGCCAGCTCGACCAGCTGGCGCCGGCCCAGCTCCACCTCGTCGCGGACCCAGGGGGCCCAGCGGTCGAGGAGGCCGGCCGGGGTGATGTTGTGGTAGTCGAGGACCTTCGGCTCGGGGCGCCCGGCGAAGATGTCGGCGGCCGGGGTCCCGATGGAGTGGTGGAAGAGCCACCAGGTCCCGGGGCGGCGGGCCGGGGTGAGCTCGGCCAGGGGCCGGGCCTCCCCCCGGACCTCGGGGAGGGTGTCGATGGCCCAGACGTCCGACTGGTAGCCGGCATCCCGCAGCGCCTGGCGGGTGTGGAGGACGTGGGTCCCGATGGCGTCCCGGCCGGCGAAGGAGGGGACGATCTGGTCGATCCGGTCCGGGCGCACCTCAGGTGGTGGCGGGAGCTCGCTTGGAGGCCACCAGGGCAAAGCTGGCCGGGTCCCCGGCCAGGGTGGCGACGACCTCGAGGCCGATCCGGGTGAGGAGGTGGGCCCAGGTATCGGGGTGGAGGGGCCGGCCGGGGGCGAGGTCGGCGGCCACCGGCCCGACGGTCTCCTCCCAGGCGGCCGGCTCGGTCCCCAGGACGACGACGAGGCCGCCGGGGGCGACGGTCAGCTCAGCCAGGGCCACCAGCCGGCGCCGCTCGGCCGTCGACATCCGGTCGACGCATCCGGCCAGGACCAGTCCGGCCAGGCTCTCCGGTCCGACGCTCCCGAGATGTCCGAGGACGTCGTCCCGGCGGACCTCGAGACCGGTGGCGGCGGCCGCATCGGCAGCGGACGAGCCCGGGTCGATCCCGTAGGCGTCGTGGCCGGCGCCGCCCAGGGCGGCCAGGAGGGTCCCGGCACCGCACTCGGCCTGGAGGATCCGGCCCCGGTCGGCCACGGCCCCGAGGCGCTCGACCAGCTCCTCGAGGTAGGGAGCGGGATCGGCTCCGGGGCTCAGGACCTCCTCCTCGGGGAGGGGGGCCGGGGTCAGCTCGGAAAGCTCCCGCTCGAGGTCCCCGACCCGCTCGTCGAGGAGGTGGACCACCCGCATCGTCGAGGAGGAGAAGTGGTTCAGCTGGGTCACGACGTAGTTCATGAACCAGGCCTCGGCCTGCCAGAGGGCGAACCGGACCGCCCCCTTGGCCGTCTTCCGGGACCCGATCGGGACCTTGGTGTCGAAGTAGGCGGACCGGTCGGCCAGCTTGAGGGCGTCGGTGAAGTGGTCGTCCGAGGTCCCGGTGGGGGTGAACCGGGCGAAGAGCTCGTCGAGCTTCCGCTCGAAGCTCGGGGGGAAGTCCCCGGCGGCCCGGCGCCGGCGGACCTCGTCGTCGATCTCCCGCTGGACCTGGGCCAGGTACGCCCGGCTGTCCGCCTCCCCGGTCCCGGCAGCGGCGGTGTCGTCGGTCGTCACGGCGTCTCTCCTCGTCGGTGCGGCAGGGGTTCGGAGTCGGGGGGGTGGGACCCGGCCCCGGGGCGGTCAGGCCGTGCTCGGGTCCTTCAGATCGGCATGGAGGGCCAGGGCCACCACCCCGGTGGTCTGACCGGGGTTCATGACCTCGAACTGGCCCGCCTGCTCCCGCCAATCGTAGACGGTGCCCCCCCGGGCACTCCGGATCCCCACGTTCAAGGTGAAGGTCCCGTCGAGGAGGGGGATCCCCTCGAAGAGGAAGTCGGCGACCCCCTCGCCGGGGAGGGCGTCGAAGTGCTGGGCCATGATCTGGGTGTCCGAGGCGAAGATCAGGATCCCGTTCACGTTGTGGACCTCGATGGCGAAGACGACGTCCTCGACCAGGGCGGTCGCCTTGTAGAGGACCCGGACCCGGAGGGGCTCCCCCGGCTCGATGTAGTGGCGGGTCCCGGTCCCGGGGTGGTCGATCTCGATGGCGGTGATGTGGACGGGTCGGCCGTCGGTGGGCGGGGCCAGCTCGATCCGCTCGGCCTTGGCCGCCGCCGGGCCGGCGGCCGCCCGGTTGGTGGCGGCGGCGCTCTCGAGGAGGTGCTCCCGGAAGAGCCGGATGGCCTCCCCTGGGGGACCTTCCCCGATCATCTTCCCGTCGGAGAGGACGACGGCCCGGTCGCAGATGGCCCGGACAAGGTCGGGGGCGTGGGTGACGAAGAGGATGGTCCGGCCCTCGGACTGGAACTCCTTGATCCGGTCCAGGCACTTCCGCTGGAAGTTCTCGTCCCCGACGGCGAGGACCTCGTCGACGACGAGGACGTCGGGCTCGACATTGACGGCCACGGCGAAGCCGAGCCGGACGTACATCCCCGAGGAGTAGAACTTGACCTGCTTGTCGATGTGCTCCCCCAGCTCGGCGAAGTCGACGATCTCGTCGAACCGCTTCTCCACGTCCTTCGTGGACAGCCCGAGGAGGGAGGCGTTCATGTAGATGTTCTCCCGTCCCGAGAGCTCGGGCTGGAAACCGGCGCCGAGCTCGAGGAGGGCGGCCAGCTGGCCCCGGACCCGGACCTCCCCGGTGGTGGGCTGGAGGATCCCCGAGATGCACTTGAGGAGGGTCGACTTCCCCGAGCCGTTGCGCCCCAGGATCCCGAAGGTCTCCCCCTCGGCGATGTCGAAGGCCACATCGTCGAGAGCCCAGAAGTCCTCGTGACGGGACTTCTGGAAGTGGACGATCCGCTCCTTGAGCGAGCTGTAGCGCTCGTCGAAGACCCGGAAGCGCTTCGAGACGTGGTCGACCTCCACGGCAACGTTCCCCACGGCCGGCTCAGAGCTCCTCGGCGAAGTTGCCCTCGAGCCGTCCGAAGAGGGCGATGGCCCCCAGGAGCAGCACGGCCGAGATGCCGAGGACAGCCAGGTCGGAGTAGACGTACCAGTGGGTGGGATACGTGGCCAGGACGCCGTTGGGGATGAGGGCGTGGGGCTCGTTCGTGTACCTCGGGTGCATCGAGTTGAAGAGGATCCGCTGGAAGGTCATGGCGATGGGGGTGATCGGGTTCAGGAAGTAGAGCCAGAGCAGGTGGTGCCGGGCGAATTTGTCGTGGACGTTGCCCGAGAAGGCGTAGATCCCCGGCACGGCCCAGAACCAGGCCAGGAGGACCACCTCGACCAGGTGCTGGGTGTCGCGGAGGTAGACGTTCACAGCCGAGAGGAAGACGGAGAGGGCGGCGGCGAAGACCACGATGGCGGCCAGGGCCGGGACCAGGATGTACATCTGGCTCCAGTCCGGTCGGTGCCAGACGATGGCCATGAAGAGGACCAGCACGATCGACTGGAACAGCATGAACATGAAGGCCGATCCGACCGAGGCCAGGGGGAGGATCTCCCGGGGAAAGGCCACCTTCTTCACGATCCCGCCGTTGCCGACGATGCTCCCCGTCCCCCCGAGGACGGCATTCTGGAAGAAGTTCCAGATCAGGGTGGCCCCGAACATGTAGACGACGAAGTCGGGGAGGTGGTTGGGCAGGAAGATCGTGAAGAGGACCCAGAAGACGGCCAGGGTCAGGGCCGGGTTCAGCATCGACCAGAGGAACCCCAGGACGGAGTTCTTGTACTTGACCTTGATCTCCTTGCGGACCAGGAAGACGAAGAGCTCCCGGCTCCGCCAGAGCTCCGTGAACCGCTGGCGCAACCCCAACCGGGCCGCAACCGTCCTCGTCTGCTTGGGCCCCCGCTCGGCGGCCGTCTCGGCCCGTACGGCCAGGATCGCCTCGGTGACCTCCGAGCGTCCCTTCGCCACCGGGACGGGCGCCGACCCCCCGTCTGCTCCGGCCGGCGACGGCTTGGCTCCGGACGCCTGTCGTCGGTCCGACATTCCCCTTCCGATCAGCCCCGCTCCGCGGTCCGGCCCCGGCCTCAGGCCGGGGTCACCTGGGCGGCCGAGGACTCGATCACGGCGTCGATGAACCCGTAGTCCTTCGACTCCTCGGCGGTGAACCAGCGGTCCCGGTCGGAGTCGGCCTCGATCCGCTCCAGGGGCTGGCCCGTGTGGAAGGCGATCCGCTCCGCCATCATCCGCTTCAGGTAGACGATCTGCTCAGCCTGGATGGCGATGTCGGAGGCCTGGCCCTGCATCTGGCCCGAGGGCTGATGCATGAGGATCCGGCTGTGGGGCAGGGCGAACCGCTTGCCCGGGGCCCCAGAGCAGAGGAGGAACTGACCCATCGAGGCGGCCAGGCCCACGCAGATGGTGGCGATGTCGCAGCTCACGTACTGCATGGTGTCGTAGATGGCCAGGCCGTCGGTGACCGAGCCCCCCGGGGAGTTGATGTAGAGGGCGATGTCCCGCTCGTGGTCCTCGGCGGCGAGGAGGAGGAGCTGGGAGCAGACCAGGTTGGCCACCGTCTCGTCGATGGCGCTGCCCAGGAAGATGATCCGCTCCTTGAGCAGCCGCTGGAACACGTCGAGGGAGGCGGTGTCGAGGAGGCCGGTGCCCCGCATCGAGGGGAGGGCGGGGGTGGGCGAGCTGCCCGTCAGGTCGTATGCCATGGCCAGCAGGCTACCTCCGATGACCGGCCCCGACGATCAGGGCCGGACGATCAGGAGGTCGCAGGGGGCGTGCCGGGAGAGGGTGACGGGCACGCTCCCCAGGGACGAACCCGGCGAGGACCCCGCCCCCTGGAAACCGACGACGAGGAGCTCGACCGCCAGGGCCCGGGCCTGGGAGATCAGGGCCAGGGCCGGGGACCCGGGCCAGGTCCGGGTGGCGACGGGCTCTGCGGCCAGGGCCGAGGCGGCAGCGGCCGCCTTCCCGACCACCTCGAAGGCCCAGTCGGCGTCGAACGGCGAGACCGGACGGGGGGTTCGGCCGGCGCCGGTCACGGCCTGCTCCTCGAAGGCACAGAGCACGGTGAGCCGGGCTCCCGTGGCCCCGGCCAGGCCGGCAGCCCGCTCCACGGCGGCCATGGCGGACGACGACCCGTCGGCTCCTACCAGGATCTGGCGACGGCGCCGGGGGCGGACGGTGTCGACCAGGTCCGAATCGGTGCGCACACCCGAGCAACGGGAGCCCGCCCGGATGCTTGCGGCCCGGAGCCACGCACCCCCTGTACGCTGGGACCTCTTGCGGGCGTGGCGGAACTGGCAGACGCGCCGGGTTTAGGTCCCGGTCCCCACGGGGGTGGAGGTTCGAGTCCTCTCGCTCGCACTGGCAGTCCTCAAGAGGTCGGCTCCCTGCCATCGCCGGAGTCGTTCGGCCTTGTCCGCGTAGGTCGCTCCGAGGACGGATCCGCTTCCGACCTCCTCGACCAGGAGACGTTGCTCGGCGGCCAACAACGCCAAGAGCTCGTCTCGACCCCCGGCGAACAGGGGCCAGACGACCATTCCATCGATCCCACAGAGATCGACGACGAACCCCTCGCCAGCCTGACGTGCGTGCGGGACGACTCCGTGACTGGCGAACATTCCAATGACCCGTTGCTCGAGCTGGCCGGCGTCCCTGCTCATGATCTCCATGATGGCCGAGGCCATCGGAGACAGTGAACCATCCGGCGAGAAGGAGTCGACAAGACCGATACAGCCCCGCCGTACCATCCCGCAGGTGCCCAGCTGGACGCCAGAGGTCTTCGTTTCCGACGACGGTCAGGAGCCGTTCACGGCCTTCACCAGGTCGCTCTCGGACTTCAAGTACGTCGCGCTCGACGCCGCCATCCGACTCGTCCTGGCAGCGCGCGGGCTCGACCTGGTGCGGACCGAGTGGCTCAAGGCGCTGGGCGCCGGGCTCCACGAGTTCAGGGTCCGCCATGACGCCGACGGGATCACCCGCATGTTCGGGAGAAGCGACGATCCCACCGCTCCGGTGGCGGGGCCTCCCGAGCCGGTTCTCCTCCGGGTCTTCATGCATTTTCACGGAGCGAAGGTGATTCTCCTGCTCTCCGGATACGACAAGGGCAGAGACCCGAGCCCCCGACGCCAGGATCGAGAGATCGCGGCGGCACGGAGGTACCTACGAGCCTGGCGAGCCCAAGAGGCCCGGCGACTGGCCGCGGACCGCAGGAAAGGCACCGGACCCGGCAGAACAGCAGAACGATGAACTTCCACTCCCGAGGACCTTGACAGGGAGATGGGGAAAAACCCATACTTGGAGAATGACGAAGAGCTACGCAGATGCCACCGCTGCCCGTCGATCCGAGCTCTCGGACACGGCGAAGGCACAGGCACGGGTCTTCGAGCGCGGCTACGGCATCGCGATCCAGATCATCGAGCTTCGGGAGAAGCACGGGCTCACGCAGGCGCAACTGGCAGAGCGGACCGGCATCGACCAGGGCGACATCAGCCGGATCGAACGGGGGTCGACCAGGCCGACCGAGCGGACGCTGGAGCGCATCGCTGACGCTCTCGGAGCTGACGTGCGACTGGTCGAGCGTGCGCCTGCGTAACCACCTCCACGTGCAGGGTCGGGTCGAGGCCCTCGAGAACGACCGATCAGGACGGATCGGCGGCGGAGTGGAGTCGTTCCACCAGGGAACGCGTTCGGGGGTTTGAAAGCTCGCCCCTCAATTGCACTGGCATTCCTCAGGAGGGGCGGCTCCTGCCATCGCCGGAGCCGTTCGGCGGCCTTGTCCGCGTAGGTCGCTCCGAAGACGGATCCGCTTCCCACCTCCTCGACCAGGAATCGTTGTTCGGCGGCAAGCAGCGCCAAGAGCTCGTTTCGACCGCCAGCGAATCCAGGACTCTGGGGGTGGG
>PLZB01000066.1 GCA_003151955.1 Acidimicrobiaceae bacterium
ATGTGGAATTCCTCATAGGGCCTCCCCGCCCGGCGGATGGTCGATCTCGACGGTCTTGCGGCCCTTCACCCCCACCGGCACCTACGATCCAAGGCATGGTGCGGGCCATCACCGGCTTCCACCGGGACGAGGAGGGGGACTGGGTGGCCGAGCTCTCCTGCGGCCACGACCAGCACGTCCGCCACCGGCCCCCGTTCCAGGACCGGCCCTGGGTGCTCGGGGCCGAGGGTCGGACCCGAAGGCTCGGGACGGCCATCGACTGCCCTCTCTGCGATCGGGCCGAGCTCCCCGGGAACCTCCGGCTGGTCCGGACCAGCCCGGTTTGGGACGAGGACAGCATCCCGGCCGGTCTCCGCCGGGCCCATCGGGTGGCCGGGGGCACCTGGGGGCGGATCGTGGTCCAGGAAGGCCGGCTCCGGTTCTCGATGGCCACGGAGCCACCCCTGACCGTCGAGATGGGCCCCGGCGACAACCAGCCCATCCCCCCCGACGTGGAGCACGAGGTCCTCCCCCTCGGCCCCGTCCGCTTCTCGGTCGAGTTCCTCGCCGTCGAGGAGAGCCGCCGGCCGGGTTCAGGGTCCGAGGAGCTTGAGACTCAGGAAGAAGGTGAAGACGGCGATCACCTCGGCGTGATCGCCGATGAAATCGGGGGGCCGACCCATCGACTGCTTCGACGCCCGGGCGTAGGCGACGTCGTAGGGCCTCGGCTTGAGCGTGACGAAGACCGGTAGCCCGTAGCGCGGGAGACGAATGCGGCCAGCAGCCGGGCCGTTCGGCCGTTGCCCTTGGCGAACGGATGGATCCGGACCCATTCGCCGTGCACGACGGCCACGAGCTCGACCACCTCCCGGAGGTCCACCTCGGCGGCGACGTCGACCGACCAGACGCCCACCCGCTCGGGATAGCCGTCGACCCGTCATAGCGCCCCGACCTGTTCCCGTTCCGGGGCCGGGTGCAATGCTCTGACGATGGCCCCCGACTCCGGTCCCCTCGTCCCCGCTGACGAGACCCTGACCCACCAGATCGTCGAGACCTTCGCCACCGTGGCCCAGTCCGACCCGTCCTGGACGGAGAAGGTCTGGGCCATCGCCCATGCCCGGGACGGGTCCCTCCAGGTCGTCTTCGGGATCGGGAAGTACACCAACCGGGGGGTCTTCGACGGGGCCGGGGGGGTGTCCCGGGGGACGGAGCAGTGGACCGTCCGGGGGAGCCGGCGGCTCTCGGCCGACCCGGGAGGGATGTCGGTGGGGCCGCTCCGCTACGAGGTGGTCGAGCCCCTGAAGTCGGTCCGCTGCGTGCTGGAGCCCACCGGGCACGCGGCGATCTCCTTCGACGTGACCTGGACCGGTCTCTTCCCGCCGTCGCTGGAGGAGTCCTGGACGGACCGGAGCCCGGACGGCTACCGGGTCGACCACGACGTCCTGCGCTACCACCAGCTCGGGGTGGCCGAGGGCTGGGTCGAGGTGGAGGGCAGGCGGACGGGGATCGACCCGGAGGAGTGGATCTCGATCCGGGACCACTCCTGGGGGATCCGGCCCGGCGTCGGGCTCCCCATTCCGGGTCTCCCCCGGGGCCAGCGCCAGGAGCAGACCCTCCTGACCTGGTTCCCGATGACGATGGAGCGACCCGACGGGTCCCGCTACTCCCTCTTCGTCTACTACGAGGAGAAGGCCGGCCCGGGATTCGAGAGCCGCCGGTCCCAGGCCGAGGAGCAGGGGTCCGACGGCACCTCCCACCGGTTCGCCTCGGTCAGCCAGGACCTCGCCTTCGACGACGCCAACCGCCGGCTCCGGGGCGGGACCGTCACCCTCCACGACGCCGACGGGACCAGCCGGTCGCTCCGGATCGAGCCGGTGGCCGCCACCGGCTTCCACCTCGGGACGGGGGGCTACTTCGGCTGGAAGGGCCGGGTCCTCGGCCAGTGGGCCGGGGAGCTCGTCGTCGACGGGGAGCACCTCACCGGCCTCGACACCCCGGAGACGGCCCGGGAGGCCCACCAGCTCCGGGACCTCCTCGTCCGGGTCGACGACCCCGTCGGGGGCGGGACCGGCCTCGGCAACATCGAGACCCTGGCCGTCGGGGCCTTCCCCGACCTCGGGCTCAGCGCCGAGGCGTCGTTCCTCTGAGCGGGCTCAGGGAGCCCGGACCACCACCACCGGGCACTTGGCATGGGCGACGCAGTACTCGCTCACCGACCCGAGGAGCATCCCGGCCAGCTCGCCGTGGCCCCGGGTCCCGATGACGAGGAGGGTCGCCCCCGTGGCCGCCTCCAGGAGGGCCGGGGCGGCCGGACCCTCGGTGGCGACCGTGGTCACGGTGAGGCCGGGGTGGGCCGACCGGACGGCGGCGACGGCTCCCTCGAGGACCTTCCCGGCGTCGTCGGCCGGGTTGTAGTCGTTGGGGAGGGGGACGGCCATCCCGTAGGAGGTCGGCCACTTCCAGGTCGTCACGGCCTCGACGGTGGCCCCGGTCAGCTCGGCCTGGTGGGCCGCCCAGTCGAGCGCCGCCGCCGACGCCGGGGATCCGTCGATGCCCACCACGATCCGGGGAGCCTCTGGTGCGGTGTTCGTCATGGGGCCAGGCTAGCCAGCCGGCCCGGGTGTCCGGTCAGCTCCGGAGGAGGGCGAGGCGCTCGGCCGAGGGCCAACGGACCTTCGTGACCCAGCCGAACCGCTCGAAGATCCGGATCAGCCGGGCCGAGGGGTCGAGCTGGCCCCGGAGGGCCCCGTGGCGGGCCGAGGTGGGGTAGGCGTGGTGGAGGTTGTGCCAGGACTCCCCCAGGGAGAGGATCGAGAGGGCGGCCACGTTGGTGCTCAGGTCCTTCGTGACGAAGGGCCGCCGGCCGATCATGTGGCAGATCGAGTTCACGCTCCAGGTCATGTGGTGGAGGGCTCCCATCCGGATGAGACCGGCCCAGACGAAGGCGGTGAAGGCGCCGGCCAGGGTGCCCGAGAGGGCCCAGCCCAGGCCGAAGGGGAGGGCCAGCGAGATGACGGCCAGGAGGGGGAAGAGCCGGCTGACCATGGCCACGTCGCGGTCCCCGACCAGGTCGGGGGCGTAGCGCTCGGCCGAGCTGGGGGTGCCGAGGAAGAGCCAGCCGACATGGGCCCAGAGGAAGCCCCGGAGGGCGGTGAGGGGCCGGCCGTCCCCGTCGTAGCGGTGGGGGGAATGGGGGTCGCCGGGGGCGTCGGAGAAGACGTGGTGGCAGCGGTGGGCGGCCACCCAGCCCGTCGGGGTCCCCTCGACGGCGAGGGACCCGGCCACGATGAGGGCGATCTTGAGGGGGCGCTTGGCCCGGAAGCTGCTGTGGGTGAGCATCCGGTGGAAGCCGACGGTGACCCCGTAGCCGGAGATCACGTAGAGGACCAGGGCCATGACCAGATCGCTGAGGTGGACGGCGTGACCCCAGGTGAGGGGGAGGAAGACGCCGATGGCGACGATCGGCCCGAGGACGAGGAGGCCGGTGATGACGAGGGAGACCGGGTTCAGCGGGGGCCGGCCGGCCTCCTCCGGGCCGGGGGCACGCCGGGGCGCGTCAGCCGGGGAGGGGGGGAGGAGGGTACTGGACACCGGAAGTCCTTTCGTGCGCCGTACTGCAGCGGCGGCGGCCGGGCATGTTCACCATGCCGGGACCGGGCTTCTGATGTCGGAATCCCCGACGGGCGGCTCGTCACCAATTGTAGCCGTTGGGCTACCGGGCCGGGAGGTCGCCGCCGGGACGTTCCGGGGCCCGGTCCTCCTCGACGCGCCGGGCGAACCGGTGGAGGTTCCCCCTCCAGAGTCGGGCCAGGACGGGCCGGGCCAGGGCCCCACCCAGGCCGGCTCCCATCCACCAGGGGAACCGGAGGGTCTCCTCCCAGCAGAGGAGGGTGTCCGGGGAGCCGCCCGTCCCCGGCTCGAGGGTGAACCGTCCCTCCCCCGTGACGACGCCCCGGTGGCGGACACCCATCGAGCGTCCCCCCTCCCATTCGGTGATCTCCATGAGGTCGGTCAGCCGGAGGGGGCCCACCCGGGTGTCGCACTCGAAGGTGGTTCCGAGGCCCCGGTGGCGGTCGGAGAGGAACCGGATCGAGCTGGCATCGGCCATCCAGGTCACGTGGTCCTCGATCCGCTCGAGCTCGGCCCAGACCCGACCGGGGGGTGCCCCGACGGTGACGCCCACCCGGACGGACGGGCCGGTCCCGGGCAGGGTCAGCGCTTCCGCTTGGCCGATGCCGCCACCCGGCCGGCGGCGGACCGGGCCGAGGAGCTGACGGCGGGGGCCCGGCGGTCGGCGGTGGCGCTCGAGGCGAGGCCGACCGGGGTGGTCGGTCCGAGGCCGGTGGCGGCGAAGAGCTCCTCGAGGGCTTCGGGGATCGCAGCGGCGAACTCCCGGACCCGGGGGACGGTCTCGGTGCAGGCCATCATCCCCCAGTTGAGGACACCCCGGTAGCTCATGACCGTCACGTTGAGTCCGGCCCCGTCCATGATCGGCCCCAGGGGGAAGCCGGCGTCCATCTCGGCCCCGCTCAGGTAGAGGGGGAAGTCGGGGCCGGGGACGTTCGAGATGACGAGGCTGTGGATGGGCCGGTGGCGGTCGGCCAGCTTGAGCCGGCTGTAGGCTCGGGCCGCGGCGGCGAAGACGTTGGGGGTGGCGTGCTCGGTCCACTGGATGAGGACGTCGGCGCCGAGGGCGTTGTGCTCCTCCTTGGCCCCCCGGGTGCCCTCCCGGATGATGTCGACCCGCTCGAGGGGGTCCGCCTCGTTGGTGGGGAGGTTGACCCACATGGCCGAGACCTTGTTGGAGCCGGGCATGGCCGCGGCGGCGTCGGGGCGGACCGAGACGGGCACGGTGGCCACCAGGGGGCTCTCGGGGAGCTCCTCGCCGTCGATCAGGTAGCGCCGGAGGGCCCCGGCGCAGATGGCCAGCACGACGTCGTTCACGGTGCAGTCGAGGTGGTTCTTGAGCCGCTTGACGTCGTCGAGGGAGATGGAGGCGAAGGCCACCTTCCGGTGGGGGGTGATGGCCGCGTTGAGGGAGGTCCGGGGGGTGGTGAGGGGGAGGGCGGCCCGGGCCGTCTTCGGGGACTGGCGGACCTTCCGGACATCGAGGACGGCCTTCCCGGTCTTCCAGGCCAGCCTCGAGATCTCGTAGGGGCGGGTCAGCCGGGCGGCGAGGGCCTGGGTGACGAGCTCGAAGTCGGAGGGCATCCGGCGGTCGACCCTCTCGACCGCGGCCGGGGCCTCGGGCTCCCCCGGGTCGGAGGTGAGGTCGAAGAGCTGGGTCAGGAGCTCGGCCCCGGAGACCCCGTCGATGGTGGCGTGGTGGATCTTCGTGACCATGGCGATCCTGCCCCCGGCCAGGCCCTCGACGATGTACATCTGCCAGAGGGGCTTGGTCCGGTCGAGCTGCCGGCTGCAGACGTCGCCGACGAAGGTGGCCAGCTCCTCGAGACCCCCCGGGGCGGGGAGGGCGGCCCGGCGGAGGTGGAAGTCGATGTCGAAGTCGAGGTCGTCGACCCAGTAGGGGTGGCCGAGACGGAAGGGGACCTCGACGAGCCGGCGTCGGAAGATGGGGGCGAGGACGAGACGGGAGCTGATCAGGTCACGGGTCTTCTCGTAGGAGTAGCCCCCCGGGACGGTGGTGGGGTCGAAGACCGCCGCCATCGAGACGTGCATGTGGAGGCTCGGTGTCTCGAGGTAGAGAAAGCTCGCATCCAGTCCGGTGAGGCGTTCCATCGGTCACCCAGTCCTCGGTCGTCGTTCCGCCGGTCCCCGAGGGTAGTCAACCCGGGCGCATTCTGATACCTGCGGCCACCACGGACGGTGGGTGGGCGCCGACGTCCCGGTGTGCGGAGGTCCCGGGTTGTGGGGAAGGATGGAGCCGATGGGATGGGCCTGGGCGTATCTGGTGGTGACCCTGATCGGGGCGGCCTTCGTCGTGAACGCCTACCTCCCGGTCCGGGCCGAGTGGCTGGCCGTCCCCTCCTTCTTCGCCGGCTGGCCCACCGGGGAGCTCCCCATCTGGCACATCGGTTGGCAGGCCGTCGCCACCGCCTTCTTCGTCTCCGAGGGTGTCCTCGGGCACTGGCCGGGCTGGATCGGGCTGGCCCTGTCCGTGGTGTCCTGGGCCGGTCTCGTCGTCCTGGCCGTCCAGGCGGCCCGGGCCAACACCGTCCTCGGCCGGGCCGCCGAGGAGGTCCCCCTCCCGGCCGTCCCCGAAGGTCTCGACCTCCCGGCCTCGGGTCGGGCCACCATGTGGCGCTTCACCCGGCTCCTCTACCCCTTCCCCCGGCCGGCCCGCTCCGTCCGGGTCCACCGGAACCTCGACTACGTCGGGGACGGGATCCGCCGGCACCGGCTCGACGTGATCGTCCGGCGGGTCGACCCCCCCCAGGGGGCTCCCGTCCTCCTCTACATCCACGGGGGGGCCTGGGTCATCGGGGACAAGATGCAGCAGGGCCTCCCCATGCTCAACGAGTTCGCCCGCCGGGGCTGGGTCACCGTGACCATCAACTACCGGCTCAGTCCCCGGGCCACCTGGCCCGATCATCTCGTCGACTGCAAGCGGGCCCTGGCCTGGGTCCGGGAGCACATCGCCGACTACGGGGGCGACCCCGGCTTCATCGCCGTGAGTGGGGGATCGGCCGGGGGCCACCTCGCCTCCATGGTGGCCCTCACCGCCGCCGACAAGAGCCTCCAGCCCGGGTTCGAGGACCGGGACGTCTCGGTCGACGCCTGCGTCCCCTTCTACGGGGTCTACGACTTCACCGGGGGTGGGGAGAACGAGAAGTACGCCGAGGGGATGCGGGACCTCCTCGGGAAGTACGTCATGAAGCGGTCCTTCGCCGAGGCCCCCGAGGCCTACCGGGACGCCTCCCCCCTGTTCCGGATCACCCCCGAGGCTCCCCCCTTCTTCGTCCTCCACGGGACCAACGACACCCTGGTCCCGGTGGACGAGGCCCGCCGGTTCGTGGCCGCCCTCCGGGCCGCCTCCCCCGAGCCCGTCGTCTACGCCGAGCTCCCCCTGACCCAGCACGCCTTCGACGTCCTCCCCTCGGTCCGCTGCGCCCATGCCGTGGCTGCCGTCGTCCGCTTCGCCGAAGGGGTCCGGTACCGGACCCACCACCCCCAGTGACCGACTCCCCGAAAAATCACGTATAGCGTCGATTCGGTTTCTGACGTACAGTCATACAACTAGAACAGGTTCCGGTCGGAGGAGAGTCCCCGGAGAATCGGCGAGGACTGGCACGGCAGTGCCGACCGGAAGGGAAGCTGACGCCCGTCGGAGACGGGTCGTCACGGGACAGGGGGCTCGAGTTGCCACAGGGGATGCGCAAGACGCGGTCGGCGGTCGTGCTGGCGGTGCTCTCGTTGGCCATGGTGGCGGCCTCGTGCGGGAACAAGTCGAATTCGTCGACCTCGACGACGGCGACCACCACGCCCGGATCCACCGTCACGCCCTCGATGACTGCCGAGCAGACGAGCTGCCCCTCGGCCACCTCCTGCTTCGTCTCCGGGAACGTCTCCTCCGTCGGTGGTGGGGTCCCCGGCCTCTTCAAGGGGGCCCAGGTCGGGGCGGACGCCTATCTCGCCTACCAGAACTCCCTCGGGGGTCTCGACGGGCGGAAGTTCAAGCTCCTCACCGGGGACGACTTCCTGAGCTGCAGCTCCAACGAGTCCCTCACCTCCTCCCAGCTCTCCCAGGTCATCGCCTTCACCGGCTCCTTCTCCCTGAACGACAACTGCGGGGGCCAGGTCCTGGCCAAGAACCCGACGGTCCCCGACGTCTCGGTCACCCTCGACCCGACGACAGCCGCCCTCCCGAACGTCTTCTCCGTCCAGCCCCTGGCCCAGGGGATGGCCGAGGGGCCCCTCAAGTACTTCAAGTCGAAGTACCCCTCGGCCGTGACCAAGGTCGGCTCCCTCTACGCCAACCTGGGGTCGGCCCCGGCCCAGTGGGCCGGCCAGAAGGCGGCCATGGTGAACCAGGGCTACAAGATCATCTACGAGAAGCCCTTCCCGCCCACCGAGACCGACTTCACCAGCGAGGTCATCGCCATGGAGAACGCCGGTGTCCAGATGGTGGTCCTGAGCGCCATCAACGACTCCTACGGGGCCACCCTCCTGAAGGACATGAACCAGCAGGGGTTCAAGCCCCAGGTGATCTGGGGAGGCTCCTCGACCTACAGCGGGCCGAGCGCCTCGGACCCGACCGTCGTGAAGGACGCCGGGGGGGCCTCGGTCGTGAACGGCTACTACCTGGAGCAGGCCCAGGCCCTCTACCTCGGGGAGGACGCCAAGCTGGTCCCCGCCGACACCACCTTCTTGACCTGGGTCCAGGGGCTCTACCCCAACTTCAACATCGACCTCTACACCCTCTACGGCTGGACCTCGGCCGAGCTCTACGTCGACGCCCTGAAGAAGGCCGGGAGCAACCCGACCCAGGCCAGCCTGCTGACCGCCCTCAAGGGGGAGACCTCCTTCAACGGGGACAACCTCCTGGCCCCGGCCAACCCGGCCGGGAAGGTCCCGGCCTCCTGCTACGTCCTGGCCCAGGTGGCGAGCGGCCAGTTCCAGCGGGTCGACATGCCGAGCGGGTCCGTCTACCGGTGTGACGCTCCCTACCTCTCGGGCAGCTGACCACTAACCTTCCCGCCCGGGTCCTGTTCACCTCGGTCAGGACGCGACGGCGGCCAGCGCCGGGGGTCTGATGCACGAGTTCCTCCAGTTCACGGTGATCGGCATCGCCATCGGGGCGGTCTACGCCGTGGCGGCCTCGGGCCTGGTCGTGACCTACTCGACGACGGGGGTCTTCAACTTCGCCCACGGGGCGGTGGCCATGGTGTCCGCCTTCAGCTTCTCGGAGATGACCGTCACCCACGGCCTGCCCGTCTGGCTGGCCCTGGTGGTGGTGATCGGGGTGGAGGCCCCCATCCTCGGGGTCCTGGTCCAGCTCCTGATGCGGCGGCTCTTCGGGGCCAGCGTGGAGCGGTCCCTGATGGTGACCCTGGGGCTCCTCCTCATCCTCCTCGGCGCAGCCGACGAGATCTGGGGCGGCCAGTCCAGCCGGCAGCCGGGCCAGCTCTACTCCGGGGCCACCAGCTACAGCGTCCTCGGGGTCCACCTCACCGTGGCCAACCTCCTCGTCATGATCGTGGCTGCCGGGGTGGCGATCTTCCTGGGGTTCTTCCTCAAGCGGACCCGGACCGGGGTGGCCATGCGGGCCGTCGTCGACGATCCCGACCTCCTGGCCATGGCCGGGGCCTCCCCGGCCCGGATCGCCACCATGGGCTGGATCATCGGGGTGGTCCTCGCCGCCGTGGCCGGGATCCTCATCGCCCCCCTCCAGGGGGGGAACCTGAGCCAGACCACCCTCACCCTCTTCGTGGTGAACGCCTACGCCGCCGCCGTCTTCGGCCGGCTCCGGAACCTCCCCGTCACCTTCGTGGCCGCCCTCGGAGTCGGGCTGGGGGAGACCTACATCGGGAACTACCTCCAGCAGTACGAGCCGGGGTTCACCCAGAACTGGCTCTCGGTCCCCAGCCAGACCCTCCCCATCGTCTTCCTCCTCATCGCCCTCCTGATCCTCCCCCAGGACCGGCTCCGGGCCGTGGGCCGGGCCGTCACGACGAGGATCCCGAAGGTGGCCAGCCTGGGCCAGTCCCTGGTCGGGGGGGCGGCCGTCGTCGCCCTGGCCCTGCTGGCCAGCGTCGCCCTCGGGACGGACTGGCAGGGGATCGTCCGTCAGGGCCTCATCTTCGGGATCGTGGCCCTCTCCCTCGTCCTCCTCACCGGCTACGCCGGCCAGGTCTCGCTCTGCCAGGTCACCTTCGCCGGGGTCGGGGCCTTCGCCATGGGGAAGGTGACCGGTGGGGGGAGCTGGCTCGGGGTCCTGGCCGCCGTCGGGCTCTCGGCCGGGGTGGGGATGCTGGTGGCCTGGCCGACGACCCGGCTCCGGGGGCTCTACCTGGCCCTCTTCACCCTGGCTGTGGCGGCCTTCGCCGACGCCTGGTTCTTCACCAACACCAACTACCTCTTCGACTACAACCACAGCAGCTCCCTCCTGATCAAGCGGCTCGGGCTCTTCGGGATCTCCTTCGAGGGGAACCGGGCCGAGATGATCCTCCTGGCCGTCGCCTTCGCCCTGGCCTCGATCCTGGTCCTGGCGCTGCGCCGGGGGGTCTTCGGCCGGCGGCTGGTCGGGCTCTCCGACTCCCCGGCCGCCTGCGCCACCGTCGGCCTCAACGTGAAGGCCACCAAGCTGGCCGTCTTCGGGATCTCGGCCGGCCTGGCCGGCCTGGCCGGCGCCCTCTACGGGACCAACCAGGGGTTCGTCGGGGCCCTCGACTTCCAATTCCTCATCAGCCTCAACGTCCTGCTGATGCTCGTCATCTGGGGGGCCCGGAGCACCTCGGGGGCGCTCGTGGCCGGGCTCTGCTCGGCGGTGCTCCTCCAGAAGGGCGGGAACCTCTCGGGGATCATCCTCGGGGTCGGGGTCCTCGTCATCGGATGGCTCCCCAACGGGATCATCGGGACGGGCTGGCCCATGCTCCGGGAGCTGGTCCGGGACCGGAGCCCCGGGGAGGCCCCCGCCCCCGAAGCCGAGCTCGTCGAGGACGCCGGCCATGCCGCTTGACCCCATCACCCACATGGCCCTCGAGGTCCGGGAGGTCTCCGTCCACTTCGGGGGGGTCCGGGCCCTCGACTCGGTCACCTTCGGCGTCATGGGGGGGACCGTCACCGGGCTGATCGGCCCCAACGGAGCCGGGAAGACCACCCTCTTCAACGTCCTGAGCGGGCTCCAGACCCCCGATCAGGGTCGGGTCCTGCTCGCCGGCCGGGAGATCACCCGGAAGAAGCCCCACCAGCGGGCCCAACTGGGCCTGGCCCGGACCTTCCAGCGGCTCGAGCTCTTCTGGTCGCTCTCCGCCGGGGAGAACGTCCGGGTCGGGGCCGAGGCCGTCGTCCAGTGGTGGCATCCCTCCCACATCCGGCAGACCCTGGGACGGGGCACCCCCGTCCGACCGGGAGGGCCGGGGACGCCGGCCCACGGGAGTGCCGGGGTGGCCGCCCTCCTGGAACGGGTGGGGCTCGGGGGCCTGGACTGGGAGCCCGTCGACGGGTTGCCCACCGGGCAGGCCCGGCTGGTCGAGCTGGCCCGGGCCCTGGCCATCGGCCCCCAGGTCCTCCTCCTCGACGAGCCCGGATCCGGACTCGACGACAGCGAGAGCGCCGTCCTCGGGGATCTCCTGGTCGAGCTGGCCGGGGAGGGGATGGCCGTCCTCCTCGTCGAGCACGACATGGATCTCCTCATGCGGGTCTGCAGCCAGATCTTCGTCCTCGACTACGGCCAGCTCATCGCCGGGGGGACCCCCGAGGAGATCCGGGCCAACCCGGCCGTCCAGGCCGCCTACCTGGGGAGCGCCCAGTGAGCGAGGTCTCCCAGGGTGAGGGCTGGTGGCAGGCCTCGGACGGGAAGTGGTACGCCCCGAGCCTCCACCCCGACGTCGCCAGCGGTGAGCCCGAGCCGGAGCCGGCACCTGAGCCCGGAGTCCCGGCCGGGGTGGTCGTGTCGCCGGAGCGGAACCCGGCCAGCCTGGAGCTCGTCGGGATCCGGGCCGGCTACGGCCGGATCGAGGTCCTCCACGGGATCGACCTGACGGTGCCGGCCGGCTCGGTCTTCGCCCTCCTCGGCCCGAACGGGGCCGGGAAGTCGACCCTCCTCAAGGTGGCCGGGGGGAGGATGCGGCCCACGGCCGGGAAGGTCCTCGTCGCCGACCACGAGACCCATCGCCACGGGGGGGCCGACGCCCTGGCCCGGGCCGGGGTCTGCTCCATCCCGGAGGGCCGGGGGATCTTCCCCAACCTGACCGTCCGGGAGAACCTCCTCATCTGGACCTACCAGGGGAAGGTGAGGCTCCCCGAGGTGGAGGAGCGGGCCTACGCCCGGTTCCCCAAGCTGGGCCAACGGCGGAAGCAGGTGGCCGGGACGCTGTCGGGCGGGGAGCAGCAGATGCTCGCCTTCGCCCGGGCCCTGGTCGGGAACCCCCGGGTCCTCCTCCTCGACGAGATCTCCATGGGACTCGCCCCCCTGATCGTGGCCGAGCTCTACGAGGTGGTCGGCCAGCTGGCCGCCGAGGGGATCACCATCCTCCTGGTCGAGCAGTTCATCCAGACCGCCGTCGCCGTCGCCACCCGGGCCGCCATCGTCGTCCACGGCCGGGTCGAGCGGGAGGGGTCCCCAGCCGAGATCGCGGCCGAGGCCGCCGAGCACTACCTGGCCGGCTCGGGAGGGTAGGAGTCGTTGACTCCGCCCCCGCCGGCGGGGAAGGCTGTGGCCATAGGCGGGATCACACTCACCGGGGTGACGCGGACCTTCCAGGTCGGCGACGAGGAGTTCCACGCGCTCGACCGCGTGAACCTCTCCATCGACCGGGGCGCCTTCGTGGCCGTCATGGGCCCCTCGGGCTCGGGGAAGTCGACGCTGGCCAACATCATCGGCGGCCTCGACCGTCCCACGGCGGGCAGCGTCGTCGTCGAGGGTGAGGACCTGGCCAAGCTGGGCGACGCCGCCCTCAGCCGGTTCCGGAACAAGGCCATCGGCTTCGTCTTCCAGTCCTTCAACCTGAAGGGCGACAGCACCTCCCTCGAGAACGTCATGCTCCCCCTGACGTTCGCTCGGATGCGGCCGAAGCAGCGGAAGGCCCGGGCCACGGCCTGCCTGGAGCGGGTCGGCCTCGGCGACCGGCTCCACCACCTCCCGAACCAGCTCTCCGGGGGCCAACGCCAGCGGGTGGCCATCGCCCGTGCCCTGGCCACCGAGCCGGCCCTGATCATCGCCGACGAGCCGACGGGGAACCTCGACAGCGCCCGGGGAGCCGAGATCATCGCCATGCTCGGAGCCCTCAACGCCGACGGTGTCACCCTCCTCGTCATCACCCACGACTCGGCCGTGGCCGGCCACGCCGACCGGGTCGTCGAGGTCGTCGACGGGACGGTCCGCGAAGGGTCGGCCGGCTGATGCGGTTCGCCGACTACCTCCTCCTCACCCTCCGGAGCCTCCGCCGGTCCCGGCTGCGGTCGTTCCTGACCATCTCCGCCATCGTGGTCGGGGCCACCGGGGTGACCGTGATGCTGACCTTCGTCACCAGCGTGAAGAACTTCGTCACCCAGCAGTACGTCCAGACCGGCCAGATCGACCAGATCCAGGTGTCCGAGACCCCGAACCTCACCTACAGCCCGACCGGTTCCAGCAACGGACCCGGTCCCCAGGGGGTGGGCAACACCTCGACCCTCACCCCGGCCCTCGAGGCCCAGATCGCCGCCCTCCCCCACGTGACCGGCGTGGCCGCCATCGCCCAGGGGTTCGGGTCCCAGGACCTGGCCTACCTCTCCTACGGGGGCCACGAGCTGAACTTCAACAACCTCTCGGCCTACGAGCCGGACGGCGTCATCACCCCGACACTGGTGGCCGGACGGGACCTCGGGCCCACGGACACCGCCAACGCCATCCTCGTCTCCTCCGACTACGCAGACGCCCTCGGCTTCAAAGGGAGCTACGCCAAGCTCGTCGGTCAGACCGTCGAGCTCCACACCGACACGGGGTACACCGGCGTCGGCGCCACCCTGCCCTCGGTCCTCCCCCCCCAGTCACAGTGCAACCCCACCCAGGGTCCCCAGCCCGGCTCATCGGGCCCCACCTGCGGACCCACAGCGTCGCTGCCGGCCATCGACCTCCCCGCCGTGGTCGTCGGCGTGATGAGCGCGGCGTCCGACCACGGTGTCATCTACCTGCCCCTGTCGTGGGCCATCGCCATCGGCAACACGGCCCTCCCGGCCGGCTCCGGGATCGTTTCCTGTGGGCCCGGTACCCGACAGACCTGCCCCGACACCGGCCAGAACCAGGGCCAGAATCAGGGCCAGAATCAGGGCCAGAACCAGTCCGGCCAGGCGCCGGGGTCGCCCCAGATAGTGACCTGGACCACCCAGACGGCGACCCAATTCCTGGCTCAGCGGGGCGGCTACGGGTCGCTCATCGTCAAGGTCGACGGCACCGATCACGTGGCGGCGGTGGCCACCTCGATCGACCACCTCGGCGTCAGCGCCGCCACCGGCATCGACGCCCTGAACCAGCAGAAGCAGAAGGCCAACGCCATCGGGCTCATCCTCGGCTCCCTCGGTCTGGTCGCCCTCTTCATCGCCGCCCTCGGGGTGATGAACACCATGGTGATGTCGGTGTTCGAGCGGACCAGGGAGATCGGGGTCATGCGGGCCCTCGGAGCCCGGCGGTCGACCATCCGGCGGCTCTTTACCTTCGAGGCCACCGCCCTGGGGTTCTTCGGGGGGCTGTTCGGCGTGATCATCGGCTCCGTCTTCGTCCTGGCGGCCAAGAACGTGATCAGCAAATCCGTCAAGTCGGGCAGCCTCTCCGGGGCCAACTTCAGCGTCCCGATCTGGCTCATCGTCGTCGTCATCGCCGGTACCTCCGCCATCGGCCTCCTCTCCGGCTTCTTCCCGGCCCGGCGGGCGGCCCGGCTCGACCCGGTGGAGGCTCTCCGCTACGAGTAGGCGTCGGACCCGTCGACCCGTTCCGTTGTCAAGGCGGCGGCCCGGCGCGACGATAGGCACGACGTGGACGACACCGACCTGACGGCGGCACTCGAGGCGGCCCGCTCCGGCGACGAGGAGGCGGCCGCCATCCTGTTCATCGCCCTCAACCCGCCCCTGCTCCGCTACCTCCGCCACCACGTGAGCGGGGTCGCCGAGGACCTGGCCGCCGAGGTCTGGCTGGGGGTGATCGGCGGGTTGGCGGGCTTCAGGGGGGACCTGGCCGGGTTCAGGGCCTGGATGTTCTCGATCGCCCGCCGTCGGGTGGCGGACCACTACGACAGCCTCGAGCGGCGACCCCGCCTGGTCGAGCTGGACGGATCGGAGGAGATCCCCGAACGACTCGACGCCGCCGAGCCGGTGATGGCGGCGATGGCGGCCCAGGACGCCGTCGAAGCCCTTGTCAGGGCCCTCCCACCCGATCAGGCCGAGGTGGTCCTTCTCCGGGTCCTCGGCGACCTTTCCGTCAAGGAGGTGGCCGAGCTGATGGGCCGGAGCCCGGGGTCGGTTCGGGTCCTCCAGCACCGGGCCCTGAAACGGCTGGCGGTCCGGTGGGAGCACGGAGTTGTAACGCGATGACGTCTCCCGGAGATGTCAATGGGGAGATGATCGGCTCCCCGTTCGACGACGCCACTGCTGAGGCCCTCCTGAGGGGCACCCTCCATCCCGACGACGCCCCTCCGGGTACCCGGGAGATCGCCACTCTCGTGCGAGCCGCCAAGGCCGAGGCCGGGCCGGACGAGTTGGGGGGCCAGGAAGCGATGGTGGCCGCTTTCGTGGCGGCGGCACCGGGACCCCAGGTCGTCACCCCCCTCACCGTCGAACGGAGGCGCCGAGTCCTGGCCAAGGCCCTGACGGTCAAGGGGGCCGCCGTGACTGCCGCGGTCCTGTTCGCCGGGAGCGCGGCCGCCGCCTCGGCCACCGGCTCGCTACCCGCTGCCATCCAGGCCCGGGTGTCGAGTGGGCTGGCCCATGTCGGCATCTCCCTGCCCAGCCCGTCCAGCCAAGCCAACGGCCACGCCCCGGGCACTCAGGGGGCGGCCGCCCACGGGGCCGGCCAGGCCGGCGGACCCCAGAGCAGCCAGGCCGTGGGGCCGTCGGCGACGGGGCCGGCCGCCGCCGGCCTCTGCACCGCCTTCACCGCCTCGGGCCAGAGCACCCAGACCAACGGGAACTCGACCGCATTCCGGAACCTCGAGGCGGCTGCCGCCGTGGCCGGGCAGACCGTGGCCCAGTACTGCGCCGCCCTGCCGACCTCGTCGGGCTCCACGTCCGACAGCGGTGGTCCGCCGTCGAGCACACCGGGGAACGCCTCGCCGGGGAGTCCGTCGTCGAGCACGCCCGGGAACGCCTCGCCCGGTGGTCCGCCGTCGAGCACACCGGGGAACGCCTCGCCCGGTGGTCCGCCGTCGAGCACACCGGGGAACGCCTCGCCGGGGAGTCCGCCGTCGAGCACGCCCGGGAACTCCGGCGGCCACGGCGCATCCGGCTCACACTGAACGACCGGATCACCCCGGAGGTGGTTCGTCCTCCGAGGCCAGCTCGACGGTGAGCCCGGCCGGTCCGGTCGCCGTCTCGAGGTGGATGAGCCCGCCGGCGTCGATCAGGTCCCCCTGGCACTGGGCCAGCATGGAGAGGCGCTCCGGGGTGTCGACCACGGTGAGCCGCTCGACGGGCCAGCGCATGGACCGCTTCTCCGCCGTCTTGGCCCTCCGGACGGCTCCGAGGAGCTCGGCGGCCAGGTCCAGGACGGCGGTGTCCGCGGCCCGGGCCCCCTCGGGGAGGTCTGCGGTCTCCGGCCAGGGTGAGCGGTGGATGGTCCCCTCGTGCCACCAGGACCAGACCTCCTCGGTGACGAAGGGGAGGAACGGGGCCAGCAGCCGGAGGAGGATCGAGAGGGCCAGGGCCAGGGCGGCCCGGGCCGAGGCCGGTCCCGGTTGGGTCGGGTCCTCGTAGGCCCGGGTCTTCACCAGCTCGAGGTAGTCGTCGCAGAAGGACCAGAAGAAGGCCTCGGTCCGCTCCAGGGCCCGGGCGTAGTCGAACTCGGAGAAGGCGGCCGTTGCCTCCTCGACCACCCGGCACAGCCCGCTCAGCATGGCCAGGTCGATGGCGGCGGTGACGGCCCCGGGGCCGGGGACGGTGTCCTCCCCGAGCCGGCTCAGGGCGAACCGTGAGGCGTTCAGGACCTTGATGGCGAGCCGTCGGCCCACCTTCATCTGGCCCTCGTCGAAGGCGGTGTCGACCCCGGGCCGGCCCGAGGCGGCCCAGTACCGGACGGCATCGGACCCGTTCGTCTCCAGGAGCCCCATGGGGGTGACGACGTTCCCCTTCGACTTCGACATCTTCTTCCGGTCCGGGTCGAGGACCCATCCGGAGATGGCCACGTCCGACCAGGGGAGCAGGCCGTGCTCCAGCTCGCTGCGGACCACCGTGGTGAAGAGCCAGGTTCGGATGATCTCGTGGGCCTGGGGGCGGAGATGCATGGGGAAGACCCGTGAGAAGAGGTCGGGGTCGTCCTCCCAGCCACAGGCGATCTGGGGGGTCAGCGACGAGGTGGCCCAGGTGTCCATCACGTCGGGGTCCCCGACGAAGCCTCCCGGCTCGCCCCGCTGGTCGGGTCCGAACCCCTCGGGGACGTCGGTGGAGGGGTCGACGGGGAGCCGGGACTCCTCGGCCACGAGGGGGTGGTCGTGGTCGACGACCCCGTCGGCGTCGACCGGATACCAGACCGGGAAGGGGACCCCGAAGAACCGCTGCCGGCTGATGTTCCAGTCCCCGTTGAGCCCCTCCACCCAGGACTCGTAGCGGTGGACCATGTGGGCCGGGTGCCAGTCGAGCCGCCGACCCTGCTCGAGGAGCCGGTCCCGCAGGGGCATGGTCCGGACGTACCACTGCCGGCTGGAGACGATCTCGAGGGGGCGGTCCCCCTTCTCGTAGAACTTGACCGGGTGGGTGATGGGCCGGGGCTCCCCCAGGAGGTCCCCGGACTCGGTGAGGAGCTCGACGATCCGGCGCTGGGCCTGCTTGACCGTCTTCCCCTCCAGCTCGCCGTAGGCGGCGGCCGCCGCGGCCGGGTCCCCGGCCTCCCAGCCCGGCTCCCCCCAGACGAGCGGACGGAGCCGGCCGTCCCGCCGGAGGATGGTCCTCGTCGGCAGGCCGAGCTCGCGCCACCAGGTCACGTCGGTGGCGTCCCCGAACGTGCAGATCATGGCGATCCCCGACCCCTTCTCGGGGTCGGCCAGCTCGTGGGCCAGGACCGGGACCCGGACCCCGAACAGGGGGGTGGCCACCTCGGTCCCGAAGAGGGGCCGGTAGCGGTCGTCGTCGGGGTGGGCCACCAGGGCCACGCAGGCCGGGAGGAGCTCGGGCCGGGTCGTCTCGATCTCGACGACCCCGTCCCCTCCGACACCTTCCCCCTCGACGACGCAGTGGAACCGGATCCGGTGGTAGGCCCCGGGAAGCTCCCGGTCCTCCATCTCGGCTTGCGAGACGGCCGTCTGGAAGTCGACGTCCCACTGGGTGGGGGCCTCGGTCGAGTAGACGTGGCCCCCGGCCAGGAGCCGGAGGAACCCCCGCTGGGAGGCCCGCTGGGCCCGGGTGTCGATGGTGGCGTAGGTGTGGCTCCAGTCGACCGAGAGCCCCAGGGTCCGCCAGAGCTCCTCGAAGGCCTTCTCGTCCTCGACGGTGAGCCGGTTGCAGAGCTCCACGAAGTTGGGCCGGGAGATGGAGACGGCCTCCTTGGCCGGCTCGGCCGGGGGGACGAAGTCGGGGTCGTAGGCCACGGCCGGGTCGCATCGGACCCCGAAGTAGTTCTGGACCCGCCGCTCCGTCGGGAGCCCGTTGTCGTCCCAGCCCATGGGGTAGAAGACCTCGTGGCCCCGCATCCTCCGGAACCGGGCCACCACGTCGGTGTGGGTGTAGGAGAAGCAGTGTCCGACGTGGAGGGACCCCGAGACGGTGGGCGGGGGGGTGTCGATGGAGAAGACCCGCTCCCGGGGGGCGGTCCGGTCGAACCGGTAGGTGCCGTCGGCCTCCCAGCGGGCCGCCCACCGGGCCTCCATCCCGGCCAGGAGGTCGGACGGCTTCTCGGGCACCTGCGGGGTGCGGGGGGGTTCGAGGGGGGGCAGCGGGGGAGTCGTCACGGGTTCATCCACGGTCGGATTACCGTATCCGAGTGCTCAGCCTCCACGACACCGCCACCGGTCGGGTCGAGGCCCTCGAGCTCCGGGACCCCGGCCGGGTCTCGATGTACGTCTGCGGCCCCACCGTCTACGACGTCCCCCACCTCGGCCACGGCCGGTTCTCCCTCGTCTTCGACGTCATCCGCCGCTACCTCGAATTCAGCGGCCTCGAGGTCCGCTACTGCTCGAACATCACCGACATCGACGACAAGATCATCCAGAAGGCCGCGGCCGAGGGCCGGACCCAGGCCGAGGTGGCCGACCAATTCGAGGCCGTCTGGTGGGAGGCCATGGACGCCCTCGGGGTGAAGCGGCCCGACGACACCCCCCACGCCACCGACTGGGTCCCCCAGATGGTCGAGCTGGTAGCCGACCTGGTCGCCCGGGGGGCGGCCTACGAGACCTCCGACGGGGTCTACCTCTCGGTCGAGGGGGTCGAGGGCTACGGGCTCCTCGGCCACCAGAGCCTCGACTCCCTCCGCTCGGGGGCCCGGGTGGAGATCGACGAGGAGAAGCGGTCCCCCCTCGACTTCGCCGTCTGGAAGAAGGTCAAGCCCGGGGAGCCCTCCTGGGAGGCCCCCTTCGGCGCCGGTCGTCCCGGCTGGCACACCGAGTGCGTCGTCATGTCCCTGGGCCTGCTGGGGGAGGGCTTCGACCTCCACGGCGGGGGGGCCGACCTGGCCTTCCCCCACCACGAGAACGAGCGGGCCCAGGCCGTGGTCCTGGGCCGGGCCTTCGCCCGCCACTGGGTCCACAACGGCTGGGTCGTCGTCGAGGGGGAGAAGATGTCGAAGTCCCTCGGGAACTTCACCTCCCTCACCGACCTCCTGGCCCGGGCCGACGCCCGGGCCTACCGGCTCCTCGTCCTCCGGGCCCACTACCGGTCCCCCATCGAGGTCAACGGGGACAGCGTGGGCCAGGCCGTCGAGTCCCTGGAGCGACTCGACAACCTGGCCCGACGGCTCGGCCTCCCGGCCGACCTGGCCGGGGTCGACTCCGCCGGGGCCGTGGCCGCCGGGGCCGATCCGGACGCCCTGGCCGCCTTCGTCGAGGCCATGGACGAGGACCTCCAGACGGCCCGGGCCCTGGCCGGGATCTTCGACCTCGTCACCCGGGCCAACATCGCCGCCGACGCCGGCGAGGAGGCGGAGGCCACCCGGGTGGGGACCACCGTGGCCGTCCTCTGCGGGGCCCTCGGCCTTCCCCTCGGAGGTGCCCCCGACGACATCGACCCCGAGACGGCCGCCCTGGTGGCCGAGCGGAACGAGGCCCGGACCAGCCGGGACTTCCCCCGGGCCGACGCCATCCGGGTCGAGCTCGAGGCCCGGGGCTGGATCGTCATGGACGGTCCTGAGGGGACCGCCATTCACCGCTGACCGGCCCTCCGGTGCCGGCCCGACCGCCCGCGCTGGCGCGACCCCCGTCGGTTTGCTACGCTTGTTACCGACTAGTAACTACGCAGCGGACCGGGACCACAGGCGGCCCGGATCCGGTCCCACGACGGGGCCCGACCAAGGGGTAGGAATGTCCGATTTCTCGCTCGAGCTCAACGAGGACCAGCTCCAGATCCAGAAATGGGTCCATGACTTCTCGGAGCAGGTGATCCGGCCCGCCGCCCACGAATGGGACGAGCGGGAGGAGACCCCCTGGCCCATCATCGAGGAGGCGGCCAAGGTCGGGATCTACTCCTTCGACTTCATCACCCAGTGCTTCTTCGACGAGGCCGGCCTCCTGATGCCCATCGCCAACGAGGAGCTGGCCTGGGGCGACGCCGGGATCGGCCTGGCCATCCTCGGGACCACCCTGGGCCTGGCCGGGATCGCCGCCAACGGGACCCCCGAGCAGCTCATGGAGTGGGGTCCCCAGTGCTTCGGGACCCCCGAGAAGATCCAGATGGCCGCCTTCGCCGTCTCCGAGCCCGACGCCGGCTCCGACGTCAGCTCGCTGCGGACCCGGGCAGTGTACGACGAGGCCAAGGACGAGTGGGTCCTGAACGGGACGAAGACCTGGATCACCAACGGCGGGATCGCCGACATCCACGTGGTCGTGGCCTCGGTCGACCCCGACCTGAAGTCCCGGGGCCAGGCCAGCTTCATCGTCCCCCCCGGCACCCCGGGGATCTCGCAGGGCCAGAAGTTCTCCAAGATGGGCATCCGGGCCTCCCACACCGCCGAGGTCGTCCTCGACGACTGCCGGGTTCCCGGGAGCTGCCTCCTCGGGGGCAAGGAGCGGCTCGACGAGAAGCTGGCCCGGGCCCGGGAGGGGAAGCGGTCCACCTCCCAGGCCGCCATGGCCACCTTCGAGGCCTCCCGGCCCTCGGTCGGGGCCCAGGCCCTCGGGATCGCCCGGGCCGCCTACGAGTACTCCCTCGACTATGCCAAGGAGCGGAAGGCCTTCGGCCGGGCCATCATCGAGAACCAGGGCATCGCCTTCAAAATCGCCGACATGAAGACCCGGATCGACGCCTCCCGGCTCCTCGTCTGGCGGGCGGCCTGGATGGGCCGCAACGGCAAGAAGTTCGAGGCCGGCGAGGGCTCGATGTCGAAGCTCTTCGCCGGGGAGACCGCCGTCTGGGTCACCGAGCAGGCCATCCAGATCATGGGCGGCTACGGCTACATCCGGGAGCACCCCGTCGAGCGCTGGCACCGGGACTCGAAGATCTACACCATCTTCGAGGGGACCTCCGAGATCCAGCGGCTCATCATCGCCCGGGCCGTCTCCGGGGTCTACATCCCCTGACGCCGGGGGGGGTCGATCACCCCGGCCGTCGGTCCGCCCCTTCCCCCGCTGGGTTCGACGGCCGCTCCAACGCGCCCGGGGGCACCCTGGATCCCCCCGGTCAAGAGCCAAAAATCCCCTTGCACTTGTAGTGCATCTGTTGTGTCTGTAGAGTGCCCACAACAAGCGTTCATTGCATGACGGAGAGTCCTGACCCGGGACGACCCGAAATTCGGCACCCGAGAATCGTCGGATGCCAATTCAAGGGGAACAGGCACGATGGCCAGAGCAGGATCCCGAGGACCTCTGGTCCTCCAGGTCGGACCGGGGACATCCAGCCCGAGACGATCCCTGCGGACGCGGAAGTTGACCCTGGGCTTCCTCAGCGCACCCGCCGTCGGGGTCGTGGGCGCCATGGCCCTCTCCCTCCTCGGCGGCTCCGCCGCCTACGCCGTCAACAACGTCCTGTTCAGCGAGTCCTTCACCCACACCACCACCGACAACGGCAATGACGTCACGTTGCCCACCATCCCCAGCGGGCCCAACACCGCCTGCCTGACGGTCAGCACCAACACCTCCCAGACCCCCGTCCCAGGGTGCAACCTGGGCACGCCCGACGCCAACGGCAGCGGCGCCCTCCAGCTCACCAGCGCCACCGGCAACCAGGTCGGCGCCACCTTCGCCGCCCCCATCGGGGTGCCGGCCAGCGGGCTCGACGTCACCTTCCAATCCTCCCAGTACGGTGGGACCACCCCCGGAGCCGATGGCATCGGATTCGTCCTGGCCGCTGCCAACCCGGCCAACCCCATCCCCCCCGCGGCAGCCGGACCCCTGGGCGGCAGCCTGGGCTACTCGGCCCTGGGCGCCAGCAACGGCCTGGTCGACGGGTATATGGGCATTGGCTTCGACGTCTTCGGGAACTACACCAACTCAGCCTTCGACCCGGCCGGCTGCGCCAGCCCGGCCTGGCGGACGGCCGCCACCCGCTACCAGAACACCGTCACGGTCCGGGGCCCCGGAAACAACACCACCGGCTACTGCGTCATCGACAGCACCGCCGACCCGGCCAACGGCATCGGGGCCACCAATCTGGACGGAGGCAACGCCGGTACCCGGGCCTCGTCGAACGTCCCCATCGAGGTGGCCGTCAACACCACTGCTTCCTCCTTCACCACCGCCTCCGGCCTGGTCGTCCCCGCCGGCGACTACGGCGTGAAGTTCACCCCCATCGGGGGAGCCTCGGTCAACTTCGTCCAGGCCCTCCCCACGGTGGTCGACGGGACCACCTACCCGGCCGGATGGATCAACCCGGCCACCCACATCCCCTACCAGCTGACCTTCGGCTGGGCCGCCTCCACCGGCGGAAGCAACGACATCCACGAGATTCGCAATGTCTCGGTCACGAGCGGCCCGACCACGCCGCCCACCTTCGCCCTGACCAACACCGACGACCACTCCCACCTCTTCGGTCACGGGGCCACCGTCAACTTCACCTTGACCCCCACCCTCTCCCTCGCCGCCGAGGCCGGAACCACTACCCTGACCGACACCTTCCCGGCCGGCCTGACCCCCGGATCGGGCTCGGGCACGGGCTGGGTCTGCGGCACCGCCGGGCAGGTGGTGACCTGTACCAGAGCGGGCCCCACGGCCATCGGCGCCCTCCCGGCCGTGACCATCCCGGCCACCGTCGCCCAGAACGCCTCGACCACGGCCGGCGCCCTCAGCACCACCGGCTTGGTGTCGGCCTCCGACGCCGTCGACGCCTCGACAGTGGACTCCGGCACCGGGGTCAAAGGCGCCACCACCACCGCCGTCGTGTCCACCACCGGCTCCCCCTCTGTGGTGGGGCAGGCCGTCACCTACACCGCCACCCCCACGCCCACGGCGCCGGCCACCGGCAGCCCCACCGGCCAGATCGAGTTCTTCGACGGCGGCACCCCCATCGCCGCCTGCGGGGGGGCGGGCGGAAACACCATCTCCGGCACCACCGCCACCTGTGTGGTGACCTACAACGCCACCGGGGGTCATACCATCACGGCCCAGTATCTCGGCGACACCAACTTCCAGGCCTCCCCGGTCTCCCCCTCGATCACCCAGACGGTCAACCAGGACGCCACCACCGTCAACTTCTCGGCCATCAGCGGGGGTGGCGGCGGGATCACCTACGGGACCTCGCTGACCTACACGGCGTCGGTGACGGCCAACGCCCCCGGAGCGGGGACCCCGACCGGGACCATCACCATCACCGGAGCCGGCGGCGCCACCATCTGCACCATCACCCTTCCGGCCACCACCTGCACCGGGCCGGCTCTCTCCACCGTCGGGAACCCCTCCACCTTCACCGCCACCTACAACGGGGACGCCAACTTCCTCACCTCCAACGGCACCCGCGGCAAGCACATCATCCAGGACACCACCACCAACACCGTGACCGACGTCCCGGCCTCGGACGTCTACGGGAACGAGTCCGTCACGACCTTCACCGTCACCGTCACCACCGGCAACGGTGAGGTCCTCGACGCCGGCGCTCCCACCGTCACGGTCACCGTCGGAGCGGCCAGCTGCGTCGTCACCCTGGTACCGGGAGGGTCCGGTGGTTCGGGGACCTGCCACCTGACCAACACCGCCCTCGCCGTCAGCGCCGGGAACGCGGTCCATGCCACCTTCGCCGGCGACACCGATTTCAGCGCCTCGGCCCAGGCCACCGGGACGGCGTTCACGGTGACGAAGGACACGTCGACGTCGACGGTGGTCGAGGCGCCGACGAGCGTGGTCTATGGGAATGAGGCGTCGGTGACGTTCACCGTGACGGTCGTGACCGGTCATGGCGAGGTCCTGCCTTCGACCGACGTGGTGACCGTCAACGTCGGTTCGGCCAGCTGTGTTGCCAATG
>PLZB01000055.1 GCA_003151955.1 Acidimicrobiaceae bacterium
GCCCGGGCCCATCGGTGGATCGGGGCTTAACCCCAATCCACCACCGTCGCCGAGCTGGCCGGCCTGGTGGCCGACCGCTACGGCGACCCGACCCCGCTCCGCATCTCCAGTACCGAGGCGGAACGGGTCCTCGGATGGCGGGCCGGGACGACGTTCTCGGACGGGCTGGACGAGCTCCTGGCCCACGAGGACGCCGCCGCCGTCCTCGTCCGCCTCACGACCGGCGCCTGACCCAGGTCCTCCGTTCCCCCCGGTCCTCAGAGCCGCCTCAGGTCGGGGCGACCCCGTCGACAGCGCCCCGGAGCAGGTCGGTGATCCGGGCCAGGAGCCCGACCCGGTCGTAGCGGAGGGCGGCCACCTCGAGGGCCGCCCCGCCCATGGCGGCCAGGGCGGCGGGCGTCGTCCCGGCCACGGCCTCGAGACCGTCGGTCATCGAGCCCAGGTCGGAGGGGTCACAGAGCCATCCCGTCACCCCGGGCTCCACCACCTCCTCGAGATCACCGACCCGGGCGGCCAGGACGGGGAGGCCGAACGACATGGCCTCGAGGACCGCCGCCGGGAGCGCTTCGGACTCCGACGGGCACACGGCCAGGTCGGCGGCCCGCCACCAGGGCCGGAGATCTTCGGCGAAGGGGAGCATCCGGACGACCCCGCCCAGGTCGTGGCGGTTCACGAAGGCGGCCAGGGCCCCGGTGTAGGCGGGGTCGCCGACACCGAGGAGGACACAGCGCAGCGGCTCCGCCCTCCCCCGGATCCGCTCGAGGGCGGCAACGAGGAGCGCCTGGCCCTTGATGGGCCAGATCTCGCCGGCGCAGACCATGAGACGCTCGTGGGGCTCGACCCCGAGCTCCCGGCGGACGGCCCCCCGGTCGGTCGCCGCCGAATAGGCCAGGGCCCCGGTGACGTCCACGCCGGTGGGGACGACGACGAAGGGCCCGGTGAAGCCGTCGGCCCGGTAGGCCGCCTGGGCGGCCCGGGAGTTGCTGATCACGGCTGAGGCCCCGGCGACGGCCCACCGGGCCCGCCGCTCCACCTGGGGATCGAGGCGTCCCGACAGCCAATGGACCACGGTGGCCAGGGACGCCGACTCGCCGATCCTCAGCACCGCCGGCACACCGGCTCTGATGGCGGCGTCGACGGCCGGGAACGAGGTCACGGTGGCCCCGAACACCAGGTCGTGGTGCCTGTCGATCCGATCGATCAGGCCCGAGAGCGACTGTTCGTAGCCGGCCAGGTCGTCGAGGGGAACCCTGGGCACCACCTCGACGGCCGCCCCGGCCGCCTCCAGCCGGGACCGGAGGACGCCCTCCTCGGGGGAGATGACCGTCGTCTCGAAGTCACCGGCCCGCCCGAGATGCTCGACCAGCTCCGCCATGCGAAGCTGGGACCCACCCCGGTTCAGGCCCCGGGCCGAGACGAGCAGCCGGACCGGCCGGGTCGGCCCTCGGACGGCGAGTCGGATGGCCCCGCCGGCACCGACCTCAGCCGCCCCGGCGTCGGAAGGTCGGGGGGGCGCCCTCCACCGCACCGCCACCGGATCCAACTCCTCCACGGTCGCATCGACCAACGTGACGACGGTCCGGAGGCATCCCCCACCGGGCGTCGTCGGGACCGGTTCGGTCACGAACAGCTCCCAGCCCGAGAGGACGGCTCCCCCCTCGCCGAGGACCTCGGCGACGTCCGGGCGGGGTCGACCCAACCCGGCCCGGCCCAGGAGACGGTCGTCGAGGAAGACCTCGATCCGGGAGACCGGGACCCGGGCACCCTGGGCCCAGCCCCAGACCCTGAGACCGGTCGGGTCCACCTCGCTGTCGGGCCGCGGGAGGTCGACGCTCCCGACGACCGTCGCCAGCCGGACCCTGACCGGCTCGAGCTCCTCCTCGCCGCCGTCGGCCAGGGTCACCTGGGCCCGGACCACGCCCCTGCCCTCCTCGGGCCACGGCGGCCGTCGCACCCGCAGCTCGAAGCCGCTGCGCCCCGCGGCCGGCTCGTCGAGGGATTCGGCCACGTCGGGACGGGGTCGATCTGCCGCTGTCCTTCCCAGCCAGACCGGTCCGAGCCAGAGATCGACAGCCGAGACCGCCGACCCCGAGGCATGGGCCCATCCGGAGATGACCAGGTCGAAGGGGTCCACCACCGCCTCCGGGGCGGGTACGTCGATGTGCCCCCCCACCCCGGTCCGGTCCCGTTCAGTCGGGGCGGCGGAGGCCGGCCAGGAACCGGTCCTGGCGGACCCCGGCGTACCAGCCGGCCAGGACGACTCCGACCACCCAGTAGGCGACGCCCACCAGGGCCACGACGAGGGCATAGCGGAGGCCGTAGATGTGGTGCTCGACCTGGCGGGGGAAAAGGGCCTTTCCGGCCAGGTGGGCACCGACGGCGAGGATGGGGAAGACGACCAGGAGGATGTAGGGGGCCGCCACGCAGACGGCCCACCGGAGCCAGCTCCGCCGGCGCTTCCAGCGCTCCTTCAAGGGAACCGGCCGGTAGGGCAGGACGACCGAGGCCAGGTTCCCGAGGGCGAGCCAGCCGAAGACGGCGCAGAGGCTCAAGAGGATCGAGCTGGCGACGATGTGGGTCCGTCCCACCCAGGCGCTGACCCCCACCGAGACGGCCACGGCGATGACGAGGAGGAGGATGGCCAGGGCCAGGTTCTTCACCACCAGGATCCGGCGGATCCGGGTTCCCCCGGCCAGGCTGGCCAGGACCCGGTCGGCGTCGACACCGAGCTGGTTGGTGGTCAGGACGTCGGCCAGGATCCAGATCACGAACCCGGCGGCGACGAAGGGGACCGTGGAGGGCTGGAAACGGCCCCGCTGGTGGGTGAAGGCGATGTAGCCGGTGGCCAGCACGGCATTGAGAACCATCCCGAGGAGGAGGGAGCGACGCTTGGTGAAGATGGACCAGAGCTCGGCCCCGACCTGGCCCAGGAGGGACCGGGGGGAGGTCATGGTCGATGCCGGTGCGCCGCTCTCGCCGATCATGGCGGGCAGCCTACCGGGGGCTCAGTCCTCGGGGTCGAGACGCCGGGTCCGGTCCCGCTTCCGGCTGGACTGGCGACGCTTCTCCTCCAGCCGGCGGTTCCGGGCCGCCTTCGAGGGCCGGGTCGGGACCCGGGTGGGCTCGACCCGGAGCCCCTCGACCAGCCGGTCCCGGAGCCGGCCCAGGGCGATGTCCCGGTTCCGGGCCTGGGACCGCTCCTCGGAGGCGGCCACCCGGACGGTGGGACCGATCCGATCGAGGAGCCGGGCCCGCTGCCGGGGCCCGAGGGAGGGGGAACCGGCCACGTCGAAGCTGAGCTCGACCCGGGTGGAGGCCTTGTTGGCGTGCTGGCCCCCCGGTCCCCCGCTGGTGGTGAACCGCCAGCGGAGCTCCTCGGCGGGGATGGCCAGGCTCCGGCTGACCCGGAGCCGTCCGGGAGGGTCCTCTCCCTCCGGTCCCTCCTCCCCTCCCCCGTCACCGGCCATGGGCCCCAGGCTAGGGCCGGGGTCCGGCCCACGAAGAACCCCTCAACCCCGGTCCCTCCCCCGCCGATGGAACAGAGGCTGTGCCGACTACCGACCACCACGAGGTGTCGATGAGGAATCGTCCGGGGGGACTTCGATGGGCCAGGACCTTGGCGGTCCTCGTCTCGGTCACATCCGGGGTCCTGGTCGGCTGGGCCGGGGTGGCCGCTCCCGTCGGAGCCGGCCGGGCCATCGGCGGCCATCACGAGGCGGGCTGGGCCCTCGGGATCGCCGTGGCCATCGCCGTCGTGGCCATCGTCGAGGCGGCCCTGGGGTTGATCCTCCTGGTCCGTCGCCGCCGGAAGGGGGCCGGGGTGGCCGGCTACTGGTAGGCCGGCTCGTCGACCACGGGGTTCTCGAGAACCCCGATCCCCTCGATCTCGACCCGGACGACGTCCCCGGCCCGGAGCCATCTCGGGGGGGTGAAGGAGGCCCCGACCCCGGCCGGGGTCCCCGTGGAGACGACGTCGCCGGGCTCGAGGGTGAAGGCCGTGGTCAGGTGCTCGATCTGGGCCCAGCCGTCGAAGACCATGTCCCCCGTCGTCCCCTCCTGGCGGAGCTCCCCGTTCACGAGGGTCCGGATCCCGAGCCGGTGGGGGTCGCCGATCTCGTCGGGGGTGACGAGGACGGGCCCCATCGGGCCGTGGGTGTCGAAGGACTTCCCGATGGTCATGGTCGGGGTCCGCCACTGCCAGTCCCGGACGCTCAGGTCGTTCAGCACCGTGAAGCCGGCCACGACCGAGGGTGCCTCGGCCGCGCTGACATGACGGCACCGCCGGCCGATGACGAGGGCCAGCTCCCCCTCGTAGTCGAGCTGGGCCGACACCCGGGGAAGCTCCACGGCGTCGGTGGGCCCCACCACACAGGTCCGTTGCTTGTTGAAGAAGGTCGGGAATTCGGGCGCCTCCCTCCCCCCGAGCTCGGCGATGTGGTCCCGGTAGTTGAGGGCGATGGCGAGGACCTTCGGGGGCCGGGGGACGGGGGCGGCAAGCCGGAGGCCCTCGAGGGGGAGCCGGCGGGCCGGACCGGCCGGGGCCGACCGGGCCCGGTCCAGGGCGTCCACCCCACCCTCCAGGAGGACCGTCATGTCGGGGGGGAGGCCGACAGCGGGGTCGGTCAGGTCGAGGACCTCCCCCTCGAGGAAGAGCCCGGTCCGGACCATCGGCCCGTCGTGGAAGCTGAGGAGGCGCACCCCCTCAAGCTACCCAGGCCGGCCCGGGCCGGTAGCCTCCCCGACCATGACCGAAGGAACCCTGGCCGGGAAGGTCGCCATCGTCACGGGATCGTCGAGCGGGATCGGGGAGGCCACAGCCCGGTCCCTCGCCGCCGTTGGGGCCCTCGTCGTCGTCAACTCCCGCCAGTCGACCGAGGCCGGGGAGGCCCTCGCCGCCGAGCTTCCCGGGGCCGTCTACCTCCAGGCCGACGTGGCCGACCCCGCCGGGGTCGAGGCCCTCGTGGCCGGAACCCTCGAGGCCCACGGCCGGCTCGACATCCTCGTCAACAACGCCGGGACCACCCAGCTCATCGCCCACCACGATCTCGAGGCCGCCACCGTCGAGGTCTGGCGCCGGATCTTCGAGGTCAACGTCTTCGGGACCTGGCAGCTCACCGTGGCCTGCACCCCCCACCTCCAGGCCTCCGGGGACGGGGTCATCGTCAACGTCTCCTCCCTGGCCGGCCACCGCCCCACCGGGAGCTCCATCCCCTACGCCGCCTCCAAGGCCGCCCTCAGCCACATGACCCTCCTCCTGGCCAACGTCCTCGGCCCCGCCGTCCGGGTCAACGCCGTCGCCCCCGGCCTCGTCGACACCCCCTGGACCGAGGACTGGGACACCCTGAAGGCCGGCGTCCGGGCCATGGCCCCCCTCCAGCGGACGGCCACCCCCGAGGACGTCGCCCACGTCATCCTCGGCCTCGTCGGGGCCCGCTACGTCACCGGCGAGGTCGTCCTCGTCGACGGGGGCCTCCACCTCCGCTGATTCAGCGAGCCTCCGGGGATGCCGAGCCGACGGTCGGACCGGTTCCGGGGAACACCGGGGGGACGGCGGCGACGAGGGCGTCGAGCCGGTCCGCCGGGAGGGTGATCCGCTCCCAGCCCAGCTGGACCCTGACCTTCCGGCTCCGCCGCTCGGAGTCGGGGACGAACAGGACCTCGTGGGCGAGGACGGCCAGGATCTCCTTCGGCTGCCCGCTCCGCTCACGCCACCGGAGAACGAGGACGCTGCGGTCGGTCACGGCGACAAGGCGGGTCGGTCCCCGCAGGAGCGGGACCAGGAAGACGGGGGTGACGAAGATCAAGGTCAGAGTGGCCTGCACGTCCTGGAGCACCATGAGAACCACAAGGACGAGGAACACCACCGGGATCCCGACCTTGAGGGGGGTCGGGCCCTGGACGGGACCCCGGCCCACGGCACAGGCCCGGACCGTCTCGTCGGGACCCAGGAACCTGGCCACGCCGTCCACGAGGCTCTGCTGCCGGCGAGTCACCACGGGTGGCACCATCACATCGAATTCTACCGGGGCGGGGCGACGGAGACCCTGGTAGCAATGGCCGGTGCCCCTCCTCCGCCCCGGGAGCCCGGGATCGGTGACCCGGCTCCTCCGGATCTCGTCGGCAGCCGACCCGACCTACCCCGAGGTGGGCGGGACCCTTGCCGGTCCTCTTCCCGCCGGCTACCGGCATATCCAGGTGGATATGGCCCTCGGAAACGGGAAGGCGGACTTCGACCGGGCCGCAGCAGGGCTCCGGACCTGGCAGGCCCACCGGATCCCCGGGGTCAGGGTCCTCCCCCCCGATGCCCCCGTCGAGACCGGCACCACCGTCGTCGTCGCCCTGGGAACACGGCTAGGGGCCCTCGGGGCGCCCTGCCGGGTCGTCGCCGTCGTAGAGGAACCGGACCGGTTCGGCTTCGCCTACGGGACCCTCCCGGGCCATCCCGAGGAGGGGGAGGAGGCCTTCGTGGTCACCGGAGAGGAGGACGGGACCGTCCGGTTCAGGATCAGGGCATTCTCCCGGCCGGGGATCCTGGCCACCCGGCTGGCCGGTCCCCTCGGTCGGGCCGTCCAGGGTAAGGCCACCACCGGCTACCTCCGGGCGCTCGGGCGGTTCGTGGAGGAGGGTCGGACCGGCTGAGCCGGATGATGATCGGACTCGGGCTCAGGCCTCCCCCGAGCCGTTCGTCGACTCGGGGGCCTCAGCGGCGGGGGACTCCCCGGCAGCAGTCCGGGGTCGGAGCTCCTTGGGGGTGGGGGGCGAGGGGGCGGCCGGGGTGGGGAGGACCTTGGCCCCGGCTGCCTTCCGGGTCCCGGGGGCCTTCCGGGTCCCGGGGGCCTTGCGGGCCGGGGCCTTGCGGGCCGGGGCCTTGCGGGCCTTGGCCGCCGGGGCTCCCGGGGAGGTGGTGGCGGCGGCCAGTGTCACCGCCGCGGCCGCCTCGGCGATGATCCGGGCCAGGTCGTCGGGGATCTCGAAGGGGAGCATGTGGCCGGCGTCGGGGAAGGTGACGAGGCGGCTCCCGGGGATGAGGGAGACGATCCGGCGGGAGTTGGCCGGGGGGGCCAGGGTGTCCCGGAGGCCGGTGACGACGACGGTGGGGAGGGGAATGTCGGGGAGGCCGGGGGTGAGGTCCATCTCGGCCATGGAGTTCCCGAAGTCGAGGCGGTGGCCGGGGGGGGTGGCGAGGTAGGTCTCGACCACGGCCCGGAGGTGGGAGCCGACGGCGTCCCGGCCCACGATGTTGCGGACCATGAGGGGGCCGAGGGTCCGCTGTCCCATGGCCCGGTCGATCCGGGGGCTCACGAGGGCCCGGCGCATGAAGGCGAGGAGGCGGGCGTCGGGGGCGACGTCGGCGGCGGAGGTGGAGACGAGGACGAGGGAGGCGACCCGCTCCCGGAGGACCTCGGGGTGGCCGGTGGCGAAGGCCTGGGCCGTCATCCCCCCCATGGAGTGGCCGGCGAGGACCGCTCCCCGGGCGTCGACGTGGTCGAGGACGTCCCGGAGGTCGGAGGCGAGGGCCTCGACGGTGAGGCCGTCCCGGCCGACGGTGGAGCGGCCATGGCCCCGGTGGTCGTAGAGGACGACCCGGTGGCCGGTGTCGACGAGGCGTTGGGCCACAGGCCCCCAGACCCGGCGGTCACCGGTCCAGCAGTGGGCCAGGACCACGAGGCGGCCCCCCTCGTCCCCGGCGACGGTCCCGGACAGCTCGGTGCCGTCGTCGGTCCGGATCAGGAACTCCTCCCCCTTGGGGGTGGCCAGGGGCTCCCCGCCGCAGGGGTCCCCGGCCGCGTCCCAGCGGCGGACGACAGCGGTGGCGGCCAGGGCGGCGGCCCCGGTGAGGACGAGGGTTCCGCCGAGGAGGGTTCTGCTCCGGATTGCCATGGCCCGATTCGATCACGTCGGTCCCGGCCCTGCACGTCAGCCGGCGGGGGGTCCCGGGATAGGGTGCCGGGACCGCCCTGAAAGGACTCGAAGATGGTTGTGGACGATGCCGCCGGGGAGCCCTCCCCCGGGCCGGAGGCCGAGGCCGGGACCCCCGGGGAGGAGGGGATCGAGGTCACCGTCGACGACGGGCTGGCGGTGGTCCGGATCAACCGGCCTCCCCACAACCTCCTCACCGAACCCGCCCTCCGGCTGCTGGCCGACGCCCTGGAGGAGCTGGAGGGGAAGGCGAGGGCCGTCGTCGTCTGTTCCGAGGGCCGATCCTTCTGCGCCGGGGCCAACTTCCGGTCGGCGGAGGCCCCCAACCCGAGTGACCCGGAGACCTTCGAGAAGCTGACCGGCGCCTTCTACGAGCAGGCGGCCCGGGTCTTCGACTGCCCCCTCCCCCTGGTCGCCGCCGTCCAGGGGGCCGCCATCGGGGCCGGCTTCGGCCTGGCCCTGGCCTGCGACATCCGGGTCGTCGGGGAGTCGGGATGGTTCCAGGCCAACTTCGTCCGGCTCGGGATCCACCCCGGCTTCGCCCTGAGCGCCACCCTTCCCCATGTGGTCGGGCCGGGCCGGGCCGCCGACATCTTCCTCACCGGTCGCCGGGTCGGGGCGGCCGAGGCGGAGCGGATCGGGCTGGCCCAGGAGGTCACCTCCGACGGGGACCTCCTCGACCGGGCCCGGGCCCTGGCCGGGGTGATCGCCGCCGCCGCCCCCCTGGCCGTCCGGGCCACCCGGACCACCCTCCGGCGGGGCCTGGCCGGGGCGGCCCGGGCCACCATGCGCCAGGAGCTGGCCGAGCAGACGGCCCTGGCCGGGACGGCCGACGCCATCGAGGGGATGGCGGCCATGCTCGAGGGGCGCCATCCCCACTTCGAAGGCCGCTGAGGCCCGACCTCCGAACGGACGGGGCCCCCGGGCCCGGCCCTCCGTGGAGGGCCGGGCCGGGGGCCCGCACCGGATGTCCGGTGTCGTCCTGGGGGCCGGTCGGCCCTAGGAGTAGGTGTAGTGGTCGACGGCCTGGGTCACGCTCACGCCGTTGGCTCCGACCACGGTGATGTCGACCGCTCCGGCCGGATGGGGCGGGGCGGTCACGGTGATCGAGGTGTCCGAGCCCACGGAGAACTGGGCCGGGACGTTCCCGAAGTTGACCCCGAGGGCCGCGGTGAACCCGGTCCCGGTCAGGGTGACCGAGGTGCCGCCCGCCACCGGACCCGTGGCCGGGAGGATGGCCTGGACCACCGGCACCGTCGTCGGGGTGATGTTGTCCTTGTGGAGCGTCACCGCCGGGGAGGGAGCGGCGCAGGTCAGGACCAGGGCCGAGCCGATGGGGTTCCCCGAGGCGTCGAGCGGCTGGAGGGTCCCCGCCGCCGTCCCGAGGGAGAGGGCCAGGGCCCCGCCGGCGGCACCGGCCGTGAAGGGCCCCACCGTGAGGACACCCGACTGGGGCAGGGGGAGGTTGATCCCCTTGCCGCTGGTCAGGGCCACCGGGTTGATGGTGATCGGGGTGGCCGCCGCGTTGAGCGCCGTCGGGGTGGCCCCGGTGGCGTCGATCTCGAGGTCGGTGATGGCCCCCGAGGCCTGGCTGGCGCCCGTGGCGACCAGGGCGGTCACGAGCGAGGCCGGGATCTCGAGGATCCCGCTCGTGTCCTGGAAGTAGAAGGGGCCCGCCCCCGGGATCTCGGCCGGGAGGCTCCCGGTCAGCTCAGCGGCCAGGGTCACGGTGCCGGCCCCGGTGATGGTGCAGGTCAGCGGGATGTTGAGACTGCCCTGGACGAAGCCGACCGGCATGGTCGGGGTCGGCACGGTGATGTTGAACTTCTGGGTGGGCTGACCGCTGGCCCCGCCGATGGTGATGTCGGCCAGGGGGACGGCCGGGGACGGGGCGGCGCAATTCACCGACAGCGTCCCGGCGATGGGCCCGGCGGCGTTCTGGAGCTGGATGGAGGCCACCGCCGCTCCCATGGACAGCTCGACCTGGCCCGAGGGCCCGGCCGTGAAGGGGCCGATGGTCAGGGTGCCGGAGGCGGGGATGTCGACCGAGGACGTCGTCCCGGTGGCGACCGGGGTGACGATCGTCAGGGGGGTGGCCGCCGCGTTGATCGACGTCGGGGTGGCCCCGCTGGCGTCGATCTCGAGGTCGGAGAGGGTGGCGACGGCGCTGGTGGCCCCGATGGAGACCCCGAGGTTGGTGAGGGCCTGGGGAACCTGGAGGCTGCCATGACCGCCGGTCAGGTAGAACTGCTGGTTCGGCCCCAGGCTCGTCCCGGTCACGCCGGAGATGGTGACGACGAAGGTCGTGGCCCCCAGGATCGGGAGGGTGCAGGAGAGCGGGACGTTGAAGGAACCGGCCTGGGCCCCGACGGGGATGTTGGTGGGTGAACCACCCCCGCCGAACGGCAGCGGGGCGATCCCCACCACACAGGCCGAGGCCACTACGGCGAGCGCCAATGCTCCGGCGCCCGCGACGAACTTACGGGCCCGAGGTCCGTGTCGCATCGAAATTCCCCCTCCTGAACCGGTCCGCTCGTCGGAGCCGGTCTCTCTACTGACGTGTCAGTAGCTACCTATAACACGCCAGAGGAGAAAGGAAAAAGGTTTGTTTCCGAATTCAGTGAATTCGTCATCTTGGGCGCCCGTTTCCCCACCCAAGGAGGTGAGAGCATCACCATCAGAGACATCGGTCCCCTGCCGGGCAGGGCTAGGTAAGGGTGACGGCGGTGCCCCCGGCCACGGCCCCGGCGGTGGGGGCGATCGAGGCCACGACGGGGGCGGCGGCCGGGGTGACGGTGTCCAGGTGGAGGACGACCGGCGGGGAGGGGGCGGCACAGCTCAGGGTGAGGGGCGAGCCGACCGGGTTCCCGGAGGAGTCGTCGGGCTGGATGGTCGCCACCGCCGTCCCGAGGGAGAGGGCGGTCCCCGAGGCGGTCCCGGTGGCCGTCGTGAAGGGACCGACGGTGAGGACTCCCGTCTGGGGCAGGGGGAGGTTGAGGGCCTGGCCGCTCGTCAGGGCCACCGGGTTGACGGTGATCGGGGTGGCGGCGGCGTTGAGGGCGGCCGTGCCCCGAGGGCGGCCCGGCCGGGGCCGGGCGGAACGGTCCGGACGTGCTCCTCGATAAGGTCCGGGGATGCGCTTCGGGATCGACATCGCCCAACAACGACTCGAGTTCGGGGAGGTCCTGGAACGGGCCAGGCTCGGGGAGGAGCTCGGCTTCGAGGGGGCCTGGGGCTTCGACCACCTCGTCCCCATGTACGGGGAGGGGCCGGGGAACTGCTTCGAGGGGATGACGACTCTCGCCGCCCTGGCCACGGGGACCAGCCGGATCCGCCTCGGGCTCCTCGTCACGGGGGCCACCTACCGGCACCCCTCCGTCCCGGCCGCCCAGGCCGTCACCGTCGACCACGCCAGCGGGGGCCGGCTCGACCTGGCCCTGGGCTCGGCCTGGTTCGAGGGGGAGCACCGCCAGCTCGGGATCCCCTTCCCTCCCGTGGCCGAGCGGTTCGACCTCCTGGAGGACACCCTCGAGATCACGAGCCGGCTCTTCACCGGCGAGGAGGTCTCCTACCGCGGTCGGGTGGTCAGCCTGGAGGGGGCCCGGCTCCGGCCCGTCCCCGTCCAGCAGCCGGGTCCCCCCCTCTGGATCGGGGGGACGGGACCGCGCCGGACCCTCCCCCTGGTGGCCCGGTTCGCCGACGCCTGGCACGCCTTCGGGACGGCCGAGTCCCTGGCCGCCGCCTCGGCCGAGGTGGACCGGCTGGCCGAGGCGGCCGGACGGGACCCGGGGTCGATCCTCCGGGCCGGCTCCCTCTCCCTCTCGGAGCCCTGGGACGAGGTCCGCCGGACCATCGAGTCCCTGGCCGCGGTGGGGATTGGCTACCTGGTCTGTGGCTGGCCCGGCGAGGGCCAGGGCCGGGTGGAGGAGTTCGCCCGGCTGGTCCTCCCCGCCTTCAGCTGACCGGCCCCGGCCGAGGTGACGGCGCAGGCGGCCACCAGGAGGCCGGCGCCGGGGACGACGAAGATCCCGATCAGGAAGGTGAGGAAGCCGACGACGGCCCCGGCCAGGAGGAGGGAGGCGAGGCCCCAGGCCAGGGCCCGGACCGGGCGCCAACCTGTCCGACGGGCCAGGAGCAGGAGGAGGCCGACCAGGAGGGTGACGGCCAGGGGGACGGCCACGAAGAGAAGCACCCTGAGCCCGTTCACGGCCACCAGGGTCTCCCGGGGCTGGAGGCCGGCATGGTCGGACTGGACCGTCTCGATCGGGAGGGTGAGGGCCAGGCCGAGGAGGAGCATGCTCCAGGCCGTGGCGGCCAGGACCAGGAGGAGGACGACCAGGGGAAGCCGGGACGGCGGCACCCCGACATCCTCCCATGTTTTGAGCATTTGCTCAATACTGACGCGGGGGTGGGGCGATCCGGACTTCGTCACGGTCGGGCTCTCCGACCTGGCCGGCCCGGCCCAACTCCGGGCCGCCGTCCAGCGGACCGTGACCGCCCCCACCGCGGGGCTGGCCCACCCAAGGCGATCCTCCCAGGTGACATCAACGCCAGAGTGACGGCACAGATTTGGGCCATATGTAACATCGTCGGGTAGGGTCCCGGGCATGGTGGTGCTGGCAGCCGGGAGGGACACCCGCGACGTCATCGTCGACGCCGCCGCCGCCGAGATCCTCCGGGTCGGCCTCCGGAAGCTGAGCCTCGTCGACGTGGCCCGCCGTGCCGGCGTCTCCCGCCAGACGGTCTACCGCTACTTCCGGGACCGGGACGAGCTCGTGACCGCCATCGTCCTCCGGGATCAGGAGGCCGTCCTCGACACGGCCCGGACCGCCACCGAGTCGATCACCGACCTCCGGGAGGCCCTCCGGGTCGGGATCGCCGCCGTCCTCCGCCAGATCCGGGACCACCCCTACCTCGACCACCTCCTCACCGCCGAGGCCGAGATCCTCGTCCCCTTCCTCACCTCCCCCTCGAGCACCGTCCTCCTGGTCTCCCGGCCCGTCCTCGAGGAGCTCGTCGCCGCCCGGGTCCCCACCCTCCCCGTCGGTCGGCTCCGGATCTTCAGCGAGCTGCTGGCCCGGCTCCTCGTCAGCTACACGGTGTCACCCCCGGCCCAGGCCCCCGAGGACCTGGCCGCCGACCTGGCCGACCTCTTCCTCGACGGGCTCGTCCCCACCCCCGCCCCGACGGCGGGCCCAACGCAGAGGAGCAGTCCACGATGAGCAGTGCGAACGGGCTCGACGTCGACGTCGTCGTCATCGGGAGTGGTTTCGGGGGCAGCGTGACGGCGCTGCGGCTGACGGAGAAGGGCTACCGGGTGGCCGTCCTCGAGACGGGCCGGCGCTTCGACGAGTCCAGCTACCCGAAGACCTCCTGGCGGGCCCGGTCCTTCTTCTGGGCCCCACGGCTCGGCTGCTACGGCATCCAGCGGATCTCCCTCCTGAAGGACGTCATGGTGCTCTCGGGGGCCGGCGTCGGGGGCGGCTCCCTCGTCTATGCCAACACCCTCTACGAGCCCCTCCCCCCCTTCTTCGAGGATCCCCAGTGGGCGGGGATCACGGACTGGCGCAGCGAGCTGACCCCGGCCTACGACCAGGCCAAGCGGATGCTCGGGGTCGTCCCCAACCCGACCATCACCCCGGCCGACGAGGTCATGCGGGCCACGGCCGAGGAGATGGGGGTGGGAGAGACCTTCCACACCACCCCCGTCGGGGTCTTCTTCGGCGACCCCGGGGTCGAGGTCGAGGACCCCTTCTTCGGCGGGGTGGGACCGTCCCGGCGGGGCTGCATCGAGTGTGGGTCGTGCATGACGGGCTGCCGGCACGGGGCCAAGAACACCCTCCTCAAGAACTACCTCTACCTGGCCGAGCAGGCCGGGGCCGTCGTCCACCCCCTGACGACGGTGACCCGGGTCCGGCCCCGGCCCGGGACCGGGGGCGGCTACAGCGTCGAGACGGTCCGGACGGGCCGGCGGCTGCGGCGGGAGCCGAGGACCTTCACGGCCGACCAGGTCGTCTTCGCGGCGGGGACGCTCGGGACCCAGCGGCTCCTCCACGCCATGCGGGACGAGGGCAGCCTCCCCCGGCTCTCGGGCCGGCTCGGGGAGCTGACCCGGACCAACTCCGAGGCCATCCTCGGAGCCCGGACCTTCCGGGGCGGGACCGACTTCACCCGGGGGGTGGCCATCACCTCCTCGTTCCACCCCGACGACCAGACCCACGTCGAGCCGGTCCGCTACGGGAAGGGCTCCAATTCGATGGGGATGCTCGTGACCGGCCTCGTCGACGGGGACGACAGCGGCCGGAACCGGCTGGCCGGCCTGGTCCGGGACTACGGCCGCCGGCCCGGCCTCATCCTCCGGAACCTGAGCCAGCGGCACTGGTCGGAGCAGACCATCATCGCCCTGGTCATGCAGACCCGGGACAACTCGATCACCTGCTACACGAAGCCCGGGCGGTTCGGCCGGCGGGTCCTGACCTCGAAGCAGGGCCACGGGGAGCCCAACCCGACCTGGATCCCGGCCGGCCACGACGCCGTCCGGCGGATCGCCCGCCGGATCGGCGGCATCCCCGGCGGGGGCTGGAACGACATCTTCAACGTCCCCATGACGGCCCACTTCCTCGGGGGGGTCGTCATCGGGGACAGCGCCGAGACAGGGGTGATCGACCCCTACCACCGGGTCTACGGCCACCCCGGCCTCCACGTGGTCGACGGGTCGGCCATCTCGGCCAACCTGGGGGTGAACCCCTCCCTCACCATCACGGCCCAGGCCGAGCGGGCCATGTCCCTCTGGCCCAACGCCGGCGACGAGGACGGCCGGCCCCCGGTGGGTGCCCCCTACCGGCGGACCGACCCGGTGGCCCCCCGCCGGCCGGTGGTGCCCGAGAGCGCCCCCGGGGCGCTGCGAATCGCCCTGGGCCATCCGACGACGAGGGCCCCGAAGGAGCCGACCCCCGCCGGGGGGGCCGGCTGAGACCCTGACCCCGGCGACCGGCCGGCCGGCCGGGTCAGGCCACCGCGTCGAGGGCGGAGAGCTCGCCGGCCACCGAGGCGGCCCAGTGGCGGACCTGCTCCGGGTCCCGCCAGTCGCCGGCCAGCTTGGCCGCCATGGCCCGGGCCGGGAAGCCGGTGGCGCCGGCCTCGAGTCGGCCGCCGAAGGTGACGTGTCCCCGGGCCCCGATCCTGGACATGATCCTGGCCACCTGGTGGACCGGGGGGATCTCAGCTGCGTGGGCGGAGCGGCCGAGGGGGCCGCTGCTGACCAGCCAGACGGGCCGCTCCCGGAGGGCGGATTCCTGGCGGCGGACGAGCCGGCGGGCGTCGCGGTGCCAGCGATTGGCGTAGACGGCGCCGGCGACGATGACGGCGTCGACCCCGTCGAGGCTCCGGACCTCGGCGGCCGGCCGGACCTCGACGTCGAATCCGGCCGCCCCCAGGTCCTCCCCGATCATCTCGGCCAGCCCGGCGGTGCCACCCCGGGTCGACCCGTAGGCAACGAGCAGGTGGTGCACGGGGACCTCCTTCAACGTCGGATACCCCCATCGAACCGCGTCCGGGACCGGGCCCGGCAGAGGCGAAGGTCACCCGCTCCGGACAGCGGGGCGGACAGCCCGGGTCCCGGTCCGGGCTGGGGGCCGGACCGGGACCGGATGGGGCCTACCCGGGGGGGTCAGGAGTAGGTGAAGTGGTCGACGGCCTGGGTCACGTTGAGCCCGTTGACGCCGAGGACGGTGATGTCGACGGGGCCGGCGACATGGGGCGGGGCCGTGACGGTGATGGAGGTGTCGGAGCCCACAGTGAACTGGGCCGGGGCGTTGCCGAAGTTGACGGCCAGGGCCCCCGTGAAGCCGGTCCCGGTCAGGGTCACCTTGGTCCCGCCGGCCAGGGCCCCGGCGGCGGGGGCGATGGCGGAGACGACGGGGGCGGTGGCCGGGGTGATGGTGTCGGCGTGGAGGGTCACGGCCGGGGAGGGGGCGTCACAGCTCAGGGTCAGGGGCGAGCCGATGGGGTTCCCCGAGGCGTCGGCGGGCTGGAGGGTGCCGGTGGCCGTGCCCATCGACAGGGCCGTCGTCCCCCCGGCGGCCCCGGACGTGAAGGGGCCCACGGTGAGGACGCCGGACTGGGGGAGGGGCAGGTTGAGGCCCTGGCCGGCCGTGAGGTTGACCGGGTTGATGGTGATGGGCACCGCCGCCGCGTTCATCGAGGTCGGGGTGGCCCCGGTGGCGTCGATCTCGAGGTCGGTGATCGACCCGGAGGCCTGGGCCGCCCCGGTGGCGGCGATGAGGGCGGTGACGAGGGAGCCGGGGATCTCGAGGACCCCACTCGTGTCCTGGAAGTAGAAGGGACTGCCGGCCGGGAGCTCGGCGGGGAGGGTCCCGGTCAGCTCGGCCCCCATGGTCAGGGCCGAGGCCCCGGTCAGGGCGCAGTTCAGGGGGATGTTGAGGCTCCCCTGGATGAAGCCGACGGGCATGGTCGGGATCGGCTCGGAGATGGCGAACTTCTGGGGGGCCTGGCCCGAGGGTCCGCCGATGGTGATGTCGGCCAGGGGGACGACCGGGGAGGGGGCGGTGCAGTTGACCGAGAGGGTCCCGCCGATGGGCCCGGAGGCGTTCTCCAGGGTGATCGAGGCCACGGCGGCGCCGATCGAGATCTGGACCTGGCCGGAGGGGCCGGCCGTGAAGGGGCCGATGGTCAGGGTGCCGGAGGCCGGGATCATGACCGAGGAGGTCACTCCGGTCCCCACCGGGGCCGTGACCGAGAGCGGGGGGGAGGCGGCGTTGATGGAGCTGGGGGTGGCGCCGGCGGCCAGGATCTCGAGGTCGGTGAGGGTGGCGGCGGCCTTGGTGGCCCCGATGCTGACGCCGAGGTTGGTGAGGGCCTGGGGAACCTGGAGGCTGCCGTGGCCGCCGGTCAGGGAGAACTGCTGGCCCGGCCCGAGGGTCGTCCCGGCCACGCCGCTCATGGTGACGACGAAGGTCGTGTTCCCGATGATGGGGAGGGCACAGGAGAGGGGGAGGTTCAGGGATCCGGCCTGGGCCCCCAGGGGGATGTTGGTCGGGGAGGCGGTCCCGCCCAGCGGCAGGGGGGCGATCCCCAGCACGCAGGCCGAGGCCACCAGGGCCAGCGTCAGGGCCCCGACGGCCGGGACGAATTTCCTGCGCAAAGGTCCGTGTCGCATCCGATCTTCCCCTCCCCGAACCGGCCCCGATCTCGGGCGCCGGCCTCTCCCGATGTGTCAGCGGACAGCTATAGCACGACCCGAATCAGATGAAAAGGAGAAATAGCTGTTTTCGTATTTTCTTCATTTCTGTTCGGATTTCGTTCCTGGTTCGTCGGGAGGTGGCCCAACCTCGACACCCCAAGCGGGCGCCCCGACCTCACCGATCCAGCCCGTCGGGTCACCCTCGGAGAGCCTTGGACAGGGTCATCGGTCGAAACGGCCCGGGGGACGCCCCGGGGCCGGCGGGCCGTCTACCCTCTGGGCCAGCCCCGACCGGCGCGGTCCGGGATCGGCGAGGCCGGTCCTGGCCATGGGGATCGAGGCCGTCTCCCAGTTCGGCTACCGCCCCTACCTCGAGGAGATCGGGGGGAACAACTGTGTCTGGCGGGTGACCTGGCAGGCGCCGGGGGAACGGAACGAGAGCCTGAGCTACTTCCGGCCCCGGATGGTGGTGGCCCCGTCATGATCGGGCCCGAGGTCCACGTCGTCCACGACGGGTCGGGCCGGATCCTGGCCCTCGTCGACGCGGCCGAGCTCGACGACGGGAAGGGAGGGCGGTTGGGGCAGACCCCGGTCCCAGGGGAAGGGCAGGGCACCGTCCGGCTCAGGCTCACCTCCGAGCACCTGGCCGACGGGCCGGTCGGCCTCCTGGCCCGGTTCGAGGTGGACCTGGGCGGGGAGACGCCCAGCCTCCGCCGCCGGGAGGGCTGAAGCCGGGGCGGGATCAGCCCCCGGCGAACCGACAGGGCTGGTCCGGTCCGGCCGGGCAGGTCACCGAGACGGCCGGGGCCGGGGGGGCCGACCCGGTGGGGGTGGCCGAGAGGGAGTCGACGACCCCGGAGGAGAGGTAGACGGCCCAGCCGGTCGGGGCCGGGGTCCCGTGGTCGAGCTCCTCCTCGCCGAGGAGGGCGGCCGTGGTGGGGTCGAAGACGTAGAGGGTTCCCGTCGGGGCGGTCTCGCCGAAGGCGACGCCGAGACCGGGACGGCCGGCGTGGTCGGTGACGGTCCCGAGGACGGTCACCCCGGGGATCCGGCCGGCCACGGTGAAGAGGGCGGCCCGCAGCGCCGGGGAGGCGTCGGTCTCCCGGAGGAGGTCCCCGACCTGGGTGAAGTCCTCCCCGGGCCCGGGGGGGCCGCCCTCGATCTTCCGGGCCGAGACCAGAGCGGCCAGGGCCGTCGGATCGGTGGGGAGACCGGCGAGGGAGCCGGGGCCGTCGGAGAGACCTCCGGGCCCGAAGGTGGTGTCGGAGGGGACGGTCGAGACGGGCTGGCTGCCGGCTTTGACCCAGGCGGCCCGGTCGGCCGCGTCGGTGAAGACGGGGGTGCCCTCGCTCTGGAGGAGCCGGCCCGATCCGTCGGGTCCGATCCAGATCTGGCGGTCGGAGGGGACGTCGTAGCAGTAGCCGGCTCCGGCCCCGGCGTCGGGGACGGTGCAGTCCCGGTAGTCGTTCCGGGACTCGGTGTACTGGTACTGGCCCGGTCCGGGGGGAAGGACCGCAGGGCGACCCGAGGCCACCCTGGCCAGCATGACGAGGCCGGCCGCCTCGGCCGGGGGCTGACCTCCGCCCAGGGGGACGACCCCGGTGGCGAGGAGGACGGCGGCGGCCGTCGACACCAGGGCGGCCACCCCGAGGGCGGTGCGCCTCGGGAGCCGACGCACCACGGGGGAGGGCGACTCGGCCTCGAGGGCGGCCTCGAGGGCGGCCCGGGCCCGGGCGATGACGTCGGGGTCACCGGGCTCGACGGTCCCGGTCGCCGCCAGCAGTTCGATCTCGTTCATGGGTCCACCTCTCGGGTCGGGGGTCGGACGATGCCGGGGTCGGTCCGGTCCTCGGGGCCGGTCACCGGCCCGGCTCCAGTGCGGGGGCGGGAACATCGGAGGCGAGCTGGGCCCGGACGAGGGCCCGGGCCCGGTGGAGCCGGCTCCGGGCCGTCCCCGGGGGGATGTCGAGGACGAGGGCCACCTCCGTCGGGGTGAGCTGCTCCCAGGCCACCAGGAGGAGGACCTCCCGGTCGATCTCGGCCAGGGCCAGGAGGGCCTGTCGGAGGGGCTCCCCGAGGGCCTCGGCGTCGAGGCGGGCGTCGACCTCGGGCCAGGGATCGGCCAGGTCGGGGCCGGGGACCGGGCGGTCCCGGGCGCCCTCCTCCCAGTGGGCCCGGAGGGTGTTGCGGGCCACGCCGTAGAGCCAGGGGCGGCCGTCGGGCCAGTCCCCCCGGAAGGAGGCCCGGGAGGAGAAGGCCCGGAGCCAGACCTCGGCCAGGAGGTCGTCGGCGTCGAGCCGACCCACCCGGCGCTCGAGGTAGGCCCGGACCGATTCGGCCTGGCGGTCGAAGAGGTCGAGGAAGGCGGCGGCATCCCCGGGTCCGGGTCCGGGGACCTCGGGTGGCCTGCTCTCGGTCATCGGTCCTCCCCGTCGCACATCCTTGCTTACCCGGGAGGGGGGGGAGCGTTCGGGGGGACGGCCGGGACGGCGGGTCTGGGGCTCCCTAGGATGGAAGAGCGGCCCGGGGGTGGGACCGGGGGCTCGAGGGGAGCGGGCCGGGAGTGATCGGACCGGGCCAGACCTGAAAGGGGCGGATGCAATGGCGAGAGGAGAGGCGGCCGGCGTAGCCGGGGACCCTCCAGGGGCGGGCCGGGACTCGGGGCCGTGGTTCCATGCGCCCCCCTCCGGATCGACGGTCCTCCTCGTCCTGAAGGCGGTGGGGGTCATGATCCTCCTCCTCCCCCTCTACGGGCTGGTCCTCCTGGTCGGCCCCCACCACACCCGGTCCTGGGCCGCCATCGACTTCGGGTTCGGGTTCCTCGTTGTCTTCGGGCTCGGACTGCTCCTCGACCTGGGCCGGCTCCGGCGGGGCGCCTTCGCCAGGTTCCGGCCCGGTTCCGTCCTGGCCGAGTACGCGGCGGTGACGGCCGCCTGCGGCGCCTTCGGGGTGGGAGGAGGGCTCCACTCGGGAACGATGCTGCTGCTGACCTGCATGCCCTTCATGACCATCCCGGTGGTCGGGAACCGGGCCATGATCGGCTTGGCCTGGCTGGGCCTCGTCGGGGCCCTGGGAGTGGAGACGGGCCTCCTCGTGGGCCGGGGGACGGCGGTCGAGACGACCCTGCTCTTCGCCGGGACCTCGGCCATCTTCGCCGCCATGATCCACCTCGTCGTCCGGAGCACGGTCCGGACCATCGAGTCGAACCGGTCCCTGGCCGCGCTGGCCGCCACGTCGGGAACCCTCCGGGAGTGGCCCGGGGACCTCCTCCCCATGGCCGGGAAGCTGGCCGAGGCCATGGGGGTGGCCAGCTACGCGGTGCTGACCCGGCGGGACCCGGTCGAGCCGGTGGAGCGGGTCTTCGGCTGGCCCGATCTCGACTGGCCCCCCTTCCCCGAGCTCGGGAACCTCCCCCGACGGGCCCTCGAGACGGGGGAGGCGGCCGGGAACGGCCGGCTCCGGGCCGTTCCGGCCCAGGCCGGTCCGGTCGAGGTGGTCGTCATCACCCCGGAGCGCTCCACCCTGGGGATCCCCGTCGACGCCAACGTGACGGCCACGGTGGCATCCCTCCTGGCCGCCATGGCCGACCGGGCCCGGCTCGTGGCCGGCCTCGTCGACCTGGCCAACACCGACGAGCTGACCGGGGTGGCCAACCGGCGGAGGCTGTTCGAGACCCTGGCCGGGGAGCTGGCCCGGGCCCGGCGCCATCACCGGCCACTCAGTCTGGCCATGATCGACCTCGACCATTTCAAGGCCTTCAACGACCGCCACGGCCACGGGGCCGGGGACCGCCGGCTCCGGGAGCTCGGCCGGCAGCTCCGGGAGCGGACCCGGGCCCAGGATCTCCCGGCCCGGTACGGGGGTGAGGAGTTCGCCGTCGTCCTCCCCGAGACCGACACCGAGGGAGCGCTCCACCTGGTGGACCTCATCCGGATCGAGACGGGGGCCGACCGGTCCCACGGGGAGCCCCTGACGTTCTCGGCCGGGGTGGCCACCTGGGACGGCCAGGAGACCCCGGAGGAGCTCCTCGGCCGGGCCGACGCCGCCCTCTACTCGGCCAAGGACCAGGGCCGGAACCGGGTCGTCGGCGCCGAAGCGACGGCGGGCACCCCGGGCGGGCCCGGGTCGGGTGGACCGGGAGCGTCCCCGGGCTGAGGCAGGTCCCGGCCCTATGATCTGCAGGATCGAGACCGAGCCGAAGGCGCCGAGCAAAGGGGAACGGACCAGGGCCGCCCTGGTCGAGGCCGCCGTCCGCCGGTTCGTGGCCGAGGGCTTCGCCCGGACCTCCCTGGCCGACCTGGCCCGGGACGTGGGGCTGACCCCGAGCGCGGTCTACCGGTACTTCCCCGACAAGGAGAGCCTCTTCATCACGGCCGTCGACTCCGACGCCGCCGCCCTCGTCGAGCTCGTCCGGGAGACCCTCCTCGAGGGGACCGAGGAGACCATCGCCGGCCTCCTGGGCCGGCTCCTGGGCCGGCTCAACGCCGTCGTCGCCCTCCACCCCCTGGCCAGCCGGGTCCTGAGCGGGGCCGAGGCCATGAGCCCGGACCGGATCATGGGACTCCCCCACCTGACCGCCCTCCGCCAGGAGCTCGCCGATCTCCTCCGGGTGGGCCAGGACGCCGGTGTCGTCCGGGACGACATCAAGTCCGACCAGATCGCCCTCGGGATCGAGACCATCGTCATGTACCAGCTCTCCCACCTGGCCACCCTCCAGGGCACCGAGGCCCGGACCGATGACGAGCGGGCCATGGCCATCGCCGCCGTCATCGACAGCGCCCTCCGCCCGGCCCACGTGCTCGAGGCCCGACCGCTGTCCCGGGAAGCACCGGCGACGAAGCCGGCCAAGAAGCCGGCCAAGCGGGCGCCGGCCAAGAAGCCGGCTGCGGCGAAGGGCACGACCCGGAAGCCGTCCTCGGCGAAACCCAAACCGGGACGCTGAGCGGGGCGCCACGTGGCGCTCCGATCAGGACCTACCCGACGAGGGTCTTGAGGACACGGTCCGGTTCGACACCGAGGGAGGCGGCGGCGGCCCGGCCGTAACCGGCGGCGGTGGGGTCGGCGATGACCGTCGGGCAACCGTGCCCGCCGAAGGCCCTCCGGGGGGCATACCTCGCCGATACTTGGCACCAGGTGCACAGTCACCAAGTAGGCTTCAGCCATGGAAGCGATCCAACGGTTCCTCGTCTCCTCTTCAGGGCAGATGTCGGTACCGGCCGCCGTGCGCCATCGCTGGCACCTCGACAACGGCGGCCCTGTCGACGTCATCGACCTGGGCTTCGGTGTCCTGACGGTGCCGGCCGGGGAAGCCAGACATCTCATGGGCGACCTCCTCAGTCGGGAGGAGCATGCCGCCTTCGTCGACTCCCTGGCCGACGACCCCGATCTCGCCACGACGTGACCTTCGCCGTTGTCGACGACCATCTCCTGCGCGACGTCCTGGGCGGCGAGGTCGACGATCATCTCAGGGAGATCATCGAGTCCCACGAGCTGGCCACGACGAACATGTACTACGTGCGACTCTGCAGGAGCGTCGTGGCCGCCCAGGGAGGAAAGCTGACCGGGGGGTGGTCGCCCGAACGACGCCGAGATCTCGGTCAACGCCTCGTCCAGCTCCCTGAGACGATCCGGGTCCTCGCGTTGCGGGAGATCGGCTACCGCACGGCGGAGCTCGCCGCCGATCGGAGACTCTCCACCCTGGGGGCAGAGGCGGTGGCGGCGGCTGAACACCTTGGTGCCGACCTCTGCGTCTGGGAAGGTGACGACGGCCCAGGGATCCGTTCCGCCGCGGCGGCATCGGGCATCACCTATCGGACCGTTCCCCTCTGAGGACCCGGCTCGAGGCGGAGGTTCAGACGTCGATCAGTGCAGGAGCGACACCGAGGTGGGCCATGCTGGCACCGGCATGAAGGCGACGATCCCAGACGGCGACGACAAGGTTCGGGTCCCCCATCGCCAAGGCACTGGCAAGGTGAACGGCGTCAGCGCCTCGCAGCGCGTGGAAGCAAGCCAGTTGGCCGGCATGACGTTCGACTCCCCGGGTGAATTCGATGGGACGGGTGGCGGCCCAGTACTCCTCCCAGGTCTCCTCGACTGACTTGAGGTCGGCATCGCTGAGATCGTGGTTCCGGTTGGCAGCGGCGAGCGCAGCCCGGACCTCGGGATAGGCCAGTCTGCTGGAGACGGCCGCATCGCATCCATCCCAGAGCGCAACGGCCAGGGCGCTTCCCGACTCCTCGATGAGGAGCTTCACGAAGGCGCTGGAATCGAAGTAGACCAGAGCCACCGATCAGGAACGACGCTGTTCACCCACGAGGTCAGCCACCGACTGGCGCGCTGTGGGCCGGAGGCGTCCTGTGGCCGTCGGACGGTTCGCCTTCTCGGGCCGGGCGATGACACCCTCGGCGGTCAGACGCTCGAGCGTTTCAACCGTACCGATACCGAGCAACCGGACCACGGGGATCCCGCGGTCGGTGACAACAATCTCGGTCCCCTCCCGGGCCCGGTCGAGCCATTCGCTCAGATGGGCCCGAAGTTCACTGACGGCTACGTCCATGACACAAGTGTACAGAACGATGCATCCAGGGTGTACAACACGGCCTACCCGGACATGGGTTCGGGCCCACGGACCAGGGACGACGAGGGAGAGGACGGGCCGGCTCTCTAGACGACGTGGAAGGCGATCCCGTCTGCCGTTGCCGCAGCTCGGAGAGCGGGTCCCACGTCCTGTCTCGACACGGCGATCCCGGCGGTGAGCTGGTGGGCGGCAGCGAGTGCCTCAACCATGGCAGCCGACATGCCTCGCCCCTCCCTCCGGTGGCGGTGCTGGAGCCCCGCCATCAACCAGGAGAGGTCCCGCAAGGGCAGGAGCTCGATCTCGGGAGGGAGCATTGCGACCTGTGACCGGAAGCGGGCCTGGGTCTCAGCTGACAGGGCCGCAACAGGCCCGGAGAGCTTGCCCGTCACGATGGGTTCAGCCAAGGAGGAACACAACCGGAACAGCCAGAGGCCGGTTGTGGCAACCCCGTCGGGAGCGATCCCACCCAGGTCGGGCGGGCGTTCACCCGTCAGGACGTCGCGGAGCAGGTGATCGTCGATGACGACAGACGCCACCTACGTCGTGGCCAGGTCCGGGTCGTCGAGACTCCGGACGAATCGGAGATGGTCCTCGGCGGTAAGAGCCTCGGCCAGGAGCTTCTGTCGGCCACCGGGAGGCAGGAGGACGACGGCGTCGCCGACGTCGATGACGGTGACCCGTCCACCGTTGTCGAGCCCCCATCGATGGCGCACAGCAGCAGGGACTGACATCTGTCCGCTCGTCGAGACGAGAAACTCAGCTGGTACAGCCATCGCCCGCTCCCTCTCACTTGGTGCCAGATCATGTTACCAAGTGTCATGCGACCCATGTGAGGGTTCGGGAATGTCACTTGAGCTGCGGGCGCCCCGGGGCCCGGCAGGTGCGGACGGTACTCCGGCGTCACCAGTGAGGCTCGTCCACCCATTCCCGTAGGGCGGCGCCGAAGACCGTCCCGAGCCGGTAACGAGTCCACTTGCGTTCTTCAGCACAGAGATCGGACTGGGGGGAGTAGGCCAAGACGGTGGTGAGGGTACCTCCGTCTTCCAGCGGAGCGAGCCTGACCTCAACTGCCGTCACGGATGGGTCCACCCAGGGTTCGAGGAGGACGGCCTGCTGGCGACGCAGCACGGTGATGCGAGGAACGACCTCGCCAGTCAGGGGAAGCAGCCACTTCTCGAGGTCGTTGACGATCGCCTCGAACATGACATGGGGCGGAGGGGCGTACTTCCAGCGACGTCCAACAACGACATGTCCAGGAGGAGTAGGACAATCTCGGTCCCGCTGTCCCACGCCGCGTAACACTAGGCGTGGTCTTCGTGCCAGAGTTGGGGGTGACCGACCCATCGGCCCTCGGGCTGGTGGGTCGAGTCACATGTTCACCTCCGCCGAGGCCGTCCTCGGGTGCCGAGAACCGAAGGATGGGGGAACAAGCCCGGGCACCCGAGGGTGGCGAAATGTACCTCGACGGCCTTGCCAGGTTGTGGGCCTATCCGGGACTGGATGAGCCCTCGTATGCTTCGCCATGGCCGGCCTGATACTCCACCTCGTTCTGGAGCGCGGCGGCGAGTTCCTTGCTCCTCGCGTTTCCACCCAGCGAAATGCTGAAGCGGGGCCTTGCACAGCACGTGAACTGGGTCCGTCCGTCGGTGGCGGCTGAGACGACCACTGCGATTTGGTACTGCTGCCAGCGCGGAATGCTGGTGAGGATCGATCCAACCCAGCCCACCACAGTGTGGCCGTCGACGACTTCGATGTCCGATCCCCGCGCGAACGAGACGGCCTTCCGGGCAGGGCGATTGCTTCATCGAGAGGCACGGTGGTGACCACGGAAATGTTCTCGGCGTAGACCCCGACCCAAACGGCGTCGGAAGTGCCACTTCGTAGGGCGAGCCGTCGGTCAGTCCGGATACTGACAGCGACGACAACGACTCCGAACGCGCCGGAGAGGCCGACGAGCAACGGCCAAGGCGTCCTGTCGGGTGTTCCTGCTGCCACCATCAGGAGCACGATCGCCAGCGGGACGAAGAACAATGCTGAGCGGACGACGACGGCCTGTCTCTTGACCGGATTCACACCGACGATTCTCGCGTGTCGATGTTCGCCGACCGACCAAAACCGTTCCAACGACATCGCCGTCGCCCAGGCGACGCTGCTACCCCGCCTCCTCCCAGATCCCCAACGCCCGCCAGAGGGGCCGGGAGAGGCCGGTGACGAGGCCGAGGTCCTCGGCCAGGGTCCGGACCTTGCGGAGCGACCGGCGGGCCTCGGCCCGGGAGTCGGGGTTGTCCCGGTAGGCGGCGCGGACCACCTCGGCGGGGATGTTGAACTCCCGGATCATGGCCGGGGAGGGGGCCAGCATGATCCGGGCCATGGCCCCGAGGATGACGGGGACGGCCAGGGAGAGGGCGACCTTCCGGGGGGCGCCCAGGGTGGGGACCCGGAGCTTGAGCCAGTGGCGGGCGAAGGAGAGGTGGCGGGCCTCCTCGGTGACGTGGTGGCGCATGACGGTGACGAGGAGGGGGTGGAGCTCCTCCGGTCCGGTCCCGGTCCGGCCCGAGAGGGTCTGGCGCTGGACGTGGTCGATGGGGTCTTCCCCCCCGAGGACGAAGAAGAAGAAGAGCTCCGGGAAGAGCCGGCCCAGGATCGCGACCAGGGAGGCCCCGTCCCGCATCCAGAGGGGGAGGCCCCGGACGGGGAGGCCGCTCCGGTTGACGAACTCCTGGAACATCATCCCGTGGTGGGACTCCTCCACGGTCTCGTGGTAGGCGTAGCGGAACTCGGGGGCCCCGTTGGGGAGGCCGATGGCGTAGAGGAGGAGGCCCCGCTTCAGGATGTTCTCGAACTGGACCCCGATCTTCATGGCCGCCACCACCCGCCAGAGGCCCAACCGGGCCCGGGTCTCGGCGGGGAGGGACCGGTACCAGTCGGTCCCCCCCAGGGGGTCGATGGCGGGGAGGGCCCAGCGGGGATCGGCGGGGTCGATCCGGTTGTCCTCCGACTCCCAGTCGATATCCGCGTAGGCGTCGTAGTGCTTGTCGACCGACTGCCGGGAGAGCCGGGCCACGAGCTGGTGGAATTTCTCGGTCGAGTCGGCCTCTGCGGCCGGCTCCTCGTCGAGGACGATCGGTGCGCTCCTGGTGACCATGCCCCCCATCCTACCCCCCTTTTGTGACGGTTTCAGGAAATCTTGCACTTCTGCTCTTTTCCTCGCTACGGTGGGGCCATGGCCAAGCCGTTCACCGCCGACCCGGCCGAGCTCGACCGGTTCCGGGAGGTCCAGCAGCTCGCCTACCGCTGCGCCGAGACGGTGGCGGGAGGCCTCGAGGCCGGGGTGACCGAGCGGGAGGTGGCCGACCGGATGCGGACATGGCTCCTCGACCAGGGGGTCGACGACTGGTTCCACCTCCCCTTCGCCTGGTTCGGGGACCGGACGGCCTTCCGGGGCATCCGGCAACCCCTCCAGTTCTTCCCCGGGGACCGGCGCCTCGGGGAGGAGATGCCCTACATCCTCGACTGCGCCCCCATCGTCGGGGGTGTCTGCGCCGACATCGGCTACAGCGGGAGCCTGGCCCCGAACCCCACCCTCGACCTCGTCATGGACGACCTCCAGGCCCACCGCTCCCTCATCCTCGACCTGGTCCGAAAGCGGCGGAGCTTCCGGGACATCTACCGGGAGGTCGACCGGCTCATCGTCCGCCAGGGCCTCGAGAACCGGCACCGGGCCTACCCCCAGGGGGTGATCGCCCACCAGGTCGGCCGGCTCCCGGACCGGCCCGGCCCCCGACCTCTCTTCCGGTTCGGCCCCCGGAGCGTCCGCTGGCTGGCCCGGACCACCCTGGTGGCCGGCCGCCAGGGCTGGTCCCCCCTCTGGAACGGGTCCCGCCGGTCCGATCACCCCCCCGTCCCCGGCCTCTGGGCCGTCGAGCCCCATCTGGCCTTCCGGGGGGTGGGGGCCAAGTTCGAGGAGCTCCTCGTCGTCACCGAACAGGACGCCTTCTGGCTCGACGAGGACCTCCCCCACGTCCGCCGCTGGGCCGCCCGGGCCACGACCGTCCCGACCCCGCCCGAGGTCCCGGTCCCGTGACCCTCACCGAACCGCTCCGGCGGGACCTCCCCGGGCCGGTCCCCCTCCACCTCCGGGAGTGGGGGGACCCGGCCCGGCCCACCCTGGTCCTCGTCCACGGCTACCCCGACACCGGCGCCGTCTGGGAGGCGGTGGCCGGCCAGCTGGCCCCCGGCTACCACGTCGTCGCCCCCGACGTCCGGGGGGCGGGGGCCTCGGGAGCGCCGGCCCGGCGGTCCGGCTACCGGCTGGAGGAGCTGACCGGCGACCTCCTCCGGGTTCTCGAGTCCGTCAGCCCCGACCGACCCGTCCACCTCGTCGGCCACGACTGGGGGTCGGTCCAGGCCTGGGAGGCCGTCTGCGACCCCCGCCTCGAGGGTCGGATCGCCTCCTTCACCTCCATCTCCGGTCCCCCCCTCGACCATGCCGGCCGGTGGTTCCGGGCCCGGCTGGCCCATCCGGGACGGGGAGGCCTCGCCGCCGCCGCCCGGCAGCTGGCCCACTCCTGGTACGTGGCCGCCTTCCACCTCCCCGGTGCCGGCCCGGCCTGGCGGGTGCTCGGCCCCCGGCTCTGGCCGCTGGCCCTGGCCCGGCTCGAGGGGATCGACACCGACCTCCACCCCCCCTCCCCCACCCTGGCCGGCGACGCGGCCCGGGGCCTCGCCCTCTACCGGGCCAACTTCACCGACCGGCTCCGCCGTCCCCGGCCCCGGACGACGGCCGTCCCCGTCCAGGTCCTCCTGGTCGGCGGGGACCGCTTCGTCACCCCCGGCCTCCTCGAGGGCATCGAGGAGACGGCCCCCGACCTCTGGCGCCGGACCGTCGTCGACGGCCACTGGATCCCCCTCACCGCCCCCGAGGCCGTGGCCCGCTGGATCGCCGAATTCGTCGAACTGGTCGACCACCCCGCCGGTCCGGCCCCCCGGGCCCTGGCCCGGAGCCGAGTCGCCCCCGGCGTACCCCGGGACCGCTTCGAGGGGTCCCTCGTCCTCGTCACGGGTGCCGGCTCCGGGATCGGCCGGGCCACCGCCCTGGCCTTCGCCGAGCTCGGGGCGGCCGTGGTGGCCGTCGACATCGACGGGGAGTCGGCCCGGCGGACGGCCGAGCTGGCCCGGCTCCTCGGGGCCGAGGCCCACCACCGGGTCACCGACGTCGCCGACCGGAGCGCCGTGGCCGGGCTGGCCAAGGTGCTGGCCGCCGGCCTCGGGGTCCCCGACGTCGTCGTCAACAATGCCGGGATCGCCCTGGCCGGCCCCATGCTCGAGACCTCGGGGGAGGACTGGGAGGCCATCCTGGCGGTCAACCTGGGCGGGGTCATCGCCGGGAGCCGGGAGTTCGGCCGGCTCCTGGCCGAGCGTCGGGAGGGGGGCCACATCGTCAACGTGGCCTCGGCCGCCGCCTTCACCCCGTCCCGGACCTTCCCCGCCTACGCCACCACCAAGGCCGCCGTCCTCATGCTGACCGAGCCCCTCCGGGCCGAGCTGGCCGGCTCGGGCGTCGGGGTCAGCGCCGTCTGCCCCGGCTTCACCCGGACCCCCATCGTCACCGCCACCCGCTACCTCGGGGTCGACCGGGCCGAGGAGGACCGGCCCCGGGGGGCGGCCGAGCGGCTCTACCGCCGGAGGAGCCTCCGACCCGAACGGGTGGCCGCCGCCATCGTCGGGGCCGTGGCCGCCGACCGGGCCCGATGACCGCCCCGGCCTCCTCCGCCTGGCCGACCAGGGCCTCGACCCCACCGGGTTCACCCGCTGGATCGAATGGCTCTGCGACGTCCCCCTCGGGGACCGGCCCCTGGGCCCTCGTCGCCGCCGTCGAGCATTTCACCGGGGGCCTGGGGAGCTGGATTATCGAGGACACCGCCGGCCTCGACCGGGCCGGGGCCGGGAACTAGCCCCTCCGGTCGGCGACCATGCTCCTGGGGGCTCCGCCGCTACCGGGAGTCGGCCCGACTGGGCCGGATGCCCCCGACCCGGGTCCTGCTCAGGGCTGACGGGGCCCGCCCTCGAGGTCCATGGCCCGGATCCTGCCGGCCAACGTCCCGAGGAGGCTCCGGACCAGCTCGGGAGCGCCCCGGAGGATCCGCCGGAACCCGGGGCCGTCGATCTCGAGGACATGGACGTCGGAGACGGCCTGGACGGTGGCCGACCGGGGTCGGCCGTCGATCAGGGAGAGCTCCCCGAAGAGGTCTCCGGGCCCGAGGGTGGCGATGACCAGGCCGGCCGTGGTCACGGCCACCGAGCCCTCCACCATGAGGAAGGCCAGGGAGCCGGCCCGGCCCTCCCGGGTCAGGACCGTCCCGGAGGGGAACCGGGCCTCGCTCACGACGGCGGCCACCCGACCGATCTCCCGGGTCGAGCAGCCCGAGAAGAGGGGGACCTCCCGGAGGAGGGCCCGCAGCGCCGGGGCGGCCAGGGGGGCGCCGGCCCCCTTGGGGCGGGCCGTCACAGGACGAACCGGCCGGTCGGGCTCAGGTGGCACCACCCGCCAAGGGACCCGATCGGGGGGCGAAGGGCCCCTCGGACGGGATGGTGCCGGGGAAAGGGCCGGTCGGGGGGGACCGGCCCTTGTGGTTGACGTTGGGCCCGGAGGGGGGAGGTCGTCCTCACAGGAGGGAGACGTGGTCGATGAGCCAGCGGCTCCCGGTGTGGACCAGGCTGATCTGCATCCGGGTGGCCTCGGAGACCGGTCCGCTCGTGTCCTGGGTGTTCGACACCGTCTGGTCGACGAAGACGAGGACGATGGCCCGGCGCGGGCTCGACGAGGTGACCCCGGCCGCCACCACCGTCCCCTGGGCCTTCCCCTGGTACTGGACCAGGACCTTGGAGAGGGCCTGGCTGGACTGGAGGAAGTCGGCCCGGAAGGTCGGCGTCGACGCCGCCTCGACCAGTCCGAAGTCGTGGTCGAGGTGCCGGTAGTCGTAGGTGGCCAGCTCGGCGGCGTCGGTCCGGGCCGTGGCCAGGGCGCTCGACTGGGCCGACTGGTCGCCCTGGAGCTGCCGGACCTTCCAGACGGCGGTCCCGAGGGCGCCGAGCAGGACGGCGGCCGCCACGACAGCGGCGACCAGCCGGATCCCGGGGCCGCGGCCGGTCCGGCCCGGCTCCCCGTCCGGTTCCGGCTCCGCCGACGGCTCGGAGGCGTCGACCGTGACGTCGGGCTCCCCGACCGTCACGAGATCCAGGGGGCCGTCCTCCACGGTGTCGGTGATGGGCTCAGCCGGGTCGGGCCCCGTCCCCGGGACTGGGCCCGGGTCGGGTCGGGCCGGGGCGAGGCGGAGGCCAGTGCCACCGCCGGTCTCGTCAGCAAGGTCCCACATGGTCGTTGCTCCTTCTGCTCACCTGGTCGGATACGGGTCGGGCGGGAACGGTGATCAACCCCCCGGGGCGACCGGGGCGTCGGCCGATCCCCGCTGGAGGAGGTCGGGGGCGGTCAGGGTGCAGGTCCGGTCCAGGGTGGGGGCCCCGGTGGTGACCGTCAGCTCGGGGGTCTGGGCCCCGGTGATATAGGGGCAGACGGTCGAGGCGTCGTTGAACTTGAGCTCGACCCGGACCTGGCCGTCGGGGCCCACCACGCTCGAGACCTCTCCCGCGAACACCGGGAGCACCGAGAGGAGCACCTGGACGGCAGCCTGGCGCTGGGCCGCCACACCCAGGTCGGTCGAGAGGTTCCCCAGGAAGCCGTTCAGGGTGGCCGAGTCCTGGGTCAGGAGCGTGCTGAAGGCCGACTCGGCAGTCGTCCCGTTGGCCAGGAGGGTCCGGATGTCGGCGTCCGAGCTGCGGAGCTGGCCGGTCAACTGGGCCAGGCCCTGGCTGAACGAGGCGAAGTCGCCCCCGGTGGCGTTGGCCGTCGAGAGCAGCGGCCCGCTGTTCTGAATGAGCTGGGAGGTGGCGGGCTGGGCCGCCTCCAGGGCCGCGATGAGCTGGGCCGAGGCCGAGGCGATGGTCCGGAGGTCCTCCCCGGTGCCCCCGAGGCCGGTCCCGAGCGCCTCGGTGACGGTCTGGACGTCGGCCGGGTCGAGCCCGCCCACCAGGGCCCCGACGTCGGTGAGGAGCGTCCCGACGGTGACGGGGACGGCGGTCTCCGACTCGGGGATGACAGCCCCGGCCCGCAGGACAGGGGTGGCCGGCCCGGTCGGGACCAGGTCGAGATACTGCTCACCGGCGGCCGAGAGGTCCCGGACGTTCACCTGGACCTGGACGGGGATCTCCACCCCGGGGTCGACGGCCAGGACGGCGGTGACCCCCCTGGTCGTCAGGTCGAGGGCGGACACCCGGCCCACGTCGACCCCCCGGTAGGTGACGCTGGCATCGGGGTAGAGGCCCCCGGCCCGGGCCAGGTCGACGGACAGGGTGTAGGGGCCGGCCCCGGCCCGGTTCCCGAGGACGTCGAAGGCGATGTAGGAGACCCCGGCCGCCACCACCAGGACCAGGGCCACCATCCGGACCACCACCGTCCGGCCCCTCACGGCAGGCCCCCGCCCAGGAGGGTCGACACGGCGGCCCCGTCACCACTGGCGGGCCGGGCCGCCCCGGCCGGGGGATTCGAGAGGACGGCTTGGGCGTTCAGGGAGAGCTGGAGGTAGTCCCCGGGTGCGATCTTCGGGGTGAGGGACTCGAAGTGGGCCAGGTCGGTGAAGGCCGGGCCGATCTGCTGCTCGACCCCGACGAGCTGGTCGAGGACGGGGTGGAGGGCCTGGACGTCGGCGACGGCCAGCTGGCCGCTGGTCGAGGCCACCGACTGGGCCACGACGGCCAGCTGGGTGACCTGGTTGACGAGGTCGGTGAGATCCCCGTTCTCGGTCGAGAGGACCTGGAGGGCGGGCTCGAGGGCGTTGATCCCGGCCGTGATGGTCCCGCTCCCGGTGTTGAGCTGCTGGGCCAGCTGCCCCACGGCGGCCAGGGCCGTGTCGATGTCGTTGCGGTGGGTGGCCAGGGAGGCGACCACCTGGTCGACGTCGGAGAGGAGGGCCCGGATCTGGGTCTGGTTGCCGTTGAAGGCGGCGTTGAGCTGGGAGACGATGGTCTGGAGCTGGTCCAGTCCCCCCCCGTTCAGGACGGCGGCCAGGGCCGTCAGGGTGTCCTCGATGGTGGGGGCGCTACTGGTCTGGGTCTCGTCCAGCACGGCTCCGGCCGTGAGCCAGGGGCCGTCGGTCGCTCCGGCCGGGGGCTGGAGGAGGACGAACTCGTCGCCCAGGGGGCTGTCGAAGCGGACCTGGGCCGTCGTCCCCACCGGGAGCCGGACACCCCTGCGGATGTCGAGGACCAGGTGGGCCTGGAAGTTCGAGACCGAGATGGAGCTGACCTCCCCGACGACGGCCACCCCGGAGCGGACCTGGGCCTCGGCCGGGAGGTTCAGGACGTCGGCGAAGGTGGCCCGCAGGGGGTAGACGGGGCCGGACTGGCCGCCCAGCTTGGGCAGGGCCTGGAGGCTGACCCCGCAGCCGGCCGAGGCCATCAGGGCCCCGGCGGCCCCGACCAGGGCCGCCGCCCGTCCCCACCGCGCCACGTTCGGTCGCCGGCTCACGTGGACCCCGGGACGAGGGCGGAGAGGCTGAGGTTGGGTCCGGCCGAGGCGCCGGGGGGGTTGGGGAGCTTCAGGAGGGCGGAGCTGGCCGCGCAGACCAGGTCGAGCTCGTTGGCCTTGGACTGCTTCGTCCCGAGGTCGAGGAGCCGGTTGAAGGCGCCCCCGCAGACCTCCTGGACCAGGCTGCCCGTGTCGGCGGTGCCGTCGAGCCGGGTGGCCAGGGCGGCCCCCCCGGGGGCCTTGGTGTCGATGGCCTGGTTGAAGTTCTCCAGGGCCAGCCCCCCGAGGTCGAAGGCCTGGGCCAGGGCCTGCTGCTGCCCGGCCACGGCGGCGGTGAAGGTCTGGAGGTTGCCCAGGCTGGCCCCGATCGAGGCCTGGTTGGCCTGGACGAAGGCGGCCAGCTGGCCCAGGACCTTCCCGAGCGACGAGAGGGCCGAGGCGATGTCGCTGTCGTCGCCGGCCAGGGAGGTGGTCACGGCGGAGAGGTCCCCGGCGAAGGCCTGGTAGCCACCGGTGTCGGCGGCCAGAGCGGCGGTGAGGGTACCCAGGTTGTCGAGGGTGGCGGTGACCTGGGGCCCGTCACCCTGGATGGCCCCCAGCGCCTGGCTGAGCGAGACGATGGTGGTGTGGAGGTTGGTCCCGTTCCCCCCGAACGTGTTGGCCAGGTCGTGGACGATCCGGGTCACGGCCCCGTTGCCGTTGGCCCCCCCCGGTCCCAGGGCCGAGGCCAGGGCGTCGAGGTTGGTGATGATCTCGTCGACGGACTGGGGGACGACGGTCCGGGCCATCGGGATCCGGGTCCCCCCCACCATCTTCGGCCCGCCCCGGTAGGCGGAGAGCTGGACGTACCGGTCGTTGACGATGTCGGGGGCCATCAGGAAGGCCTGGGCCGAGGTCGGGACGGGGACGGACTCGGGAATGGACATGGCCACGATGACCGAGCCGGACCGGGGGGTGATGGCGGTGACGGTCCCGACCGGCACCCCGAGGATGTCGACGTGGTTCCCGACGTAGAGACCGGGGGCCTCCACGAACTCCGCCGTGACCCCCATGGTGGGGGTGGTCCTGGCCACGCCGGTGACGAGGACCGTGATGGTGACGGCGGTCACGACGAAGAGGGCGATGGCGGCGGCGGCGACACCGGGCCGGTCCCGATCCCGGTCCTGGGCGGGGGTGGTGGTCATGGGTTGAGGCACCCCGTCGTCGGTGACACGGCCCCGGGGGCCGAGCACTCCTGGATCACGTTGTCGGGGATGAGGAGGGTGGGCATGACGACGTCCCCGAAGGTCCCCGAGCCCGTGACGTTGGCGGCGTAGCGCTCGAAGCCGGCCAGGAGGGGGAGGGCGTTGGCCAGGTCGGTGCTGTCCTTGGCCAGGACCCCGGTCACGGTCTGGAGATCGCCCAGGAGGGGGCCGAGCTGGGCCTGGTGGGTGGAGAGGAGGGAGCCGACCTCCTGGCTCAGGGTCGTGGTCGAGGCCAGGAGGGTGGTGATGGCCTGGCGGCGCTGGTCGAGGACCTGGAGGACGAGGTCGCTCTGGCCGACGAGGTCGACCAGCTCGCTGCGGTGGGCGACCAGGGTGGCGGTGAGCTGCTGGGCCTGCTGGACGAACTGGGACAGCTCCCCCTGCCGGGAGGCGATGGCCGAGGAGAGCTGGGCCAGGCCGCTCAGGGCGGCCGCCGTGGTGGAGCCCGGAGTCCCCTCCAGGTCCTGGCTGGTCACGTTGAGGGCCTGCTCGAGCTGGGCCAGGTTGACCTGCTGGGTCTGCTGGGAGAACTGGGCGAGGTCCCCGACCAGGGTCGAGGGCTCCGAGGTCCGGGCCGTGGGGATGACCCCGCCCGGGGCCAGCCGGCCGGCGCCGGCCGGCGAGACGGCCAGGTACTCCTGGCCGATGGGGGTGAGGACCTTGGCCGCCACCGCCGTCGTCGTCCCCAGGTCGACCGAGCCGTTGACGGTGAAGCTGACCCTGACGTGGGCCCCGTCGAGGGCGAGGCCTCTGACGGTCCCCTCCGACACGCCGGCCACCATGACGATGTCCCCGGGGTTCAGCCCGGCGGCGTCGGGGAACTCGGCCTGGTAGGTGGTGGCGTCGCTCACGAAGGGGAGCCGGCCGAAGTTGACGGCCCCGACCACCGCCAGGCCGATCAGCCCGGTGCCGATCACCGCCAGGGCCAGCGGGTTGCGCTCCCGGAACCTTCTCATCGGCAGGTCGCCGTGTGCTTGGTCTGGTCCCCGACCGGCCCCGAGGGGAGGCTGATGACCAGAGGGATGGTGCCCGGGATGAGGGTGAAGCTGGCCTGGCCCTGGGAGGTGAGGGACAGGTTGCAGAGGTAGACGGAGATGTAGTTCCCGCTGCTCGACACCTTGTCGAGGGTGGTGAGGACCCCGGGGAAGCCCTGGAGGACGTTGTCCAGGCTCTTCTGGTCGGCGGCCAGGGTGGCACTGGCGCTCGTGGCCCCGTTGATGTCCTGGTCCAGGGCCGGCTGGGCCTGGGCCAGGAGGCCGGAGACGGTGGTGGTGAGCCCGGCCACCCCGTCGATGGCGGCCCCGATCTGGGACCGCTCCCCGGCCACGTTCGTGACCAGGCTGTCGAACTGGTCGATCAGCTGGCCCAGTTGGGAGTCGTGGCCGTCGACGGAGACGATGAGCTGGGTCAGGTTGTCGACGACCTGGTCGATGAGCAGCTGCCGGCCGGCCAGGTTGGAGGTGATGAGGGCCGTCTGGGAGACCAGGTCGGAGATGGTCCCGGACTCCCCCTGGAAGATCTGGATGATCGACGCCGTCAGCTGGTTGACCTGGTCCGGGCTGAGGGCGGCGAAGAGGGGCTGGAAGCCGTTGAAGACCCCGGTGAGGTCGAGGGCGGGGACGGTCCGGCCGAGGGGGATCAGGCTCCCCGGGGCCAGCCGGCTCCCCGGGGTCGGGCCGGGGACGAGGGCCAGGAACCGCTGGCCCAGGAGGTCGGCGTAGTGGACCTCGGCGACCGTCGTGGTGGACAGGGGCTGATCGGCGTCGACGGTGAAGGAGATCAGGGCGTCCCGGCCGCTCAGCCCGACGGCCGTGATCTTCCCGACCTCGACCCCGGCGATCCGGACGGTGTCGCCGGCCTGGACCCCCGAGGCGTCGCTGAACTCGGCCCGGTAGGGGTGGCCGGGCCGGAGGTGGAGGTCGAGGAGGCTGGCCACGACCACGGTGGTGACGAGGAGGGAGACGGCCACGAAGGCGGCCAGCTTGGCCAGGGTGGCCCCCAGCGAGGTCCGGACCGTCACCGGGAGGCCGCCAGTCCCCCCAGGAGGGGGGCGAGGAGCAGGGTGGCCACCGCCGGCGAGGCCGGGGGCCTCCCGCCCGACAGCCCGGTGTCGACGGCGACCGCCGCCCGGACCTGGGCACCCGTGATCATGACCGGGGCGGGGCCGGGACGGGCCGAGGCGGCCGGGCCCCCCGGGCAGTTGGCTCCGGCCAGGGACCCGTAGCGGGGGCAGTCCCCGGCGGTGTAGGTGGGGGGGTTCATGGCCGTCGGGCCGAGGCCCTTCTCCACCAGGGCCTGGGCCCCGGGGATCCCGGGGGCGTCCAGGGCCCCCTGGACGAAGGAGGACGAGTCGGGCACGGTCAGGGAACCCGAGAACGAGAGGAAGGGCCCGTGGCTCTCGGCCGCGGCCCAGGAGGTGGCGAAGGTGTCGAGGCCGGAGAGGATCTCGGCCAGCTCCTTCGGGTTGGCCGAGACGTCGGCGAGGAGCGGGCCGGAGTCGGCCAGGACGTTCTCCAGCGGAGTCTGGATGGTGTTGAGGAGCGAGGTGGCCTGGGCCGAGAGGGCCGTCCCCCCGGTCAGGAAGCTCCGGAGCTGGTCGGCATCGGAGACGATGGTCCCGGCCGTGACCGAGGCGTTGGCCAGGGTCTGGAGGAGGTCCGGGGTGGCCCCCGAGATCTGGGTCGCCACCGGACCGAGGAGGGCGATGTCGTTCTCGAGGGCCGGGAGGTCGGGGAGCATCTGGCCCAGGTAGACCGAGGCCTGGTCCAGGGTCTGCCCCAGGGTGGACCCCTGGCCCCGCAGCGCCGTGGCCGCCGCCGTCAGGGCGGCGTCGAGGGCGGCAGGGTGGATGGCGTTGAGGATCTCGTCGAGGTTGGCGATGGTGTTCTGGAGCGAGGCCGTCCCCGCCTGGGTCCCGGCCGGGATGGTGCTCTTCGGGTCGAACGACCGACCCGACCCCGTCCCGCTGGGGGAGTCGAGGACGACGTACTGGGTCCCGAAGATCGACACCGGGGCCACCCCGGCGCTGACCCCCCCGGGGAGATCGGGCACCCGGGCCGGGTCGAGGTGGAGGACGAGGAGGTCCTTGTGGCCGGGGAGGGGCTGCCCCGAGCTGGCCACGCTCCCGATGGTCACGTCCCGGAACTCGACGGGGCTGCCCACGGCCAGGGCGTTCCCCGAGGCGGGGACCTCGGCCCGGACGGCGACATAGTTGGTGAAGGCCCCGTCGAAGGAGGCCACGATGAGCCCGACCACGAGCGAGGTCGCCACCACGAGGACCAGGCCTAGGAGGGCCAGGCCCGGACGGGAGGCTCCACGACGGCGGGGGGGCCCGAGCGACCCGGCCGGGCGGAGGAGGACCGTGGCCGTCATCCCGAGATCCTGATCCCGCTCGAGGTCCCCCAGAAGAGGATCGTCATGAGCATGTCGCTGAAGGCGATCATCACGATGCTGGTCCGGATGGCCCGCCCGGCGGCCCGGCCCACGCCCTCCGGACCCCCCTCGGCGGTGTAGCCGTAGTAGCAGTGGATCACGGTGATGAGGACGGCGAAGACGACGACCTTCGTGACCGAGAGGGCCACGTCCTTGGCCGTGAGGAAGGCGTGGAAGTAGTGCTGGTAGGTCCCCCCGCCCTGGTGGGCCACGAAGACCACCGTGACCTGGGTGGCCAGGTAGGCACCGGAGAGGGCCAGGAGGTAGAGGGGGACCACGGCCACGAGGGCGGCCACCATCCGGGTGGTGACGAGGAAGGGCAGGGAGCGGGTGCCCATGACCTCGAGGGCGTCGATCTCCTCGGAGATCCGCATGGCCCCGAGCTGGGCCGTGAACTTGCAGCCCATCTGGGCGGCCAGCCCGAAGGCCGTGATGAGGGGGGCCAGCTCCCGGGTGTTCCCGAAGGCGGACAGGAACCCGGCCAGCGGAGCCAGGCCGATGATCTGGAGGCCCTGGTAGCCCTCCAGGCCGATCTGGATGCCGATGAAGGCGGAGAGGACGAAGACGACCAGGACGGTGGAGGCGGCCACGGCCAGGAGTCCCCCCCCGAAGGTCACGTCGGCGAGGAGCCGGAGGACCTCCCCCCGGTGCCGGGTGACCACGACCGGGACGGACCGGATGACCTGGAGGACGAACCGGAGGAGCTTCCCCAGCCAGACCAACCGGTCGACGACACGGAGGACGGCCCGCTGCGGTGCCCCGGCCAGCCCCCGACCGGGGGGAGCCGGGGCGGGCCGGGTCCCGTTCCCGGCGGGCCCGACGACCTGGGACGTCGTCGTCACGGGAGCCTCGGGGGGACGAGGACCAGGAAGATCTCGGTCAGGACGAGGTTGACGACGAAGAGGCTGACCCCGGTGATGACGACGGCCTGGTTGACCGCCTCACCGACGCCGGCCGGTCCCCGCTTGGCGTTGAGGCCCTTGTAGGAGGCGACCACGGCGGCGAGGAGGCCGAAGATGGCGGCCTTCATCATCGACTCGATGACGTCGGCGGGCTGGGCGAAGGAGCTGAAGGAGTTGAGGAACCCCCCGGCGGTGCCGTGGAGGACGGTCACGTCGGCGACGTAGCCCGACATGATCCCGGCGAAGGCGACGATCCCGTTCAGGAAGACCGCCACCAGCATCATGGCCAGGAGCCGGGGGGCGACGAGCCGCTCCAGGGGGCTGATCCCCATGACCTCGAGGGCGGAGATCTCGTCCCGGATGGTCCGGGCCCCGAGGTCGGCGCAGATGGCCGACCCCCCGGCCCCGGCCAGGAGGAGGGCCGTCACGATGGGGGACGCCTCCCGGACCGTCCCGATGGCGTCCACCGCCCCCACGAAGGAGGTGGCCCCGATCTGGTTGGCCAGGCCCCCGACCTCGAGAACGATGACCATTCCGAAGGGGATGGCGATCAGGATGGTCGGGACCAGGGAGACCGAGACGAGGAACCAGGTCTGGTCGATGAACTCCCGCCAGGGGAATCGCCGCCGGAGGAGTCCCGCCCCCGTGAGGAGCACGGCGTCGAGGACCATGGCGTAGAGGGACCCGAGCGACCGGGTCGCGTCCAGGGCACCCCTCCCGCTCCGCTCCAGGGCACCCCTGGTCCGGTCCCCGAACGTGGGTCGGTCGTCGAGGGAGGTCCTCACCGACGGGCTCCCCGCCGGCCCCTATTGCCCCGACTAAGACACGTGGCGTCAGGTCGGACGCTCTGCGTGGCGATGGTGTGGTGGAGGTCCTCCGGTGTCTGTCCCGGCCGCTGGCTGCGGCGAAGAGCAGCACCGGACGTCGGCACTCCGAATCCCCCCCGTCCTTCACTGGTTGCCCAGATCCCGGGACCCCCCTCTGGCGACCTGCTGGTCGCCCGGCCCGGAAGATGCAATCATACAATCATGGATTTTCTCATTTCTGCAACTTTTTCGGTGGCCCGATGACGGCCGGCGTGATCTCCGTCCAGGGCGTCTCCAAGCGGTTCGGGACCCACTCCGTCCTCGAGGACATCACCTTCGACGTCCCCCAGGGAGCCACCACGGCCATCCTCGGACCGTCGGGGACGGGGAAGTCCGTCCTCCTCAAGGTCATCGTCGGCCTCCTCGTCCCCGACCGGGGCCAGGTCTTCGTCGACGGGGACCCCATCGTGGGCGTCCGGGAGCGGGAGGTCCTCCGGATCAGGAAGAAATTCGGGGTCCTCTTCCAGGACGGGGCCCTCTTCGGGTCGATGTCCCTCTACGACAACATCGCCTTCCCCCTCCGGGAGCACTCCACCAAGACGGAGCAGGCCATCCGCCACATCGTCTTCCAGAAGGCCGAGCTCGTCGGCCTCGTCGGCCACCTCGAGAAGTTCCCCGGGGAGGTCTCCGGCGGGATGAAGAAGCGGGCCGGCCTGGCCCGGGCCCTCGTCCTCGACCCCGAGATCATCCTCTTCGACGAGCCCGACTCCGGCCTCGACCCCGTCCGGGTCGCCTACCTCGACGACCTCGTCGTGACGGCCCAGCGCGAGACGGGGGCCACCTTCTTCATCATCACCCACAACATCNNGGCCCCATCGGGATGGACGAGATGGCCGACTCCCCCCTCCCCGTGACGGCAGCCGAACCCGTTCCCTGACCGACCCCGGGGAGGTCCTCCCGTTGACCCGGTCCGGCTGGGGCCGCCAGAGTGGACCATGGTCGAGCTCGAGGCGGTGGGTCCCGACGGCTGGGCCCGCTGGCGGGAGGTCCGCCTGGCCGCCCTGACCGACGCCCCCCAGGCCTTCAGCTCCCGCCTCGAGGAGTGGGAGGGGGCCGCTGAGGAGCGCTGGCGGGCCCGCCTGGCCGGGGTGGCCCTCAACCTCCTGGCCCTCGATGGGGACCGGACTGTCGGGATGGTCAGTGCCACCGCCGCCGACCCGGGTGGGGTGGTCGAGCTCCTCTCCACCTGGGTCGATCCCGGCTCCCGGAGCCAAGGGGTCGGGGACCTCCTCCTGGCCGGGGTCATCGGCTGGGCCACCGGGAGGGGGGCCGACCGGGTCATCCTCTCGGTCCTGGACGGGAACGGGCCGGCGGCCGGCCTCTACCACCGCCACGGATTCCGGGAGACCTGGAGGGGAGAGGACCGGCCCGGTGAGATCCCGATGGGACGCCCCCTGGTGGAGCTCCGGGAGGCCCGAGCCGATGACCTCGGCTTCCTGGCCGAGATGCTCCGGGAGGCGGCCCTCTGGCGCCCCGGTGGGGAACGACCCGGGGTGGAAGCGGTCCTGGCCGACCCGGGCCTGGGCCGCTACCTGGCCGGCTGGCCCCGGGCCGGCGACCGGGGGGTGCTCGCCCTCGACGGCTGGGGGGCCCGCCCCGTCGGGGGGGCCTGGATCCGGCTCTTCCCGGTCGACGACCCCGGCTACGGCTTCCTCGCCCCCGACGTCCCCGAGCTCAGCGTCGGGGTGGTCGAGGACCGGCGGGGCCAGGGCATCGGCCGGGCCCTCCTCGAGGAGCTCCTGGAACTGGCCCGCCAGGACGGGCACTCGGCGATCAGCCTGAGCGTGGAGGTCGGGAACCCGGCCGGGGAGCTCTACCGGCGTCTCGGGTTCCGCCCGGTCGGGGGATCGGGGGCCTCGGAGACCATGCGACTCGATCTGGACGATGGAGTCGGCCGAGGCGGTGTGGTCCAGCGGTAGCGTCGGCCATGGGCGAGCGGTAGCGCAGGAGCTGGTCTAGTGGCAGTGTTGATGATGGTCTAGCGGTAGTGTAGTTAGTGGTCCTGTAGTAGCGTGGGCACCATGGAGTACTGCCCACGAGTGGTCGACGCCGAGCTCGACGAGCTGATGGAGAACCTTCCAGCGCTCGCCCTGGAAGGGCCCCGCGGCGTTGGGAAGACCGCCACCGCAGCCCGGCGGGCCGACCACGTCTGGGCGTTGGACGACCGGGACCAACGGGAGATCCTGGCCGCTGACCCCACCCAACTCGGGCGGATCCGAGGCACCATCCTCATCGACGAGTGGCAGCGGTATCCGCCCATCTGGGACTCCGTCCGCCGCAGCGTTGACGGTGGCGCCGGCCCGGGGCGGTTTCTGCTGACCGGGAGCGCCGAGCCGGTGGAGCGTCCGGCCCACTCCGGGGCAGGACGGATCGTGAGAATTCGAATGCGGCCCATGAGCCTGGCCGAGCGAGGCGTGGAAACTCCCACCGTCAGCTTGGGGGAGTTGCTCTCGGGCGCCCATCCGCCGGTCTCCGGAACAACAGATGTCGCCCTCGACACCTACGTCGAGGAGATCCTGGCCTCGGGCCTTCCCGGCATCCGGCGGTTCACGGAACGATCGAGAGACGCCCACCTCGAGAGCTACATGGCCCGTCTCGTCGAGCACGACTTCGCTGAGCAAGGTCACGAGGTCAGGCGCCCGGCGGCACTGCTGGGATGGTTGAGGGCCTACGCCGCCGCCACCGCGACGACAACGAGCTACAACACCCTGTTGGCTGCCGCCAGCCCGGGGGAATCGGACAAACCCGCCAAGACGACGACCATCGCCTATCGCGACGTCCTCTCCCAGCTCTGGCTCGTCGATCCGGTACCCGGGTGGATGCCCACCCGGAATCCACTCAACCGGCTCACGCAGTTCCCGAAGCACCATCTCGCCGACCCGGCCCTCGCCGCCCATCTTCTCGGGGCCAGCAGCGGAGCTCTGCTCGAAGGCCGGGGAGCGGGACCCGACGTGCCCCGTGACGGGAGCCTGCTCGGAGCGCTCTTCGAATCGTTGGTGACTCAGAGCGCCCAGGTCTACGCCCAGGCCCACCAGGCCGGCGTGCGACACATGCGGACGAAGGACGCTCGCCACGAGGTGGATCTCATTATCGAGCGCCGAGATCAGCGGGTGGTGGCCCTGGAGGTGAAGCTCACCTCAGCGCCGATCGACGACGATCTCAGACATCTCCGTTGGCTGAGAGATGAACTTGGCGACGATCTCCTCGACGCCGCAATCATCACCACAGGCAAGTTCGCCTACCGACGACCCGACGGCATCGCCGTCATCCCCGCCGCCCTCCTGGGCCCCTGATCAGGGCACCGACGGGCGGGGGCCTCATGCCCCGAATCGGGCTCCAACCGGCTCGGGCCCCCTTGCAGAAGCTCGAAAGGCCAGCGGTGATCGATCAGTCCAGCTCGGCCAGGACCTCGCCGATGATCTTGGTCGCCTCATGGGCGGGCAGGACCTCGCCTCCCTCGGAAGCGGCGACCTCGACGGCGAAGTCCTCGACGGAATGGACCCCGCCGACGAGGACGTGCCGGAGAGCCTCACCACTGGCCTCGGGGTCTTCGAGGGCCTCGACGGCGGGGCCGACGGCGTGATCGGGGGAAATGGCCACGGCGTGGACGAGGGTCATCGCCTCCTGCCGTCCACCGGGGGTGGAGAGGGCGGCCGCCCGGTCGGGATTCTGCTGGCTGTCCCATTCGGCCAGGGCCTCGTCGAAGCCCCCCTCGCCGGGGTGGAGGAGCCTCGTCCCCGGTTCGCCCGACTCGGTCCCCCCGTCGGCTCCGGGCGGGGCGGAGTCGGCTTGATCGTCGGACTCGTGCCGACGTTGGGGCACAACCGGGACGAGGAGGGTGCCGTCGGCGTTCCGGACGATATCCATGGTGGTGCTCCGTTCGGGAGGGGAGCCGAAGAGGTGCCCCACCGCCGTCCACCCTACCCAGGCCCTCGGCCGTTCAATCCTCGGAGGGGGCTTCCCTGCCTCAGAGCCCGGACCGGGCCAGGACGAAGGCTGAGTTCCCATCGCTCCGGGTCAGATCCCGGCCGGCCGGATCGACCGCGGTCTCTGCCACCCAGCCGGAGCGGGCCAGGAACCCGGCCAGGTCCTCCCGGGGGATCTCGGAGGTCAGGTCCTCCCCCATCGATGCCACCACGGCCCGGAGACGGGCCCGGCTGGCCCGACCGGCCCCGGTGACCGGGACGAGGGCCAGCGTGACGGCGAGCCGGCTGCCTCGAGGACAGGCCGCAGAGAGGCCACCGAGGAGGCTCCCGAGCACCTCGACGGGGAGGTATTCGGCCACCCCCTCGCAGATGGAGAGTGTCGGCCGACCCGGATCGTGGTCCACACCGGCCAGAGCGGCGGGGAGGTCCCCGGTCAGGAAGTCGACGGCGGCGAAGCCCACCCCGGAGGTGTCGATCCCGAGGCGGGCGAGGCGACCGAGCTTGTCGGCCTGGGTCTCGGGGTGGTCGAGCTCGAAGAACCGGACCCCCGCCCGGGCGTAGCGGAGACCCCGGCCGTCGTAGCCGGCCCCGGCCAGGACGACCTGGTCGATCCCTTCCTCCAGTGCCCCGAGGAGGACCCCGTCGACCCAGGCCGTCCGGGCCCGGAGGTAGTTGGTCAGGGGGGTGACCCCGGGCTCCAGGCCGGCGGCGACGTCGGCCTGGAGGCGGTCGTCGTCCCCGGGCCGGCCTCCCGGAATACAGGGTCGGGGGAAGGTGAGCCGCTGGGCCGCCACCCGCCGGGCCGTCTCCGAGGCCCGGCCCTCCCTCACGACCCGAGGTAGGCCGGGTTGGCCACGGCCAGCTTGTCGGCCACCGAGGCCCGGACGGCGGCCCGGACCTCCCCCGGCCGGTCGTCGAACCGGCCGGCCCGGATGGCCTGGGCCAGCTCCGTCTCGGTCTCCAGGCCGAGGTCGGCCAGCCGGGCGGCGTGGGCAGCGGCCTGGTCCGCTCCGAGATCCATCTCCCGGGCCACCATCGAGACGACGTTGGCGGCCACCCGGGCGTGGAAGGAGAGCCGGCCTCCGGTACCGGGGACGACCTGCTCGGTGAGGAACTCCGCCACCGCCTCCAGGAGCTCCCCGGCCGAGGGGATGTCGTGGGGCGCCCCCGCCCCGGCGGGGTCGGCTCCCCCCGGGCCGGTGGGGTCGGGGATATTGGTCACGGGGCCGAGCCGGCCGGCTGAGCTTCGACCGGGTCGACCCGGTCGAGGAGGTCGAGGAGATCCCACTCCACCTCGCAGACCCGCCGGCCGATGGCGGCCAGCTCCACCGACCTGACGGCCCCCGTGGTGTGGGTGAGGGCCTGGACGATGCAGATGATCCCCCACCGCAGCGTCCCCAGGACCTCCCACCACAGGAGGGCCTCCCGGTCGACGACGGCACCGGCGGCCTCCTCGTAGGCGGAGACGAGCTCCTCGGTGGTCCCGAAGCCCCCGACCGGGAGGGCGGCCCCGAAGCGCCAGGCCTTGACCGAGAGCCAGCCCAGGTCCTCGAGGGGGTCCCCCCGGTGGGCCAGCTCCCAGTCGAGGACGGACCGGAGCCCCTCCGGTCCGACGATGAGGTTCCCGTTGCGGAAGTCCCCGTGGACGACGCACTCCCCCGACCGGGCCGGCCGCTGGGAGGCCAGCCATCGGAGCCCGAGCTCGAAGGCAGGGTGGGGCTGGCCCAGCCGGTCGAGGAGGGTCCGGAGCTGCTCGAGCTGGTCCCCCCCGCTGAGCCCGGGGATCTCCGACGGGGGGATCCGGTGGATGGCGGCCAGGGCTCGGCCGCACTGGGCCGTGAGAACCCGGCGGGCCTCCCCGTAGGCGTCGTCCCGGAGGATCCTCCGGGGGATGGTCTCCCCCTCGACATGGTCCATGACGACGAAGATCCCGAGGCCCCCCGGATCGGTGCCGGCCAGGAGGACCGGGGGGACGGGGACCCCGTAGCGGGCGGCGGCCGAGAGGAGGTCACCTTCGAGGTGGAGCCCCGAGAGGGCCGCTCCCGACGGGTCACGGCGCAGGACGAGCCGGCGCGACTCCTCCGCTCCCCCGCCGGGGGATGTGAGGGTGAAGCTCCAGGTCTCCCGGGACGCTCCCCCCGGGAACCGGGCCAGGTCACCCACGGTGAGGTCCTCCCCGACCACCGGACCGAGGACGGCCTCGAGCCGGTCGGCCAGCACCGCCCGGTCCACCGTCAGCCGCTGCTCGCCGTAACGGAAGCGGAGGAGCCGTCGTAGGTCCCATCCCCCGAGTACACGGCGCCCAGGGTCCTGTCGATGGTCCCGAGGAAGACGGTGCAGCTCACGCTGGCCGGCGCCGTGGCCGTAAGCACCTGGGGGGGGCAGCCCGGAATGGGGTTCCCCTGGAGATCGAACGCCACTGAGCCCCCCGGCGTCCCGCTCCCGGTGGTGGGCGTCACGGTGACGGTGACGGTGTAGGTGACCGTGTAGGTGACGGGGTCCGGCGGCGAGGCCACGACGGAGATGGTGGTGGTGCTCGGCTCGAGGTTCCCCAGGGCGGCGCCGGTCTCCTCCACCAGCGGGCCGGCCGGGCTCCCACCGTCAGCACCGACGGCGGCGCAGGCCGCGTCGCCCTTGGCCAGGGTGCAGGACACACCGTACAGCCCGGGGCCCGCCGATCCGTCGGCCAGGGCGGGCTGGGGACTGGGGGTGACCGACCAGTTGGCCCCGTCCCAGGATTCCACGGCGGCCTGGTCGGGAATGGCCAGTCCCCCGGTATCGACACCGTTGCCGGCCAGGGAGCCCACGGCCACGCACGATGCCACCGAGAGGCAGGACACGGCGGTGAGGACCCCGTTGCTGATGGTGGAGGTGGCGGCCACCCCGGGGCTGGCCACGGCCAGCCGGGGACTCGTCATGGATGTCCAGATGCTCCCATTCCAGGACACGGCGGCGGGGACGACGGCAGTCGGGGTTCCGGAGGACGAGGAGTACGTGTACGTGACCTGGCCCACGGCGGTGCAGGAGCTCGGGAGGGGGCAGGACACACCGTCGAGGGTGCCGTGGGCCCTCAACGGGGCCGGGAGGTTCCCCGCCGTCCACGACGTGCCGTTGAGCGCCACGGCCAGGGCTCCACTGCCGACGCCCACTGCCATGCAGTCGGTGGCATCGGCGCAGGACACGCCCAGGAGGCTCCCGGAGACGCTCACGCCGGGCACAACGGACCAGGCCGTCCCGTCCCAGGTCTCGATGACGGTGGTGACCGTGGAAAGGAGAAGCATGAGCGGCGTGACGAGTGCGCCCACAGCCACGCAGTCGGTGGCCGACACACAGGACACCGAGCTGAGGCCGTAGTCAGGGCTCCCGCCGAACAGAAACCCGGACCCGGGCGGTGGGGCCGGGCTGGGAACGGCCGACCAGGCCGATCCGTTCCAGATCTCGACGGGGGCGGGCCCGTTCGACGAGAAGCCGAAGCCCGACATGTTCCCCCCGACGGCCACGCAGAAGGTGCTGGACACGCAGTCCACGCCATTCATCCCGTACGGCGTGGGACCACCGAAGGGCTCGGCGGTCCAGGTCCCGGCCACCTCGACCAGGGATCCCCCCGCCCCTACGGCCACGCAGTCGGCGGGGTCGGTGCAGGAGACGGCGCTGATGGAATCCGTGGCCGCGGCGGTGGCGGTGGCGACGGCACCCGAGTCGAGGGTCCAGGTGGCGGCGGCGTAGGGGAGGCAGCCGGCCAGAACAACGGCAGCCAGCCCGCCCCCGGCCCCGGCCAGCAGCCTCCGGGTGGTCGGTCCCCGGCGTCCCATCGTCGCTCGTCCCAAGATGAAACCGTAGCCTGGGTCACGCCCCGAAGGCGGCCCGGACCGCGGCCCCGCCCGGGATGGCCCGGTCCCACCAGCCGTAGGTGCCTTCCTCCCGGAGCTCCCGGGCCGCCTCCACGACCGCCCCGAAGCCGGCCATGGCGAAGGAGCCCCCGACCGAGATCCGGGCCACCCCCAGGGCGGCCAGTTCGGCGACGGGAGGGCAGCCCGGGAGGGCCAGGACGCTGACGGGCCGGTCGACCGAGGCGAGGAGGGTCCGGAGATCTCCGGCGTCGTTCACCCTCGGGGCGAAGAGGACGTCGGCTCCGGCCTCCTGGTAGCGCTGGAGCCGGGTGATGGTGTCGGCCAGGTCGTTCCGGCCATGGAGGTGGTTCTCGGCCCGGCCGGTGAGGACGAGCCGGGCCGGGCCCCGGTGGGCCACCTCGGCCGCGGCGGCCACCCGGTCGGCGGCCTGGTCGATGTCGTAGATGGGGTCCTCGGGCCGTCCGGTGTAGTCCTCGACGGAGAACCCGGCCAGGCCGGTCCCGACTGCCAGTTTTGCCGTCTCCGCCACCCCGGCCGGATCGGCGGCGAAGCCGTTCTCGAGATCGCCGGACACCGGGACGTCGACGGCCCCGGCGAGGACCCGGGCATGGTCGAGGGCCTCGTCCCGGGTCACCGACCCGTCGAGCCGGCCCAGGGTGGCGGCGAACCCCCCGCTCGTCGTGGCCAGGGCCTCGAATCCGAGGGAGGCGAGGAGCTTGGCCGAGCCGGCGTCCCAGGCATTGGCCATGAGGAGGGGGGCACCGGGCCGATGGAGCTGGAGGAACCGTTCGGCCTGCTCGGCCTGGGTGGTCATGGGGGCCAACCTATCGGCAGATTCACTGCGTTTTCACAGGCCGTTCACCGGGATTTCACGGGCCCCGGCCTACTATTGTCCCCATCCGCGTCGACACCACCAGGAAGACCAGGCGGGGAGGCACCCGGGGAGCCGTCGCGGTCGGTGCCCTCCTCCTCAGCGGCCTCCCCACCGTCCTCGGGATCCAGGCCCAGACCCGGGCCCGGGCCGTGACCACCGCCACCCGGACAGCCCGCCTGGACCTGGGCCGGGCCACCGCCGGGATCTATGCCCTCCAGGGGACCCTGGACCGTCAGGAACCCCTGGCCGTGACCTGGCAGGCCACCGCCGCCGAGCTGGCCAACCTCCAGACCGACCGCACCGAGCTCGACCGGGCCGAGGCCGCCCTCAGCTCGGAGGGGACCGCCACCGGGAACCTGACCTCCTGTCTGACCGGGGTGGTCGAAGCCCTCGACCGCCTCTCCCTCCAGGACGCCGCCGGGGCGGCCACCACCCTCGGGTCCGCCTGGCCCAGCTGCCAGAAGGCCCAACAGGCCAATGGCTGACCGTCGCCGCTCCAGCTCGGCCGCGGTCCTGGCCGTCCTCGTCCTGGCCGTCCTCGTCCTGGCCGGTACCACCGCCTTCTGGGCCCGGGCCCAGGCCGACCTGACCAGGGATCACCAGGCGCTGCACCGGGCCCAGACCCTCCTGACCCTCCGCCGGGCCGCCCTCTCGGCCACGCAAACCCGCCTGGCCACCGTCACAGCCCAGCACCAGACCCTGGTCAACGCCGAGACGGACCTGGCCCAACTGGCGGCCACCGTCCAGGCCGAGGCGGCCGGGGTGTCGGGGGCAGCCGGTCTCGGCGACCTCTACCGGTCAACCGTCACCGACTGCCTGGCCGGGGTCCTCCAGGCCTATGGCCAGGTCGCCGGCGGGAACAGCGCCGCCGCCGAGACCGCCCTCACCGCGGCGACGACCCCCTGTCTGGCCGCCGAGGGGGGCGGCGGGGAGGGCCTCGCCTATCCCTTCGACTTCCCCGATCCCGCCCTCCTCCTGGCGGCGGGCACCTACTACGGCTACTCGACCAACTCCGTGGCCGGGACCATCCAGGTCATCACGTCCCCCGACCGGGTCCACTGGACCGTCCTGGCCAACGCCCTCCCCTCCCTCCCCCTTTGGGCCTCGACCGGGGCCACCTGGGCCCCCTCGGTCGTCGAGCTCGGGACGACCTACGTCCTCTACTTCTCCGCTCTCGACCGGGCCAGCGGCGACCAGTGCGTCGGGGTCGCCCTCTCCACCACCCCCCAGGGGCCCTTCACGCCGACGGCCGACCCTCCCGTCGCCTGCCAGACCGCCATCGGGGGCTCCACCGATCCCAACGTCTACCTGGCCCCCGACGGCCGGCCCTATCTCCTCTGGGGATCAGTCGGCACCACCACCCACTCCATCCCCCCCACCCTCTGGGCCGAGCCCCTCAGCGCCGACGGCCTCACCATCCCGGCCGGGACCACCCCCACCGAGATGCTGGCCCCTGCCGAGTCCTGGGAGGGAGGCGCCAACGGGATCCTCGAAGGCCCCACCATGCTCGTCACGGGCGGCCGCTACTTCCTCCTCTACTCCGCCAACAACTGGCGGTCGGCGAACTACGCCATCGGCCTGGCCGACTGTGCCGGCCCCCTCGGTCCCTGCACCCGACCGACCTCCGGCCCCCTCCTGGCCTCGGCCGGGACCCTCCTCGGACCGGGCGGGCCCGACGTCTTCACCGACGGCCAGGGCCGGACCTGGCTCGCCTTCCACGCCTGGCTCCCCGGCGCCGTCGGCTACCCCAACAGCCGGGTCCTCTCCATCCGACCCCTCTCCCTCGTCGACGGTCAGCCCGTCATCGGCTCCCCGTAGCTCCGACTCAAGGGACCCGAGGATCCCCAGGAGCAGGTCACGGTCGACCTCGACCAACTGACCGGCACTGTTCCAGAGGGGAGTCCGGGCCGGGAGGTGACCGTAGAGGCTCCGCGCCACCGAGATCGTCCGGGTCCGCTGGGACTCCCACCTCGCCGCCACCGCCAGGGTCTTCAGGTCCTGGCCCTGGTGCCCCAAACGGACGGCCCACCGTTCGAGGGGAACCGGGCCGGGGATCCGGTCGGACTTCCGGCCGTTGCACCGGTCGTGGGCCAGGACCAGGTTCTCGACGGCGTTGTTCGGCCAGCGGACCCAGGGGATGAAGTGGTCCACCGCTGATCCCCCGAGTGCGAGCCGCTCCCCACAGTCGAAGCAGGCCCGCTCCTGGAGGGACAGGAGACCACGACGGATGGTCAGCGGGAACCCGACCCGGTTGGCCCCGAAGAGGTGACCGTGGAGCTCTTCTTCCTCCCGGGCCAGGTGGTTCAGCCTGGCCACCATCCGGACCCAGTGCAGCTCAACGAGGGGCCGGATCAACGGGGCGAGCCGGATAAACTCGTCCGAGGCCCCGGGCCGGAACCGGATCTCCCCGACTCCCGGGACGCGCAGCCTGCCCGGCAGCGTCGGGAAGCACAGCGACGGTGCTGTCCCAGGAGAGACGGCCTCCCAGGTCGTCCTGCAGCGCCCGCAGGTGCCGGACGATCGTCGACGTCTTGTTGGTGATCTGCCGGAGTGGCTCCCGCTGACCGGTCGAACCCCCGAAGTCCCGGACCTGGGGCCAGTAGATCCGGGCTACCGCCGAGGCGATGGTCCGGGTCCCGAGCACGACCCGTGGGGAGGCGCGGACCTGACCCCGGGGGGCCCTGGTCGTAGGCTCCCGGGGATGCCCCGAATGCCGTGGTGGACCACGGCCTCGTCCGGGGCCGCCCCGATCCTCCTGGTCGGCGGCTTCACCGTGGCGGCAGCCCGCCAGCCCCCCGGCTACGACCCCGTCCGGGACACCATCTCCGCCCTGGCCGCCCGGGGGGCGACCGACCGGTGGGTCATGACCGCCGCCCTGGCCGGCCTCGGTTTCTCCTACCTCGCCACCGCCGCCGGGCTCCGACCGGGACGGACCGCCGGCCGGGTCGTCCTGGCCGCCGGCGGGCTCGCCACCGTGGGGGTGGCCACCTTCCCCCAACCGGCCCACGGGAACTCCGTCGCCCACACCATCGCCGCCACCCTGGCCTTCGGCGCCCTGGCCCTCTGGCCCGCCCTCGCCGCCGGGCGCTCCGGGCCACGACTCCTGGCCCCGGCCGCCTCGGCGACGGCCGTCATCGTCATGGTGGGGCTGGTCCTCTGGTTCGTGGCCGAGATCCACGGCGGACAGCGGGGCCTGGCCGAGCGGGTCGCCGCCGGGGCCGAGGCACTCTGGCCCCTGGCCGTGGTCCTCAGCTCCCGTCGGCCGGACCCGGAGGAGGACGGCCCCAGGTCAGTCAGGGGCTGAAGGGGGACCGCCCCCTCCCGGCTCCTGGAGGGCCTCGATCTCGTCCACCGTGACCTGGAACGCGGCCCGGGCCTCCACCGCGGCGGAGTCGAGACGCTTCTCCCAGGCGGCCATCCGCTCCTCGATGGTGGCCCCCGGTTCGGGGCCCGCCGCCCCGGTGTCGTCGACCATCAGGCCGCCCCGGACCAGACCGCCGGCGCCGGGTAGAGCCCCCGGAGCACGGCCGGGGGACGGAAGGGGGCCCACCGGTCCGGGTCCTGGGCCAGCCGGTCGGTCATTGCCCAGAGGGCGGCCGGGTGGAAGCCGAGGCCGATGTGGCTGGCCACCACCTCGATGTTCTCCCGGCGGACCCCCGGCCCGTCGACGCAGGTCTCCCAGGCCACGATCCCGTCGAGCCGGGAGTAGATCGAGCTGGCCGGGACGGCCAGTTGGTTCCGGTCGGCGAGAGCGCTGACCCCCTCGAGGTCGAGATGCCGGTCGGAGAGCTGCCGGAACCGGCGGCTGGCGTGGCTGGGAACCCCACCGGCCCCGAGGTAGGGGCTCCCCAGGGTCACGACCATCCTGACCATCTCGGGGGCGACGAAGGCCAACCCCCGGGAGAAGACCCCTCCCAGGCTCCAGCCCACCAGGCTGATCGGTTCCCCGTCCTCCTCGACCAGCCCGCTCACCCGGGCCGCCAGCCCCTCGACGATCTCCTGGGTCGGCCCCAGGTTCCGGCCCAGCCGCCAACCGTGGACCCGGTAGTCGAGGGACCGGAGCAGCCGCCGCAGCGGCAGAGTGGACCGGTCGTCGGCCAGAAAGCCGGGGAGGACCAGGACCGGTCTCCCCTCCCCCCGGGGGGCCCGCCGGAGCACCGGTCCGGCGGCGAGGTGGGCCCCGTACTCGGCGGCGGCCCGGCCCGGTTCGGTCAGGAGGAGCAACGGGGACGGCCGGCGATTGTCTGGCATGGCTCCATGGTCGCGCAACCGTCCCGCCCCGTCCCGGGCGTCAACCCCCAGCAGGCCTGGGGCACGGTGACGGCGAACAGTCCGAAGCTGGGGTCCTCGAGCTGGAGGCTCAGGCCTGGGACCCCAGGGAGCCGACGGGCTCCCCGGCCAGGACGACCTGGTCCCGGCCGTTGTCCTTGGCCCGGTAGAGGGCCCCGTCGGCCCGGCTGATCATCCCGTCAGGGGATTCCCTCCCGTCCCACTCGGCCACCCCGGCCGAGAAGGAGATCCCCTCCCCCCTCTCCTTCCCCACGATGCAGGCGGCCCGGATCTTCTCCATGAGCTTCACCGCCCCGGAGGCGTCGGTGGCCGGGAGGAGGAGGCAGAGCTCCTCCCCCCCGAACCGGGCCGCCACGTCCTGGGCCCGGGTCTCCCCCGTCAAGGCCGAGCCCACCTTCCGGAGGATCCCGTCCCCGGCCAGATGGCCGTACTCGTCGTTGTAGGCCTTGAACTCGTCGAGGTCCACCATGACCAGGCACAGCGGCTCCCCCGCCCGCAGGCACCGGGCCATGACCGGCTCGAAGGAGTCGAAGAGGGCCCGCCGGTTCTGGAGCCCCGTCAGGGGGTCCGTCCGGGACTGGTGGTAGAGCTCCTCGGCGGTCTCCTCCAGCTCGGCGTAGAGGCCCCGGGTCTCGGTGACGGTGAGGAGGTGCCGGGCCGAGGCCATGAACACCATGAGGACCAGAACCCCCAGGGTGTAGCCCAGGGCCAGCCGGTCCGTCCTCTGGACGTGCTCCATCGTGACCACGAGGCCCGTGATCCCGATGACGAGGACCACCGGGATCCCGCTCCAGGTCCGGAGCTGCCCCTGGGGGGAGAACCGGTCCAGGCCCGCTGGGGACTCCGTCGTCTCGAACAGGGGGACCAGCATGAGGAGGGACATGTTCACGCAGATGCTGAGGACGAAGGGCGGCGAGGGCAGGCTCCAGTTGTGGAAGATGTTGACCATCTCGACCCAGGGGTTGACGGCGGAGACGGTGAAGAGGACCAGGAGGAGCCCGAGGAGCCGCCGCCGACCCCGCTGCATCCGGGCGAACATCATGACGCAGGCCCCCCCGATCCCCGGGGTGAAGACGGCCAACCCGAGGATGGGGGCCACCAGCCAGAGCTTCGAGCTCTGCCTGAGGAGATCCGGCCCGAAGAAGAGGAACAGTGGGGCCACCAGGGCCAGCACCGCCATGGCCACATCGAGGGCGTCGACGGAGATGGCCCGGTGGCCCGACTTGGCCATGAGGGCCCTGGTGATGGCCACCCCCCAGAAGAGACCGGCCGCCAGCCCGAGGACGGCACTGGTGGCCTCGATGACGGGGATCCAGGCCAGCACGAACCGGTCGGCGACGGGTCCCATCATGATGGCCACCCCCCCGCTCACGCAGAGGAGGGCCAGGGCGATGTCGATGGCGAGCTCGGACCGGACCCGGGTGGCCGGGAACGCCGTCCCCGACTCGGCCGCGGCCGCCTTCGAGGCCCGGTCGTGGCGGACCGTCTCGACGATGGCCCGGCCCCAGATGGCCAGGAGGGCCAGGAAGTAAACGGCGATCCCGGGGAATTGGAGGACCCAGATGTGGTGCCAGAAGGTGGCGTCGGCATTGCGGACCATCTCGGCGATGCTCACCACGGCGATGAGCATCCCGTAGACGAGGAATGACCGGAGGCCGTAGAGCCACCACCACCACCAGGCCTGGTGCTCGGCCGGGGCCCTCCGGATCATCTGCCGGGTGAAGGAGATGGCCGGGACGACGAAGAGCCCCCCGGCGAAGACCAGGAAGGTCAGGTAGGCGTTGCGGCCCTGGACGAACCAGGACGCCGACGTGGCTGCCAGGGTGCCGACCACGGCCCAGCTCACGGCCCGTCGCCGCCAGCTCGAGGGGAGCGCGTCGCCCTGGTCGGAGCCGGCCGAGTAGAAGCTCGACGCCGCCGGGCGGGCGGACCGGGGCCAGCCCCGGACCGGGTCCTGCCGTCTCCTCCCCTGTATCTCCCCCACGACCCAGACCCCCCCTCGTGTGTCGACCCAGGCGCCGGCCAGCAGGACCCCGACGCGGTCGTCGGCCAGGACGGCCTGGTCCCGTCCCTTGGCCTTGGCCCGGTAGAGGGCCCCGTCGGCCCGGCTGATCAGCCCATCCGGCCCCTCGGTCCCGTCCCACTGGGCCACCCCGGCCGAGAACGAGATCCCCTCCCCCGTCTCCTTCCCCACGACACAGACCGACCGGATCTTCCCCATGAGGGCCATGGCCCCCAGGGCGTCGGTGGCCGGGAGGATCAGGCAGAGCTCCTCCCCCCCGAACCGGGCCGCCACGTCCCCGGACCGGGTCTGGGCCCGCAGGGCGGCCCCGACCTTCCGGAGGATGGCGTCCCCGGCCAGATGGCCGTAGGCGTCGTTGTAGTGCTTGAACTCGTCGAGGTCGATCATGACGAGGCAGAGCGGCTCCTGGCTCCGCCGGGACCGGGCCAGGAGGGCCTCGAAGCAGTCGAAGAGGGCCCGCCGGTTCTGGAGCCCCGTCAGGGGATCGGTCCGGGACTGCCGGTAGAGCTCGTCGGCTGTCTCCTCCAGCTCGGAGTAGAGCCCCCGGGTCTCCCGGACGGGCAGGAAGTGCCGGGCCGTGGCCATGAAGACCAGGACGATGAGGACGCCGAGGGTGTACCCGACGGCAAGCCGGTTGTTGCCCCTGACGTGCTCCATGGTGGCGAACAGGGCAGCGATCCCGAGCGCGAGGACCACCGGAACCCCGCTCCAGGTCCGGAGCTGGGCCTGGGGGGAGAGCCGGTCGAGCCCGGGAGGGGGCTTGGCCGTCTCGAACAGGGGCACCAGCATGACGAAGGCGAAGTTGACGGCCCCGCAGAAGATGAAGGGCGGGGCGGGCAGCGTCCAGTTGTGGAGGATGTCGACGATCTGGACCCAGGGCTGGACGACAGAGATCCCGAAGGTGAGCAGGAGAACCCCGAGCAGTCGCCGCCGACCCCGCTGGATCCGGGCGAAGACCATGATCCCGGCCCCCCCGATGGCAGGGAGGATGAGGGCCATGGCCAGCAACGGGATGATCAGCCAGAGCTTCCCCCGCTGCTGGACCAGAGCGGGGCCGAAGAAGAGGAGGAGCGGGGCGCACAAGGCCACGACGGCCATCGCCGCGTCCAGGGCGTCGACGGCGAGGGCCCGGTGCCCGGACTTCCCCACCAGGACCCGGACCATGGCCCGACCCCAGAACACCCCGGCCAGGATCCCGAAGGTGGCGCACCCGGCCTTGACGACTCCGAGCCAGGGGAGGAGCAGCCGGACGGCGGCCGGCCCCATCATGATCAGGACGCCGCCGGCCACGCAGAGGACGGCCATGAGGAGGTCGATGAGGATCTCCGAGCCGACCCGGTTGGTCAGGAAGGGCGCCCCCGACAGCCTCGACGCCTCCTTCGAGGTCCGGTCGTGCCGAACTGTCCTCCTGATGGCCCGGCCCCAGACGAAAGCCAAAACCACCATGTAGAGCGCCACCCCCGGGAACTGGAGGAGCCAGATATGGCGGTAGAACGAGGGGCCGGCACCCCGGGCCAGCTCGACAAGGGACACCACCGCCAACATGACCCCGAAGAGGAAGAAGCACCGGAACCCGTAGAGCCACCACCACCACCAGGCCCGGTGCTCGGCCGGGGCCCGCCGGACGACCTCCCGGCTGAAGGCCAGCCCGGGGACGGTGAAGAACCCGGCCGTGAAGACCAGGTAGGTGTTGTAGGAGTTCCCCCCGTGGACCAGGGCGGCTCCCCCGGCCGCCCCGACCGAGCCGACGACGGCCCAGACGAGGGCCCGGCGCCGCCACTTCGGGGGCAGGGCGTCACCGAGCTCGGCGGTGGCCGAATAGAAGCTGGGTCCGGAGGCGACGCTCAGCCGGGTCCTCGCCCGGAGCATCTCACGCTCCTTCCCCCCCATTTCCCGCACGGCGCACCCCCCCGTGCCACACGAACGTCTGCCCGGACGGACCCCCGACCCTTCCGGCGTTTCCTACTGACAGGTCAGTAGACAACCGATCGACGCCGAGTCAAGGGGTGAGAGCACGCAGTCGGACTCCCTGGCAGGCTGTCTTGTTGAGAAGGCGGTCCGCTCCCCGATCCCAGTACCATCGGGGGATGCCGACCGCACCCGAGGGCCCGGCCGAGCCGGCGGCGAAGCCCCGGAAGGCCCGACGGATCCTCGGCCTCGACGCCGGCGAGCGCCGGGCCGAGCGCCGCCGGCTCCTCCTCGACGCCGGTCTCGAGCTCTTTGGCACCCGGGGCTACTCGGGAACCTCCATCGAGCAGATCTGTCAGACGGCAGGGGTCGGGACCTACAGCTTCTACGAGGTCTTCTCCTCCAAGGAGGACGTGATCGTCGCCCTCTACGAGCGGATCTTCCGGGGGATCGAGCAGGATCTGGTCGCCGCCTTCGAGAAGACGGTGGAGGAGCCCGACCAGATCAGCATCCTCCTCGGGCTGTTCGTCCACGGCATCGTCGACGACCCCCTGGTGGCCAGGGTGGCCTTCATCGAGGTGGGAGGGATCAGCGCCCGGATGGAGGAGCACCGCTGGCAGAACCGGAACCGGTTGGCCGAATTCATCCGGACGGTGGCCCGGTCGACAGCGCCCCGCTACCTCCCGGCCGGGAAGGCCCCGAAGAAGCCGGCCTTCCGGGACCGTGAGCCGAACGTCAGGCGGAACAACCTTGCCATCGCCGGGGCCATCGTCGAGCTGATCCGGGACTGGCTCCTCGACCCGGATCCCGGTTCCGTCGACGATCTCGTCTTCGACATCGTCGACTTCTGCGAGCGGAGCCTCCGGGCCGCCCTGGCCGAGCATCCGGACCTCATGATCTGAACCGGGACGCGCCAGGGCCCGGCCCACCCGAGGGGGCGGACCGGGCCGGCGGCGTTGATCCCCGTGGGGTTGTCGGGGACCGGGAGGGCGCCGACGGATCGGATCCGGTCGACGCCCTCCGCACCTCAGGCGGCTCAGTAGCCCACCCCGGCCGGCGGGGAGACGGTGAAGCTGTAGCCCTGGCCCGTTCCGGGGAAGAGGACGTTCAGAATGGCCGTCAGGGCCCCGCAGTTCTGGAGCTGGGGGAAGGTGGTCGTGCCCGAGAAGGTCAGCTGGCCGTCGCCCAGGGAGGAGACGGGACCGCTGTAGTTCAGGGGGAAGTTCACCGGGGTGACGGTGGTGCAGCCCGCCGCGGCCAGGTTGATCCCCAGGAAGCTGATGTTCGAGAGCTCGAAGGTCTCACCCACCGAGGCGGCGATGGTCAGGTTCCCCTTGGCGTCGAGGGTCGCCGTGCCGATGGCCGGTCCGGCCTGGACCATCCCGAAGGTCAGGCTCAGGGGGAGGACCCCCAGGGCCGTGATGTTCTCGGTGAAGGTCGGGACCTGGACCACCCCGTTCTGGAGCTGGTTGGTGGTCAGGTCGGCGACCCCGCTGAAGGTCGAGCTGGCCGGGAGGGTGATCGTCGACCCCAGGGTGGCCAGGTTGACGGTGGCCCCGAGGTTCCAGCTGTTGAGGTCGACCGTCCAGTCCCCGGTCGGGGAGGTGGCCGTCGACGTCGGGACGGGCCCGGTCTCGTTGCAGTTCGTCGGCGCCGCCGTCCCGGCCAGCCGGCCACTGATCCAGCTGAGGACGTCGGGGGCGGCCTGGGTCATGGTGGTGATGTGCTCACCGGGGTAGAGGACGAAGTCGTCGGTGACCCCGGCGGCGCAGTAGGTCTGCTTCAGGGCGATGTCCTGGCCCAGCGGGACGGCCTCGTCGGCCTGGCCGTGGTACTGGTAGACGGGCACCTTGATCGGGCTCGTCCCGAGGGCCTGGGCCGCCACGGCCGAGGCGATGTCGGGGAGGGCCAGGAGCTGGGGCAGGGTGAAGGTGCCCACCACGAAGCTCCCGATGTCGGCGTGCTCGTACTGGAGGAGCGCCGGGAAGGTGCACAGGGTCTCGATGTTGGCGACGGCCGCCTTCCCGTTGGCGTTCTCCAGGGCGGCCAGTGGGATCTGGGCCGGGTACTGGTTGGCCAGCCCGATGACGGCCATGGCCGCGAAGGCGGCGACCGGGCTTCCGTTCAGGTAGGTGGCGCTGGCGGCCAGGTCCGAGGGGGTCCCTCCCATGGCCACCCCGACGAGGTTCATGGCGGGGTCGTAGCCGGGCTGGAGCTGACCGGCCCAACCGGCGGCCTGACCACCCTGGGAGTAACCCCAGATGGAGGTGGGCGTGGTGGGGCTGAGCCCGTCGGCGGTGAGCTTGTTGGCGGCGATGTCGGCGTCGAGGACGGCGTGGCCCTCGGCGGCGCCGATGATGTAGAGGGACTGACCACCGGTGGTGTAGCCCTGGTAGTCGGTGAGGACGACGGCATAGCCCTTGGCCAGGACGGCGGAGATGTTGGCGGCCTCGTACTCGGTCCCCTGGGAGAGCTGGTTCGAGACGGAGCAGGCCTGGCCGAGACCCTGGGTGCCGGGGGCGTAGTCGACGACCGGGCGGGACCCGGTGCCGGTCCAGGCCGCGCTCGGGACGATCACGGTCCCGGTGGCGAGATCCTGGGTCCCGAGGGCGTCCTCGGTGAAGTACATCATGTTCCAGCCCGAGGCGGCCGGGGCCCCGGTCCCGAGGTTCACAACGGCCTGCTGGCTAGCGACCAGGTCACCGTGGCTCCCGGTGGGGAGGGTGGCCGGGGGGTTGTCGAAGGTCAGGACGGGGACGGGGGCGGTCGGGAAGGGGTTGGTGGCGCAGGCGCTCGCCATCGTCCCGACCAGGGCCAGAGCCAGGCCGGCTGTCATGGCCCGGCGGGTGGCGTGCCGTCCTGGGACGGCAAGGGTCAAGAACTGCTTCAACATCATCGGGCGCTCCCCCATCTCGTCGGTCGCCCCAGCGGCGACCCGTCGCAGCGCCCCGGAGAAAGTCACCCCCTCTCTCCAAACAAGGCTGCGTTCTCGTAAGTAGAGACCCCTCCGGGGTTGGGGGTCAAGCCCCCCCGTCGACGCGTCCGGTGGCCCCCATCGCCAACTCACCTCCCTCCGTGTTCGGCTCTCAGGGGAGCCCGTTGGAGGATGGGTCCAGGCCAGGGGCCGGATCGGCCAACCCGGCCGACGGCCTCGAGGGATTGACCATTGCAGGGGACAAATGGTGGGGAGAAATTTCTTGATATTCCGGTCCGAGCGGCCACAGAGCACGGCCGGTGGGCAACCGGCCACGATGCGGAGGGCTCGTCCCTCCCGGCCCGGACGCGCCGGGGCCCGGGCCACCCTGTGGGGGGGTGGTGAGCACATCACCACCATGACCGAGGCCCGTTGAACCTCGGGGGATCAGTAGCTGACCCCGGCCGGGGGGGAGACCGTGAAGGTGCCCGTCTCTGAGAGGTCAACCCTCTTCCGAACAAGGCTCCTTTTCTATAAGTAGATTCAAATTGTCCTTAATCGTCAAGACCACTGATGGTGGGGAAGCTGGGCTCGGAAGGGCCGGATCGCACTGTCGGTGCCCGGGGCCCGGAGAGGGAGGGGAGAGAAGGATGCCTGGTCGGAAGCTGTTTCGGTCCCAGGGCAATTCAGAGCTTCAGAGTGTTCATCGCTGCCACCAAGAACCCTGAACAAATTTTCCAGGGCCTCCCAGCACTCCCCCGCTCCCCACCTTGGGTGGCGCATCGGACACCGCATGCCGGCTAAGGGGGAGGGCCGAGGGGGAGGGACGCCGGGGGGAACCCTCCGGGTCGTATCGTGGGCCGATGGCCGTCCGGCTCGACCCCTCCGACGAGTACATGCACGAGCTCGGCCCCGAGCCGACCTTCAACGAGTCGATGTACTTCAACTGCTACGACCCCGGTCCGGGCCTGGGGGGGTTCTTCCGGCTGGGGAACCGGGCCAACGAGGGGAAGGGGGAGATGACCGTCTGCCTCTACCTCCCCGACGGCCGGGTCGGCTTCATGTTCGACCGGCCCCGGGTGACGACCAACGAGGCATTCGACGCCAGCGGACTCCGATTCGAGGTGGTCGAGCCCTTCCGGGAGTTGACCGTCAGCTACGAGGGGTCCGTCCTCCTCCTCGAGGATCCCGGGGTCCTGGCCGATCCCCGGCTGGCCTTCACCCAGAGCCCGAGAGTTCAGGCCCGGGTCAGCCTGACCTTCGGGGGGACCTCGGCGATGTTCGGGGGGGAGTCCGACCAGCCCGAGGTGGCCGGGGAGGAGTTCGCCCGGGGCCACTACGAGCAGCTGGTGACGGCCCGGGGGACGATCAGGGTCGGGGAGGAGAGCTGGGAGGTCTCGGGGTTCGGGCTCCGGGACCACAGCTGGGGGGCCAGGACCTGGCAGGCCCCCTGGTACTACCGGTGGCTGACGGGCAACGTCGGGTCCGACTTCGGGTTCATGGGGTCGAGGATCGCCCGTCGGGAGGGGGAGGGGACCCGGGGAGGGTTCGTCTGGGAGGAGGGCCAGCTCCACCTCTGCGGTGGATTCGAGCTCTCGACGGTCTGGGAGGGGGAGGAATCGACGCAGCGGACCATCGAGGCCACCCTCCGGTCGGGCGAGCGGACCTGGGAGCTGACGGGGAGGGTGCTCCGACTCGTCCCTCTCCGGAACCGTCGGGCCGACCCGGAGGGGAACCTTCTCGTCACCAGGATCTCGGAGGGGCTGACGGAGTGGACCCTGGGCGACGGCCGGGTCGGCTACGGCCTCTCCGAGTACCTCGACCAGATCATCGGGGGCCGGCCGGTGGGCCTGGCCGAGTAGCCACCGAAGCGACGGCGTGGCCGAGGACCCCGAGGCGTTGACCGCCCTCCTGGCCGGAGCCGGGTTCCTGGCGGCCGGGGAGGAGGCCGAGGAGCTCCTGGCCGGGGCGGCCGGGGACCGGGCGCTCCTCGACTCGATGGTGACCCGGCGGCTCACCGGGGAGCCCCTGGCCTGGATCACGGGGAGGGTCTCCTTCTGCGGGACGGTGATCCGGGTCGATCCCGGGGTCTACGTCCCCCGTTGGCAGAGCGAGCCCCTGTCCCGGCGGGCCCTGGCCCGGCTCCCGACCCGGGGGACGGCCGTCGATGTCTGTACCGGGGCCGGGGCCCTGGCCCGGGTGGTGGCGGACGGCCAGCCCGGGGCCAGGGTGGTGGCCTCGGAGATCGACGGGCGGGCGGTCGCCTGCGCCCGGGCCAACGGGGTGGAGGTCTTCGAGGGAGACCTCTTCGACCCCCTGCCGGTGGAGCTCGAGGGGAGGGTCGACGTGGTCATGGGGGTGGTGCCCTACGTGCCGGGGCCGGCCCTGGGGCTGCTCCCCCGGGACACTTTGACCTTCGAGTCGACCCTCGCCTACGACGGGGGCCCCGACGGGACGACGATCCTCCGCCGGGTCCTCGCCGAGGCCCCCCGGTTCCTCCGGTCCGGGGGGGCTCTCCTCCTCGAGCTCGGGGGGGAGGAGGCCAGTGCCCTCGGGGAGGACCTGGACCGGCTCGGCTACGTCGAGGTCACCGTCCTGGCCGACGAGGACGGCGACGTCCGGGGCATCGAGGCCACCCTGGCCGGGTGAGGGACGGTCAGGAGGGCGCCGGGAGCCCCAGCGGGAGCGAAGAGGTAGCCCTGGGCCCGGTCGCAGCCCAGATCGGCCAGGGCGTGGGCCAGGGCGATGACGGCGGCCAGCACGGCCTCGTCCCGATGTTGGCGGGGGAGCCCGGCGCCCGTCGAGACCCGATCCGGGGACGGAAGCACCGAGGGCCCGCCGGCGGGGGATTCCCCACACCGGCGGGCCCTCGGGCCGACTCCTCGAACCGCCCGGCCTACTGGTAGGTGAAGTAGTCCTGGGTCACCGTCGGACTCGGCCCCTGGGGTCCGAGGACGGTGACGTCCACCTCCCCGGCTGGGTGGGGCGGCGTGGTGACGGTGATCGAGGTGTCCGAGTTGACGGTGAAGCTGGCGGCGTAGGTGTTCCCGAAGTTGACGGCCAGCGCCCCGGTGAAGCCGGTCCCGGTCAGGGTGACCGAGGTCCCCCCGGCGGCCGGACCGGTCAGGGGAGCGATGACCCCGACCGTCGGGACGGTCCCGGTCGTGTTCGGCTCCTGGAGGAGGATCGTGGCCGGGTCGGGAGCCCCGCAGGAAACGGCCAGGGGCGAGCCGATGGCGTTCCCGGAGGCGTCCTCGGGCTGGAGGGTTCCCCCCGAGGTCCCGAGCACGAGGGTACTGAGGGGGGCCCCGGCGATGGGGGTGAAGGGACCGATGGTGAGGACCCCCGACTGTGGGATCCCGATGTTCAACCCCTGGCCCGCCGTCAGGGGGACGGGGGCCACCGGGATCGGGGTGGCGGCCCCGTTCAGGCTGGCGGGGGTCGACCCGGTGGCGGTGAAGTTCAGGGTGGTGATCGACCCGGAGATCCTCGAGGCACCGGTGGTGGCGACAATCGAGGTCACCACGGAGGCGGGGAACTCGAGGATGCCGCTGCCATCCTGGAAGTAGTAGTTGTTCCCCTCGGGGAGATAGGCCGGGAGGGAGCCGGTGAGCTCACCCACGATGGGGACGGAGCCGATACCGGTGACCGAGCAGGTCAGGGGGAGGGCCAGGCTGCCCTCGACGAAGCCAGCGGGGAGGGTGGCGTCGCCGACGGTGAGGCCGTCGTAACGCTGGACGGGCTGGCCGGACGGACCACCGATGGTGAGGCCGACGAGAACGACGGGCGGTGTCGGTGCGGCGCAGGTCACGGTCAGGGGAACGAGGATGGTCCCGCCCGAGGCGTTGAGAAGCGTGATCGTGGCCGTTGAGGCGCCCATCGTCATCTGGACGACACCGCTCGGACCAGCCGTGAAGGGCCCGATGGTGAGGTCACCGGCGGACGGGATCCGGACCTTGGTGGGCTGGCCGGCCACGATCGGGGTGGACACGCTGATGGGCGTCTTGGCGATGTTGATCGAGGAGGGGGTGGCGTTCGAGGCGTTGAACTCGACGTCGGTCAAAGTGGTCTGGACGGAGGCCGTCCCCACGATCCCGGAGAGGGCGATGAGGGAGGCCGGAACGGTCAGTGACCCGTGGCCCGCCGTCAGGTAGAAGGACTGGCCCGGTCCGACGAGGGTCCCGCCGACACCGCTCATGTTGAGGATGAAGGTCGTGTTCCCGAGGATGGGGAGGGAGCAGGTGAGGGGCACGGTCAGGGTCCCGTCCTGGGCGCCGGCGGGGAGGCCGGTGGCGGCGGGGACCACACCGAGGGGCAGGGGCACCGACGGTGTCTGGCAGGCGGCCGCGATCAGGCCGACCGCGGCGACGAGGACTGCAGCGCCGCACCGGCGCCAGGACGAGACCGACATCTGAAAAACCCCCTCGGACCGCTCGTTGGCGGCCCCCGTTGTTCGGATCCCCTCCGGTGGTCCTCGGCTCCCCCACGAAGTCAGGCCCACTGAACAGGTGTTTCAACTACCGTATGGATAGACAGCATGTGGGACAAGGGGGGAAACGTTCAGCGATTTGGACGGGACCCCCCCCTGTCGTTCAAGGGACTGCACAGATGACGACCTTCGTTCAGCCCGACGACCTCACGGCCAAGGCCCGGATCCGGGACTGCGCCCTTGGCCTCTTCGCGGCTCAGGGGATCGACGGCACCTCGGTCCGCAGCGTCGCGTCACGGGCCGGGGTCTCGGCGGCCCTGGTGATCCACCACTACCGGACCAAGCAGGGCCTGGTCGAGGCCGTCGACAGCTGGGTCGGGAGCACCGTCGAGGGGATCATCTTCAAGGCGCTGAGCGAGATCCCCGCCGACGTGGGCCCAGGGGAGATGGTCCAGGCGATCACGGAGGCCACGGGCCAGGCCGTGGTCAACCTCATGGTCGGATTCCCGGCCGCCCGGGACTACCTGGGACGGAGCCTGCTGGAGAACCGACCCGGGGCGGCCCGGCTCCTCGACACGATCCTCGACCTGATCGAATCCCAGCTCGACCTGCTCGAGGCCGCCGGGCTGGTCCGGGCCGACACCGACCGGGTCTTCCGGGCCCAGTGCGTCTGCTTCATCCTCCTCGGTCCGGTCCTCCTGGCCCGGCAGCTCGAGACCCGCCTGGGGAACAGCCCATTCGACCCGGCCTGGCTGAACGGGCTGGCCGCCACCAACGAGGACATTCTCCGCCGGGGCCTCTACGTCGCGACCGGCTGATCTCCCCGGCCCGGTCGGTGGGTCCCAGGCCCGTCCTCGCCCCCCGACGAGTCCCGGCTGGGACCGATGCTCCCGGAGGTGGCCTGGGTGACCCCGGTCCCCGACAGCCGGACCGCCCCCGAGGGAGGAGATCCGGCCGAGATCACCGACTACCGGGAGTCGATCCGGCTGGCCTTCGTGACCGCCCTCCAGCACCTCCCGGCCCGGCAGCGGACCAGCCTGATCCTCTGCGAAGTGCTGGGATGGCGGGCCTCCGAGGCGGCCGAGCTCCTCGAGACGAGCGTGGCCGCCGTGAACAGCGCCCTCCAGCGGGCCCGGGCCACCCTCCGGGATGTGCCCGGGGCCTCCCGGCCCGAGGCCCTGGACCCGCCGGACGCCGAGCTCCTCGAGTGCTACCTCGAGGCCTTCGAGCGGTACGACATCGACCGGCTGGTCAGCCTGCTGCGGGAGGATGCCTTCCAGTCGATGCCGCCGTTCGCCATGTGGATCCGGGGGGCGGCTGACATCGGCCGGTGGATGGTCGAGCCCGGGCCGAGCAAGTGTCGGGGATCACGACTGCTGCCCACCTCGGCCAACGGCTGCCCGGCCTTCGGCCAGTACCGGCCCGACCCGGCCGGGGGATATGCCCCCTGGGCTCTCCAGGTGCTGGAGATCTCAGGGGGGAAGATCACGGGGATGCTGTTCTTCCTGGCCGTCCTCGACCCCGAGGGGCTCCTCCCCCGGTTCGGGCTGCCCCTCCACCTCGACCGGTAGGGCAGCCAGGTCGAGGAGGGCCCGGAGGGCCGGGGAGACCTGGGCCAGGACGAGCCGACCGCCGAGGCGGCCGGCCTGCAGCCCCAGGCGGGCCAGGTGGTCGAGCGTCCCGAGGTCGGGTCGACCCTCCCCCCCCAGGAGCTCCGAGGCCAACTCGGCCCCGTCGGGCCCGAGGACCCTGACCTGGCACCAGCGCTCGCGAGGACCCATCACCGGGTGGACGGAGGGCGGGGGGCGATCTCATCGCCGACCCGGAGGCCCGATGAGTTCCGGGAGCGGCCCCCGTCCAAGGGGGTGCATGATCAACCTGAGTTGAGTGAGAAACCAGAAGGAGCAGACCATGACCACCCGTGACACGGCGCCCCTCGGGGCGCCCTGCTGGACCGATCTCTGGACCTCCGACGTGGAGGGGAGCCGGAGGTTCTACAGCGAGCTCTTCGGCTGGGAGGCCCAGGAGCCCAGCGAGGAATTCGGGGGCTACTTCATGTTCACCCGCAACGGGGTCCCGACCGCAGGTGGGATGGGGTCCATGGGGGACATGGCCGCCGACGACAGCTGGAAGATCTACCTCGACACCGACGACATCGCCAAGACCCTCCAGGCAGCCGAGTCGGAGGGGGCCCAGATCGTCTCCCCCGCCATGGCCGTCGCCGACCTGGGCACCCAGGCCGTCCTGATCGACCCGACGGGAGCCCAACTCGGGACCTGGCAGGCCGGGACCTTCCCGGGGTTCACGGTGCTCGGTGAGCACGGTGCCCCGAGCTGGTTCGAGCTCTTCACCCGGGACCACGCCGGGGCGGTCGACTTCTACCGGTCGGTGTTCCACTGGGAGACCCAGTCGGTGTCCGACAGCGACGAGTTCCGCTACGCGGTCATGAAGGACCCGGGCACCGAGGGGGAGTTGGCCGGGATCATGGACGCCTCGGCCTTCCTCCCCGAGGGCACCGGCTCCCAGTGGTCGGTCTACTGGGAGGTCGACGACATCGACGCCTCGGTGGCCAAGGTGCTGGCCCTGGGGGGCTCGGTGGTGGACGACGCCCAGGACACCCCCTACGGCCGGATGGCCACGGTGGCCGACCCGGCCGGGGCGGTGTTCAAGCTGCGGACGGCACCCCGGTAGGGGGAGGCCGTAGCATCTCGGAGGTTCCCGTCGTTCGGCGTTCGGAGGCAGCTTGGAGCGCAGGACGGTGGAGGTCTACGAGGAGCGGGGCCCGATCTGGGCCTCGTCCCGGCGGCCGGTCCGCCGGGACGAGGCCCGGGCCTTCGCCGCCCTGGTCCCCACCGGAGGGATCCGGATCGACCTGGGTTGCGGCGGGGGACGGTACACGGCCGACCTGGGCCGGCCCGTGGTCGGCCTCGACGCCGCCGCCAGCATGCTCGAGCTCTGCCGGGCGGCCGCCCCGGCGGCCCTCCTGGTCCGGGGGGACCTCGAGGCCCTGCCCTTCGGGGCCGGGACCCTCCAGGGGGGCTGGGCCAACATGAGCTATCTCCACCTCCCCCGGACACGGCTCCCGATGGCCCTGGCCGACCTCCAGGGGGTCCTGGCCCCGGGGGCCCCGGTCGATCTCCAGGTCCTGGCCGGCGACCACGAGGGATTCGGGCTCCCGGGCGACGACGTGGGAGGCCGGTTCTTCTCTGGGTGGCAACCGGACGCGTTGGAGCAGGTCCTGGTGGGAGCAGGGTTCGGCCCGGAGCCGGCCGTGGTCGAGGATGACGTGGTCAGGGTCCGGGCCCGACGGCTCCGGAGCCTGGCCGACACGGTGGGGGCCGGGATGGGAGTGCTCGTGGTGGGGTTGAACCCGAGCCTCCATGCCGCCGACTCCGGGGTGGGCTTCAGCCGGCCGGGGAACCGGTTCTGGCCGGCGGCCCGGACCGCCGGGCTGGTCACGAGGGACCGGGACCCCCGGGGAGCCCTCTCCGTCGACGGGGTGGGGATGACCGATCTGGTCAAGCGGGCCACGACCACGGCGGCGGAGCTCGGCGGGGAGGAGTACGGGGAGGGGATGGCCCGGCTCGAAGGGCTGGTGGGCTGGCTCGAGCCGGGGGTGGTCTGCTTCGTGGGCCTGGCCGGCTGGCGGGCCGCCGTGGACCGGGGGGCCCGGGCCGGCCTGCAGGAGGGGGGGCTCGGGGGCCGGCCCGTCTACCTCATGCCGTCGACGTCAGGGCTGAACGCCGGGAGCTCCCTCGACGAGCTGACCGGCCATCTCCGGGCCGTGATCGCCCTGGCCCGGGAGGGGGGCCGGTGAAGGAGGGGGCCGAGGACCTCGAGGGGTGGGCCGGGGCCGGTCTCTACGACCCGGACTCCCCCACCGCCGTCGACCGGCGGGCCCTGCTCCGGTCATTGGTCGAGCAGGGGTGCACCGTCGAGGAGATGGTGGCGGCCCAGTCCAGGGGCCGGCTCTTCGCCCTGGCCGGTGACCGGATCATCAGGCCGGAGCGGGACCAGTACACCCTGGCCGAGGTGGCCGGCCGGTTCGGGGCCCACGTCGAGCTGGTCCAACACGTCTGGCGGGCGCTCGGCCTGGTCGACCCGGGGCCGGACGTGGCCGTGGCCGGCGCCGCCGACCTCGAGATCGTGGCCACCTGCCTGGCCTTCACGACGCTCTTCGGAGAGCAGGAGGCGATCGGCGTGATCCGGGTCATCGGGGCCTCGGCAGCCCGGGTGGCCGAGGCGGCCAGCTCCCTGGTCCTGGCCTCGCCCGTCAACGTCTCCATCGAGCTCCGGGACAGCGAGTTCGCCACCTCCCAGCTCTGGGCCTCGCTGGCCCCGGCCGTCCCGGCCACGGGCCGGGTCCTCGGGATCGTCCTCGGCCACCACATCGAGTCGGTCATCCGGCATTCCGAGCAGGCCGGGGCGGGAGAGCGGGGCCGGACATTGCGACTCGGGGTGGGGTTCGCCGACCTGTCCGGGTTCACGGCCCTGAGCCAGGTCCTCACACTCGAGGAGCTCTCGGCCCTCCTGGCCGACTTCGAGGAGTGGGTCCACGAGACGGTCGCCGCCGAGGGGGGCCGGGTGGTGAAGTTCATCGGGGACGCCGCCATGTTCTGCGCCACCGACCCGGACGTCCTGGCCCGTATCGGCTGGGCCCTGACCGACGGTCGGGACCGACCCGGGCACCGCCTGGCGGCCCGGGCCGGCCTTGCCTACGGTGACCTCTTGACCCAGGAGGGGGACTACTTCGGGATGCCGGTCAACCTGGCCGCACGGCTGGTGGCGGCGGCGGAGCCGGGAACGGTGCTGGCCGATGCCGCGGCGGCCGGGGCCCTCGACCCGGATCGGTGGGAGGTGAGCGGGCTCCCGGCCCGGACCCTCCGGGGCTTTCCGGAGCCGGTGGCCCCGTTCGCCCTGCGGAGGCGGACGTGACCGGGTCGGGGAGGGTCTTCCGGGTCGTTCAGTGGGCCACCGGGGCCCAGGGGGTCGAGGCCATCCGGGCCGTCCTCGACCGGCCCGACCTGGAGCTGGTCGGGGCCAAGGTCTACAGCCCGGAGAAGGAGGGGGTCGATCTCGGGGTCCTCGTGGGCCGGGACCCCGTCGGGGTGACGGCCACGATGGACCGGGAGGCCCTCCTGGTCCTCGGGGCCGACTGTGTGGCCTACATGCCCCGGCTGACCTCGGTCGAGGAGGTCTGCGCCATCCTGTCGAGCGGGGCGAACGTCGTGACCACCGCCTTCTGCTTCTACCCGCCGGCCCTCCCCCCCGACGACCTGGCCCGCTTGGTCGAGGCCTGCCGGGTCGGGGGGAGCTCGATCCACGGAACGGGACTCAACCCCGGGAACCTGAGTGGGGTCCTCCCCCTGGCCCTGTCGGGGATGAGCCGGAGGATCGAGCGGGTCACCCTCCAGGAGCGGGCCGACTGGTCGTTCTACGAGTCGACGAACATCACGTTCGAGAACATGCGGTTCGGTCGGCCCGCCGCCGAGGTGAGCGAGGAGGCCAGCGACTTCCTCCGGTTCAACAGCGGGATCTTCAAAGAGGAGGTCGCCCTCCTGGCCGACGCCCTCCGGGCGGGGATCGACGAGATCACCACCGAGGTCGACCTGGTCGAAGCCCGCCGGGACCACGAGATCTTCGGGATCACCCTGGCGGCGGGGACGGTGGCCGGACAGCGGTGGACCTGGAGGGGACGGCGCCAGGGCCGCCCCCTGGTCGAGATCGACGCGCTCTGGACGGTGGGAGGGGAGTACCCGGACCACTGGCCCACGCCCGCCGACGGCTGGACCCTCACCATCGAGGGGGACCCCTCCATGCAGGCCCACTTCCTGACCCTGGCCAGCTACGAGCGGAACCTGCCGATCGCCGAGCACGTCCGGGCTGCCAGCATCGCCACGGCCATGCAGGCCGTCAACGCCATCCCCGACCTCTGCCGGGCCGAGCCCGGCATCCGGACCATGGCCGACCTCCCCCTCATCCGGAGCGGCATGGGATTCGGCTTCGGGCCGGAACCGTCTCGCTGACAGAAAGATCCGGCCCGGATCACAAGGTCGGGGGTCCCCGGGCGTCCCTCTCTGCAGAGGGCGGGTGACGTGTGTCGCCGGACGCCCTCGCTGAGCAGATGTTGAGAGACGCCAGGTCAGGGCCGGACGACTTCCCAGTCGTCGCCCCACCCGGCTCGACGCCTCCCCGCACCGGAACGGGAGTTCGTCGTGATCGAGGCCACTGGTCTCACCAAGCGGTACGGCTCGACCCTGGCCGTCGATGCCCTGTCCTTCTCGGTCAAGGCCGGGCAGGTCACCGGCTTCCTCGGCCCGAACGGGGCGGGGAAGTCGACGACCTTGCGGATGGTCCTGGGTCTCGACGCCCCTTCGGGGGGGTCGGTCACGATCGACGGTCGTCCCTACCGGGAGCTCCACCGGCCCCTGTTCGAGGTGGGGGCGATGCTGGAGGCCAAGGCCATCCACGACGGCCGGAGCGCCCGGGACCATCTCCGCTGCCTGGCCCGGAGCAACGGGATCGGACGTCGCCGGGTCGAGGAGGTCCTCGAGACGGTGGGGCTCACCAGCGTGGCCAGGAAGCGGGCCGGGCTCTTCTCCCTGGGGATGGGCCAGCGGCTCGGCATCGGGGTCGCCCTCCTCGGAGACCCGGGGGTGCTGATCCTCGACGAGCCGGTCAACGGCCTCGATCCCGAGGGGATCGTCTGGATCCGGACCCTCATGCGGTCGCTGGCCGCCGAGGGACGGACCGTCTTCGTCTCGAGCCACCTGATGGCCGAGATGGCCCTGACCGCCGACCACGTCATCGTGATCGGCCGGGGCCGGCTCCTGGCCGAGGCCAGCGTCGGGGACCTCATCGCCGGGAGCTCCCAGAACTACGTCCGGGTCCGCTCCGTCGACGACAGGCGGCTGGCCGAGCTGATCGGGGCCAAGGGTGGTGCGAGCCGGCCCGAGGCCGACGGGGCCCTGGCCGTCACCGGGGTCAGCGCCTCGGTGATCGGCGACCTGGCCGGGGGGGACGGGATCGTCCTCCACGAGCTCTCCCCCCAGGAGGCCTCCCTGGAGGAGGCCTACATGGAACTGACCCGGAACAGCGTCGACTACCGCGCCGGAACCCCGGCCGTGACCTCCTCAGCCGGAAAGGTGGCCTGACGATGGTTGCCATCGAATTCCCCCTCCCCAGAACCACCGTCCCCCCCAAGACCGGGCCGATCCTCCCCGATGTGCTCCGGTCGGAGTGGGACAAGCTCCGGACGGTCCGGTCGACCTACTGGACCCTCTTCGCCGCCGCCGCCACCATGATCGGGCTCTCGGCCATCCTCTGCGGGATCTACGTGGCCCAGTACGCCCACCTGAGCGCCAAGGACCGGGCCCTCTTCGACCCGGCGTCGTTCAGCCTGACGGGGAGCTTCCTGGCCCAGCTCGCCATCGGCGTCCTGGGGGTCCTGGTCATCACGAGCGAGTACGGCAGCGGGATGATCCGGAGCACCTTCGCCGCCGTCCCCCAGCGGCTCACGGTCCTCGCCGCCAAGGCGGCCGTCTTCGCGGCGGTGACCCTGGTGGTGACGACGGCGGCCAGCCTGGCCGCCTTCTCCGTCGGCCAGATGATCCTCTCCTCGAAGGGCATCGGCGTCGGACTGGGCGCCCCCGGGGTCCTCCGGACGGTCATCGGGACCGGGCTCTACCTTGCCGTCCTGGGCCTGCTGGCCCTCAGCCTGGGCACCATCATCCGGAAGACGGCGGGAGCGATCGCGGCGGTGTTCGGCCTGGTCCTCGTCCTGCCGACCATCGCCGGCCTCCTGCCGGGATCGCTGAGCTCGGTCCAGAAATTCCTCCCCAGCAACGCCGGCCTGGCCCTCGTCACGGGGAGCCACGCCGGCAAAACCGTCCCGAGCCTGGCACCCTGGATCGGCTTCGGGGTCTTCTGTCTCTACGCTGTCGCCGCCCTCGCCGTCGCCGGGGTCATCCTGGTCCGGCGGGACGCCTGAGTCCTCACCGACGGGAGCTTCGGCCGGTCCTCAGCCGGGGGGAGGGGGATCCTTCCCCTTCGGTCGCCGCCTGGCCGGAGTCCAGGCCCACCGTCCGGGGCCGCCGGAGAGGTTCCAGTTCCCCTGGGTCTTCTGGCTGTGATGGAACCGGCAGAGGAGGGCGAGGTTGTCGAGGGAGGTCGGGCCGCCGGCGGCATGGTCGACCCGCCAGTGGTCCCGTTCGAGACCCCTCACCCGGTCGCAGTCGGGCACGACGCAGGTCGGATCCCGCCACCGGAGGGCCAGGTCGACAGCGGCCTGGACGTGACGGCCCGCCGAGCAGACCGTCCTGATGTCCACCCCGTCGGTCACGACGAGGGTGAGGAGGGCCTCCCCGAGGAGATCCCGGGCCGTCGTGACCGGGACCGACCCGCAGCCGGGGATCTCGACAATCTCGTCGCCGGTGGCCCAGCCCCGGAGCAACGCCGGGAGATCCACCCGGAGGAGCATCCGATGGCGGGGGGTCCCGGGCCGGCTCCCGTCCTCCTCGGCTCCCCAACCGACTCGGCCACTGGCGGCGTGCGACCGGCGGACGAACGCCAGGAGGGCGTCGGCCCGGTAGGCCCCTGCCGACTCCGCCTTCCCCGACCGCTGGGCCGCCGCCAGGCGCAGTTCGGCGTCCTCTTCGACCAGTCCCCTGATCTCGGCCATCTTCTCGGGAGCCATCCTTGCGTTCAGGACCCCCATCCCCTCGGCGTCGGTCCCGAACCAGGCGAACCTGGTGGCATGGTGGCGGCCGGCCCTGGCCTTGTCATCCTCCCGGGATCGGGCCTCGGTCTCGGTCCTCCGCCGGAGGTCCCGGATCGTCCCCAGGGACTGCCTCCCGGCGGCGATGAAGGCCTCCTGGCGGCCGGGCGCCACCGAAGAGGCCCGGACGACCTCGTCGGTGACCCGGGGAGAGAGCTCCCCGGACCGGACCGCCTGGGCGACCTTGGGGAGCTTCTTCAACCTGGCCCCCGTCTTGAGCTCCCTCCGGGCGTCCCGGTGGTCTGTCCCAGAGATGGCCCCGAGCCAGTCCTCCGCTGATCGGTACCGGCCGCCCTGGCGCCAGGCCTCCTCGCAGTCCGCCACCCGGCGGGCGGCGACGAGTCGTCCGGCCGACCCGAGACCGACGATCCGGCTGAAGACGGCCGTCAGCCGGGCCGCCTCGTCTCCGGAGACCGACTCCGGATCGAGGCCGGCGACAGCGACGGCGAGTTCCCGGACCACCCTCTCCAACCGCTCCGCAACCACTGCCGCTGTCATGACATCAATAATCATAGAAACATATGACACTCGTTGTCGAGGGTCTCGGACGGAGCCGGCCGTGACCGACGGCACCTCCGGCTCTCCACCTAGGGTTCCGGCCGGTTCGCCTCCCCCAGCTGGTCGAGGAGGGACCGCCCGGTGAGCTCGAAGACGGTCTCGTCGTCGGCCTGACGCCAGAGGTCGAGGAGGCCGGCGGAGAGGGGGTCGCAGCCGTAGCGCATCGGGCCGTTCCGGTCGACGATGGCGTCGACGATCCGGGCGGCGGCGACGGCGGGGGCGGTGACCTGGGGGTCGGCATGCTCCCGGCGGAGCCCGGCCGCAGCCTCCGCCATGATCCGGTAGCGGGGGAACCGGGTCGCAACCGGCTCCCCGGTGCTGAGCCGGAACATGTCGGTGTCGACGGGGCCGGGGAGGATCTCGACGACCCGGATCCCGGAGGGGGCCAGTTCGACCCGGAGGGTGTCGCCGAGTGCGGAGACGGCGGCCTTGGTGGCCCGGTAGGCGGAGTAGAAGGGGACGGCGGCGAGGATGGAGGAGGAGGTGACGGTGCAGACGACAGCGGGCCGGTTGGCCCGGAGGGTGGGGATGGCGGCCATGGTGAGGCCGACCACGCCCAGGACGTTGGTCTCGAAGAGCCTCCGCCAGTCGTCGAGGTCGGAGTGCTCGACGGGGAGGTAGTCGGTGTCGATCCCGGCGTTGTTGACGAGGACGGTGAGGTCGTCGGGGAGGTCGTAGGTGGTGGGGTCGGTGACGTCGAGGGCGACCACTCGGAGCCGACCGGTTGTGGCCCCGGGGAGGTCGGCACCGTCGGCGGGGTTCCGCATGGTGGCGACGGTGTCGAAGCCCCGGTCGGCCAATTCGAGGGCGACGGCCCGGCCGATCCCCCGACTGGCGCCGGTGACGAGGGCGGACCCGGTGGCCGGGAGGGTCCGGCCGGCGCCAGGGCCGGGGGTCACGGCCGAGGGCCCCGGTAGTCGGAGGAGCCGGCCAGCTCGGCGGCCTGGGCCATGAGGTCGAGGACGATGGGTCCGAAGGCCTGGAGCTTCGGGGAGTCACCCGCCCGCTGGTAACCCTGCTCGAGGACGATGGCCAGCTTCCAGCGGGCCAGGACGATGTAGTAGTCGAGGTCGTCGACCTGGCGGCCGGAGATCCCGGCGTAGTGGTCGACGAGCTCGGACCGGCCCGGCATGGCGGTGAGATCGGCGTAGCCACCCTGGGCCTCCTCCGTGGAGGTGTCCTCGGGCCAGGAGGCCACCACCCAGGCCAGGTCGAGCTTGGGGTCGCCGATTGTCCCCATCTCCCAGTCGACGATGGCGGCGAGCTCGGCGGGGGCGCCGTGGCGGAACATGACGTTGGCGAACTGGTAGTCCCCGTGCATGAGGCCGGGGATGAAATCGAGGGGTCGGTGGTCGGCGAGCCAGGCGGTGGCCTCCTCCAGGCCGGGGAGGACCCGGCCCTTGATCCGGTCGAGGAAGATGGTCCAGCGGTCCACCTGGCGGTCGTGGAAGCCCTCGGGGCGGCCCAGGTCCTCGAGGCCCCGGGCCCGCCAGTCCACGGCCGAGAGCCGGGCGATGCCCTCGATGAGCTGGAAAGCGAGGCCGGGCCGGAGGGCGGGGTCCCCGAGGAAGGGCTCGGGCCAGTCGGGGCCGTCCATGGGGGACCAGCCATCGACGAGGCCCATGAGGTAGAAGGGCCGACCCAGGACGGTCGGGTCGGGGCAGAGAGCGAGGGCCCCGGTGGTGGGGACGTCGGTCCCGTCCAGGGCCTCGATGATCCGCCATTCCCGGAGGATCCCCTCGTCCCGGCCCTCCGGGGCCGAGGGGGGCGGGATCCGGAGGGCGGCCCGGAAGTCCCCCCGGGAGACGGCGAAGATGTGGTTCTGGCTCCCCCCGGAGAGGAAGGTCTGGTCGAGGGGGAGGCCCCTCGGGCCGAGGCCCCGGCTGTCCATCCAGGCGGCCAGCCGGCTGGAGTCGACAGCCGGGTCGGGTGGGGGGGCAGTCAAAGGTTCCCGACCTCGAGGTCGAGGTAGGCGGCGTACTTCTCCCGGGCGGCGGCGAGCTTCCGGGGGCGGTGCTCGGTGGGCCAGCCGTCCTGGGAGGGGCGGTGGTCCCGGAGGACCTGGCGGGCGACGGTGACCTTGTGGACCTCGGTGGGGCCGTCGGCGAGGCCGAGGATGGGGCCGGTGAGGAGCATCTGGGCGAGGGGGAGCTCGTTGGAGACGCCGAGGGCGCCGTGGACCTGGATGGCCCGGAGGACGATGTCGGTGATGACACCGGGCATGAGGGTCTTCACGGCGGCGATGTCCTTGCGGACCTTCCGGTAGTCCTGGTACCGGTCGATCGACCAGGCGGTCTGGAGGACGAAGAGCCGGAACTGGGCGAGCTGGGCGTAGGAGTCGGCGATGAAGCCCTGGACGAACTGCTTCTCGGCGAGGAGTCCGCCCTGGGTCTCCCGGCTGAGGGCCCGCTCGCACATCATGTCGAAGGCTCGGTTGCAGAGGCCGATGGTCCGCATGGCGTGGTGGATCCGGCCGCCCCCGAGCCGGGTCTGGGCGATGGCGAAGGCCTGGCCCTCGCCCCCGAGGAGAGCGTCGGCGGGGACCCGGACGTCCCGGTAGTCGATGAGGGCGTGGCTCCCCTCCCCAGGGGGCTCGCTCCCGAGACCGATGTTCCTGACGATCTCGACGCCTGGGGTGTCGGTGGGGACAAGGAACATCGACATCCCCTGGTAGGGGGAGACCTCGGGGTCGGTGAGGGCCATCACGATGAGGAAGGCGGCGGTCCGGGCGTTGGAGGAGAAGAACTTCGAGCCGTTGATGACCCAGTCGTCGCCGTCGGGGACGGCTCGGGTGGTGAAGAGGGTGGGGTCGGACCCGGCGTGGGGCTCGGTCATGGAGTAGGAGGAGAAGCACTCCCCGTCGAGGAGGGGCTGGAGGTAGCGGGCCTTCTGGTCGGGGGTGCCGTAGTGGGCGATGATCTCGGCGTTGCCGGTGTCGGGGGCCTGGCAGCCGAAGACGATCGGGGCCCAGCTGGAGCGGCCCAGGATCTCGTTCATGAGGGAGAGCTTGAGCTGGCCGTAACCATTCCCGCCCAGCTCGGGGCCGAGGTGGGAGGCCCAGAGGCCCCGGTCCCGGACCTCCTGCTTGAGGGGGTCGACGACGGCCCGGCGGCTGTCGTCGAGGGGAGTGAATTCGAGGCCGGGCCAGAGGAGGTCGAGGGGCTCGACCTCTTCGGCCACGAAGGCGGCGATCCAGTCGAGTTGGTCCTGGAATTCGGGATCCGTCTCGAAGTCCCAGGCCATGGGAAGGCTCCGTTCCCCGGATCCCGAATGTAGTGTTCCCCCGATCCGGAATGTCGTTCCGGCATTCAAGCACAGAGTTCCCCAAACCCGGAGGAAGCCGGATGGCAGAGCGGTGAGGATCGGGGCCCTCCCCCAGGGGTCGCCCTCGCTCGAGGAGCGGGCCGTCGAGCGGTCGACGGCCGGCCTGGTGGCGGCCCGCCAGGAGGAGGCCCGGCTGCTGATGGAGGCCGGGAGGGTGGTGATGACCCGGCTGGGGACGAGCCGGCGGGTCACGGTGGCCGAGATCGTCCGGGAGGCGGGACTCTCCAACCAGGCCTTCTACCGGCACTTCGCCGGGAAGGACGACCTGGTGGCGGCCATCGTCGATGCCGGGGCCCGGCGGCTCCGTGGCTACCTGGCCCACCGGATGGCCGGGGAGGGGCAGCCGGCGGGGAAGGTCCGGGTCTGGGTCAGGGGGGTCCTCTCCCAGGCCACCGACGAGGAGGTGGCGGCGCCGACCCGGGCCATCGGCTGGAACCGGAACATCCTGGCCGTCGAGGCCGACGGGGCCGCCCGGGATGCCGAGTCGCTGGTCTGGGCCCTCCTGGAGGAGCCTCTGGCCCGGTGTGGCCAGGGGGATCCCGAGGCGACGGCCTACCTGATCGGGAAGCTGGTCTTCGCCGTCCTGGTCGAGGCGCTCTGGTCCGAGGAGCCCCCGACCCGGACCCAACTCGACCTGGTCGAGGAGTTCTGCCTGGCCGCCGTCACGGGGGGGGAGCCGTGACCGAGGGGGCCAGGGGAACGGGCCCGGTCGAGTTCGACCCCTTCTCGTCGGTCTACTTCGACGATCCCTACGAGACCTACCGGCGGCTCCGGGACGAGCGGCCCGTCTACCGGAACGACCGCTACGGCTTCACGGCCCTGTCCCGCTGGGACGACGTGGTGGAGGCGTCCCGGAACTGGCAGACCTTCTCGAGTGCCCACGGGGTCGACCTGGCCACGCTGACGAGCGGCCGGAGGCCGGAGTTCGACAGCCTCATCATGATCGACCCCCCCAAGCACAACCGGCTCCGGGCCCTCGTGAGCCGGGTCTTCTCCCCCCGGGCCGTCAGCGCCCTGGAGCCGATGATCCGGGAGGTGGTCAGGGGGTTCCTCGACGAGCTCGGGGGGCGGAGCGGGTTCGACGCCGTGGCCGAGTTCTCGGGACCCTTCCCGGTCGAGGTCATCTCGGTCATGCTGGGAGTACCCCCGGCGGAACGGCAGCAGATCCGGCATTGGCTCGACCTGGTCCTGACCCGGGAGGAGGGCCAGATCGCTCCCGGTCGGGCCGCCCAGGCGGCCGGGCTCGAGATGGGGAGCTATTTCTACGAGCTGGTGGGCCGGAAGCGCCGGGACCCCGACGAGGGGATGATCAGCCGGCTCATCGAGGCGACGGTGGCCGACGAGGAGGGCCGGGAGGTGGCCCTCGACGACATGGAGATCGCCGGGTTCGTGGCCCTCCTCGGGGGGGCGGGGGCGGAGACGGTGACGAAGCTGGTGGCCAACGCCATCGTCCTCTTCGACAGCCACCCCGACCAGTGGGACGCCGTCCTCGGGGACCGGTCCCTGATCCCGGGGGCGGTCGAGGAGCTCCTCCGGTACCACCCCCCCTCCCAGTACCAGGGACGGTGGACCACCGAGGAGGTCACCCTCCACGGGGAGACGATCCCGGCCGGCCGGCCGGTGATCCTCATCACCGGGGCGGCCACCCGGGACGAACGGCACTTCGAGGACCCGGACCGGTTCGAGATCCTCCGGAAGCCGGAGCTGGCCCTCGGACTCGGCCACGGGGTCCACGCCTGCCTCGGGGCCGCCCTGGCCCGGATGGAGAGCCGGATCGCCATCGAGGAGTTCGGGGCCCGCTTCCCGGTCTTCGAGGTCGACCGGGAGGGGCTCCGGCGGGTGCAGATGGCAAACGTGGCCGGCTACTCCTCGGTGCCGGTGGCAGTGGGAAGGGGCCGGGAGTCCCGGGACCGGCCGACTGGAGGCTGAACGCCCGGTGCCGGGAGGACCCCCACCACGATTGAGGGTCCGCTGGAAAAGAATTCTGTAACGCCGAGCGGCCGTCTGACGATAACGATGGTGGAGACGACATCCGGGGTGGTGTCGAGGAAGGGGCCAGGTGTCGGGCTGTGAAGGACAGCTCACCGTCCACGGTGAGGGCAGCGTGAGCTGCTCCGATCCCGCCTGCCTGGCCTCGGCCGACCTCGAGACGGTGATCGCCCGGCACCGGGCCTTCGCCGCCTGTCACGGCTCCGACCCCTGCGAGATCTGCAGCCGGACCCTCCTGCGACCTGCCGTCGTCTGAGCCGATCCGGGAGGTAGGGTCCCTCCCCTCGGGGGAGGAGGAGGGCCGACCGGTGGAGCGACGGATGCTCGGGAGCTTGGAGGTCTCGGCCCTGGGGCTGGGATGCATGGGGATGTCCTTCGCCTACGGAACGGCCGAGAGCCGGGACGAGGACCGCTCGATCGCCACTGTCCATCGGGCCCTCGACCTCGGGGTCACCCTCCTCGACACCGCCGACGCCTATGGCCCCCACCACAACGAGCGGCTCCTGGGCCGGGCCGTCGCCGGCCGAAGAGACGAGGTCGAGCTGGCCACTAAATTCGGCCTCCTCTCCGGGGAGCCCGGCCGCCGCGTCGACGGCCGGCCGGAGCGGGCCGGGATCTGCTGCGATGCCTCCCTGGAGCGGCTCGCCGTCGACCACATCGACCTCTACTACCTCCACCGGGTCGACCCCCTCGTCCCCATCGAGGAGACAGTCGGGGCCATGGCCGAGCTGGTGACGGCCGGGAAGGTCCGCCACATCGGGCTCTCCGAAGTCACCGGGGACACCCTCCGGCGGGCCCATGCCGTCCACCCGGTCACGGCCGTCCAGAGCGAGTACCCGCCGCCGCCGACCTCCGGGTCGGAGTCGTCGCCTACAGCCCCCTGGGTCGGGGCTTCCTGACCGGCTCCATCACCTCCCTGGCCGACCTGCCCGAGGGGGACTGGCGCCGGATGAATCCTCGGTTCAGCGAGGAGAACATCGCCGCCAACCGGTCCCTCCTGGCCCGGATCGAGGAGCTCGCCGTTGAGAAGGGGGTCACCCCGGCCCAGCTGGCCCTGGCCTGGGTGCTGGCCCGTGGGTCCTCCGTCGTCCCCATCCCGGGGACCACCAGTCCGGCCCGCCTGGAGGAGAACGCCGCCTCCGCCGACCTCGTGCTCAGCGAGGAGGAACTGGCCCGGATCTCCGAGGCCGTCCCAGCCGGATCGGCGGCCGGGACCCGCTACCCCGAGGAGATGATGGGCTACGTGAACAGCTGACCATCCGCTGGCCAGCTTCAGGCCGGCGCCGCTCCGGGCCGGGACCGGAGGACGGCCAGGGCCTCGTCGGCGTGCCGGTCGGTGTCGAACTCGCTGTGGATGGCGGCGAGGACTCTCCGGTCGGTATCGATGACGAAGGTCGTCCGCTTCGTGAAAGGGAGACCCGGTCGCTTCACTCCGAACAGCCGGGCCACCGTTCCCCCCTTGTCCGAGAGGAGGGGATAGCCGAAGGAATGCTTGGCCGCGAACCGCTGCTGCCGTTCCACCGAGTCGAGGCTGATCCCGATGGGCTGGGCCCCGAGGGTGTCGAAGTCCTTGGCGAGGTCCCGGAAGTTGCAGCTCTCGGCCGTGCAGCCCGGGGTCATGGCTCTGGGGTAGAAGAAGAGGACCACCGGACCGTGGAGGAGCTGCTCGGTGAGTCGGAGGGGCTTCCCGTCGTCGGCGGTCAGTTCGAAGTCGGGGACGAGATCGCCGGTCTGCATGATCCGGAGTCTATGGAGCCCTTGTCCCGACTCGTCCCCAACTCACCCTCAGGCGCCTCCCCCGCGCCCAGAGGAGCCAACACATTCCCCTCATCACCGCCTCACAGGGGCAACACCCCCCGGCCCGATCCTGTCTCCAGGGTTCCGCGAGGGCCCGTCGACAAGGAGGGGACGATGGAAGAGCTGCAGGCACGGGGAAGAAGGGCCTGGCGCCACGCCGGGCCCGGGACTCGGATCTGGTGGGCGGCGGCCGGGACCGTCGCCCTGGCCGGGGCCATCGTGGTGGGCTCGACCGCGGTGGCCGCCGCCTCCCGACACACGGCACCGTCCACCTCCGCACCGACCCCAACGGTCCCGGCGGGGTCGTCGGATGGCATGTCGGGCATGTCGGGCATGGCCGGCATGGCCGGCATGGCCGGATCGAGCGGATCGACCGGGACGAGCACCAACGGGATCTGCCCCGACGTCACCGGGGCCACCCGGATGGCCGACGGGATGCTCATGGCCCCGGTCCCGGCCGGGCCACCGACGACCGCCCAGCAGGCCGCCGCCGCCCAGCTCGTGGCCCAGACGACCCAGGACATCGCCGGGTACTCGAGCCTCTCGGCGGCCCAGGCGGCCGGCTACACCCCCGCCACCCGGACGACGGGGACGCTGGTCCACTACGCCAACTGGGACACGGTCAAGGCCGGGGACGTCCTCGACCCCGAGCATCCCTCGGCCCTCATGTACGTGAACTCGGTGGACGGACCGGTCCTGGTCGGGGCCATGTATCTCGGCCCGGGTCCCTGCCAGCCCGGGCCGGACGTCGGGGGGTCGCTGACCCAGTGGCACGCCCATTCCAACCTCTGCCTCAGGGGTGACCACCAGGTGGTCGGGAAGACCTCGGCCGGCGGGAGCTGCACGACGGGGAGCCACAACACCAGGACCTACTTCATGCTCCACGTCTGGACGGCCCCCTCACTGCCGGCCTCGGACCAGTTCCAGGCCGACCTGCCCATGTCGAGTTTCAGCCGGATCGCCGGAACGGGACGGCCGTGACCGGGGCCCCGGTCCGGCAGGGTCACCCTCCGGACCATCCAGGTGGCCCTGGGGGGGGTTCTGGCTCATCGACGGGATCCTCCAGCTCCAGCCCGGGATGTTCGGAACGGGGTTCGTGAACGGGGTCCTGGCTGCGGCCAGCCAGGGCCAGCCGGCCTGGCTGGCCGGACCGATGGACGTCGTGAACCACCTCATCGCCCTCCAGCCGGCCGGTTGGAACATGGTCTTCGCCGCCCTCCAGCTCCTCATCGGCCTGGGCCTCCTCTTCCGGACCACCGTCAAGGAGGCCCTCCTCCTCTCCTTCGCCTGGGTGGCCGGGGTCTGGACCCTGGGGGAGGGAATGGGTGGGATCCGGACCGGTTCGCCGGGCCGGCGCCTTCCTCGTACCTGGGGCCGCCCTCTCCCTGACGTTCTGGGTGGTGGGCCAGTCACTGGGGGGATTTTTGGGGGGATGGCGACCGATCCGAACAGGGGTCCCCTCTTCGTCCTCCTGGCCCTGGCCCTCTTCCCCAACCGGACCATCCCGAGGCGCGGGCGACGGCGCCACTCCCCCCGGTCCTGGCCAGCCGGATGAGGACCTAAGACCCTGGCCCGATCGGTCCCCCCGGACGAAGCTGGCAATATGACCGGGAGATTCGACAAGGCGTTCCAGGGACTCCGGGCCACCGGGGCCAGCGTCGCCACCCATGAGGTCGTCGAGGCACTCAGCCGCCACGGCCGGGAGGAGGGTGAGCTCCTCGAGCGCTACCGGCGGTTCGTCCAGGAGGCGGAGTCACCGGCGGCCAGGTACCTGGTCCAGTTGATCCTCGAGGACGAGGAGCAGCATCACCGGATGCTCGAGGAGCTGGCCAACACCATCGCCTGGGGTTGGGTCTCGGGGACGCCCCAGGACGTCGTCCCGGTCTCCCCCTGGGGGACCGGCCGAGGTCCCCTCGTGGGGGAGACCCGGGCCCTGCTCCGCTACGAGCTGAAGGACCGGACCGAGCTCCGGCACCTCCGGCGGCGGCTCCGGTCCTACGGGGACGTCCCCCTCTGGGGGCTCCTCGTCGACCTGATGCGGTCGGACACCGAGAAGCACATCGACATCCACCGGTTCATCCTCCGGCACAGCTCCGGAGGTCGACCCACCCTCGGCGACCGGCTCCGGAGCGCCCTCGTCAGGCGGGCCCCCCGGAACGCGACTCTCCCGGCTGGGCCGGCTCCCCCGGAGACGGTCCAGGCCACCCGGGTCGGCGTCTGACCGCTAGGACTCGTCGACCTCCCAGCGACCCCGGAGATCCTCCAGCCAGCCGGGCAGTTCGATGGGGGGGTCGGGGAGGGCCTCGGCCCCCTGGACGGCGAGGAGCGACTCGAAGGCGGCCGGGTCGTCCCCCCAGCCCCGGGGATCCCCGAACATGGCCTCGAAGAGGAGGGTCCCCTCGGGGCCGGCCAGGAAGGGACCGAAGGCGGCCCCCAGGGGGAGCTCGATGTGGGTACCGGCCGGGCAGTGGCGGTCCCCGCACCAGAGGTCCCCCTCGATGACGAAGACGACGTGGGGACTGTGGTGGCCGTGACGGCGCTGGATCATCCCGGGGTCCCAGCGGGCGTAGAGGGAGAGGTAGGGGGGATCCGGGGAGAAGGCCAGCCATTTCTCCCAGACCGAGGCCGTCGTCCCGTCGGCCCGCCGGATCCGGCGGACCTCCTGCCAGGGGACCTCGGGGTCGTCGAGGTGACGGAAGACGGGGACCGGCGGGTCGGGCATGGCCCAGTCTGTCCCGAAGCGCACCGCGGAGCCTCACAGCAGGCTTTAGGCTCGGCGGGTAGCTGAGGGAAGGTGGCGTCGGTGACATCGATACAGCGGGGGGCCCTGCCGGACCCGGTCGGAGCGGCTGCGGGCGCTGCGGCGGCAACCGGGATCCCAGCCAACGGCCACGGCGGGCCCGACTCCGACCTGGCCGGGCTCCGGGCCACCTTCGAAGCCCTGACCGCCAACGTGACCAGGGTCTTCCTCGGCAACGACCGGGTCGTCCGGCTGGCCCTGGCCTGTCTCATGGCCGAGGGCCACCTCCTCATCGAGGACCTCCCGGGGGTGGGGAAGACGACCATGGCCAAGGCCCTGGCCCGCTCGCTCGGCCTCGGCTTCCGGCGGGTCCAGTTCACCTCGGACCTCCTCCCTGCCGACGTGGTGGGGGCGACCGTCTTCGAACGGGAGACGGGCCGGCTCACCTTCCGGCCCGGCCCCGTGTTCACAAACATCCTCCTGGCCGACGAGCTGAACCGGGCCTCCCCCAAGTCCCAGTCGGCCCTCCTCGAGGCCATGGAGGAACGCCAGGTCAGCGCGGACGGGGTCAGCCACCTCCTCCCCCGGCCCTTCATGGTCCTCGCCACCCAGAATCCCTTCGACTCCGCCGGGACCTTCCCCCTCCCCCACAGCCAGCGGGACCGGTTCCTCCTCCGGGTCAGTCTCGGCTACCCCGACCGGGCCGCCGAGGACGCCCTCCTCACCGGGAGCTGGTCCCGGCCCGACGTCGACAGCCTGCCTGCCGTCTGCGGCCCGGGTGTCCTCGAGGCCTTCGCCGCCGCCGTCCGGGCCACCCACGTCGCCCCCGAGCTCCGTCGCTACGTCCTCGACCTCGTCACCGCCACCCGGGACCATCCCGACCTCGCCGTCGGGGCCTCCCCCCGGGCCACCCTGGCCCTCCTCCGAGCCGCCTCGGCCGTGGCCGTCTCGGCCGGCCGGGCCTTCCTGACCCCCGACGACCTGAAGCTGACGGCCGAGCCGGCCCTGGCCCACCGGGTGGTGGTCGACGCCGCCGCCGAGCTGGCCGGGATCACAGCCGGAGCGGTCGTGGCCGAGATCCTGAGCCGGATGCCGGTACCCGTCGGCGGGGCGGCCTGAGCCCGGACCGGGCCCCCCCTCCGTGCCCACCGCCCGCGGCCTCATCCTCCTCGTCATCGTCGCCCTCGCCGCCGGCGGGGGCCGGCTGGCCGGCGTCGAGGAATTCCTCCTCCTCGCCGTGGCCGCCATGGGCCTCCTCCTGTTCGGGGTCGTCTGGCTCGAGGTCCGCTCCGTCCGCCACCGCCGATCGGTCCTCGTCACCCTCCGGCTCCCCGCCGCCGACATCCCCGTCGGGGCCGACCAGGAGCTCCGGGTCGTCCTCACCAACCGGGGCCGGAGCCCCCTCGTCGGGCTCGTCGTCGAGGAGCCGGGCCGCCGGTTCACCCTGACCCGACCTGGGCTCTCGGGCAGCCGGGCCCCGGCAGGGCCGGTCCCGGCGGGGAGGTGGTGGCAGCGGAGACCGGGGCCCGACGCCCAGCCCGTCCCCGTGATCGGCTCCGGCGACTCCTGGACCATGGCCCTCCCCCTCCCCACCGGGTCTCGGGGGCTCCTCGGTCTGGCCCCGGTCCGGGTCTGGACCACCGACCCCCTCCGGCTCTTCGCCTGGTGGGCAGCCGCCTCCCCGCCGGCCCACCTCGTCATCCACCCCGTTCCGATCCCCGCCAGCCTCCCGGCCGGCTTCGCGGCGGGCGAGCTCGACGCCACCGCCACTCCCGAGCGACCCGCCCTCCCCCAGCGGGGGGTGGCCGGCGAGGAGCTCTCCGACCTCCGGCCCTACCAGCCCGGGGACCACCTCAACCGTCTCCACTGGCCCTCGATGGCCGGTCGGGGAGAGCTCCTCGTCCGGGACTTCCTCCCGGCCGCCCCCGGCCAGCTGACCCTCATGGTCGACCTCCGCCCCGCCTCCTACCGTGGCACCACCCTCGACGCCGTCGCCGCCACCGCCGCCGGCCTCGGCCTCAGCGCCCTCCGCCGGGGCCTCGTCGTCGACCTCTGCACCAGCGCCGGGGACCGAGCCCCGATCCCGGCCTCGGGACTCGGACCGGCCATGCTCCTGCGGGCCCTCGCCCTCCTCGACCCGGCCGAACGGCGGCCCTCCGTCCGGACCGGTGGAAGCCCCTCCCGGGCCGACCGGGGCCCCACCCTCCTCGTCACCAGTCCCGCCGGCCGGGACGAGGCCCTGGTCACCGGCCGGGGGACGGTCCAGACGGTGGTGGCCCGGTGAGCGGGGGGAAGGCGACCCGGGGAAACCCCCGGCGGGCCCAGGGAGCCGGGCTCCTCGCCGACACCGCCCTTCTCGTCGTCTCTCTGGCCGTGGGCCTCGGCGCCACCCGGCTGGTGATCCACCCGGGCCGGGCCGGGCTCCTCCTCTCGGTGGCCGCCGTCGTCGCCGCCGGCCACGTCGCCACCTCGGCCAGCCGTCGGGTCCCCCCACCGGCCCCGGCCCCGGTGGCCTTCGGGGTCCTGGCCGTGGCCCTCACCACCGTCTGGACGATCCTCCCCGGCACCACCTTCCACGGTGTTCCGACCCTCGCCTCCCTCACCGGGCTCGCCGGCCACCTCCGCCAGGCCGACAGCCAGATCGCCGGCCATCCCACCCCCCTCCCCCAGACGAGCGGGGTGATCCTCCTCTTCGCCGTACTGGCCGGCTTGATCGCCGTGGCCACCCGGAGCATCTGGGCCCTCCTCGAGAACTCCCCCGGCTGGCGCCGGCGGCCCCTGGTTGCCCTCATCCCCTCGGCCGGCCTCTTCGCCTACAGCTCGCTCTTCAGCTCGGGTCAGGACCGCCTTCCCGGAGTCGCCTCCTATCTGGGCAGCGTCCTCCTCTTCGTCGTGGTGGCCGACCAGTCCCGGGCACCCCGACCGGGCCGGTGGCGGGCCGCCGCCTCCGGGGCCCTCGTCGCCGGCCTGGCCCTGGCCCTGACCGGGGCGGCCGCCGCCAGCCCCAGCATCTCCAAGGTCCAACTCCGCGCTTTCGTGGTCGGCGGCGGCGGCGGGACCGGATCGGGATCGGGGAGGGGGGGGTCGGCCCTGGGGGCCCTCGACCTGATCGACAACCTCCGGGCCGTCGAGACCGATCACCCCGACAGCCTCGTCTTCACCGCCGGGACCCCCCTCCCCTCGTACTGGCAGGTGGGCACTCTCACCACCTTCGACGGGACCAACTGGATCCCCGACGGGCCGACCTCGGACGCGGCCGACAGTGCCCAGGCCTCCCGGCCCGGCGTTCCCGCCACCCCCCTCCTCCCCGGGCCGTCGGGACGGCCCGAGTTCACGGCCTCGGTCCAGACCACGGGCTGGACCAGCCGGCTCCTCCCCGTGCCCCCCGAGACCCAGACCGTCTCCGGCGCCCCTGGGGCGTCACTCGACCCGAACGTGGGCGTCGTCCTCCCCCAGCCCCCGACCTCGTCCCTCAGCTACCGGGCCAACGCCGCCGTGCCCCCCGACGGGAACACCGTCCCCGACGTCCCCGGACCGCCCCCCGGTGCCGACCCCGCCACCCAGGCCTACCTGACCCTCCCTCCGGTGGCCGACCCGGTGTCCACCCTGGCCGCCAACCTCGTCAGCCCGGGGGAGGACCCCGCCCAGATGGCCCTCTCCATCCAACACTTCTTCCTCTCGGGCTCCTTCCGCTACACCCTCGACCCTCCCCCGGCGGCCCCGGGGGACCCCCTCTCGGACTTCCTCTTCGACTCGAAGGCCGGCTTCTGCCAACAGTTCGCCGGGGCCTATGCCGTCCTGGCCCGCCTCGACGGGCTCCCTACCCGGCTGGCCGTCGGCTTCACCCCGGGGGGCCCCTCGGGAGCCAACCGCTACCGGATCACCGGGGCCGACGCCCACGTCTGGCCCGAGGTCTACCTGGGTCCCGACCAGGGCTGGGTCACCGTCGAGGCCACCCCGGGTGACGGGAGCGGGGTCGGGGCCAACCCGGGTCCCCGGGCCGGAACCGGGCCGCCACCCAGCTCCCCTCCGTCGAGCTCCCCCAGCGGGGCCACCACGAGCACCACCAGGGCCCCGTCGGCCCCGACCACCCAGCCGGCCGCCGGTCACCACCGGGGCGCCGGCGCCGTCACCGGCCGTGGCTGGCTATGGGCCGGGGGGGCGCTCGTCCTGATCCTCGGGGCCATCCTCCTCGGGGCCATCCGACGCCGGGCCCGGCGGCGTCGGGTCGAGACCGGACCGACAGGCCGGGACGGGCCGGCAGGGGCCGTCCTGGGGAGCTGGCGCCAGGCGGCCCGGGCTCTCGACCGGGCCGGTCTCGGCCGGGGACGGGCCGAGACCCTGGCCGAGCATGCCGTCCGGCTCCGGACCCGGGCCCGCTACGGTCCCGGACCGGACACCGCCACCGAGGCCTACGCCGCCCTCGCCCTCCTAGCCGAGGAGGCCAGCTACGGGCCGGGACCGGGCACCCCCGGGGAGGCGGCCGAAGCGGCCCGGCTCAGCGAGACGGTCCGCCGGACCCTCCAGCCGGGAGCCACCCCCCACCCGGACCGGGAGCCCGTCGCCGCCGGCCCCTGAACGGTGCTTGGATGGGGCCCATGCGCGACATCCTCCTCCACAACCGTGACGCCTGGGACAACGAGGCCTCCCGGACCGGACCCTGGTCGACCCCGGTCTCGGCCGAGGTCATCGAAGAGGCCCGCCAGGGCCGCTGGGAGGTGGGCCTGACCCCCACCATCCCCGTCCCCGGGCACTGGGTCACCCCCGTCAAGGGGCTCGACATCCTGGCCCTGGCCAGCGGGGGCGGCCAGCAGGGGCCCGTCCTGGCCGCCGCCGGGGCCAGCGTCGTCGTCTACGACCTCTCCCCCGGCCAGCTCGAGAAGGACCAGGAGGTCGCCGACCGCTACAGCCTCGACCTCCGGACGGTCGAGGGGGACATGACCGACCTCTCCGCCTTCCCCGAGGACAGCTTCGACATGGTCTTCAACCCCGGCTCCAACATGTACGTCGAGAACATCCTCGCCGTCTGGTCCGAGGCCTACCGGGTCCTCCGGCCCGGGGGGACCCTCCTGGTCGGCTTCAACAACCCCTGCCTCTACATCTTCGACTGGCACTCCCACATGGCCGGCGAATTCGTCGTCCGCCACCGGCTCCCCTTCTCGGACCTCCACGACCTCCCGAAGAAGGAACGCCAGGCCTACCTCGACGAGGGCCTGGCCCTCGAGTACAGCCACACCTTCAACGAGCAGATCGGTGGCCAGCTGGCGGCGGGCTTCGAGCTCCTCGGCTTCTTCGAGGACGCCCAGCCCGGTTTCGCCATCGGCGACTACATGCCCACCGCCTTCGCCAGCTGGGCCCGGACCTCGAAGGGCCGGAGCTGACCCGGCCGTCGCCATTGGTAGCCTCCCCGCCGTGGAGCCGCCCTTCCCGGAGATCTCCGAGCGGACCCGGATCAAGGTCCCCGAGGCCACCGCCCTCTTCTGGACCATCAAGGTCCTGACCACCGGCATGGGCGAGACGACCTCGGACTTCTTCGTCCACCGGGTCGGGCCCGGCCCGACGGTCCCTGTGGCCGGCCTCGTCCTGGTGGTCTGCCTCTGGCTCCAGTTCCGGGCCCCCCGCTACGTGGCCTGGAGCTACTGGCTGGCCGTCGTCATGGTCGCCGTCTTCGGGACCATGGTGGCTGACGCCCTCCACATCGGCTTCGGCGTCCCCTACTCGGTCTCAACCCCCTTCTTCGCCATCGGCCTCGTCCTCGTCTTCGCCACCTGGTACACCGCCGAGCGGACCCTTTCCATCCACACCATCTCCACCCCCCGCCGGGAAGCCTTCTACTGGGCCGCCGTCATGGCCACCTTCGCCCTCGGGACCGCCGCCGGCGACCTGACCGCCGTCACCCTCCACCTCGGCTACCTCTCCTCCGGGTTCCTCTTCACCGCCGCCATCGCCCTCCCCGCCCTGACCTACGGCCTGACCCGGCGGAACGCCGTCCTGGCCTTCTGGGCCGCCTACGTCCTGACCCGGCCCCTGGGCGCCTCCTACGCCGACTGGCTCGGGGTCTCCCACGCCCGGGGCGGCCTCGGGCTCGGCACCGGCCTCATCAGCCTGATCCTGGCCGCCGGCATCGCCGGCCTCGTCATCCTCCTGACCCTCAGACCCGTCGGGCCGACCGACGACTAATCTGGGCCCGTCCCGACGGCGGCCAGGGCGGCGGCCAGGCGCTCCTCCCGGCTCCCCCGGACTTCGACGAAGGGCCGGCCGGCGGCGGTGAGGGCCTGGCGGAACCGCCCCGTCATCGCCCCCCGGAGATGCTCCCCGTCCCGGAGCCCGTCGTCGACGAAGGGGATCTCGTCCCCGGTGAGCACCGTCAGCCGGTAGCGTCCTGCCGCCGTGGCCGCCGCGGCCCGGGCCTCGACCTCGGGGTTCCGTCGGCCCAGGTACCGCTCGTGCCAGATCCCCGTGGCCAGGGCATCGGTGTCGCAGAGGAGGACCGGCCCCGACCGTCGGGCCGCCTCGTCCTCCTCGGCCTCCTGCCGCCGGGCGATGACCTCGAACTCCCCCGTCTCCCAGGCCGCCGGCCACCCCCCGGCCGCCTTGGCCCGGCTGTAGGCCCGGCCGTACTCCGGGACCCAGACCGTCCCAAGCTCCTCGGCCAGGGCTCCGGCCAGGGTGGTCGTCCCCGTCGACTCCGCCCCCACCAGGCAGACCCTGGTCACGTAGTGGGCCCGGACGCAGGGGGCCAGCATGGCCCAGTGCCGGGCCGGGTCGGCCCGGACGGCCGTCCCCGACACCGGGAACCGGCCCCGGTCCCGGTCGACCAGGACATGGTGGCAGCCCAGCTCTCCCGCCCACCGCTCCCCGTAGTCCTCCGAGCTGAACACCACGTCGGGGGACCGGCCCAGGAACCGCTGGGTGTAGGCGGCCCAGGCGGCCGAGTCCTCGTCCCGGCCGATGTCCTCCACCACCCGGACCTCGACCCCGGGGTGGATCTCCCGGAGCCACCCGGCCCGCCTGGCCGCGGCGACGGGCTGGCCGGGGAGGTCGCAGACCACCACCACCAGCCGGCCCACCCCGGCCCGGGCAGTCTCGATGAGGAGCCCGTGGCCGGCATGGGGGGGGAGGAACTTCCCGATGACGAGCCCCAGCCCCCAGGGACCCCCCATCAGCCCAAGGCCAGCCCGGGCCCCTGGGGCTCCCCCACCACCTGCCCAGCCGTCGGAGGAGGGACCGATCCCGAGCGCTCCCGACGCCAGGCCAGGAGGCCGACCACGCAGAGCCCGAGGAAGAGGGCGTAGAGGACCGAGAAGAGGGGGATGTGCTTCACCAGGTAGAGGGGGATGTAGACCAGGTCGGCGGCGATCCAGACCCACCAGTTCTCGATCCACTTCTTGCACAGCATGTACTGGGCCAGGAGGCTCGCCACCGTCGTCAGGGCGTCCCAGAAGGGGGCCGAGTCCCGGATGTGGACCAGGACGACCGCCATCGCCCAGGTGCCCGGGACGGCCAGGATCCCCATGCCCACCCAGGCCCACCCCGGGGTCCGGCTGATGGGGAGGGGGGCCCGCTCCTCCGCGCCGTGGAGCCACCAGTACCAGCCCAGGACCCCGAGGACCAGGTAGACGACCTGGAGGGCGGAGTCGGCGAAGAGCCGGGACTGGATGAACAGCACCAGGGAGAAGGCGTTGTTAGCCAGTCCCAGGGGCCAGTTCCAGATGTTCACCTTGACCGTCAGCCAGACACAGGCCGCCCCGGTGGCGAACCCCAGGATCTCCGTCCAGTTCGCCCCCAGCCAGTGCACCGCCTCAGGGTATCCCCCACCCCTCCCGACCTGCCCAGTTGCCAACCGACAGTTACCGATATATCGTTATCTATCGTTGACAATCGCCACCGGGGCGGGGGTCACCCGAACCACGAGGAGTGCAGCATGCGAAGAGGACGACCCCAGGAGGGCCGCCGGGAGCGTCACGGGCCCGGCCACCACCGCCACGAGGAGTTCCCCGACTTCGGGGGCTGGAGGAAGTTCCGTCACGACCACGGCGAGCACCGGGGCCACGGCCCCCGGGGCGGCGGCCGGGGCGGCCGGGCCCGGAAGGGGGACGTCAAGGCCGCCATCCTCGCCCTCCTGGCCGAGCGCCCCATGGGCGGCTACGAGATGATCCAGGAGCTCGAGGACCGCACCGGCGGCGTCTGGCGACCCAGCCCCGGCTCCATCTACCCCACCCTCCAGCTCCTCGAGGAGCAGGGCCTCATCGAGGCCGGGGAGACAGCCGGGAAGAAGCACTACGACCTGACCGAGGCCGGCCGGGCCGCCCTGTCCGAGCTCGGAGCGGACCGGAAGCCCTGGGAGGAGGCCATCGAGGGGATCAACCCCAACTACTGGCAGCTCGGGGGATCCCTCTTCCAGATCATGGTGGCCGCCCGCCAGGTGGCCGAGGCCGGCGACGAGGCCCAGAAGGCCGAGGCCGTCGAGATCCTGGCCGACACCCGCCGACGCCTCTATGCCCTCCTGGCCGGCGACGGCTGAGCCGGTGGCCGGGAAGCTGACCGCCCTGGAGAAGTCCCGGCGGGCCGCCGCCCACCCCGACCGCCCCGGGGAGCGCTGCCACGCCCCGGCCGGGACCTGGCTCCCCCTCGTCGACCCCAACCGCTGCGAGGCCAAGGGGGACTGCGTCGAGGTCTGCCCCCACGACGTCTTCCTCGTCGGCCCCATCGACCCCTCCGCCTACGCCACCCTGGGCCTCCTCGGGAAGCTCCGGAACCGGGCCCACGGGGGCCGGACGGCCACCACCCCGGGGGCCACCGACTGCCGGGCCTGCGGCCTCTGCGTGGTGGCCTGCCCCGAGGGGGCCATCACCCTCCGACCCCCACCCGAGCCGCCTACCATCGGTCCATGAACCCCGCCGTCGCCGAGGCCCTCACCGCCGGCAGCCCCCGGGTCAACCTGGTCTGGGTCGGCCTCCGGGACGGGGACATCGTCACGGGCCACCTCGGGGCCTGGCAGAAGGTCGCCTCCTCCAGGACCTCGCCGCCGTCTACCTCGGACCCGGTCTCCCTTCCCCCCCCATGGAAAACCCCCCGTCCGGCTACGTCCTGCGGATCACCCCCGACCGGATCACCGGGGTCGGGCCCTGGGCCGACTGACCGGCGGCAGGACTCGGTGCCGGAGGACCCGGTCAGTGAGGAGGTCGTCCTCCGGCAGGCCCGGGACGAAGAGGCCGACATCCTCGCCGGCCTCTGGCTCCGGGCCCGGGCCGCCGCCGCCCCCGCCATCCCGCCGGCCGTCCACTCTGACGTCGAGGTCCGGGCCTGGTTCGCCGACGTCGTCCTCCCCACCCGGAAGGTCTGGCTGGCCCAGGACTCTGACGGGGCTGTCCTCGGCCTCCTCGTCCTCGACGGTGCCATCCTCGACCAGCTCTACGTCGACCCGGCCCGGACCGGTCGTGGGATCGGCTCCCGCCTCCTCGACCTGGCCCGGTCCCGGCGACCCGGAGGACTCTCCCTCTGGACGTTCCAGGCCAATGCCGGAGCTCGCCGCTTCTACGAGCGACACGGCCTCCGACCCGTCGCCGAGACCGGGGGGGACAACGAGGAGGGAACTCCCGACGTCCGCTACCGCTGGGAGCCCTGAGCCGACGCCGAGCTTGCCCCTCCACTCCTCGGCGTCCACAACCGGTCGATCGGCATGACGGAGAGCCGATCCCCGAGACTGTAGGACCGCTCGCCGGTGTACATGGCGACGCCGCGATGAACGCATCGCCGGCGAGATTGCAGAGCTTCTCCAGGGGACGCAGGTCCCCCCCCGGGGACGCGAGTGCCTGCTTTCACCTCGATGCCGACGATTCGGCCGTCGTCGCCCTCGAGCACCAGGTCGACCTCAACGCCGTCATGAGTCCGCCAGTGATGACATCCGGCAACACCGCCGAAGCCACGAGGCCTGCTTGAGGATCTCCCCGACCACGAACGTCTCGAGGAGGTGTCCGAATTCGGTGAGCGCCGTCGGGTCCCGTCTGGCCAGGTGCTCACCCGAAAGCCGGAGCAGCCGGGCTGCCAACCCCGAGTCGACGAGGTGGATCTTGGGGGTGTCCGCCGTTCTCTTCCCCAGCGTCTTCCCCCAGGCCGGGAGTTGCCGGACAAGGAATACGGCTTCGAGGAGAGCCAGGTAGTCCGAGGCGGTGTGACGATCGAGCCCGGCTGCTTGCGCTGTGGACGTAACCTTGAGGGGTTCTGCAGTCTGGGATGCGAGATACCGGAGCAGTGTCGGGAGTTGGTGACGCTGCCGGATCCTCGCCACTTCGGTGGAACCCCGTTCGAGAACGCTGGAGATGTAGTCGTCGAACCAGCGGTTCCGGGCCGCCGTCGACTTGCGGGCCAGCGCGATCGGCATGCCGCCCCTGACGATCCGGCGAACGTATTCCTGGCGCGATGTCGTGGACCGTTGCGCGGTGACCAGGCTTCCCGGGTCTCCCCGGAACAGCGTTTCGACGAAGTTCTCCCTGACCCCCCCGATCTCACCCTGCGAGAGGGGCAACATCTGGAGGAGAGCGACCCGACCGGCCAGGTATTCCGCAACCTCGGGTACTGCGGTCGAGCGGGAGGATCCAGCCAGGATGTAGCGACCGGGTCGGAGATCCTTGTTGAGCTCAGCCTTGACGGCGGCAAGGATGGACCGTTCGTGCTGGTACTCGTCGATCAGGATCGGCGCAGGGCCTTGCGCGAAGGTTGTGGGATCGTGCCGGACGGCGTCCCGGGTTGGGGGATCGTCGAGGTCGATGACCTCTGCCTGACACCGTCTTGCAAGGTCGTTCAGGAGATACGTCTTCCGACGGTTCGGGGCCCCTGCACGAGCACCACCGGCTCATCGATCATCCGCTCGAGCACGACCTCGAGAATCCTGCGCCCGTACCGCTCCGACACGTTGACATGGTAATCGCTGTTCACCAATTTCGCGGTCCGCTGTTCACCAATTTCGCAGCGAGTTGTTCACCAATCTCGCCGACCACGTCGCCGCTACCCACCAGGGAGCGCGCTCATGGCGAACGGGGCCTTCCGCCTCTGGTAGGACCGGGACGACCGGACCACACTGGGAGTGCGGAACCGAGTCCCAGCATGGTGCTCCCTCCGAGGTGGGCCCCACCTGAGCCAAGGAGGTGTTCCCCGTGCTGAGAACCCGACCCGGAACGACGACGCTCGCAGAGCGGGACCGCCGGCTGTTGGCCCTCTGGGCCGCCGACTGTGCCGAGCGTGTCCTCCCCATCTTCGAGGAGTGCTGCCCGGGCGACGACCGACCCCGCACCGCCATGGAGTCCGGCCGGGCCTGGGGCCACGGCGCCCTGGACAGGGCCGAGGCCTGCCGGGCCGCCGAAGACGCCCACCTGGCGGCCCGGACCGCCGACTACCCCCCCGCCCGTTGTGCCGCCCGCTCCGCCGGCAACGCCGCATCCACCGCTGCGGCCACCGCTGATGCCCGTCACGCCGCCACCTATGCCATGGCCGCCGTCCGGCAGACCGATGACGCCGGGGCCGCCCGCCGGGAGCGGGCCTGGCAGCAACGGAAGCTTCCGGACCACCTCCGGCTGACCTTCCCCACCCCCGGGTCCCGCTGACCGGCGGCCCTACCTCGTCCCGAAGGGCCGGACCCAGCTGCAGGGAACCCCGAGGACGACCAGCCCGTTGAAGGCCCGGCTGAGCCGCTCCTCCATCCGGCCGGTGTCGATCGCCTCGGCCACCGTCGTCGCAGCCCCGACGACCTCGATCCGGGACCACCCCGGCTCGGACTCCTGGACGAGCCGGACCTCGAAACCCGGCTCGACCGCCCCCGAGCCGACCAGGGGGACGTCGGCGGAGCGGGCCCGACCCCGAAGTCCGAGCTCGTTGCGGAGGATCTTCCGGCCCCGCCAGCCCAGCGATGTCGGGAGCCGGACCGCGGCCAGCTCCACCGTCACTGCTTGAGGGCCGGATGCTGCCGGGCCAGGAGGGGGAGGAGGAACCGCCGGGGGACGACCCGGGCCAGGGCGGCCGCCGCCGAGTTGGCCATCCCGGGGATCACCACCATCTTCCCCCGGGCCAGCCCCTCCACCGCCTGTCGGGCCACCTCGGCCGCCTCCACCCACATGATCTTCGGGAGGGAGTTCACGGCTTCTTCGGTGGTGAGGCCGGCCGCCTCCCCGAAGCCCGTGTCGACGGGCCCCGGGCAGAGGGCCGTCACCGACACCCCCAGGCCGGCCAGCTCTCCCCGGACGGCCTGGCTGTAGGAGAGGACAAAGGCCTTCGAGGCCCCGTAGCCGGCCTGGCCGGGGAGGGGCTGGAAAGCGGCCGTCGAGGCCACGTTGAGGATGGCCCCCCTCCCCCGCTCCACCATCGGGGGCAGGAACAGTGTGGTCAGGTCGACGACGGCCAGCACGTCGGTGGCGATCATGGCCAGTTCCGCCGCCCGGTCGGCCCGGTGGACCGGCCCCATGGTGCTCAACCCGGCGTTGTTCACCAGGATCTCGACCGTCAGGCCCAGCTTCTCCAGCTCGGCCGGGAGGGCGGCCCGGGCCTCGGGGTCGGTGAGGTCGGCGGAGAGGATCTCGGCCCGGATCCCCTGGGCCCCGGCCAGCTCGTCGGCCAGGGCCTGGAGCTTCTCCTTCCGTCGGGCTACCAGGGTGACCCCCTGGCCCCGGCCGGCGAGCTGCCGGGCGATCTCGGCCCCGATCCCCGAGGAGGCCCCGGTGACGAGGGCGGTGCGGTCGTGTCCGGGAGCGGGGAGGGCCATGGGGGCATGGTAGGACGGGGAGACCGCCCTCCGCCTCCCGGTCAGGCCGGGTCGAAGCCGTGGACCCCGCCGTCGCCGACGTGCCGGGTCCAACGCTCCCCGTCCCAGAACCGGACCTGGTGACGGCCGCCCGGGTCGGGGTACCAGCCCCGCCGGGGACCGGCCACCGACACGGCCGGGACGGCCCGGGCCGGTCCCCCCGGACCACGGGCGGGGGCGCCCGGCCTGGGCGCCGCCGGGGAGGGACCCCCCGGCCTCGTCCGGGGCCGGTAGACGGCGGCCGGGTCGAAGGGGGGCGCCACCTCGGCCGCCGGGGCCGGCAGCGGCCGCTTCGCCACCACCGTCGAGACGACCAGGGTCAGCACCGGCTCCTTGTGCTGGTTGACCAGGACCGCCTCGGTCTCGATGGCCCCGGCCTGGGCGTGGCCCCGGGTCGCCTTGGTCCTCCGGCAGGTGGCCCGCAGCCAGAGCGTGTCCCCGGCCCGGACCGGGGCCAAGAACCTGACCCGGTCGAGCCCGATGTTCGCCACCACCACGGGCGAGGGGTCCTGGCGGGCCCGCAGCGCCCCGACGATGCCCAGCAGTTGGAGCCCCGAGGTGGCGATCCCCCCGAAACCGGCCTCGAGACCGGCCTGGGAGTCGAGGTGGACGGGTTGGGGGTCCCACCGGCTGGCGAATCCCAGCATCTCCTCCTGCCGGAGGCTGTAGGGACCCGTGACGACGGTCTGGCCCTCCTCGAAGTCCTCGAAGTACTTCCGGGCCGCGGTCACGGTCCGACTCTACGCTCGCCCGACCCTCCGGGGCGGGCAGAATACCGGGGTGACAACCGCCGACCCCACCCTGGTCCCCCACCACACCGACCCCCTCCTCGACGGGGACCACGAGCGGATGGCCCACATCGTCCTGGAGGGCTGGCGGCCCGACAAGGGCGACTACGTGGCAGCCGGCCCCTCCGTGGTCGAGGGGATCGTCAACGGCACCGCCGTCAAGGCCCTCTGCGGGAAGATCTGGATCCCGGGCCGGGACCCCAAGCGCTACCCCGTCTGCCCCACCTGCAAGGAGATCGCCGCCGGCCTGGGCTGGAAGGTTCCCGGAGGCTGAGCCGATCCACCCGACCGACCCGACTCACCCCGGGGGTCCCTCCCCGGTGAGCTCCTCCGAGAGCCGCCGGAGGGCGGCCCTGGCCTCGGGGTCGTAGGCCTGGGCATCGGCCCAGGCGTCCTCCGTCCCGACGAGGTACCAGCCGTTGAAGTCCTCCTCGGTGAGCACCAGCCGCACGGTGGCGTCGACCCCCTCCGAGAGGGGCGTGGTGGGCGACCCCACGATCTTGGTGGGCATGAGCGAGGCGGGGTGGAGACAGACCGCCGACACCCCCGATCCGGCCAGCTCCTCAGACAGGTCGAAGGTGAAGAGGATCTGGGCCAGCTTCGACTGGCAGTAGGCCCGCCAGCCGCTGTAGTCCCGGGTCAGCATGGGATCCTCGAAGTCGATGGCCTGCTGGCCCCCGGAGGTGACGTTCACGATCCGGGCCGGGGCCGACCCCCGCAGGAGGGGGAGGAGCCGCCGGGTGAGGAGGAAGTGGGCCAGGTAGTTGACCTGGAACCGGATCTCGATCCCCCCCTCCACGAGCACCCGCTCCCCCTCCCCCGGATACCAGTCCCCGATCCCGGCGTTGTTCACGAGCCCATCGAGCCGGTCCTCGGAGGCCAGGATCGAGTCGGCCAGGGCCCGGACCTCCTCGAACGACTCGAAATCTCCCCGGTAGACCCGGATCCGGCTCTTCCCCGTGGCCGTCCGGACCGCCTCCAGGGTGGCCTCCAGCCGCTCCCCGCTCCGCCCGTGGAGCAGGACGGTGGCACCCCGGGCCGCCAGGTCGAGCGCGATGCCCCGACCGAGGCCGTCGGTGGCCCCGGTCACCAGGATCACCCGCTCCTCCATCGGTGCCAGGGTCGGGGGTTGCACGGCGGACAGCATGCCCGACCGGAGCCCCCCGGGGCGAAGCCCGCCGCCGGGCTGGCGCCGGGACCGCCGGGGACGGGATGCTGGGGCCCGGCCACCGACCCCCATCCGGTCGCCGGGAAGGAAGGAACCATGCCCATCACCGTCGGCGAGCAGGTCCCCGATGTCGAGGTCCGGACCCTGGTCCAGGGAGCCCCGGTGGTGGTCCGCACCGGGGAGGTCCTCGGCCGGGGCAGGGTCGTCCTCTTCGCCGTCCCCGGCGCCTTCACCCCGACCTGCTCCGACCACCACCTCCCCGGCTTCATCCTCCGCCGGGACGAGCTGGCGGAGAAGGGAGTGGACACCGTGGCCTGCCTCTCGGTCAACGACGCCTACGTCATGGGGGCCTGGGGCCGCTCCCAGCGGGTCGAGGACACCATCGTCATGCTCGGTGACGGCAACGGCGAGTTCACGAGGGCCATGGGTCTCGAGGTCGACCTCGCCGGGGCCGGGCTCGGCCTCCGGTCCAAGCGCTATGCGGCGATCATCGAGGACGGGATCATCACCTCCCTCTTCGTCGAGTCCGCCGGCCTCGACGTCAGCTCGGCCGAGTCGGTCCTCAAGGCCCTCTGAGCACCGGCCCCGACCGGCCCCCACCGGCCCGGAGGAGCCCGGCCGATCCGGCCGGGGTCAGCCCCGGCCCTAGCCCGTGGTGGTGGTGGTCGATCCGGTCGTGGTGGTCGAGGCGGTCGGCCGGGGAGCGGTCGTGGTCGTGGTGGTGGTGGTGGTGGTGGGCACGGTGGAGGTGAGGCCCGGTGCCGTCGTCGTGGTGGTCGGCACCACCTGTCCCGGGGCCGGGGCCGTCCCGGCCGGGGCACCCAGGCTCTTCAGGAACGAGGCGGCGATCGGTGCCGCCACCGCCCCGCCCAGGCCTCCCCCCACGACCAGGACGGCGAAGGCGACGTCCCCGTTGTAGCCGACGAACCAGGCGTCGGTGGCCGGGGGACTGGCCGTCCCGTACTCGGCCGACCCCGTCTTCCCGTAGGTCCCCTCCGGGAGGCCGGCCCCGGTGGCCGTGCCGTTGGCGGCCGTCACCACCCCGAGCATCATGGCCTGCAGGGAGGGCGCGATCCCGGACTCCAGGGGCTCAGGGGCCTTGTTGTCGTCACTGGCCCCGACGACCAGCCGGGGGGCCCGGTAGGCCCCCGAGGCCACAGTGGCGGCCACCTCGGCCATGTCGAGGGGCGAGACCAGGAGGCTGGCCTGGCCGATGGCGGTGGCGGCCCGGGCGTTGTCGTCGGTCGGGGCCGGGATCGACCCTCCGTAGGCGGGGAACCCCATGTCGGGGGAGACGCCGAGTCCGAATTCCGAGGCCGTGGTCGGGAAGCTGCTGTCGGGGAGGATGTCGGCCAGTCCGATGAAGGCCGTGTTGCAGGACTGGGCGAAGGCCTGGGCGACGTCCAGCGAGGGCGTCGCCTTCCCTTCGGCGTTCTGGTAGATGGCCCCTTTCACGGTGATGGTGGCCGGACAGGTCGTCGGGCTGAACGGTGTCAGGTTGTGCTCGAAGAGGTCGGCGGCGGTGACGATCTTGAACGTCGACCCGGGAGGGAACTGCCCGCCCAGGGACTGGTCGAATGCCTCGTTGGTGGGCCGGCTGACCGAGGCCAGCACCTCGCCCGTCGAGACCCGGACCGCCACCAGGGCGGCCGGGTCCGCCACCGCGTCGAGGGCGGCCTCGGCGGCGGTCTGGATACGGGGATCGATGCTCGTCTGGAGGGCGACGCCGTCGCCGGGCTGGAATGTCGCCGCCGTCGACAGTGTCTTCCCCGAGGGGTCGACCACGGTGACCGTCCCGCCCGGAGTGCCCGCCAACTGGGACTGGTAGGTCCCTTCCAGGCCACTCTGCCCCACGATGTCCCCCGCCGCGTAGGGCGGCCCGAGCTTGGCCAGCTCGTCGGCGGTGACCGATCCGACGCTCCCCACGATGTGGGCCTCGAGGTCAGGGGTGAGGGCGGTCCGGGCCGGGGTCATCTGGAACTGGGTTCCCGGGATCGGGTAGATCGTGGCCTTGATGGGCTCGTAGACGGCGTCGGGGAGGCTGAAGACCGGGACGAACTCGCTGGGGTGGGCCTGGGCGGCGATGAGGGCGGAGCTGAATTCGGAGGCCGTGGCACCGGCCTGTTCCAGGGCGGTGCCGAGCCCATGGGCGTCCTTGATCCGGTTCCCGACGATCCCGACGGTGACGATCTGGGAGACCTGGGTGAGCGGGACCCCCCCGGCTCCGGTGATCGGCGCCCGGTCGGGCCAGGTCAGCGTCACAGCGAAGCTGTCCCCGGGCCCGAGGGACGGATCGATGGTGGCCGGTGTCCATCGCACCAGCCAGTCCCCACCGGAGCCCCGGACCAGCCTGAGGGTGCTGTCCACCTTCCAGGGCCCGAGCCCCGACAAGGTCAGGGTGCCGGTGACCGCCACGGTCGCCTCCGATCCCGTCGTCTGATCGAGGGTCCCGCCGTGGTAGCTCGCCTTCTGGAGGCCGAGCTCCCGGGCCACCTGCTGGTGGAAGGCCACGAAGTTGGCCGGCGGGCCCGAGACCAGCTGGGCCATGGCCGTGTAGTTCCCGGCGGACCAGTCGGCCAGGTAGGCAGCGGCCACCGTCTGGGGGTCCTGCCCCGGGGAGGTGCAGCCGGCCAGGATCGGACCCGCCCCGATCAGGACCAGGGCCAGTCCGAGTGCCCGGAACCCCCGAAGTCGCATTCCCAGCATCCCGCCCAGGCTACGGGCTGGCGGGCGCCCCGGTGGGCCTGGTCAAGATGGACGGCGGTGGGCGACGCCCGCGTGTCCGAACCGCCCATCTCTGACAATCCCGATTTTCCTATTCATGGGCCGAGTATCGTCGGGCGGGTCGGGACCGGGACGGGGACGGGGGAGGGACATGGACGAGAGCTTCGATCTGGAGGCCCGCCGGGAGGCGGTGGTCCGGGAGCACATGGCCTCGGAGAACGAGCACCGCTTCGAGGACACCCTGGCCACGTTCGCCCATCCCCGCTACGAGTTGATCGGGACCGGCCAGGTCTACGACGGGGCCGAGGAGGTCCGGGCCTACTGGAGCGCCTCCCGGACGGCGTTCCCCGACCAGCGCAACGAGATCCGGGCCATCCACCTGGCCGGACCCACCGTCGTGGTGGAGTTCGAGCTCTTCGGCACCCACGCCGGCTCCCTGGACGGCTCCGAGCCGTCGGGGCTGAGCTTCCAGTGCCCGATGGTGGCCCTCTTCGCCTTCGAGGGGGACCGGATCGTCCGGGAGCGGGTCTACTTCGACGCCGGCACCATCTACCGACAGATCGGGGAGGAAACACCATGAGCGGACTGGAGGGGACCTCCGCCCTCGTCACCGGAGGGGGGAGCGGCATCGGGCTGGCCACGGCCTGCCGGTTCGCTGCCGACGGGGCCCACGTCACCATCTGTGGCCGGACCGAGGACAAGCTCGTCGCCGCGGTCGAGGAGATCCGGGCCGTCGCCGCCGTCGGGGTCAGCGTCGACCACATCGTCGCCGACGTGACGAAGGAGGAGACGGTGGCGGCCGCCGTGGGCCGGGCGACCCAGGTCACGGGATCGCTGGACATCGCCTTCGCCTGCGCCGGGGGCTCGCTCCACCTCGGGCCCATCTCCGAGGCCGACCTCGAGCAGGTCCGGGCCACCCTCGAGCTGAACGTCCTGGGAACCTTCCTCGTCATCAAGCACGCCGCCCCCGTGATGGCCGCGGCCGGGGGAGGCTCCATCGTCACGATGTCCTCGGGGGCCGGGCACTTCCCCCACCGGTTCCTCTGGGCCTACGGGACGGCCAAGGCCGGCATCGAGATGCTGACCCGCTACGCGGCCGAGGAGCTCGGGGCCCAGGGCGTCAGGGTCAACGCGGTCCAGCCCGGGATCATCGACGACGAGCTCATGGCCTTCATCACCGCCGGCGGGGCCCTCCTCGAGGACTACCTGGAGCAGACCCCCCTGGGCCGGGTGGGGACGGTCGAGGATGTGGCCGCCGCCGTCCGGTTCCTGGCCGGACCGGAGTCGTCCTGGGTGACCGGGGAGTGCTTCGCCGTCGACGGTGGCCACCAGCTCCGCCGGGGAGCCGACTACGGAAAGCTCTTCTCCTGACCCGGCCCGTTCAACCCCCGCTGACGAGCACCCCGTCGTCGGCCACCGAGGCGGCCGCCTGGGGGCCGTCGAGCCAACCGGCCGGGACCGGGACCGGGTAGGGCCCGTTGCGGTGGCCCCGTCGCTCCCGGTAGGCGGCGGGATCGAAGGGGACGGCGGGATCGAACCGGTCCAGGAGGCCGAGGAGCTCGTCGGGCCGGCCCACGGCGAGGAGGGCGAGCCGGTCCTCGACAGGAACCCCGTAGCCGGAGAGATACCAGCCCACGTGCTTCCGGAAGTCCCGGACGGCCTGGTCGCCCTGCTTGTCCTCGCAGAGCCCCTCGAGGTGCCGCCGCATGAGGAGGAGGACCTCGCCCAGGGCCGGGGCCGGCCGACGGGGCCTCCCGGCCAGGACGTCGGCGAGGTCCCGGAAGAACCAGGGCCGGCCCAGGGCTCCCCGGCCGATGACGACCCCGTCGCAGCCGGTCTCGGCCACCATCCGGACGGCGTCCTCCGGGGTCCAGATGTCCCCGTTGCCGAGGACCGGGATCCCCTCCAGGGTCTCCTTCAGCCGGGCGATGGCCGACCAGTCGGCCCGGCCCGAGTAGAGCTGCTCGGCCGTCCGGGCATGGAGGGCCACGGCCACGACCCCCTCCTCCCGGGCGATCCGGGCCGACTCGGCCGCCGTCGGGTGGTCCCCGTCGAGGCCGAGCCGCATCTTCACCGTCACCGGAACGGCTCCGGCCGCAGCCACCACCGAGGCGATGACGGCTCGGAGGAGGCCGGGCTGGACGGGGAGGGCCGCTCCCCCACCCCGCCGGGTGACCTTGGCCGCCGGGCAGCCGAAGTTGAGGTCGATGTGCTCGACGCCGAACTCCCCGACCAGGAGCCGGGCCGCCGCTCCGGCCGATCCGGGGGCTACGGCGTAGAGCTGGACGCTCCGGGCCACCGCCCCCTCGTCGAAGCGGATCATGGTGAGGGTCTTGGCGTTTCGCTCCACCAGGGCCCGGGCGTGGACCATCTCGGTGACACAGAGCCCGGCGCCGGCCTCCCGGCAGAGCGTCCGGTAGGTCCGCCCCGTGACCCCGGCCATGGGGGCCAGGACCACGGGGGGATCGATGGGGATGGTCCCGATGGTCAGGCCCATAGGGAGGTCACCTCGTGGCCGAGCCGCTGGAGCAGGGTCCGCAGGAGGGGGAGGGAGACGCCGATGACGTTCCCGTAGTCCCCCTCGATCGACTCCACGAAGGGGGCCGAGTAGCCGTCCAGGGTGAAGGCCCCGGCCGCGGCCAGGGGCTCCCCGGTGGCCAGGTAGGCCTCGAGCTCGGCGGGACCGGGCCGGGCGAACCGGACCGTCGTCCGGACCACCTCGGTGACGGCCCGCCCCGAGCCGGTGTCGACGAGGCAGTGGCCGGTGTGGAGGACGCCCACGTTCCCGGCCATCTCCCCCCAGCGTTCCAGCGCCTCCCCCGGTCCCTCCGGCTTCCCCCGGGCCGCGCCCCCCAGCTCCAGGAGCGAGTCGCACCCGAGGACGAGGGCGCCGGCCAGATCGGGCCGGGAGGCCACCGCGGTGGCCTTCCGCTCGGCCAGCTCGGCCACGGCGGCCGCCACCGGGGTCCCGACGGGCAGGTCCTCGGGAACGTCGCTCGGGATGACCTCGGGGTCGAGCCCGGCGGCCCGGAGCAGCCGGAGCCGGGCCGGGGAGCTCGAGGCCAGGACGAACCGGGGCCGTAGGAGGGGGAGGGAGGGGGAGGGCAAGCCCCCCAGCGTACCGGGAGGCCCGCTCAGCCCCGATCGCCGAGCAGGACGTCGTCGACCCGACCGAACCGCTCGGTGATGGCCTCGGGCCCGGCGGGCCGGCCGAACAGGTACCCCTGGGCCAGGTGGAATCCGGAGGACCGGACCAGTTCGAGCTGCTCGGCCGTCTCGACCCCCTCGGCCAGCGACCGGAGCCCGAGGGTGGCGGTGATCCCGCAGATCCCGGCCAGGAGCATGGGTCCGTGCTCGAACTCGGTCTGTCCGACCAGGAAGCTCCGGTCGACCTTGATGGTGTCGAGGGGCAACCGGAGGACGTAGCTGAGGGAGGAGTACCCGGTCCCGAAGTCGTCGAGGGAGAGCTGGACCCCGAGGTCGTCGAGGGCGTGGAGGGCGGCGATGGCCTCCTCCGGGTCCCCGATGAGGCAGGTCTCGGTGACCTCGAGGGCGATCCAGCCCGGCCAGCATCCGGTCTCCTCCAGGACCCGTTCCACGGTCCCGACCAGCTGCCCGTCGGTGAGCTGCCGGGCCGAGACGTTGACGGCCACGGTGAAGTGCTCCGGGGCGCCCATCCGGTGCCAGGCCACGGCCTGGCTGCAGGCCTCGGCCAGGACCCAGGCCCCGAGCCGGCTGATCTGTCCGGTCGATTCGGCCACGTCGACCACGGCCTCGGGGGGGACCGTCCCGTGATGGTCGTCCTGCCAGCGCAGGAGGGCCTCGACTTCGACCATCTCGAGGGTCTCGAGGTCGACGATGGGTTGGTAGGCCAGGGTGAGCTCGCCGTTGTCGATGGCCCGGCTCAGATCCTGGGAGAGACTGAACCGCTTCCCCAGAGCCTCCTCCATGGCCAGGTCGAACCTGGCCCAGCGGCCCTTCCCCCCGGCCTTGGCCGTGTACAGGGCGGTGTCGGCCTGCCGGAGGAGGTCCCCGGCCGTCCCGGGCCCGACGGTGGCGGCCACGGCGATCCCGGCCGTGGCCCGCATCAGGACCGACAGCGACCCGGTCGTGATGGGCCGGCCCGACAGGTCGGTGAGCAGGTCGACGACCCGGGCGTCGAGGAGGTCGTCCCGGGCCGGACGGGAACCGATGACGACGAACTCGTCACCGCCGAGCCGGGCCACGAATTCCCCGTCCCGGACCGACTGCCGGAACCGCTCGGCCACCGCCACCAGGACCTCGTCTCCAGCTTCGTGGCCCATGGTGTCGTTGACCTCCTTGAAGTCGTCGAGGTCGACGATGACGACGGCCATCCCCCCGACGCCGGTCCCACCTCCCCCGTACCGGTCGTCCTCGACGGCGCCGGCCAGGTAGGCCTGGAGGCCGGCCCGGTTGGGCAGGCCCGTCAGCCCGTCGGTGTGGGCGGCCCGGCGGAGCTCGGCCATCATGGACCGGCGCTCGGTCTCGTTGGTGATCATGAGGGCCGTGTAGGCCTCCCCGTCGAGCTCGAGGGGAGCCAGGCCGATGCTGATGGGGAACTCGGACCCGTCCTTCCGCTTCCCGGAGAGCTCAGCGGTGAGATCGGGGGGGATCGAGGTCGGGTGCGAGGTGTAGCGCTCCCAGTCGACCCGGTGGGCGGCCCGGTCCCGGCGGGGGACGAGCTCATCGAGCGGTAGACCGATGATCTCCTCCCGGGAATAGCCGCAGAGGTCGACGATCCGGTCGTTGGCCATCAGGATCGACCCGGCCCGGTCGACCACGAGGAAGGCGGTCGGGGCCAGGTCCACGAAGGCGGCCATCCGGGCCTCGGTGGCCCGGAGCCGCCGGGACTTCTCCGATTCCCGGAGCCTGGACCGGAGGAGGGCGACGAAGAGGCCCCAGAGGAGGAGGCCGGCGGCCAGGACGATCCACTGGAGGTTGGCGGTGAGCCGGCCCACGAGGGGATGGGTGGGCCAGACGGCGAGCGACCAGGTCGAGGTCCCGACCTCGAGGGGGACGACGACGGCGCCCGGGGGCGGCTCATGCTGAGAGGCGCTGAAGACCAGGCTGGAGCCGGCCGGCCGGGGGGAGATGTAGAGGGCCCCCCCGATGTTCTGGAGGATGGGGTTCGGCCCCGAGGTGGCCACCTGGACCAGGGCGGGCACGGCCACCAGGCTGGCCACCAGGACGGTCCCGGCCGGAGTGGCCGAACCCCCCAGGCTGAGACCGACGAGCCGGCGGGAGCCGCTGGCGACCACGCCCGTCCCGGTCAACTGGTTGCCGGATGTGGCCAGGAGCTTCCATTCCGGGCCCCGGAGGACCTGGCCCACCACCAGGTCGCCTGTCCCGACGGCGACGGTGTCGGCCGCCCCGGTGGTCACGAGTCCCACCCCGGAGAAGAGGCCCCCGTGGACGAGGGCGTCACCGGCCAGGTCGAACGCACCGGCCCCGTTGGCCTCGTAGGCGACGAGGACGGTGGTGAGGTCGGCCTGGAGCGCCTGGAGGGCCACCCCGGCGGTGATCATGACCTGGTGGGCCCGGTCGAGGAGGAGGGTGGCCTGTTCCTGGGCCACGACGTCATGGGCCGACACCGCCGACGCAACCACGAGGCCCAGCGCCACGGTGCCCGCCACCACCCCCGTCGTCAGCCGAAACCAGCCAGCCCTCACACACGCTCCCCGGACCTGATGGACGAGCCCGGTCAGCCTACCCGAGGACGTCCAGGGATGGCCTGGTGAGCGGCACGATTCGGGAGAAGCGGCTCGGGCCCGGCGTCAGGTCACCCGGGACCGGCTGACGAGGACGGCCCCGTCGGTGCCGAGTTGGAGGACCAGCTTGGTCTCCCCCACCCGGGGGACCTGGCCGGGTCCGAGGATCTCCCACAGGGTCAGGTTGCCGCTCACGTCCCGCCCCTGGCGTTCCAGCTGCCAGATGACACCGAAGAGGACGGCGAAGTCGACATCGGCGTCGGAACCCTGGACGATGATCGTCACGGGGCCCCGGGGGGCGCTCCGCTCGGCTGCGGCCGTGGCCCGGTCGACGAGGTCGACGGATGTCCAACCGCCGAGCACCCCCAGGTGGGGTCGGGGGACGGTGTCGACGGCCAGGACGGAGGCGGCCGTGGCACTCAGCACCAGGCCGGCCACGACGACCCAACGGACCGCCCCGGCCGCCGGGCCGGTCCGTCCCTCGGACGGTCGCGGGCGGCGGAGGGCGGCCACTGCGGTCCGGAGGACCTCCCCGGCTGTCCAGATCCAGACCAGCCAGACGAACAGGCCGACCGGCCAGAGGACGATGTCGGTGTAGACGATGGTGAGGATCTCCGACTGGGGCACGGCCGAGAAGGTCCAGACCGCCACCGTCGAGACGACCAGGGCGACCGTCGAGGCCACGGCCAGGTCCCGCCGGCCCAGGAGCCAGCTGCCCGCCACCACCAGGGCCAGGGCGGCCAGGATGACGATCCCGGACAGCTCGGAATGGTCCGTGATCCTCCCGAGGAGCCCGAGGAACGAGTCGACGGGCCTCCCCTGGTCCTGCCGGGAGGCCCAGAGGGGATGGGTTCCGGCCACCGAGGCCAGGGCCTGGAACCCGAACTTGATCCCGTAGGTGGGCCGGGGCCCGATCCGACCCAGGAGGACGGTCAGGTTCCCGGGCCGGCCGGTGACCTCCTGGATCAGGGGGGCGATCCAGCAGAGCAGGCCCACCCCCAGGCCGGCCGCCATCCAGGTCCGGCGCCGGGGCCGGGTCGGACGTGGGGCCGGGGTCCCAGGGGTCGGTGGAGCCGACTGGAGGAACCCCACGACGGGGGCCACGACCACGAGGACGACGGCCGTCACGGCGAACTCCAGGTGGGCCTGGGCCACGAACGACGCGGCGAGGACCTGGACGGGCCACCAGCGGAGCCGGCCCGAGGCGACCACCAGGGCCACCGCGCAGAGGGTGATGAACCAGACCGTCCCGTTGCTCGGGTTCCAGACGGGGTTGATGACGACGAAGTCCTGGGTCGAGACGAGGACCAGGACGGCGGCGGCGACGGCCAGGGCCGCCGGCCAACCCCGGAAGGCCCAGGCCGCCTCGACGGCCAGGGCCACTCCCGCCATGCAGAGGAGGGCGGACCCCCAGAGGACCCCGTGGTCGGGGTCGAGCCGGACGGGGACGGCCAGGAGCCAGTAGAGGAGGGGGCCCGGGTCGTAGACGTTGTGGACTCCCAGGTTGGAGACCTGGGAGTACTGGCCCACCAGGGGCGGGTGGGTGCTCAGGACCTGCCAGGCCCGCAACGAGATGACGGCGTCGTCGCCGGTGGGCTTCCAGCTGTGGAGGAGGTCCGCCACCACCGCCACCGGGAAGACGACGGCCCCGGCCAGGTGGACGGCGATCCGGAGGGCCAACTCCGATGGAGAGCGCCTCCGGAGGGGGGGGTCGGGCTCCCCGCCGGCCTCCCGGGTCTGCTCGTCGGGGTCGAGCCCCAGGACTCCAACCACGTGGTCCTTCCCTCCCGATGGCAGCCGGGACCCGGCCAGTCTCCCTCATCCGGGGGCGCTCGGGACGGCCGGGGGTCGGAGGTCGGTCAGTAGCCGGGACCGTCGAGGAGCTCGATGGCCGGAGGAGCCCACCGGGGCGGGGCCGGCGGAGCGGCGGCACCGTCCGGGGCCGAGAGGCGGAGGACGAGGCTGAAGGACCCGGGGGGGACGGGAAGCCAGTTCGACTCGTGACCGGGAGGCGGGGAGGTGGCCAGGTAGAGGTCGAGCGACCCGTCCGGGTTGGTCCGGAGGCCGGCTGTCCGGCTCCCGATGGCGGTGCGACCGGAGGGGTCGGCGGGGTCGGCGGGGAGGTGGCCCTGGGCGTCGGATGCCGACAGGGACCACTGGCCCACCCGGGGGGCGGTCGGGGGGAGCCGGCCGGGGGGGAAGTGGAGCCGGTAGCGGTGGAGCCCGGAGAGGACCCCGCCCGTCTCGGCCGCCCCGGCCCGGAAGGTGACGGCCTGGCGGGCCGGGGCGGAGCCCAGCTCGGTCTGGGCGCTCAGGGCCCGGGCCAGGTAGTCGGTGCCGTAGCTGCCCACCGCCCGACCGGTCGTCCAGCCCGTCGTCGTGACCTTCCGGGCCTGGCCGGCTCCGAGGGCCATCAGCTGGGGACCCAGTCCGAGGGCCTCCCGGTAGCCGGCCAGGACGGCGGGATCGGCGCTCCGGCTCGGCTCGGACCCGGACACGATCCCCCCGGCCGCCATGACGGCCTCGAGGGGGGCGTCCTGGGCCGGCGGAGGATCGTCGGCCAGGACGGCGGCGAGCTCGTCGAAGACGGGGGGGCCACTCTCGTCGATGGGGACGGGTGACGTCGCCGGTGACGACGCACAGGGCGGGACGGAACCGGGCGGGGTGGTCGGGGCGCCCCGGGGGCCCAGGGGGTCGAGTCGGGCGCCGCGCTCGACGGCCAGGGCGGCCGGGAGATCGGCCGGTCCGGTCACCGCCGTCCGACCCAGGAGGAGCACGTCCCAGCTGGGGGCGGCCAGCCGGATCACGCCGGGGGGGAGGCTCCCCTGCCAGCCGGGCCCGAGAACGGCGTACCGGCCGGGTCGTCCACCGTCGGTGAGGACCCCGACGTCGGCGAAGGTGTTGGTGGCGCTGTCGAGGAATTGGAAGTCGACGTAGCGGCCCCGGACAGCGGGGACGGTGAGGACCTCCGGGCCGCCCCGGAGGTCGAGCCAGGCCGCCGAGGTGAGGCTGTCGACGGTGGAGGGCACCACGGGGGCCGGGCCGGGACCGACCGGGGTGGTGGCGTTCAGGAGGGCGTCGACGCCGACGAGGCAGGTGAGCTCGGCACCGAGCCTGGCCAGAGCCAGGGGGGCGTAGCCCCAGATGTAGGCGTCGGTACCCGAGATGCAGGCCTGGAGGGTCTCCGGGGCCTGGCCCCCGGCTGACCGGCAGGCACTGTCGACGAGGGGCAGGACCGGAGGGGGTTCCTGGGCCGGGACGGGCGGATCGATCACCGCCCCAGCCGATCCGGGGACGGGTCCGGAGGCGGTCCCGGCCGACCCGCACCCCGTCAGCCCGACCAGGCCGCCCAGGCCGCCCAGGACGAGGAGGACGGCCAGGACCGTCGGGAGGGGGGTCGCCCCCCTGTCGACCGCGCCAGGGGACGGTCCGGGCCGACGCATGCCCGGGACCTTAGGGCGGCGAGGCATCCTCGTCGGGATCAGGACATCCCGGCCCCGAAATGGCGATGCTTGAATGTCGTCGGTGGATGACGGGGTGCGGTCCGGCGAGGGAGACCGGACCGGGCTGTTCCGTTCCCTCCGGCGGGACCCCCGGCACGCCGGGGAGATCGTCCTGCTCGCCGTGCTCCCCGAGATGGCGCCCCAGGCCGAGCGGTGGGTGGCCCGGACCAGGGCCAAGCACCCCGGGATCGGGCCGGAGGGACTCGTGGCGCGGGCCCGGCGGGAGGCCCTGAAGCGAGCCCGGATCGACGGGGCGGTGACGGGATCGTCGTTCTACATCGGGCTGCCCCCGGCCGTGGCCTCGGTCTACTGCCACCAGGTCCTCCTCGTCCTCCAGGTGGCCGCCATCTACGGCTGGGACCCGGGGGCGGCGGAGCGGGCCGCCGAGATCCTCGTCCTCCAGGGTCGCTATCCGGACGTCGGGTCGGCGGCGGTGGAGCTCCGGCAGGCCGGGACGAGGCGGCCGAGGGAGCGGGGACCCCGGATCGGGCTCTGGAGGGCCCTCGCCCAGGCGGTCGGCCAGGTCCCGGGCATGATCGGGCTCCGCTTCAGCCGGCTCCGGGGCGAGGGCCGGGTCGGGGTGGCGTTGAAGGTGGCGGAGGCGGTGGCCCTGGTGGTCCCCGTCCTGGGCATCGTGGCCTGGGCCGCCGCCTACGCCCGGACCATGCGGAAGCTGGGGGAGGCGGCCCTGGACCGCTACGGCGGGGGCCCGACCGACACACCCGACCCGAGGGGTCCAGGCGCCGATCCGGTGTTCCGGCTCCCGGCCCCGGCCCGCCGCCGGACCCGGGTGCTCCTCACCGTGGGACTCGTGGTCGGGGCCGTCCTGCTGGCCCTGGCCCTCGCCCTGGGCCCGTTCGTGACCCATCGACTCGGTGTCCGGCACCTGGTGAGGGTCGGCTTCGCGGAGCTGTTCCTGGCCGTGACCTTCGGCCGGATCCTCTGGATCACCCGCCTGGCCGGCCCTCCGGCCTGACGGTCCCGGAGCCGGAGATCTCGGGGCGTGAGGGCTCCGGATCTGCCGTCATGCCAGACAGCGGAGGGGCTTCCCGCCGTTGTAGGCGATCATGTCGAAGAAGGCGGCCAGGAGATCGACGGGGTCGCCGGGCCGGGCCCCGTCGAGCTCGGCGTAGGCCCGGTGGAGGTTCCCGACGATCCGTTCGGGGTCGAGGAGGTCGGCGAAGGGCCCGAGGTCGCACTCCCGGGCCGCCTCGAGCGGGGTGAGGCCGGCGGCCCGGGCCTCGAGGGCGAGGCGCTGGACGAACCGGAGGTACTCCCCGACGACGTCGACGGCGTCGGGACCGCAGGGGGGACCGTGGCCGGGGACGATGGTGCCGGGGTCGAGCTCGACGATGCAGTCGAGGGCTTCGAGGGCGCCGGCCACCGAACCCATGAGGACGAACGGGGTCCCCCCGTTGAAGACCAGGTCCCCGGTGAACAGGACCCGGCGGTCGGGGATCCAGGCCACCACGTCGTTGGTGGTGTGGGCGGCCCGGTTCAGGTGGTGGAGCTCGACGAGGAGGTCGTCGACCCAGACGTTCAGGCGGTGCTCGAAGGTGATGAAGGGCGGGGCCGCCTCGAGCTCGCCCCAGTCGACGGTGTCCCAGATGCCGTCGGGCCGGAGGATCCCGGTCTTGAGGATCTCCTCCCGGCAGCGTTCCTGGCCGATGATGGCGGTCCAGGGGGCCAGGGAGTTCCCGTTGGTGTGGTCGCCGTGGTGGTGGGTGTTGAGGAGGGTCTTCGGCCCCTGGCCGGCCACGGCCTCCATGGCCTCGAGGTAGGCGAGGGTCCGGCGCTCGGTGGCACAGGTGTCGATGGCCAGGGTGTTGGCGGAACCGACGACGAAGCCGCAGCTGTTGATCCACCAGCTCCCGTCGGGCTGGACGAAGGCGTAGACCTTCTCGGCCACCTCCTCGACCCGGGCCGGGGGGAGCTCGTCGTGTCCGTGGTGGTGGCCTCCGCTCACGGGCCGAGTCTGGCAGCTGGCGGGATCCTGGTCATCCCCCGGGGTGGAGGTGCCCGGTCGCTCAGGGAGCGGCCGCGTCCAGGGTGGCGAGGGCGACGGCGTCGAGGGCGAGATCGCCGGCGGCCAGGTTCTCCTCCAGGTGGGCGAGGGAGGAGGTTCCGGGGATGAGGAGGAGCCAGGGGGAATGGGCCAGGAGCCAGGCCAGGGCGACCTGACCGGGCTCGGCCCCGAGACGGGCCGCCGTCGAGACCAGGGCGGGGTGGTCGAGGACCCGGTTGGCGCCGGGGAAGCCCGATCCCATGGGGAAGAAGGGGACGAAGGCGATCCGGAGCTCCTCACAGGCGGCCAGGACCCGGGCCGAGGCCCGGTCGACCAGGTTGTAGGGATTCTGGACGCAGGCCACCTCGGTGAGCTCGGCAGCCCGGCGGAGTTGGGCCTCGGAGACGTTGCTGATCCCGACGCCCCCGATGAGGCCCTCCTCCCGGAGCCCGGCCATGGTGTCCAACTGGGCCTCGAAGCGGGCGTCGGGCTCGGCCGGGGCGTGGACCCTGAGGTTGACGACGTCGACCCGGTCGAGGGCGAGGGACCGGAGGTTGGCCTCGACCCCGGCCCGGAGCTCCGCCGGCGACCCGGCCGGGAGCCATCCGCCGGCCTCGTCCCGCCGGGCTCCGACCTTGCTGACGATGACGAGGTCGGCGGGGTAGGGGTGGAGGGCCCGGTGGATGAGGTCGTTCGAGACGTCCGGTCCGTAGTACTGGGCCGTGTCGATGTGGTTCACGCCCAGCTCGACGGCCCGGCGGAGGACGGCCAGGGCGGTCTCGGGGTCCTTCGGTGGTCCGAAGACCCCGGGACCGGGGAGCTGCATGGCGCCGAACCCGATCCGGCGGACCGGCCGGGAGGCGAGGGAGAGATCGGTCACCCCGGGGAACCTACCGGGGACCGGCCGCGTCTCGCTCGGCCCGGGGCGGCACTACGCTGGTCAACGGCCGGTTTCCGCCAAACCGGGCCAAAAGGCCACTTCGGTGGCCTGGACCCTTCGGGGTCCCCGTCGCACTACCCAATTCCCGCCGGGTAGTGCGACGCGCTCCGAAACATGTCCGACGCGGCCATGCCACAATGCCGGGAAGCGGTCGGACTGGCCGCGGCGGCAAAGGGAAGGAAGGTCGGACATGGGGCTCTTCGGTCGGGACAAGTCGGCGCCGGTGCCGGGGATGGGGAAGCAGTCCATCTCCGACCTGACGAACATGGCCAAGCAGATGCAGGAGCAGGCCATGGCCCAGGCGGCCGCCTTCCAGCAGGCCTCTGCCCCTCCCCCAGCCTCGGCCGACGGCACCACGGCTCCGGCCGCCGAGGTGGGTTCGATGACCTGGGCCCGTCGGGTGATGGCCATCCTGGCCCCGACCGAGCCCGGATTCGTCAAGCGGTGCAACTGCGCCGTGTGCGGGGCCCCGAAGAAGCTCCCGACCACGAACGCCTACGTCTACTGCGACTACTGCGCCTCGCTCTGCGACTTCGACCTCCGGCGGGCCTGCGAGGGGGACACCGCCCCCGGGCCGGAGTACGCCGCCATCGTGAACGGTGCCCATGCCTCCATGCAGGCGGCGGTGGCTGCCGGGGACCGGGACGCCTACCGGGCCCTCCAGAAGCAGGTCTTCGAGGCCTTCGTGGCCAATGTGCCCAACGCCATGTCCCACCGGGCCCGCAACGATGCCGCCTACCGGGAGGCCTACGTCAACTACATGGCCGAGGGGGCCACCGTCCGGGCCTTCGATCCCGCCGCCCAGGCCCTCGAAGCGGAGATGAAGCAGCGGGTCATGAGCCTCCGCTACGGGGGGAACATGATGGCGCCGACGGTGGAGGCGGACTCCTTCTGGCCCATGGCCGAGACCCTGGAGAAGCAGCTGGCCCTCTTCGCCACCCTCTACCGGTCGACCGGCGTGGTCGAGCTCGACCCCGACCACGCCGAGCACCTCACGACCAAGATGGGCTGGTCGGGCTTCTGCCAGGGCTGGCTGGCCATGCTCCCCGAGGATGCCGCCGCCCAGCTCCTCCAGCGGGCCGGCCTGACCAACGACTACGTGGCCATCGAGGTCGAGACCGGCCAGCCCCGCCACTGCGGGGGCTGCGGGGGCGAGTTCCACGCCCTCCCCGACGCCAAGGCCGTGGTCTGCGACGGCTGCGGCCGGACCGTCGACCTCGGGTCGGCCGAGATCCCCTGCGGGGGCTGCGGAGCCACGATGACCCTGCCCCGGGGCGCCGACCACATCGCCTGCCCCTTCTGCCAGACCGACGTGGAGCAGGTCGGGATCCGCTGACGGACCGGGAGGCCCCCGCCCTCGGCCACCTCGACCGGGGCCTCGTCGCCGTCATGGCGGCGGCCACCGGGGTGGCGGTGGCGAGCAACTACTACGCCCAGCCCCTCCTCCCGGTCATCGGCCGGAGCCTCCACCTCTCGGCGGGGACGGCCGGCCTGATCGTCACGGTGGCCCAGGTCGGCTACGCCCTGGGGCTGTTCTTCCTGCTCCCCCTGGGGGATCTCCTGGAACGGCGGGGCCTGATCGTGGCCCTCTCGGTGGCCTCGGCCGGGGCCCTCGTCGTGCTGGGGCTGGCCCCCGATGCGACCGTCCTTCTCGCGGCTGCCTTCGCGGTGGGGACCCTCACGGTCCTGGCCCAGATCCTGGTGCCCTTCGCCGCCTCCCTGGCCGGCGAGGAGGAGCGGGGCCGGGTGGTGGGGATGGTCATGAGCGGCCTCCTCCTCGGGATCCTCCTGGCCCGGACCGTGGCCGGGCTCCTGGCCGGGCTGGGGTCGTGGCGCCTGGTCTACCTGGTGGCCGCCGGGGCCATGGTGGTCCAGGCCGGCGTACTCCGGTGGCGGCTCCCCCGGTCCCAGGAGACGGCCGGCCCCCGCTACCCCCGGCTCCTGGCCTCCGTGCCGGCGCTCCTGCGCCAGGAGCCGGTCCTCCTCCTCCGGTCCGTCTACGGGCTCCTGTCGTTCGGGACCTTCAGTGTCTTCTGGACCTCGATGGCGTTCCTCCTCAGCCGGCACTACGGCTACTCCCCCACTGTCATCGGCCTCTTCGGCCTGGCCGGGGCGGCCGGAGCCGGCGCCGCCACCCTGGCCGGACGGTTCTCCGACCGGGGATGGTCGAGGCGGAGCACCGGGATCTCGGCCCTCCTCCAGGTCGTCTCCTGGGGAGCGCTCTGGGCCGGGGCCCGGAGCATCGGCTGGCTCGTCGTGGGGATCGTGGTCCTCGACGTCGGGGTCCAGGGGCTCCACATCACCAACCAGGGGGAGATCTACCGGCTCCGGCCCGAGGCCCGGAGCCGGCTGACGGCGGCCTACATGATCGTCTACTTCGTCGGTGGGGCCACAGGGTCGGCCCTGTCGGCCTGGACCAGCGGACAGTACGGCTGGGACGGGGTCTGCCTGGTCGGGGCCGGCTTCGCCGTCGCCGCCCTCTTCGTCTGGCTCCTGGCCCCGGCAAGAATCAGTACATTTGTACAGACTACTGGAGCGGGAGGGAGCTGAGATGGAGGTCCTGGAGGGATTGAAGGTCCTGGAGCTGGGGGTCTGGGTGGCGGGGCCCTCGGTGGCGGCCCTCCTGGCCGACTGGGGGGCCGAGGTGGTCAAGCTGGAAGCCCCGGAGGGGGACCCCTTCCGGGGTCTCTTCGCCGCCCTCGGCTACGACGCCGCCATCCCCAACGCCCCATTCGCCCTCGACAACCGGGGGAAGCGGAGCCTGGCCCTCGATCTGCGCCACCCCGGCTCCGGGCCCGTCCGGGAACGGCTCCTCGAGTGGGCCGACGTCCTCGTCACCAATCTCCGCCCTGACGCCCTCGGACGTCTCGGCCTCGATCCGGAGCTGGTCCGGACCCGACACCCCCGGCTCGTCGTCGGGCTCATCACGGGCTACGGCCTCGGGGGCCCCGACGCCGATCGGCCCGGCTACGACGTCGGGGCCTTCTGGGCCCGGTCGGGCCTGGCCCGCCAGCTCCTCCCGTCCGAGGAGCCGCCCCCGATGATCCGGGGCGGGGTCGGGGACCACGTCACCGCCCTGGGGGCGACGGCGGGGATCATGGCCGCCCTCTACGAGCGGGAGCGGACCGGGGTGGGCCGGCTGGTGGAGACCTCACTCCTGCGGACGGGGGCCTTCGTGATGGGCTGGGACCTCGGGATCCAGCTGGTCCTGGGCAAGGTGGCCCCCACCCGGGCCAGGCCCGACTCCCCCACCCCTCTCCTCTCCCCCTACCGGGCCGGGGACGGCCGCTGGTTCTTCCTGATCGGCCTCGAGGCCGACCGGCACTTCCCCGGGCTCCTCCAGGCCCTGGACCGGACCGAGCTGGCCGACGACCCCCGGTTCGCCACGGCCCGGGACCGGAGGCGGAACAGTGCCGCCTTCATCGCCGAGCTCGACGCCGCCTTCGCCACCCTGCCCCTCGACGACTGGACGGAGCGCTTCGACCGGGAGGACGTCTGGTGGGCCCCGGCCCAGACCCCGGCCGAGGTGGTCGTCGATCCCCAGCTCCGGGCCACGGGGGGGTTCGTCGAGGTCGAGGGCAGCGGTGGTGGACCACCCTTCGAGGCGGTGGCGTCCCCGGTCCAATTCGATCGAGCCCCCGTCCCCGGCCCGGGGCCGGTCCCGGAGATCGGGGAGCACAGCCGGGAGGTCCTTCTCCAGCTCGGCTTCGAGCCGGCCGAGGTCGATGGCCTGGTCGAAGCCGGGATCGTCGGAGGTCCCTGATCCCCGCCACCGAGCCGGCCCGACCCCCCTCCACTCCTCCTGCGGGCCATCATGACGGTGTGAGCCCACCACCGGAGCCCGGCCCCCGACGGGCCCGACGGGACCAACAGCGTCTCGCCGCCGCACGACAAGAGCAGGAACGCCTCGAGCGTCGGCTCCGGACGCGGCGGCGGCTCGTCCTGGCCGGCGCCGTCCTCCTCGCCGCCCTGGCTGGAACCCTCGTCCTGCTCCTGGGCTCGACGTCCCACCACCCCCGGGCCACCGGTCACCCCGGGACCACGGTCCCGACAACCGGCGCCCCGGGAACCACGACAGTCGCCACCCAGCCCTTCCAGCCCGGCCCCCAGGTGACGCTGTCGAGCACGGCCCCGCCCTGGACCGTCCCCGGGGACGCCCGGCCCGACATCGCCGCCGCCGGCCTCGAGGTCCTCGGCCAGGAGTCCCTCGCCGTCCACTACCACGCCCACCTCGATCTCATCGTGAACGGCGCCGCCGTCCCCGTCCCGGCCCAGATCGGGTTCGTGATCAGCGGGGGCCAGGCGGCGGGGATCACCGTCCTCCACACCCACGACACGAGCGGGGTCATCCACATCGAGTCGGGTGCCGATGTTCCCTACACCCTCGGCCAGTTCTTCACCGAGTGGGGGGTCCGGCTGGGACCGGGCCAGCTCGGGGGGCTCGGCACCACCGCCGGGGACACCCTCCGGGCCTACGTCGACGGCCAGGCCTTCACCGGGGACCCCGCCACCATCGTCCTCCGCCCCCACCAGGAGATCGCCCTCTGGTACGGGCCGGCCACGACCACCAACCCGGCCGTTCCCTCCAGCTTCCAGTTCCCGACCGGGGAGTGACTGATCGGTCCTGCCCGGACGTAGCCAGGGCAGCCGATCCCGTGGTCGCCGAGGTCGGAGCGGTCCGGCTCCTCTGGCACGCCCGTACCCTCCGGGGGAACCGAACCATCGTGGACGCCGCCCGTCTTGTCGGGCTCAACCAGGACGAGCTGGCCCGGATCGAGCGCGGGGAGACGAAACAGATCCAATTCCGGACGGTGGCCAAGCTCCTCTCGGGCCGCCGACCCCGCTCTACGCCCATGCGGTGGCCGCGCTCGCCCAGGGCCGCCTCCCGGTCCAACCGCCCCGTCGCCGTGCTGTCCGCCGGACGGCCGAGGCCGAAACCACCACCACCGCCGACGAGAGGGCATTCTCCTCCCCCACCACGGACGCGTCGCCGGGCCGACGCCGACGGCCGGTTGGCACCCTGAACCGGTGAGCAGACCGACGGCGGCGGAGTTCTACAGCCGCGCCGACGAGGCACCACAGCAGGGTGACATCCTCCTCGCCGCCGTGGCCAGGATCACCGCAAACGACGACTTCTCGCCGCCGCGCTGGCGACAACTCGACGAGGTCCACGCCGAAGTCGCCCCGGCGGTTCCGGCCGGTCCGGTGACGCTACCAATGAGCTTCCAGGTGAGCCCCTTGATCGACCCGGAGACCGTCGAGGGCGCCGGGACCCAGGTCGACCAGGCCTGCTCATGTCCGGGCACGTCGTCGGGTACCTGCCGGTGCCCGCCCTCATCGTCAGCGGAGCCACCCTGATACCCGAGGCCGTCGTCGACCTCAATTACCGGACCACCCTGGACCGGCTCGCCTACGCCCAACGCCTGAGCTGCATCAGCGAACCCGCCCGTGACCGACTCCGGTACGCGCTGGCCCGCCTCGACGTCCTGCGAGCGCCGACACTGGAATCGCAGCTGTCCGACGCCGTCGGCCAACGAGTCGTCAAGGCCAGGGTCCACAAGAAGAACCCGCTGATGGTGCAGCTGACGCTCGAAGACGGCAGCGTGCTCGAGTTGCTCAAGACCCCGGGCAGCCCCCGGCCCGGGCCCACAAGCCGGACACGCCGGAGCGTCCCGTAGCCACCCCGGGAGCCGGCCTGACCCCCCTCCCCCGGCGGCCTACGCTCCACCGATGGACCCCGCCAAGATCGAATTCCTCTTCGGATCCCTCCCGGCCCGGGTCGACCCTGACGACCCGGAGACCCTCCGGATCCTCCTGGACGAGGGCTTCGGTTCCCCCTTCGCCTCCGAGGACTGGGACGACGAGGAAGACAACGAGGACGACGACGAGGACGACGACGAGGAGGCCATGGAGGCCGTCAACCGGCTGCTGCGGCGGCTGGTGGCCGACCAGATCGCCACGGGGAGCCCTCCCGAGGTCTGGGCCACGGCCCAGCGGCTCCTCGGACTCGGGCTCGACGGGGCGGGGGTCCTCCAGAACCTGAGCTTCGCCTTCAGCCGGGTCATGGGTGAGCTCTTCGGGGACGAGGTCGACGAGGAGGAGAGAGAGCTCGATCCGGCCCTCTACGCCGAGGAGCTCGACCGGCTCCCCCTCCCGACCGTGGGGGCGGTGCTGGAGGAGCTGGTGGGGGCGGTCCGGGAGGAGCCGGGGATCCCCCTGGCCGAGCTGATCCCGGTGGTGACGGCCCGGCTCGGGAGCGGGATGCGGCGGAAGGACGTCGTGGGATGGGTCGACGAGGTGTTCGGGATGGCCGTCCTCGGCGAGGACGGACCGCTCGCCATCCTGGCCCCGTCCCGGGTGGTCCACCCCGGATCGCTGATCGGGGGGGTGACGCTCAGCCGGCGGCTGACCGGGGAGGAGCAGCGGGCCGGGGTCCTGGTGCTCGGGGCCGACCTGGCGCTCTTCGGGCGGGCCGGGCCGGCCGAGCTGGCCGGTGGGGGGCGGCTGGAGCCGGTGGAGACCGGGGGCGGGGACCTGGGCTGGCGGGGACCGGGGGGCTGGCTCGGGGGGTTCGAGGCGGAGGGGCTCCTGGCGGTGACGGTGACGACGGGGACCGACGGCGCCCGCATAACCCTGGCCGCCGTGGCCGAGCCTCCGGCCATCGACCCCGAGCTCGTCGGGGCGGTCCGGGCCGCCTACGACCGGGAGGTCGAGGGTCCCGGCCTGCCGGTCGACGCCGAGTCGATCATCCTCCACCTGATCCTGGCCCGACCGGGGGTCTTCTCCCGGCCCCAGCCCCCCTTGAGCGATCTGACGGCGGCGGCGGGGCTCGAGGAGCGGGGACAGCTGTTCGCCCATGGGGCGGAGGTGTGGGCCCGGGGGCGGCAGCTGGAGCAGGCCGAGCTGGTGGCGGGGGAGCTGCCCCGGGAGCGGGACCGGCGGGCCGCCCTGGCCATCCTGGCCCTCGCCTCCCAGGAGGAGCCGGACCCGGCCGGCCTGGTCGACGCTCTCGACGTCCTCCACGACCAGGCCCTGGTGTCGGTGGTGGCCGAGGGACTCCTCGGGATCGAGGACGCCGGGGAGGACCTGGAGCGGACGGCCGCCTTCGCCGGCGCCCTCCTCGGGGCCGGCGAGGGGGAGGACTCGGCCCCGGCGCTGTGGCTGGCCGCCCTGGTGGCCGAGCGGCGGGGGGAGCCGCTGGCCGCCCAGGCCCTCCTGGAGGAGGCGCTGGCCGCCGAACCGGGATGGGGCCCGGTCAACGACCGGTTGGCCTGGTACCGGTCGGACCGGGGGGACGCGGCGGGGGCGGTGGCGCTGTGGCGGAGGGTCGGGATCGATCCCCGGTCGGTCCCCGAGCTGCGGGTGGTGGAGCGGATGGGCCGGCCCGGCGGAGGGGTCGGTCTGGGGCGGAACGAGCCCTGTTGGTGCGGGTCGGGCCGGAAATTCAAGCAGTGCCACCTGGACCGGACCGTGCTTCCCCCCCTCCCGGAGCGGTTCGAGTGGCTCTACGGGAAGCCGGTGGCCTATATGAGCGGGGGGGGCCGGTCGGGGCGGAGTTGGCGGAGCTGGCCCTGAGCTGGGCCGGGGAGGACGGGGAGTTGTTCGAGGAGGGGCTTCTCCACCCCCGGGTGGTGGACGTGGCCCTGGCCGAGGGGGGCTGGATGGAGCGGTTCGTGGCGGAGCGGGGGCCGCTCCTCCCTCCGGAGGAGCTGGCCCTGGTCGTGATGTGGCTGGCCACTCCCCGGGCCGTCTACCGGGTGGTCGAGGCCCGGCCGGGCCGGTCGCTGACGGTGGAGGACCTGGCCCGGAAGGAGCGGGTCGAGATCGGGGAGCCGGCCCTGAGCCGGCATCTCCGTCCCGGGGAGGCGTTCTGCAGCCGGGCCCTGGCCGACGGGTCCTCCACCCGGCTCATCCCCGACGTGGTCCTGGTCGGGGCGGGGGACGAGGAGGAGCTCCTGGAGGTCCTGGCCGGGGGGGATCCCCGGGACATCCTCCTGGCCCTGGGCGAGCGGGAGGAGCGCCTCGGGGGGTCCTGAGGGGACGCTGCGGGCCCCGGCCGTCGGGGTCAGGTGGCCCGGTCGAGGAGGAAGACGGGGTGCTTGGGGGCCTCGAGGGCGAGGTCGGCCTCGGAGGATCCGGCCCCGAGGCCGTCGAAGAAGACCCCGACCTCGAAGTCCCATCGCTCGAGGTAGGCCCGGATGACGGCGAGCTTCTCCTCGCCCTCGGGGAGCTCCCGGGCCAGGAGGTGGTCCCGATGACGGCCGAGGAGGAGGTCGAGGGACCCCCGGGCGGCCCGGACGTTGCGGACCCAGTGACCCTCACCCCGGGGGGAGACGAGGAAGTCCCGGCCGTCGAGGTGGAGGAGGTTGACGGGGACCCGCTGGATCCTCCCGGTGGTCCGGCCCGGGACCTCGAGGATCCGGCTCCCCCGGATGCTGAGCCCGAGGCGGGTGAGGCCGAGGACGAGCCGGTTGAAGACCCTCCTCGTGAACCAGCTGGGCTCCCGGTAGTGGGGAAGGGTGTCCTCGGTCGTCGCCATCGTCGTCCTCCGTTCTGATGAGAGCAGTGCTCTCGTTTCATCCGAGTATGCGCCCTGTCGGTCCTCAAAGCAAGAGCAGTGCTCTCTTTTTCTTGGGAGGGTCCCGCCGGGGAGGTTCCCGGGGCCCCTGGGGGGAGGCGGGGGGAGGTCGGGGCGAGTAGACAGGTGGCCGTGTCCACCGTCCGTCTCGCCACCGCCGAGGACGTCGGCCCGGCCGCCGGGAGCCTGGCCCGGGCCTTCGAGGACGACCCGGTCATGGCCATCCTCTTCCCCGACCCCGGCAGCCGGCTCCGGCGGATCGAGCGGTTCTTCCGGGCCGGGATCCGGCACCAGCACCTCCCGCACGGGACGAGCTACACCACCGAGGACCGGTCGGGGGCCGCACTCTGGGACCCGCCTGGGCACTGGAAGATGACCTGGGGCCAGATCCTCCGGGGATCGCCCGACCTGGTCGGGGCCTTCGGGGCCCGGGTCCCCACCGCCCTCCGGGTCCTCTCGGCCATGGAGCGGGTCCACCCGACGGAGCCCCACTACTACCTGGCCGTCCTGGGGACCGACCCGGCCCGGCAGGGCCAGGGGATCGGGGGGGCCCTCCTCCAGCCGGTCCTCGACCGGTGCGACGAGGACGGGACGGGGGCCTACCTCGAGTCGTCCAAGGAGCGGAACATCCCCTACTACCGCCGGTTCGGGTTCGAGCTCAGCGGGGAGATCGCCCTCCCCCGGGGGGGGATGGTCTGGCCCATGTGGCGGGAGCCGCAGGTGCCAGAGATCTGAACCGACCGGGTGATCTGATCCAAGGAGTCACAATTCTCGGACCCGAACCGTCCGAACCTCAAGGCTGCACGCTCCCCTGTCGATATGTCGCAGGCGGCAAGGGGTCGCCAGCGGGGATCGGCGAGGGGGCGAGACGTGCAGTTAGAGAGCACCACCGGGTGCTGCATGTCCAAGGTGAGGCGGGGCGCCGGTCTCGGTGCCGTCGCCCTCGTAGTGATCGCCACCGGGGCATGCCTTCCGGTCCCCTCCGGGGCCGGTGGCACGACCCTTCCGTCGACGTCCGGGACGACCACGTCGAGCGCTTCCCCATCACTGTCGCTCAGAGGGACGGCGAGGGCGGCCACCACGACGTCCACCACGACCAAGACAACCGCCCCCACGACCACCACGACGGTGAAGACGACCACGACGACCACGACCTCGACCACGGTCAAAGCGACCACGACGACGACCGTGCTCAAGTCCACCACGACGACCACGTCCCAGCCGACCACGACGACCATAACGACCACGCCGGCTGGACCACCTGTCGCAGGGACCTGGAACCTGCTCTTCTCCGACGACTTCACCGGGAGCACCCTCAACCCGGCGTCGTGGCAGACGTGTTACCCCTGGTTCCCGGATCCCGCCACCGGGTGCAGCAACTACGGGAACACCGAGCTCGAGTGGTACATGCCGGGCCAGGACCAGGTCTCGGGAGGGGCCCTCCATCTGGTGGCCCACAAGGCGGCGACGGCGGGGACGAGCAGCGGCGGCGGCGCCGAGTCGTACCCCTGGACGTCGGGGATGGCCACCACCTTCGGCCACACCGACTTCACCTACGGCTACGTCCAGGTCGTGGCCCAGATCCCCAAGGGTGACGGATTCTGGCCCGCCCTCTGGCTCCTGCCGACGAGCGAGGCCTGGCCCCCGGAGATCGACATCATGGAGGCCTACGGGAACGACACCTCCACCGTCGACTTCACCAACCATCCGGTCGGCGCCCCCCAGCAGCAACTCGACGTCAACACGGTCGACCTGTCGGCCGGATACCACACCTACGCCGTCGACTGGGAGCCGGGTTCGATCACCTGGTACCTCGACGGGGTGAAGTTGTACTCGGTCACCTCGGGCGTCCCGGACACGCCGATGTACTTCCTCGCCGACCTGGCCCTCGACGGCATCCCCGGCGACACCAACCCGGACGCCACCACCCCGGCCGCGGCGTCGTTCAATATCAGGTCGGTCCAGATCTGGCAGCACTGACCGGCGGGGCGGGCCCAGGACCTCGGCCGGATTGCGTCGGCCGGCCCGATGGGTTGAAGTGGCTCCAGATGGGACGATCCCAACGGCGCCGTCGAGCAGGCACCTGGTTGGGGGCCCTGGGCCTGTGTAGCGCCGGCATCGGCGCCCTGCTCCTCCTCGTAGGCGGGACGACGGCCACGAGCGGGCCCGGATCGCGGGCCTCCGGCACGGCGGCGCCAGCGTCGACCCCGGCTCCGTCGACCCCGCCGGTCCCGGCCACCACGACCACGACACTGCCGGCACCGCCGGTCAGCGCCGGGACCTGGCACCCGATCCTCGACGCCGGCTTCGCCGGGAACCAGCTCGACCCGGGCACCTGGACGAACTGCTACCCCTGGTTCACCGACCCGGCCCGGGGCTGCACCAACTTCGGCAATGACGAGCTGGAGTGGTATCTGCCCTCCCAGGACCAGGTCTCCGGCGGAGCCCTCCACCTGGTGGCCGACGAGACCCCCACCTCCGGGACCGACGCCGGCGGGGCGTCCACCGTCTACCCCTGGACGTCAGGGATGGTCACGACCTGGGGTCACTTCTCGTTCACCTACGGGTTCGTCGAGATCGAGGCCCGGGTCCCGGCCGGTCAGGGCCTGTGGCCAGCCCTGTGGCTCCTGCCCACCACCCTGACGTCCCCCCCGGAGATCGACATCATGGAGGGACTCGGCACCGCGCCCTTCTCCGCTTCGTTCACGCTCCACGCCGCCGGTTCTTCCAAGCAGGAACAGGACCTCCCCGACCCCGACCTCCCCACCGGCTACCACCTGTACGCCGTGGACTGGGAGCCGGGCTCGATCACCTGGTACGTCGACGGGAACGCCGCGTTCTCCACGACGACCGGTGTCCCCGACCAGCCCATGTACTTCCTCGCCGACTTGGCCGTCTACGGCTCAACCGCCTTGCACTCGGGAGCCTCCACGCCGACGACCAACTCGTTCGACATCTCCAGGGTTGCGGTCTGACAGCACTGAATCGGAGCAACCGAACCGGGGGACACGTCGGGTCGGGCCATACCGACGGTCTCCGCTTGCCAGCTCAGGTGCCGGTGCCGAAGGATGGGACATGAACGATGCACGAGAGCGGCTACCGAACCGGGTCTGGTTCCTCTGGTTCGAGGGTATCGACAAGGCACCCCCGGTGGTTAAGGAGTGCTACCGCTCCTGGATCGACCGGAACCCTACCTGGGATGTGACGCTGCTCACGCGACAGAACGTGGCCGATGCCACTGGGATCGACCCGGAGGTCGCCTTCCGACGAGGGCTGTCCCCGGCCCACGTATCGGACCTCGTCCGGACTGAGCTGCTGTCCCACCATGGCGGAATTTGGACCGATGCCACCTGCTTCTGCGCCCGGAGCCTCGATCTCTGGCTCCCGGATTGCATGGGGTCGGGCTTCTTCGCCTTCGCCCGGCCGGGCCGGGACCGGGTGATCTCCAGCTGGTTCCTCGCCTCGGAGCGGGGAAACGCCGTCCCCACCCTCCTCCACCGCGAACTCGACGAGTACTGGTCCCACACCTCGGACACCGAGAAACGTGTCATCCGGTTCGCCTTGGAGAAGGTGCTGCAGTGGAGTCCCAGGACGGCCGACCTATGGTTCAGCCCCGTCATCGAGGACCGACTGAAGATCTCGCCGTACTATGCCTTCCACTACAAATTCCATGACCTGGTCAGATCAAACCCCGAATGCCGGCTGATCTGGTAGGCCACCCCGAAGATCAGCGCCGACGGACCCCATCGGCTGCAGTCAGCGGGGCTCCTCGACCCGCTTACGCCGACGATTCGCCACGAGATCGACTCGGGGGAGACTCCGCTCTACAAGCTCACGTGGAGACTTCCAGCAGGACCGCCACCTGAGGGCTCGGTCCTCGACTATCTCTTGTCTGCTAGACCGGGTCGCGAGCCGGGCCCGGACTTCCAGGGCTGACCGATCAAGGACCCTTGCGGACCCTGATCCGGAACCTCCACCTCGACCGGCCATATGCGACAGGACCGGTGAGCATGCCGAGCCGCTGCAGCCGCCGCAGCTGCCGGGGGTAGGCAGGATAACCAATTCCGGTTCTATTCGGATTCGCGGCGGTGGTCGGGGACGCAGTTTGGGACGGGCGGCCGAGCGCGAGAACCGATCGGGCCGCGGGCATGGCAACCCCGAGGAGACCGAGGAGATGACGGGGGTCCCGCCAAACGAGGGCTGTGAAGGCCGCCGTCAAGCCCACGCCATATCCGTGGACCTGGTCCCTCAACTCGTCAGAGGTACGGCGGTGGGTGTGGCTGATGATGGCGGATGGTTCGAAGGCAAGTGTCCCCCCGGAGAAGAGAACCTCGACCAGAAGAACGATGTCTTCACCGCCCCTGGCGGGTGTCCCCGCTCCCAGGGCCACGTCGAACCCACCCATCTCCTTGAGGAACTCCCGCCGAAAGGCGAAATTGCAACCCATGCCGAAGGGGCCGAGCATGTAGAGCGAGTGGGTCAGCCCGACGTCATCCCCTTCGCGGCAGACCAGGAAGCGACGACGACCGACTCCACTCGGCTTCCCGCTGCTCGAAGAAACGGCGGCCAGCGCCCGATACCGGTAGCGGAACAGATTGCGGTCGATCCCGCAGCCGGAATCTTCGAACCACGCCTGGGTCACTGTCTCCAGCTCGGCCGGGACGACCAGGCCACTCACGCAGGTCGTCCCGGGATCGGTCACGAAACGGGCACCCACTCGGCGGAGCCAGGCCGGGTGGGGACGGACGTCGTCGTCGGTGAAGGCCACGAACGATCCAGTGGAGGCGGCCACTCCCCTGTTCCGGGCGGCCGAGATCCCGGGGCAGGCCTCCTCGACCACCCGGACATGGGGGAGGCAGGCGATCCGGTGGCGCTGGGCCTCCCCGCCCGGTCGACCAGGCCGGTTGTCGACGACGACGACCTCATAGCTCGGGTAGTCCAGGTGGGCCAACTGCTCGACACAGGCCTCGAGTTGGTCGAAGCGCTCGAAGGTGGTGGGCACGACCACGGAGGCGAAAGGAAGGGCGTCGTCGGCAATGGACGGAAGCGGGTGGCCGGCCGGCGGAGTTTCGAGGAGTGCCGCCTCCAGTTTGCCCCGGAGCCGACCGGGGTCAAGGTCGTTGCCGTCGAACGGGACTAAGGCGACAGCACGCGGCTCGCCGTGGTCCAGGACCAGGACCCAGGCATCGCCGTACGTCCCCCCGGCCGGCCGGGTACGCGAGAGAGCCGGGAGATCGTCGGCTAGGTCGACGATGGCCACTACCGTTGGCGTGAAGGTCTCCTCCCCGGCGACGGTGCCGAAGGTCACGATGGCCCACCCGCGCAGGTCGTGGTCGAGGAGATGGCGCGGCCGCCGGACCGGTGAAGGCGGAACTCGCGGAACTCGGAGACAACGTCGAATCCCAGGATCCCCCGACCCCGCACTAGGACCAGGACATAGGCGGTCCCCGAGACCACGGCAAAGGCGCCGAACGATCCGGGGCCGTCACCCAACAGACCGCGGATCAACACCCCGCCGAGCCCGAAACAAGACAGGCATGCCACCAGGACGGAGACGAGGGGCCTACTGACTGCGTGCATCTTGAACCGGGCGGCCAGGACCCAGATCTGGTAGCCGTTCATGGCAACCATGCTCAAGGCCCACGACCATGCCGCGCCTTCGAGACCGACCCGGGGGATGAGCAGGACGTCGAGGGAAAGGTTCACCCCCACACCGATCATCGTCGATGTCAGGTTGAGCGTGGCGCTCCCAGCCATGAGGAGCACAGCACCGGACGGGCCGGAGACGGTGGCGGCAACGGCGCCCAGAGCCAGGATCACAAGGGCGGTGGCGCCGGCACGGTAGCTGCTCCCGAAGATCGACATGAAGAACGGCGCGAATATGACCAGGGCGACGACCACCGGCCAGGTGATGGCGACGGTCAAGGTGGTGGCCTGGCGGTAAAGCCGGTGGGCATCGGCGATCAGGCGGCGATGCCAGAGGTCACTGAACTGGGCCGGGACCACCACCAGAACGGCCTGGAGACCGACGAGGCTCATGGCCACATACCGGCTGGCGATGGCGTAAGAGGCGGCCATTGGCGGGGAACCGAGACTCCCGACGAGGACGACGTCGAAGGTCAGGAGGAATGTGGCCAGAACGCTGTCGATTAGGCGGATCGAGGAGAAGCGCCAGAAGATTCCCAGCAATTCCCGACCGGAGCGAACTTGTCCTTCCGTCTGGTCGGGGTGGTCCCCGCTGGGGTCGCGGATGATGCGACGGACGACGATCAGGGCAGCCAGGAACCCGATGACGACGGGGATGCCCCAGGCCAGCGTGGCGGTGACCGTCGTAACCCCGAGGAGGACCGCCGCAATGAGGAGGACAGAGCGCAGTGTCGGGACGATCAGGAATTGGATCAGAACGGATTGACCGACCCCCCAGGTGCGGCTTCCGGCGGCGACGGCCGTCGTCAACGCGGCCAGAGGGACGAGGGGGGCGACAAGTCGGAGGACCACCGTGGTGGGGTGGTCGAGGGGCCCGCGGTGAACCAGGAGATGGGCTGCCGTGGGGGCCAGAACGAAAAGGACGGCCCCGAGGGTCGAGGCCACCAGGAAGGTCGGGACGCAAGCCACCAACAACACCCGCCGGACCGCTTCAGGACCACCGCGACGGTGCTGGGGGAGGGCCCACATGAGCCCGATGTCGGCCCCGCACGTCCCGATCAGGGTGATCGTGGCGAAGACGGCAATCGCCTCGACGACGGCACCGGTGGCGGACTGCGGCAGCGAGTGACTGACCAACACCAAGAACAACGAGCCCATGAGAGCCTGGACAACCTGGCCAACCAGGCTCAGCGATCCACCTTTGACCAGGTTGGACAGGGTGCCCCCGGTCGGGTTCGGGGTCTGATCGACGAGTTGGCCCTGGGTGGCTGTCATACCGGGACTACCCGCTCCGGGGGAGCCGAGGTCCGGCCCTTCCTGAGCGGATAGCCGAAGGTGTGGAGCAGGGGTGCCGTCATGGCCGTCACCAGGAGGCGCTGGCCCGTCGGCATTGAATTCTCCCACTCGTCGTCGGCGGCAATGGCGGTCTGGCCGGAGTGGAATCGACCCGGATTGCCGGCCACGGTGTGGGACGTGCCGAGCCACACCTCCCGGTCGGTGTCGAGGAACTCGGCTGAAATCGACGGCTCCCCGATGGCGGTGGCGATCCTGGTCAGCACGGTGGCCGGATGGCGTACCAGGTCCTCGTAGCGAACGATCGTGTAACTGGCCGGCTTGGACCGGTCCACGAAGAGGAGCGAGTTCTCCAGCATCCATTCCGAGGACGAACGGTGGACCGGGTAGCGATCCATCTGGGTGGGGGCCCAGTGGATCTCGGCTCGGATCTTGCTCCGCTGCCATGAGAATGCCGTGGCCCGGCTGTCGCGGACGAGGTGGACGACATGGAGCTCGACGCCGGGAACCTCGCTCAGCATCCGGGCCACCGGAGGCATCTTCGACGAGTCAACGACGAGACGGGCCCCGGACGAGGATGCAATGGCCCGGTACATGCGCTCGAGAAGCTCGCCGTAGCTGGCGTGGGAAGCCCGGTAGTCGTCACTGCGTGTCCGGGGGATCCGGAGACGAACCAAGGTCCGTGGACCGTGGGCGATCTGTTGCAGCTTCTCGTAGACCTCGGCCGGAACCGTCCCGGGATCGCAGCCGAAGGCGATGTCCGAGACCGCGGCCCAGAAGTCGCAGGTTCGAAAGGGCACCCCGCATCCACACAACTGGTTCTCGAGGTAGCCACGCCTCCAGATGTGAGCGAGCTCGCCGACGACGGCCACCCCCGAGGCGTTCCCGATCATCCGCATGAGGAGGGTGCTGCCGCTCCGACCGTAACCGCCGATGTAGAGGACCTTGACCTTCTCGATGCACTCCTCTGGGCCCCCCTGATTCAACACAGGGGTCCGGGCCGCAATTGGATCCTGTCCCTCCGGGTGCGACGTCGACGCCGAGGCACCGACTAGCGCCGGGCGCCACCGATCGAGGATGTAACGACCCGGTCCCCGGAGGAGGCCGCGCCGGTTCGCCCGTCTTAGCGAGCGCGGGAAGTCGACGGGCAGATGCCCGCTGCGGAGGCTCCGACGGCCCACCACGTCGGCGTAGGCGGAGGGAATCAGGCGAAGCATCCGCCCGAGAAGGGCGGGATCCGAAGCGACCATGCTGGCGTAGTAGGCGGTCAGGCCGGTCCCGTACCCGAACATCTGGTGCTCAAGCTCGGAATGCTCCCTGCGATGGAAGTGGTGGGTGACCGCTGTGGGTTGGTAGACGACCGTTCCGCCTGCAAGGAGGATCTGGCTGAAGGCCTTCGTATCCTCGCTGCCCAGAGCCGGGCTGCCCGCACCCAGCGCCGCATCGAAACCACCCAGGTCGATGAGGGCCCGACGGCGAAACGCCATGTTCCCTCCGGTCCCGAACGGGGGAAGGGGGTAGAGGGGGTCGAAGCAGGCGCGGGTCTCGGGCGAGAAGACGACAGGACGAAAACCCCGATGCTTGTTGTGGCCCCCATACTGCTCGAAGCGGACCTGGGCCCAGGTCTCCAACTCGGCAGGGACCATGATCCCCGAGACGGCATCCGCTGCGGGATGCTCGTAGAAGCCTCTGGCGATCTCCGCCAGCCAGTGCTTATCGGCGATCTCGTCGTCGTCGATCCAGGCGATGATCTCGGAGGCAGCTTCGACCAGGGCCCGATTCCGAGCACGGGAAAGCCCAGGGCGGGGTTCGACGACATACCGCACCACGTCCGGATCGAACCGGTCCACGACTGTCCTGGTGTGTTCCGAGACCGGGGCGTTGTCGACCACGAGGATCGAGAAACGGGGGTAGACCTGGCGAACGAGGCTGTCAAGACATCGCTTCAGCCCATCCGGTCGTTCCCGGGTGCAAACCACAACTGTGATCTGCGGCGCCACCCGGAGAATGACATCACGGCTCTGAACGAACTCCGAGGGTTCGACCGCCTCCGGAATAGTCCGCTGGGCGATCGCCGCCCCAAACTCGCCGACGATCGCCTGGGCCAGCAGGTCCCGATCGAGCCCACTCCTGGGGATCTCGAGGAGCAGGGTCCCCAGAGGCTCGGTATGGAACCGGACCAGGAACCACCCACACCTCCTCCCTCCGACCTCGGGCGCCGGAAGAGACGGCAACTCCTCGGCGACGTCGAGGTCCACCCTGAGGCAGGGGGCAGATAGCTCCGTCAGCGGCAGCACACGAACTCGCCGCTCGTCATTTCCGTTCACGGGCCGCCGACCCCCGGGTTGAACCGCAAGACGGTCGTGGTGGAGTTCTGGTAGAAGATCGTCCACTGCCGGGAATGACTCATGGCGACCTCGAGATCCTGGAGCGCGCCCGCTGGAGCGAGATTGAAACCCTTCACGGCGGCATAGCCACTTGCCGCGAACACCACGAACACGGTTCTCCTGCCCTTGTCGTCGAAGGTCCGGACGAGGTCGCTCAGAACGGGCAGGCTCTGTGGACCCAGAACGCGGTAATCGGCGAGTTGCTTGTAGTAGAGGAGGTTCGGTTCCGCCTCGTTCTGGAGATCCTGGTATTCGTCGTATCGTCCGCTGATGCGGCTAGGGAAGTTGGGAGCGGCCAGTACGAGAGCCGAACCATTCGGCGCATGATTATAGAGGTATTGTGCAGCCACAACTTCGCCTGAGGGGATGAGATAGAGATCATCATTCCCGTAGTAAGCAGGGAGAATCAAGGCAGCGAGAAGTATCAACATTGTTGCTAGAGCCACCATCGGACTTGACCTACCACCTCGCCTGACAGGGGAGAACGCTGATGCCGCCAGTAACGCCGCCCAGGGAAGCGAGAAGAAGTAAACGCGGTAGGAAGCCTCGCCCCCGTAGCTCGTCATGAAGAACATAGTGATGGGAGAGAAGGCCAAGATGGCCAGAACCATAGTCGGGCGCCCGGCGCGCAACCGTCGGATTGTCCCCACGAGGGCGACGATCCACACGATGGCTGAAATGGCAACGGCCGCATGAGCGACATACCGCACTCCCAGGTCATAGGGACGGTGTACGCCGAGCGAATTGGTCTGCACGTTGGACGTGAAGTCCCCGAATGACTTCAAGAGGCCTTGCGTCCGGTTCACGTAGTTGAACCTGGGTAGCAAGTACCCGAGGGGGATCACCCACAAGGCCACCGCCAACCAACGGGGACGGATCCGCCCGAAGACGGCCAGCACACCGACCTGCAGTGCCACCACGTAGGGACTCAGTTGGTGCACAAAGGAGAGGACGGTGAAGATCCCAAGGATCGACACGAGCCCGAATGTCGTCAACGGCACCCGGGCTGTCGGCGAGCCAGGCATGACGGGTGCCGCTTGCTCGGCTGGGCGATCGAGGTGGGCAAACCGACGGATGATGGGATCGAGACGCTGCCGGACCCTTCGGTACCAGCGCGCTCCGCTCGGGTCCTGGGCCATCGACAGAATCAGGGCGATTACCGAGACACTCAGGATGTAGGCAAGGGCCTGCGGTGAGAAGTAGGTCTCGTCGACCCAACTCGCCATCACGAAGACGAAGAGCCCGATCCATCGTTCACGAGCCGTTAACTCCAGGTGGCGGCAGGCCACATAGAGCGCCCCACAAGTCGCCAGCATCACCACCGTCTCGCTCCAGGCCGCCAGACGGAGAGGACTGGCGATACCGGCAACCCGATCGAACCACGCCATCAAGGCGAAGAACCCGGGCCAGTTCTGGTAGATGTCGACCGACTGGTTCACGGCCCCGTGGATGTTGATGTATTGCACCACTCCCACGTGCTTGTATAACCAGGGATAGCGGGGAGCGGGATAGACGAGGGCCGGAGTGCCCATCAGGACGAACACCAGGGCCGCCAGATGCAGAACCAACCCTGGCCCGGACGGCTGCTCGCGCCGGAGGAGCCAGATGATCGACGCGGCAAGAAGGGTAAACCCGGCGTAGAAGGGCAGGGGCAGCGCTGGGAGGAGACCCCACTGATCGATCCGCCCGAGCTGAACCCCGGTTAACCCCCAGGCCCAAAGAGCCAGGGCGGCAAGAACGACGACAATCTCGGATGTCCTGGGGCGCCATGGAATGGAGGACCCCCGGCGGCCCGGCGCCAGAGACTGCTCAGGTTTGGTCGATGGACGGCGTAACCCAGAGCGCCGGGACCATCCGACGAGGAGGGAGACAGTACAGGCGCCGGCTTCGATGCTGAACAGGGTCGTTGGGCCCCAGAAGTGCAACCACAGGATGACGGTGGCCAGGAGGGTGGTCAGGGCGATGCTGCCGACCGAAGTTGCGATGAGGAGGGCAGGACCCTGGATCGTCCGCCAGTGGGTGGTGACCGCCCGGCCGGGGACCCAACAGACGTACGCCAGCAGGAGGAGCTCCCGTGCCGGGACCGATACCCGGGAGACAAGGGCTGCAATGAGGAGGCCGGTCACGGCCAGAGCCGCGGCGTCGAACCGGTCTGCGTGGGGGCCGGGCCGGGCCGCTTCTGCGTAGAAGTCCCGCTCGAGGTGGGCGATCGGTCGGTCAGCGACGAGGGTCATGGATTGCTGACGGTCTGGCCGGCGGTCTGACGTTGGCTGGAAAGAACGCCCACCAGCGTCGGAAGGACGAGGAGGAATGTGACGGCCTGGGCGGCCAGCCAGGCCAGACCGACCCCGGCCAGTCCGGCCTCCCGGACGAGGGGGACGACAAGGACCAGGGCGGTGACGGCGGTGGCGGCCTGGAAGCGGAGTACCCGGTCGGCTCGACCCCGGACCCGCTCGACGGACATGGCGACGGCCACGGCAGTCTGGGGGATGGTGGCCAGGAGGAACAGCCGGAAGACGGTTCCGGCCTGGACGGCGTACTGGGTTCCGAAGACCCGGAGGCCCGACGGTGCCACCACCACGGCGACGAGGAGGGCCGGGAGGACGACGGCACCGTAGCGGACCAGGGTCCGACGAGTGAGCTCCTCCAGGGCGGATTCGTCGTGGGCGCCTTCGACCAGGAGGGAGACGCTGAAGGACTGGGAGAAGGTGGCGACGGCGGTGGTCACGACGAATGCGATGTAGAAGTAGCCGGTCACGGCTCGGCCCAGGGCGGCCAGGACGATCAGCGGGAGGAGGTCGGCCGTCCCCTGGCCGAGCAGCCCGGCCAGCCAGTCGAGGGTCAGGTAGCGAACCAGCCTGCGGCGACCGTCGAGGGGGAGGAGGGTCTGCTGGCCGACATCGGAGGCCGACCGACACTCGTCGGTGGCGAACAGGAGGACGCCGACGACAAGGGCCACGAGAAGGGTGGCCAGCAACCAGGCGGCGAAGATTCCGTGGCCGGCCAGTCGCCCGACCAGGACCAGCACGAGGCCGAGCTTGGCCAAGCCGAAGAGCGTGTTCTTCACGGGCACGGTCGAGGCCCTTCGGGTGGCCACCAGGACGGCGTCCTGGACGGCGAACAGGTTGAAGAGGACGAGACCGACGATGAAGGCGAGGGCGAGCTCCTTGCTTTGGAGCAGGAAGCGCAGGTTCACGACCACGTGGGGAACAAGGAAGGCGAAGGCGGTGGCGACCACTGCACCGGCCGCCCCGGTGGCCAGGAAGCACAGGGCCACCACCCGGTGGCGGTTCCGGCGCACCTGGGGCAGGAGGCGGGGCAGGGCGGTGGAGAAGTTCAGTTCGGTGAGGCTGGAGAGCAGAAGCATCGAGGAGAGCAGGGCCGAGTCGGTGCCGACCTGGCGGGCCGTGTAGCGGTGACTGACGACGAGCCAGAAGGCCAGCCCGAAAGCGGAGGTCATGACGGTGTTGACAGCCAGGGCGGCCGTGGTCCGCGTCAGCTGGTTGGCGCCTCGGTAGGTCACCGGTCGGGGTGCCGTCACCCGATCATCAGGGGCAGACTCGTCGACCGGGGCGACCACCGCTGCCGATGTCCCCCGCATCATGGTCGCCTCTGGCTTCGGAGAAAGGCCACGGATCCGTAGCCGATTCCGACCAGTTCGGCCAGGGTGAGGCTCCGGGGGAACTGCGACGTCTTGCCGACGTTCTTCGGGGAAGTGGGGCTGAGGAGGTAGTCCACGGCGGCGGGGAGACGGGAGAGCATGTCCCTCCGCTCGTCGCGACTGAGGAAGTGCTTGGTGATGACGGCCCCGAGACCGACGCCGTAGTCGAAGACTTGGCGCCGGAGAAGATCGATCTCGCGGCGATGGTCGTGGCGGACCAGAGCTGCCGGCTCGTAGACGAGTTGGTGACCGCCGCGGATGCAGGTCAGGTAGATGTCGAGGTCCTCGCCTCCCCGGGTGCGGGTGCCCGTGCCGAGGCGGTCGTCGTACCCGCCGAGCTCGGCGAGAAGGGATCGGCGCCACGCCGCGTTCGCCCCCGAGCCGTATATCCCAAGGAGGTAGGGGTAGACGGGGTGGTCGAGGCGGTGGGAGCCGAGGTCCCACCGGCGCCGCTCGAAGCCCTTGCTGAACCCCCCGAACTCCTCGATGAGATGCTGGGCCCTGGTCTCGAGGTGGGAGGGGAGGATGAGCCCGGTGACGCAGGCCACCTCGGGCCGGTCGAACCCGGCGACCAGGAATCCGAGCCAGTCAGAGTCGAGGGTCACGTCTTCGTCGGTGAGGGCCACAATCTCGGTCTGGGCCTCGCGGCTGCTGCGATTGCGGACCGAGGCCAGTCCGGGTTTGGGCTCCGTGACGTACCACAACCGGTCCTCGTGCCCGAAGGCTTCGATCAGCGGCCCGGGGAGCTCGGACGATCCAGGTCTGTTGTCGACCACCAGGACCTGCGTGTCGTCGTAGGTCTGATCTAGGGCGGAGCGGACGACCCTGAGCAGGCCGGGAATCGACCGTCCGCAGGTGGCGATGCAGATGGTGGCGGTGGGTCGATGTCGGCCGAGGCGGCTCTGCCACGAGCAGAGCGCCGCATCGGCGCCGGGAAGACCGGCCGGGGTCAGGATGACCGGTGGCGACTGCCCGTCGGCGACGACGTGATCGGCGAGGGATTGGCCCAGCTCGGCCCAGATGTGGGAGGCCACCCGCCCCCGGTCGATCGAGCCGGTCGCTGGATCCGCCTCAGACGAGGAGAGCAGAACCATCCCGATCGGGGTCCGGTGGAGGCGGACCAGGACCTGCACGGCGGAATACGAGGAGCCGTCGGGGAGCTGGCCGGGAAGGAGATCGGGGATCGGCTGGTCGACATCGATGTCGACGGTTTCGACGGGCCCGCCAAACCCACCGGGCGCGCCGCCGGAGGCGAACCATCCCCGGGGAATTGACGCCCCCTCCGACGGGTATGCCCCTGAGTTCGATGGTACCGACGCGTCGTCCGTGAAGTCCTCAGCGATCACGGGACCCCCGCGGCGTCGGGGGGGCTCGGCAGGGCAGGATCCGTACCGGCTGTACCGCTGACCACCGCCGGCGTCGGCTGGTTCCGGCCCTTGATCCGGCGATCCCCCCAGACAGCGCCGAGTCGACGGAAGATGCCGGTCCGGCCGCCGGTGAAACCGAGCACGGTGGTGACGAGACCCAGCACGATCATGGCGGCCTCGGCCAGACCGAACAGGTCTCCCCGAACGGCCTGACCGAGTCCCCGGAGGACACCCCGAGGCAGCACCTTCACGGTGTAGTCCCGCTCGGTGGCCAGAGCCGGACCGGTCCCGGCGTAGCGACTCACGGCGTCCTTTGAAAGGCCCTCGGCGAAGCACCGCAGGAGGAAGTACCTGACCGTCAGGCGCGCTGCAGGCACGTCGTGGTGGATCCTGGCGGACGGGATGTGGAGGAGCTGGCTGTCAGGGAATCGCTTCCCGACTCGAATGCACAGCTCGGTCTCCTCGCACCCGAGGGGGACGACGCCGATCCGACCGATGTCGGTCAGGAAGGGGCCGGCTACTTCGAACGCCTCCTTCCGCAACGACATCCCGTTGGCGATGAAGTTCCTCACCGGTGCGACCGCGACTGGCTGCCCCCGGTAGCTGCAGCCCACAACCCAGCCGAACTCCTCGGGAAACCATCGAGGCACCGGACCGGACCATGCCGCTTCGATCCAGGACCCGGTGCCGATCACGGTGGGGTCCTTGTAGGGGTCCAGGAGTTCGGCCAGCCAATCGGGCTCGGCGACGGCGTCGTCATCGAGGTAGGCGATCACGTCGCCGCTGGCCCGGCCAGCCCCGGTGTTGCGGGCGCCGGCGATGCCTCGACGATCGGCCTCGTTCCCGACCACTTCAGTGTCGGGGAAGGCAATCGAGGCCCGGAGGAGGAGGGCTTCGTTGTGGTCGACCACGATGACGAGCTGATCGGCGGGACGTCGTTGGTCGCGGACCGACTGCACACCGGCGACCAGGGTGTCCCACCTGTCCTCGGTGTAGGCGCAGATGACGACGCTGACGGTCAGCACGACGCCCCCCTCGACGAGAGACGCCGGACCAGACGCCAACCGGGCCGGGCCATGCAACGCGCCCGTTGGACCGCCGGCGAGCGGCGGCCCTGACGGAGAAGTCGGAGCAGGTCGTCGCCGGAGGTGTCCGGGCCGACGACGATCCGCCTGACGCGAAGTATCGCGTCGCCGGGGGGCGATGACCCGGGGGTGATCCTCTGGAGGTTGTCGCCGACCTCGAAGGCGACCCGGTAGCCGCAGGACCGGGCTACCGTTCGGACGGCCCGGCGGTGAAAGCCGTATGGATAGGCCAGGGTGGTGACGGGGACAGCGAGATTGTCCTCGAGGATCGAACGGCCGTGATGGAGTTCGACGCGGAGCCGCTCGGGCGATAGCAGGTCGAAGGGGAGGTGGTCGTGGCCGTGCGCACCCACCTCGGCACCTGCCGCGACCACTTCGCTGATCTCGCCCCATCCCATCACTTCACGGTGATCCTCACCAAGGTTGGCCAGCCAGGCGGCCGGGCCGTCGACATGGGCGGTCGGGACGAAGACTGTCCCCGTCATGGCGTACCGGGCGAGGGCGGGCATGACAGCGGAGGCGAAGCTCCGGTATCCGTCGTCGAAGGTCAGGTAGACCGTCGGGCGTCGACCCGTCTCGGACAGATCGAGGGACGACGCCGGGGCGGTCACGTAACCGGCCGAGGCCAGGGCACCGAGGTGCTCGTCGAAAAGGCCCCGGGGGACCACATAGCGCCGGAATCGGTCCTGGACGGGGCCGTCGGCGACGTCGTGGTAGAGGAGAACCGGGACCGTGCCGCTCTCCTCGTGAGCGTCGACCACTTGCCCGGCCGGAGCCGAGCCTTCGGCCGCCGTCCCCATCAACGAGCCCAGTGGAGCGGCGACCCCGACGGGCTGGGCGTCATTGGGCCAGACTCCCCTCGGGCCGGGCGATGTAGATGGGACTGGCAGCCGGCGTGGACTCCGGCCCCGACATCGGCGCCACCTTTCCATAACCGGGCGCGGCAGACGGGACCGGCTTGATCTCCCGAGCCTCCGAACGACCCCGCCATCGTTGCCGCTCGGTCTGGATGGTCCGCAGGACCCGGAATCCGTCGGAGAAGGCGTTCAGGTTGCTCGAACCGTGGACCCGGTCCTTCTCGAAGCTGGGGACCTCGGCCACCTTGAGGCCGGCCTTGGCGATCCTGACGTTGATGAGGGTCTCGACCTCGAAGCCGTCGCCCCAGAGCATGGCGGGGGCTCCGGGTCCGGTCAGGGTGGTGTGGTCGAGGTCGAAGGCCTCGAGGCAGTGCCGCCAGAAGGCGTTGTACCCGTAGCAGAGGTCGCTGTAGCGGGTGCCGTAGAGGAGGTTGACGGTCTTGTTCAGCCAGAAGTTGCCGGCCCGCCGGAACCGGCTGATGTCGGTGCTTCCGCCGCCCCGCATGAAGCGGGAGCCCTTGGCGAAGTCGACCCCTTGGCAGAGGGTGTCGACGAAGCGGGGGATCTCCGTGGGGTCGGCGGAGCCGTCGGCGTCGAGCATGACGATGATGTCGCCGGTGGCCGCAGCGAAGCCACAGGCCAGGGCGTTGCCCTTTCCCTTGCGGGTCTGGTGGACGATCTCGATCCCGGGCCGGAGCCGGCGGGCCACGGCCACGGTGTCGTCGGTCGACCGGCCGTCGACCAGGATCACCTGGTGGAGGTCGAGGGGGAGGTCGACGAAGACGTGGGGGAGGTTCCTGGCCTCGTTCATGGCCGGGATGACGACAGTGACGGTGGGATCCGGTGTCCGAGACGCCGGGGCCCCGCCCTTCCCGAAGTCCTGCTTAAGCTGGCGTCCCGGTGGGCCGATTGTCAGGTCGTGGCCATCAGGGACGAGATCAGAGCCGGGGTTCGGCTGTCCCCCTCCGAAGGTGGGTTGGTCGTGGTGAAGGGGCGCCCAGGGACGTGTCACCGGTGCGGCTGGCAACGGGAGGTCTCCCGCGTGACGAGAGCCGAACGGAAGCGGCTCGGGACCGGCCGGGCCTACGGACGCCTGTGCGACGAGTGCCGGGGTGACCTGGCTGGTGCCGGCGACGGCCCGTCGTCTCCGGACGGCTCCTGACTGTCCCTGCACGGGCCCGAGGGGCTCAACGGCGGACAAGACGGATCACCTTGGCCTTGGTGGCCCGGCGGTGGGCCCTGATCGGTGCGGGACGCTTCGGGTTTGGTCGTCGGTCGGTTTGGGGGTCGATCTGGTTCTGCTGGGGAATCCAGGACTCTGGGGGTAG
>PLZB01000070.1 GCA_003151955.1 Acidimicrobiaceae bacterium
CCCCCCCTACTTCCAGAGTCCTGGAGTCTCTGCTTCAGGGAAACGTCCGAACGACGGAACCTGGCGGCGGGCCAATGGACCTCACCGGTCAAAACCAGCAATCGGACGGGTCTATCGCTCGTCAACAACGCTGGTCGTCGTGCGCTTCTCACTTTCCCCATCGTCGGGGAACACGGCACGCTGAAGCAACATCCGCCCATTCCTCAGTTCAGGCCTGCCGAGCATCCTCGACTTTCTGGTCCGTTATGAGGCGGGCAGTTCTACGGAGAAGCGCTAGTCAGCGCTCAGGATCACGGGTAATCAGGACTTCCGAGATGGCTTTTGTTCCGGCCTTATCCGACATAAGATTCTGGTCGGTTGGGGCGTCATTGTTTCTTGATTCGTGACGCCTCAAATGACTGGCATCCGACGACTCGGTCGGACGGCGGCGGATTTCAGGATCAGTCTCAGGCGCCGCCGGCGGTGACGACCGTGTCGGTGGCGAAGCCGGCGACGAGGCCGAGGAGGATGCCGCCGATGAGGAGTTGTTGGCGGCCGGCTTCTGAGCGATAGCTAGGCTCGCCGGGTGGACCCGACCCGGCCCCCCCTCGTCAAGCTGGTCTTCGACAAGGTCTTCGTCGCCGTCCTCCTCCTGGCCAGCGCCCCCCTGGCCTTGGCCATCGCCCTGGCCATCACCCTCGAGGGGGCGCTCCGGCCCCCGGCCCGAGGACAGGTCCTCCACCTGGAGCCCCGGATCACTGCCGGCCGGCCCTTCACCCTTTACAAGTTCCGCATCCTCACCGCTGCCGGTGAGGCCGCCGTGACGGCCGGGGCCGTCCCGAAGTCCGTCGAGAACGACCCCACCAACCTCACCCGGATCGGGGCCGTCCTCAAGCGGATCGGCCTCGACGAGCTGGCTCAGCTCCTCAATATCGCCCGAGGGGAGATGTCCTTCGTCGGCCCCCGGCCCAAGCCCCCGGAGGAGTACCAGGCCGAGATCGAGCGGGGCCACCTCTACCGGGCCCAGCTCCGGGCCGGCCTGAGCGGTCCGGCCCAGATGCTGAAGGGCACCGTCCGCCAGGACGGCGACGACGTCCGGGCCGACTTCGCCTATGCCGCCCTGGTCCAGCGGGGCTCGACGCTCGAGTTGCTGGCCTATGACCTCCGGGCCCTCTGGACGACGACCCGGGTCCTCCTCCGGGCCACCGGCGAGTAGAAGGGTCCCCCGGCGCCCTCAGCCTTCGGGACGGTTGAAGGCCAGACGTCCGAGAAGGCCCAGGTGGAACTGGGTGTAGGAGCGGAGCCGCCACCGCGGCTCCGACATCCCCTCTTCCTCGAGGAGCTCGTCGACGAGGCCGATCTTGTCGTAGGGGACGGCCGGCACGAGATGGTGGGCGGCGTGGAAGTTGTTGTTCCAGTAGGCCCACCGGACGAAGGCGTTCGACCGGATGCTCCGGGTGGTCTCGAGGATGCCGTCCCGGCCGGTGGCTCCGTAGTGCTCGGGGACGAGGAGGACGGGGAGGACGACGCAGACCCCGAGCAGGTAGGGGACGACCCAGACGTCGATTACCAGCCAGGGGTCGACGACCAGGCCGGCCACCAGGCCGGCCACCACGGCCAGGAGGACCAGGGCATTGACCCTGACGGCCCGGCGCTGGCGGTCGGCCCGGACCCACCGGGGCGGCCGGCCGATGATCGTGACGAGGGTGTAGGCGCTGTTCTCGAAGAGGACGAGGACGCCACCGAGGATCATCACGGCGAGGTAGAGGCGGCGGGTGGAGAAGTTGAGGGGCGTCCGTTCCGGGTCGCCCTCCCGGCCGGTCCGGGCGTGGTGCTCGAGGTGAAAGCACCGGAAGGTGGCGAAGGAGCCGAGAATCGTGACCAGGGCGACCGTTCCGACCAGGGTGTTCCATCGCCGGGAGGCGAAGAGATGGCCGTGGACGGCCTCGTGGCCGATGGCGGCGTTGCCGACCATTGCCCAGGCGATGACCGACCAGGCCACCACCCAGACGACCGGCTCCCGGGCCACGACGCCGACGACGGCCAGGGCCAGGGCCGGCCCCCAGGCCAGGGCCAGGTGGGCCACCGTCGTCCGGGGCGAGACGGCGGTGAGTCGACGGGCCACCACCTCGGAACGGACCCGACCGATCAGAGGAGTCAGGGCCGGGACGACCGGCTCGGGAAGCTCCTCGAGGCCGGAGTAGTCGGCCGGCCCGGTGTCGATCGTCCCCGCCAACGCTCCGCCTCCGACCGTCAATGCTCGTCCGCCCCCGAAACGGCTGATCCGGGTCCGGCCAGATCCTATGAGACGACCGGTAGCGGGTCCAAGGCCGACCGTCGACATCCCCCATCAAGGATCCCGGCGGCCCCACCATCGGGGACGTCCGGGGATCACCGGACCTTGGACGTCCGGAGCCGGGTTCTCCGGCGCAGGGTGTGGACCAGGAGGAAGACGGCCAGGAGGACGCCGGTGAGAGCGTGCCAGCGCACCTTGGTGGGGTGACCGAGGGCCCAGTCCCAGCACCCGGACACAAGCATGGCCACGGCCAGCCCGGCGAGCAGCAGGTCGGCCAGGGCCATCCTCCCGGCGGGCCGGAGGATGGTCCGGATCCGCAGGAGGCGGGCCGCCAGCCGGGCCGAGACCCGGCGGCGCTGGACCAGGTGGAGGGCCACCAGGCCGACGAAGCCCAGGCCCAGGACGATGTGGAGGGTGAGGACCGGCTCGAAGACCAGGGAAGTGGTGGCCGAGGCGATCAGCCCGAGGTGGACCCACCACCGCCTGGTCGCCTTCCCCGGGGCCCCGGTCAGGCGTCCCGCTTCATCATCCGCCACGCTCCGAGGACGGTCCAGACCACCAGCCAGGCGACGACCACGCAGACGGCCGCCGTTCTCGACTCCGCGATGAGCTCCGGCGCTCCCCGGCCGTTCCCGGGCCCACCCCCGCCCCCTCCGAAGACCCCGAGGGCCCCGGGCTCCAGATGGGCCGTGGCCACGCCGACCACCGACCGTTGGAGGTTCACCAGGTGGGGGATCCGGGCCCTGGAGAAGATCGGGGTGAGGATGACCTCGAGCACGATCATCATGACCACGGTCACCGTCCGCTGCCCGGTGAGCGAGGCCAGTCCGAGCCCCACGAGGAATCCGATAGCCGCTTCCAACTCCAGCCAGAGCCCGGTCCTGACCATCAGGGAGTCGGAGGGGTAGAGGAATTGCGACGAGTAGGCCGGGTAGTCGAACCGGGCGAACTCCGAGGCCACGGCGCTGATCTGCGCCCCGGTGGGCTGCGTCCCCGGCGCGGGGGTGCCGGTGGGCCCCGGACCACCGCCGTTGGGACCGTTCCTGCACGGAAGGACGTTCATGACGGAGCTGACCAACGCCGACGGTCCGTTCGGTCCCGACTGGAAGTCGAAATTGCAGATGACCTCGTCGGCGTGGCCGGCCGCCCAGGTCTCGAGGCCGGCCTCGGAGAGCCCAGCCGGCACGTCGACCCCGTTGTAGCTGAGGACCGTGGGGGCGGCGAAGACGCACACGAGGCAGACCACGGTGAACCCGGCGGCGACCAACGTCCCGATGATGGCCAGCCCGGCCGGGATCCGGGCCAGGTAGATGGCCAGCCGGGAACGACCCGAGACGACCATGTGCCGGAACATGCCCTCGGTCAGGTCGATGGACCCGGCCGTGGCCCCCAGGGCGGCGGCCATGACGAAACCGAAGACGTAGAGCACGCCCGCCGTCAGGATGGCATAGACCGAGTAGCCGCCGGCCGGCCCGTAGGAGTTGGGGTCGACGGCGTGGAGGAGGAGCCTGATGGCCAGGAAGACGGTGGGGATGCCCACCGTCACCAGGACGAGGGCGATCATGAGACCCCGCCGCTTGCGGAGCTCCTTGAACCTGGTCGTGATCATGGCCAGGGTCGGGATCGGGGATCCCCGGTGGTCGGGAGGGGAACCGGGCAACTCGGCCACCGGAGCCGGGGTCGTCACGTCGGGCAGGGTCGTCATTGGCCCTCCCCCAAACGGCTCGTGACCTGGAGGAACCAGGACTCGAGGGAGGCCTGGACCTCCTGGAGCCGGTAGAGGGAGATCCCGCCCTCGACCAGGACCCGGGCGATCTCGGCGACGACGTCGCGGTCGGTACCGGACGGAAGGGTGATCTCCAGACCCTTCGGGCCGGCGACGACCTGGGCCCCGAAGGTGGTGCTCTCGAGGAGCGTCCGGGCCTGATCGGGATCGGAGCATTCGACCTCGACCTCGAAGGTGGCCCCGGCCAGGAGCTCCGAGATGGGCCCCTGCCGGATGACCTGGCCCCGGTCGACGATGGCGACGGCGTCGCAGGTCCGCTCGACCTCGTCGAGGAGGTGGGAGGAGAGCACCACCGTCCGGCCCTCGGCCACCAGGGAGAGGATCATGTCCCGCATCTCGTGCATCCCGGCCGGGTCGAGCCCGTTCATGGGCTCGTCCAGGATGAGGAGCTGGGGGTCGCCGATCAGGCAGGCGGCCACCCCGAGGCGCTGGCGCATTCCCATCGAGTACTTGGAAACCTTGTCGTCGGCCCGGTGGGCCAGGCTGACCCGCTCCAGGGAGGGCCCGATCCGGCCCCGGGCCGCCGGCTCCCGGACGGCGGCCAGGAGCTCGAGGTTCTCCCTCCCGGTGAGATGCCCGTGGAACCGGGGCTCGTCGACGATGGCCCCCACCCGGGCCAGGGCGGCGTCCCGGTGCTTCGGGACGGGGTAGCCGAGGAGGGACATCGTCCCCCCGTCGGCCGGAGTCAATCCGAGGAGCACCCGGATGAGGGTGGTCTTGCCGGCCCCGTTGGGACCGAGGTAGCCGAAGGCACAGCCCCGGGGGACGAGGAGCTCCACCTCGTTCACGGCCACGTTCTCCCCGAACCGCTTGGTCAGCCCGTGGGTCTCCACCGCCCACTGGCTCCCGGCCGCCTGCCGGTCGGTGGTGCCCGCAAGGGCGGTCGAGGTCATCCCGGTGGGGTCCCTTTCTCGTTCCGGGCAGACGCTCCGCCCTCGGGCCTGGCCCGTCCTCGCAAGGTTCGTCGTTCCGGGCCGGGACCGCAATCAGGGATGACCCCTACTTCGGGCCCGGGAGGCACCGGAGGTCAGGCGCAAGATCCATGCGGTCCTCGTCACGGATCAACCAGGAGCAGATGGCGACCGGCCTGGCCCCGGCCGCCTCCGGAATCCTCCTGATCGTCCCTGTCGTCCTGGCCGACATCGTCATGCGGCACCACCCGACGAACTGGGCCCTGACATCGGCCACCAGGTCCTCACCGCCCGCGACGGCGGCCTGGTCGTCTCCCCCACCATCGCCTTCCTGACCACCTGCTGCTCCTCGGCGAGTCTGGTCTTATGGGACAGCACCAGTCCAGCTCGAAGCGAGACGCTGTTGTCGAGCACCGCGTTCTGCTGGACGTTCCTTTTTCGGCACGGGCGATGCCGATACCGGAGCTCCAATCCGCCAATCGCACCGCCACAGATTTGGGTCGGGAAGAATGTGGAGCTATGGACATCAGCACCATCCCACCTGCTCCGGACCTGGAAGGCGTGCTGGCGGATCTGTCGGCCGTTCAGATCACAGATGCAAAGGCGCTCACCGCCTCCGCTTCGGATCCCCAGGTGTGGCAGGGGAAGCTGGTTCCCCGCCCGACCACAGTTGCGGAGGTACGCGAATTGATCGTCTCCCGCCGACACCCCGAATGTCAGATGTACACAGTGCGCCGCCGGACGGACGGTGCAGTTCTGGGGAGCACGTCGCTCGGCAATTTCGACTTGCAGAACGGCTGCGTGGAGATGGGCTTCACCTGGCTTGATCGAGCGGCCTGGGGCCAGGGCTACAACGAGGACATGAAGCTCTGTCTCCTGAAGTACTGCTTCGAAGACTTGGGACTTGTTCGCGTCGAGTGGCAGGTGGACGCGCAGAACGAACGGTCGCGACGGGCGCTTCAACGACTGCAGTTCACCTATGAAGGCACCTTGCGGAGCCGTCACGAGCGGCCCGACGGGACCCGCCGAGATTCGCAAGTCTTCAGCCTTTTGGCCTTCGAGTGGCCCGAGGCGCAAGCCCACCTGCAGCGCCTCGTCGCGGAGCGTTCAGCTCCCCAAACTGAGTTCAGCTGAAAAGCCCGACTGCTCCGCCGCCGAGGCCGGACGTCGCCGACCATCCCCATCTCGGCGTGGGATCCCCGAGTGATACGCCACGCCCGGATCCGATGGGCTTCCGTGTGCCGTCCGGCGTGCGGGCGCCACTTCGGTCAGCGCTCGAGGCCCGCGATATCGTCAATCGGACGGCGGATGGCAGCCCGCCAACACCGCCGTTCGGAGTGCCAGTTCTGCATGAGCTCGATCGGCAATTCGACAACGCAGAACCGGCGAGAGAGGGCAAGTTGCCCCGGGAACCCGCGATCTGGGTGGTCCGCTCTTGGCTGATTGGAACCGAACTGATGACGATTGGATTGTCGGCGCGAATCCTCAGGCGCCAAGATTAGTCTGGCCCTTGTCAGTCCAGCTTGACCGTGAACGGCCCCTTCTTCTGCTCGGTCGTGAAGGCCGTGCCGCCGTCCAGGCCCAGCTGGCTCCGGACCTCGTCGGTCACGTCCCCCTGGCTGGGCGGCTCGGGATACTTGGCGGTGTTGAAGTCGTCGCCGATGAAGAAGGGGTCCCGCAGGTAGGCCGGGTTCCAGTTCTCCAGGGCCCCGGCGATGTGGACCTTCGTCACCTTCTGGCCGCCGAACCGGCCCTTCATGTCCCCGAGGACCTGGGAGGAGTCGAGCTTCCCCCCCGGGACCATCAGGGCGATATGGCCCCCGACGTAGCTCCCGTCCTCCAGGAGACAGGTCACCGTGAAACAGGTGTCCACCCCGCTGTACTCGACCCCGGCGTCCTTGACGCTGGTGTCGACCTCGCCTTCCCCGACCGCCATCTGCGCTCCTCCTGGTTCCCTCGGCCCACTTGGTCCGGCCCAAGACTAGGGCCCGGCCGGTACACTTGCCATGGACAATGGATACGGCTTCCCGTGGCGGGCGGCTGTCTTGACGGGAACGAGGAGAGCCATGCGGGTTTCCGTGGCCGAAGACGCGGGCGGGACGGCGCGACCCGGCCCGATCGACTACCGGTCCGTGGCGGCCGACCCGGCCGATCTCGTGACCGTGGCCGGCACCGACGGTGTCTACCGCTACGTCTCGGGCGCCTCCCGTCGGCTCTTCGGCTGGGAGCCGGCCGATCTCGTCGGCCATCAGGAGGACTATTTCGTCCATCCCCACGACCTCCAGGGATTCCACGTGGCCCGCTCGGCCCTGACCACGACCGACTGCGTCACGACCAGCTACCGGTTCCTCTGCCGCAACCGGTCGACCTGCTGGACCGAGACGACCTCCCGGCTGGTCCGCGTGAACGACCAGGACCTCGTCGTCTCATCCGTGCACGACACCTCCGAGCGCCACCTGAACACCTCCCGGCTCGAGCGTCAGGCCTTCACCGATCCCCTGACGGGGGTGGCCAACCGGCCCGTGCTGATGGACCGGCTGCAGCGGGCCATCCTCCGCCTCGACCGCAACGACGGGGTGCTGGCCGTGCTCTACCTCGATCTCGACCGGTTCAAGGTCGTGAACGACTCCCTGGGTCACCGGGTCGGTGACGCCGTCCTGCTCCAGATGGCCGAGCGTCTCCTTCGCCACCTCCGCCCGACCGACACCCTGGCCCGCCTCGGAGGTGACGAATTCGTCATCGTGGCCGAGGGGCTTCCCAACGAATTCGAGGCCGTCGAGCTCGGGAGGCGGATCATCGAGGCCTGCCGGGAGCCGTTCCAGGTGGCCGAGGAGGAATTCAACTGCACCGTCAGCGTCGGCATCGTCTGCACCCGGGATTCCCAACGCGGCAGTGACGACCTCCTCGGGGAGGCCGACCTGGCGCTCTACCGGGCCAAGGACCATGGCCGGGACCGCTCCGAGATCTTCGACGAGGATCTGCGGGCCAAGGCCGTCGGCCGGCTCGTGACCGAGCAGATGCTGCGCCAGGCCCTGACCGAGGGAAACGTCGTCGTCGAGTACCAGCCCATCGTGGATCTCTCCACCGGCCGGACGGTCGCCGCCGAGGCCCTGGTCCGGGTCCGGGACCCCCTCCGGGGCATGCAACAGCCCGACAGCTTCATGGAGGTGGCCGAGGAGACGGGGCTGCTGATCGAGATGGACGGCCGGGTCCTGGCCGACGCCGTGGCCCAGGAGAGCGGCTGGCAGCTCCGGCTCCCCGCCGCCCACTTCGAGGTGGCCATCAACGTCACCGCCCGGCACCTGGCCGACTCCGGGTTCCAGAAGGCCGTCATCAACCAGCTCGACCGCCACGGCGTGGACCCCGGCGACCTCCAGATCGAGGTGACCGAACGGGTCCTCCTCGAGGCCTCCAACTCGGCCATCACCGGGCTCCGGGATCTCCGCCTGGCCGGGGTCCAGGTCGGCCTGGACGATTTCGGCACCGGCTACTCGTCGCTCGCCTACCTCCGCCAGTTCCCCCTCGACTTCATCAAGATCGACCGGTCCTTCCTCCGCGAGCTCGAAGCCGAGGAGGACGGGCGGGCCGTCGTCGGTGCCATCATCGACCTGGCCCACGCCCTCCACCTGACCGTCGTGGCCGAGGGCGTCGAGACCGAGGGCCAGCGTCGTATCCTCCGGGACCTGGGCTGCGACCGGGCCCAGGGCTTCCTCTTCGGGGCCTCGGGCACACCGGAGGCCATCGACCGGCTGGTCATGGCCGGATCCGGGGTTCCCTAGACTGGTGGTGTGGCCGAGGACGACGAGCCCTTCGACGAGAGTGACGGCGCCATCAGACCCTGGTCCGAGCGGTCCCCGGAGGAGCACGGCCGGGCCCTCGAAGACCTCCTCGACTTCGTCGAGGCCACCGGCCGGATCGGGGTGGGGAGAGAGGGAGACCTCGAGTACCCGATCCTCGCCCACCGCATGAGGACCCGATGACGACCGGGGAGTTCCTCCACCTCCGGGATCGGATCCTGCTCCTCCACCGCTCCCTCGACGCCATCGCCGTGAGACATGCCTTCGGTGGGGCCATCGCCCTCGCCTACTACGCCGAGCCGAGGGCCACCCACGACCTCGACCTGAACATCTTCTGCGAACCTCCCGAGGCCGAGCCCGTCCTGGACGCTCTCGTCGGTCTGGGGATCTCCGTCGAAGCCAGGAGCCGGGCCCTGGCCCGACGCGACGGCCAGGTCCGCCTCCGCTGGGACACCGTCCCCGTCGACCTCTTCTTCTCGACCCTGCCCATCCACACCGCCATGCTGGAGCGGATCCGGCAGGTCCCCTTCTCCGGCGTGGAAATCCCCATCCTCGCCCCGGAGCATCTCGTGGCCTGCAAGGCCATCTTCAACCGCCCCAAGGACTGGGTCGACATCGAGGCCGTCTTCCACCTCACCTCCGACCTCGACGAGGATGAGATCCGTCGCTGGGTGGCCGCCATCGCCGACGGCGAGGTGCTCGAGCACCTCGAGGGGCTGCTCCGGTCCCGGTCCCGTTAGGCCTGTCGCTGGATCAGCCCCCGGAGGTAGGCGGCCTGGCCGGCGTGCTGGAGCCCGTCGGTGAGGACGCTCACGAGCCGGACCCCGAGGGTGACCGGCGGATCCCATCGCTCGTCGACGACCCGGTCGAGCTCGCCGTCGCTCACCTCTCCGAGCAGCCGGACGGTCTCGGCCGCAACGGCCGCGTTGTAGCCGGCCAGGAGCTCGGCGGGGACCCGGACGGCGGCCACCTCCGCCGAGGTCTGCCCGTAGCCGTGGGCCTCGGGGGCGAAGGGGAGCCCGAACCGTTCCATCCATCCGGCGGCCAGCCAGAGCTGCTCCTTCCCGAGGGCCCCGGCCAGATGGTCGTCCTGGACCCTGGTCAGGTGCCAGACGAGCCAGCCGATGGAGTTTGCCTCGGGGTCGGGCCGGAAGCTCAGGTCCTCGACGCCGAGCCCCTCGAGCACCTCCCTGACCACCTCCCCGGTCCGGCTGAAGCTGTCGATCAGGAGTTCCCTGGTGTCCATCTGTCCAGGTCTACACCGGGACGAGGTCGTGGGGCTGCTCGGGGAGCGTCTCGCCCGGGTCCGCCTCGTCGACCGACAGCCGGGGAAGGACCCGGTCGAGCCTCTTCGGGAACCACCAGTTCGACTTCCCCAGGAGCTGCATCACGGCGGGGACGATGGCGCTCCGGATGATCACGGCGTCCATGAAGATCCCCCCGGCCAGGCCCAGCCCGAACTCCTTGATGACCCGCTGGCCCCCCAGGATGAACGAGGCGAAGACCAGGATCATGATGAGGGCGGCCGCCGAGATGGTCTTCCCCGTCGAGGCCAGACCGTTGCGGACGGCCAGCCGGCTGTCCCCCGTCTTCTTCCACTCCTCGTGCATCCGGCTGATGAGGAAGACCTCGTAATCCATCGACAGCCCGAAGAGGATGGCGAAGAGCATGGAGGGGAGAAACGCCTCCACCGGACCCGGTCTGTTGATCCCGATCACGCCCCCGAGCCAGCCCCACTGGAACACCGCCACCAACACCCCGAAGGCGCCCCCGATGGACAGGAGGTTCATGATGGCGGCCGTCACCGGGATGACGAGACTCCGGAAGACGACGGCCAGGAGAAGGAACGAGAAAAGGACGACGATCCCGACGAAGAGGGGGAGCTTCGAGGTGAGGACCCCGGCGAAGTCGGCGAAGATGGCCGTCGTCCCCCCCACGTAGACCTGGAGTCCCGACCCGGCCACCGCAGATGGGATGGTCCCCGACCGGAGGTGGTGGATCAGGTCGGTGGTGGCCCTGGCCTGGGGGGAGGTCGTCGGGTAGGCGACGAGGAGCCCGACCTGGCTCCCGTCCTTGGACGGGATCTCGATGGCCGGGGCGACCCGGTCGACGCCGGGCTCCGCCGTCACCGCCTTGGCCAGTTTGCCGAAGGCAGCCTGCTCAGCCGGGGTGTGGACCACGGTGACGATCTGAAGGGGACCGTTGAACCCGGGCCCGAACCCCCGGGCCAGGAGGTCGTAGGCGGTCCGGGTCGTCGTCCCCACCGGGTCGTTCCCCTGGTCGGCCGAGCCGAGCTGGAGCGAGAAGAAGGGCACGGCCACCACCACGATGAGGCCCAGGGCGACCAGGGCCGGGATGGTGGGCCGGGCCTGGAGGAAGCTGGCCCACCGGGCCCAGAACCCCGTCCCCCCCACGACCCGGGGCCCGTTCTCGGCCAGATTCCGCTTCTGCTTCCGGGACAGCACCTTGGGCCCGATGAAGCCCAGGAGGGCCGGGATCAGTGTGAGGGAGGCGATCATGGTGAAGAGGACCCCGATGGCGGCCGACACGGCCAACCCGAAGAGGAAGCTCACCCCGAGGGCGAACATCCCGAGGAGGGCGACGCAGACGATGAGCCCGGCGAACAGGACGGCCCGGCCCGAGGTGTTCACGGCGTTGACGATCGAGTCCTCGACCTCCATCCCGGCGATCAGCCCCTGCCGGTGCCGGGTGACGATGAACAGGGCGTAGTCGACGCCGACCCCGAGGCCGATGAGGAACACGAGCTGGATCGAGAAGACGGGCATCTTGAGGACGTTCGACAGGAGCCCGATGACCCCGACGGCAGTGCCCAATGCGGCCAGGGCCGAGGCCAGGGGAAGGGCCATGGCGAAGATGGACCCGAAGATAAGGAGGAGGACGACACCCGCCAGCGCCACCCCCGGCCAGACACCCCCCAGCGAACGTGGCAGGGAGTCCTCGCCCAGCTGCCCGGCCACCCCGACCTGGAGCCCAGGTCCCTGGGCGCTCTCCGCCGCCTTCACGAAGGTCTGCGCCTCCGGGATGGTGAGGTCCTGGAGCTGCTGGTCGAGGGTGATCGAGGCGAAGCCGACCGTCCCCGTCCTGTCGATCTGGCTCGGCGCACCGGGGCTCGGGCCTGACGGATAGGGGGAGGCAACCGTTGTCACGTGGGGGAGGGCCTGGAGCTTGGCCAGCATGGCCTCGACCCGGGCCTCCACGGCCGGGTCCGTCACCTTGGCCCCCCCGGAGGTGGCGAAGACGACCTGCTCGGTGTCCCCGGCGATCTTGGGGGAGGCGGCCTGGAGGAGGGCGATGGCCTGGGTGGAGTCTGTGTGGGGGAGGTTGAAGCTGTTCGAGTAGGCCGTCCCGACCGCCCCGGAGATCCCCGACATCACGACCACGGCACCCAGCCAGATCCCGACCACCCACCACCGGTGACGGACACACCATCCCGCGATTGCACGCATACGACCGACCTCAATTCTTCGTGAGACACGAGAATCTCAGCATAGAACATTTCTGTCAACATGAGCGACAGGAATGTCCTAGGATGGTGGGGTGCGAAGCCCCGCCCTCCGAGACCGGATCGCCACCCTCATCCTCGACGCCGCCGCCGGGGCCTTCTCCGAGGGGGGGACCTCGACGAGCATGCTCGACGTGGCCCGCGCCGCCGGGGTCAGCCGGGCCACCCTCTACCGCTACTTCCCCAACCGGGAGGAGCTGGTCCGGGCCCTGGCCGAGACGGCCGTCGGGGCGGCCCACGACCGGCTCATCGAGGCCGACCTCGACTCCGTCCCCGTCCCCGAGGCCCTGGCCCGCCTGACCCGGGCCCTCGTCACCACCGGGGCCAACTACGCCATCGTCCTCCAGGAGCAGGCGGCCAAGGACCACGAGGAGATCGACCGGCTCCTCGGCGATCCCATCCGGGCCGTCTTCTCCAGGGGGGTCGCCGAGGGTGTCCTCCGGGCCGACATCCCCCCCAACCGGCTGGCCCGCTTCTTCGGGGGTCTCCTCGGAGCCGCCGTCCACCTCACCGCCGAGGACGACCTCGGGGTCGAGGACGCCTGCGCCACCATCGTCACCCTCTTCCTCGAGGGAGGCCGGGCCCGGTCCTGACCCGGCCCCGGGAACAGGGGACCGGACCGGGACGTTCAACCCTCCTGACGACCGCCTGGCAGGATGGGCCGGTCCCGAGCACGCGGAGGTTCCCATGGCACCCGAGATCGACAAGACCGTCGAGGAGTGGCGGGCCCAGCTCCAACCCGACCAGTTCAACGTCCTCCGGGAGAAGGGGACCGAGGCCCCCTGGACCGGGACCCTCCTCGACGTCCACGACCCCGGCCTCTTCCGCTGCGCCGGCTGCGGGGCCGAGCTCTTCCGCTCCGACGACAAGTTCGACTCCGGCTCGGGCTGGCCCAGCTTCACCCGGGCCCTGACCGAGGGGGTCGTCGAGGAGCACGAGGACCGCTCCCTCTTCAGCCGCCGGACCGAGGTCGTCTGCGCCCGCTGCGGGGGCCATCTCGGCCATGTCTTCCCCGACGGCCCCCGCCCCACCGGGATGCGCTACTGCATCAACTCCCTCGCCCTCGACTTCGAGGCCCAACCAGGGGCCGCCACGGCCGACCCCGACGACACCGGGGCCTGATTCCTCCCCGGGCTGTCGATTCCGGGCCGCCGGCACCGTCAATTGGGTGGGACGGAGCACTCCACCGGGTTGTAACGTCCCCGTCGACGGCCACCACGGAAAGAGGATCAGCCATGAAGTCCGAGGAGACCTGGAAGTTCGTCCACGCCGAGCGGGTCCAGATGGCCGAGACCTTCAAGGGGCTCACCCCCGACCAGTGGGCCACCCCCTCCTGGTGCGAGGGCTGGAACGTCCAGCAGGCCGCCGGCCACGTCCTGGCCGCCGCCGAGCAGACCCCGATGAACTTCTACAAGGAGCTCGTCGGAGCCGGATTCAAGTTCGACGTCTTCACCGACAGGGCGGCCAAGCGCCTCGGGGCCCTCGACCCCGACGAGATCGTCCGCCGCCTCGAGGCCCGGACCACCACCACCAACCACCCCCCCGCCCCTGTCATGGCCATGCTCGGGGAGATCGTCGTCCACGGCGAGGACATCCGCCGGCCCCTCGGCATCGACTACCGGGCCGCCGAGGGGGCCCTCCTGGCCGTGGCCGACTCCTACAAGAACTCCAACCTCCTCATCGGGGCCAAGCGCCGGATCGCCGGCCTCACCCTCCGGGCCACCGACTCCGACTGGTCCCACGGCGACGGCCCCGAGGTCTCCGGCCCCCTGGCCTCCCTCGTCCTGGCCATGACCGGCCGGAAGCAGTCCCACGGGGACCTCACCGGCGAGGGCCTCGCCACCCTGGTCGGCCGGGACTGACCGGCCTACGCGATGGTGGCTCCGAGATGACCGGCGATCTGGTCGAGAAGCGCCCGGACACCGGCGGCGGCGAGATCGCCGTGCCGCTCCGACGGGTCGTAGTCGCCCGTTTCGGTTGAGATTCGATCTCCGAACAACACGAACACCTCGCTGTTGGGCCCCGGGAGAAGATCGCCGAGGAGTGGGGAGTCGGCCTGGGAGAGCTCGGCGATCCTGGAGTTCCAAATTGCTCCGGCGAGCACGGACCTCCCGATGCGTCCTCGGGCATGGAGGACCTGGGCCCATTCCCTCGTACAGCGGTAGTGAACGGGGAGACAGGACACCAGTTGACTCCGGTGCAACCCCAGGCGCACCAGCTCGCCGTCGCGGAGATCGATCAAGGCGGTCCGGGTCGGGAGGTGGAGCTGAACGAGCCCCCTCGGTCGGAGGTCCACCTTCTCGGAGATCACCCGGGCCCCAATGGAATTGACCTCGTGAAGGGCGGTTTCGAGGAGGGCGACCGTACGGGTACTGGCACCGTACAGCGTCGGCACGACGACCCCGGTCTGGTCGGTGAGAGGGGAGAAGCGGGCATCGGAAGTCGGTGACGGGTTGAAGATGTCCGGCCACGTGGTCGATCGAAAGGCAGTGAAGAAGCGGTGATGCGCCTCCAGCACGTGCACCCGCAACAACCGCATGTCCAGGGAGCCGACATCCGGCACGGGACATCCGCCTGGATCGGGACAGTCAGGCGCCGTCATGCAGCATTGGATGCCCGCCGGATTGCGGCCTCGACCACAAGGGCTGGGGCCTCATCGAGAACCTCGGCGGGCCGCCTTCCACCGAGCCAGCCGCTCGGCGTGACGAACCAGGCCCAGAGCGCCCATCCGTCCTCACCGACATTCCGCAATGGAGCGATGGCCTGAACCACAGCCGGCTTGGTGGCCAGATGCTCGTCGAGAAGGAACGCGGGAACCAAGGTCTCGTTGTCGTGCGAGACCGTGAAGAGCTCGTTCCTGTCCCGAGCACGACGGACGAACTGACGGATGGCGGGAAGCGCCGCTCCCCGACCTTCGGCCAGGGCCCCGTAGGTGAAGGCCCCGGACACAAGAAGATCAGTTCTGAGCGCCGCCAGGCGCCTGGCCTGCTCAACCGCGGCACGGGGCACTGGATCGAGCTGAGCGAGAGAAGGTGTCAGGCGGTCGGCGAGCTCCCCCTGTATCTCGACAGCCCGCCGCCGTTCCGCCAACGCTCCACTGACGACAAGGTGCAACACGTCAAGGGTGTCCGAAGCCTCCATCCCTGTCTCCGCGGCCAGTCGGTCGACACATCCAGCCACCACGGCCAGCGTCGATCCCCCCTCGGACCAGCGAGACGACGAGTACCTGTCACGTTCGTCAGCTGCCACCGGCGCCTCCTCGTTCTGTTACGAGTGTAGCCCACGTGCCTGGTGCGCGACTCGCGTGACAGCAGGCGGCCCTGAGCTTCGGCTCAGTCCTCGGCCGGGACCTCCAGGATCCCGGCGGCCGCCCCCAGGGCTGTGGCCAGGGCCGAGGCCCGCTCGACCACGGCGGCGAAGTACTGCCCGGCGGCGGCCTGGGTCGGGATCGGCGGCGTTCCCAGCGACCGGAGAAGGGCGGTCGGCTCGGCCGCGGCGCCGACGGAGCCAGCCAGGTCGGGCTCGGGGGTGTCCCGCCAGAAGTCCGCCGGCCGCTTCTGCTGGACCTGACCCTGCTGGTTCCCCCCCTGGCCGCCCTGGCCCTGGCCCTGGCCCGGGCGACGCCGCTGGGGTCGCCGGCCCTGGCTCATGCCGCCGCCTCCTCATCACTGGCGGGGTCGTCCTCGGGGCTGAGGAGGGTCTCGGGCCGGAGCCCGAGGGCCAGCTGGAGCTGGCCCGGGTCGAGGTCGGAGAGGGAGCTCGACTTGGGGAGGACGAGGTCGGCGACATGGCGCTTCCCCTCGACGACCTCCTCGACCCGCTCGTCGACCGTCCCCGGGCAGACGAGCCGGTGGGAGATGACGGTGTGCTGCTGGCCGATCCGCCAGGCCCGGTCCCGGGCCTGGTCCTCGACGGCCGGGTTCCACCAGCGGTCGTAGAGGACGACATGGTTGGCGGCGGTGAGGTTGAGCCCCGTCCCCCCCGCCTTGAGGGAGAGGACGAGGGCGGCCGGGCCCTCCCGGTTCTGGAACTCCTCCACCATCTTGTCCCGGGCCGTCCGGGCCAGCTCCCCCCGGTAGCAGCTGACCGGGGACCCCGTCCGCTCGGTGAGATGGGCGGCCAGCCGCTTCCCCCACTCGGCGAAGTGGGTGAAGACGAGGACCTTCTCCCCCGCCGCGAAGACGACCTCGACGATCTCCTCCAGCCGGGCCAGCTTCCCCGACCGGCCGGCCAGGGGCCGGTCGTCGTCCTGGTAGGCGGTCGGGTGGTTGCAGATCTGCTTGAGGGCGGTGATCGCGGCCAGGACGTCCCCGCGGTTCCGCTCGTCCTCGGCCGCCCCCACGAGCCGGTCCAGGACGGCCTGGTAGAGGCCGATCTGCTCCGTCGTCATGGTGCAGTGGTCGAGCTCGTCGATCTTGTCGGGGAGCTCGGCGGCCACCTCCGGCTCGGCCTTCGTCCGCCGGAAGACGAGGATTCCGTTCAGGGCCCGGAGGGCGTCCTCGGCCTGACCCCCGGCCTCCCCGGTGGCACTGAGCCGGGAGACGAAGGCGGACCGGGGCCCGACGAGGGTCGGGTTGACGAAGTCGAGGATGGCCCAGAGGTCCCCCAGGCCGTTCTCGACCGGGGTCCCCGTCAGGGCGAACCGGCTCCGGGCCGGGATCCGCCGGAGCTGCTGGGCCGTCTCCGAGGCCGGGTTCTTGATGGCCTGGGCCTCGTCCAGGACGAGCCGGGACCAGGGGACGAGGGCCAGGGCCTCGACGTCCCGGACGGCCGTCCCGTAGGTGGTGATGACCACGTCGGCCCGGGCCACCTCGGCGGCCAACTCCTCGGCCGAGGACCGGGAGGCCCCGTGGTGGATGACGAGCCGGAGGTCGGGGGTGAACTTCCCCATCTCGGCGGCCCAGTTCCCGACGACGGCGGTCGGGGCGATGACGAGGGCCGGCCCTGAGCCCGTGGTCCGGGCCAGGTGGGCCAGGACCGTCGGGGTCTTCCCCAGGCCCATGTCGAGGGCCAGGCAGCCCCCCAGCTCGACCGAGTCGAGGAAGCCGAGCCAGGCCAGCGCCTCGGTCTGGTAGCTCCGGAGCGTCCCCACGAACCGGTCCGGGGTGGCCCCGTCCTCGGCGGTGACAGCCGAGGCCCGGTTGAGGAGGTCGGTGGCCCAGCCCGACCCCCTGACCTCGACCCCACCGGCCAGGGCCGAGGACTCGATCCCGATGGCGTGCCGGAGGACGTCGGCCCCGGTGAGCCGGGTCCGGCCGGCCTGCTCGGCCAGGGCAGCGGCGGCGGCCTCGAGGTCGACCCGGTCGATCTCCACCCACTTGCCCCTGGAGCGGATCAGGGGGCGGGCCTCGGTGGCCAGCCGCCGGATGTCCTCGGCCGTGAGCTCGACATCGTCGAAGAGGGCCGACCACCGGACCTGGACCAGCTGGTGGGCACCCACCACCGACGGGTCGACCGGGTCGGCGGTGAGGACGAGCTTGGGGGACGGACGCCGCCGGGACAGGGCCGGGACCCGGACCTCGAAGCCGGCGTCGGCCAGGACGGGGCCGGTCAGGGTCATGACCTCCCAGGCCTCCTCCTGGCTGAGGACGACCTGGCCCCGCTGATGGGACCCCGGCCGCTTCAGGGCTGGGAGGAGTCGTTCGAGCCGGAGGGCCTCGTCGGCCAGGTGCCGCTTGGACCGGCCGTCGACCAGGGCCACCCCGAGGGGGACCGGCCGCCCGTCGTGGCCGGGCCCGAGGACGGTGAGGAGCCAGGCCCCATCCCGGTCGGGGGGGTCGAGCTGAACGGTCAGCCGGGCGTCGACCGGGGCCAGGAGGGCCCGGGCCCACTCCCCCAGGCGGCCGCTCAGGGCCCCGGCCAGGTCGGCGGGAGCCTCGAAGACCGACCCGTCGAGCCGGGTCACGACCGACTCGGCCACGTCGGCGGCGGTCCGGACCACCGGGGGCGGGGCCGGGAATTCGAGCCGCTGGGCCGCCCCGGTGGCGATGGCGTCGACGGCGGCCGTCAGGACGGCCAGGGTCAGTGTCCGGGCCTCGGACTGGTCGAGGGCCGTGACGGGACCCGGGAGGGCCCGGGCCAGTCGTTCGAGTTGGGCCCGGTCGACGAGGGCCGGGACCCAGCAGATCGCGTAGCCGCCCTTCCCTCCGGGCCGTTTCCCCGTCCCCCCGGCCGTGGCCAGGGTGGGGGCGATGGCCCCCCGGGCCACGAGCTGGACGGCCCAGGCCGCCACCCGGCCCAGCCAGATCAGACTGGAGCCGACCTCCTCGGGCCGCTCCCCCGCCCCGAGGTAGACGAGCCAGCCCAGGGCGTCCCCGATCCGGATGGCCCGGGCCGGAGCCGGACCCACCGTCGGGACCTTGACCGCCTGGTGGGACTCCCAACCCGACCCGGGGGCCCCGATGGCGGCCAGCCGGGCCATCACCGCCTCCTCGTCCTCGGCGGCCGCCCGCCGACCGGCGGCCCAGAGGACGACCATCCCGTGGGACCAGGACGCCTCGAGCTGGACCGGACCGGCCGGGCCGGTGTCCCCCTGGGGTTGGGGACCGGCTTCCGGCTCGGGGACGAACCGCCGGAGGGCCGTCACCAGCCGGGCCCGCTCCTGCTCGAAGTCGGCGACGACCTGGTCCCGTTCCGGCCCGGTCAGCTTCCGGACCGTGGCCAGCTTCCCGTCACAGACCCGGAGGAGCCGCTCCAGGCCGACCTTCCACTCGCCCTGGTGGCCCTCGAGGTACTCGAGCTGGCTCGCGCCCGCCTCACCCCACGCCGCCGTCTCGATGGCGAAGTCCAGATCCAAGCCCCGCTCCTCCTCGCTGCCGGCGACGCCCAAGGGCGCCCCGCACCGAACGGCACCGGCGACCATCGGGGTCGTCGCGCCTCCTCCTCGTCGTTGATGCTCGCCCGCACCTGGCCTCGATGGCGCTCGGTGCTGCTGGTCGTCGCCCCTGCCCAGCGGCGTCTCAACGTTCTCCTCCAGCGTAGCGCCTCCCGGGCCGCAAGGGGAGTCCATTCGGTCCGAGGTGGACACCAGCCCAGGTCGGAAGGGGGAGGAGCTGCCCTCCAGCGCCAGGAGGGACCGGTGGACGCAGTCGGTCAGGTCCGGGAAGCCGGCCGGGCCAGGACGGCGGCCGCCCCGAGACCGATCTCCCCGGCGAGGTAGGCCCAGTAGGTCCAATCAGTCTCAGGGGGGTCGACGGCGAGGGATCCGAGCCGGGCCACCGCCGCCCCGAGCCAGGTGAACCCGACGGCCTGCTGACCGGCCCGGTCGCCTCGGAGGAGGCCGTAGGCCCCGAGGGCGGCGTAGGTCCCCCCCAGGCCGGCCCGGGTCTCGGCTCGGCCCCGGCCTGTTGTCGGGGGGAGATCGAGGGCGGTGGCGACCCTGACCGGGATGACGACCCCGGCGATACCGGAGGCGAGCATGGCCAGGGCGGAGAGGCGACCGAGATTCATGGACCCAGGTTACAGCCGACACCAGAAGTCGGCCCTGGCTCCATTGATCGGCCATTCGAGGACCGGATTGATTTCAAATCCAATGAAGGATCGGTTACAGTGACCGACATGGCACAAACCGTCTTCGTAAAGCTGACCGACGACATCGATGGGGGGGACGCCGACGAGACCGTTTCTTTCTCGCTCGAGGGCAAGTCCTACCAGATCGATCTCAACACAAAGAACGCCGCCGCGCTACGGAAGGCCCTGGCGCCCTACGTCGCCAAGGGTCGCAGCGCCCGGGGCGGCGGACCCCGCCGGACCGGCTCCGGCCGCTCGCCCGGGAGGACGGCCTTCTCCCAGCTCGACGCCGAGGGCAAGGAGAAGTTCCGGAAGTGGGCGAAGATGCCCACGGCCCGCCGGATCGGCGACGTCCGGGTCGAGGCCTGGATCAAGGCCGGCCGTCCCTGACTGACACCTCTTCCAGCTCTCCCCACCCGCCTCAGAGGAGCCGGGTGGGGAGGGCTGTTTCTTTGGCGCCGTCCCCCCGGCGGATGATCTCGTAGGCCAGGGCCTCGGGCTTCTCCGAGATGGCCTCGTGGAGGTCGGTTCCCCGGTAGACGAGACCGGCCCCATTGTCGGTGGCGTAGCCGTCGGTGAGCGTTCCCTCGGCCACGAGCCGCTGCATGAGTGGACGGCGGCCCGGCTCGGCGTCGTAGTGGGGGCTATTGCTCGAGGGAATGAAGCCGAGTCCGTTGTGAATGGGTTGGAGGGGCAGTCCGAACGAGTCGGTCGTCCCCCCGAGATGCCAGCAGATGGACCCGGCCGAGACTCCCATGAGGACGACCCCGGCCTGCCAGCAGTCCCGGAGGATGGCGTCCAGGCCGTGGAGCCGCCAGAGGGCGAGGAGGTTGGCCGTGCTCCCCCCGCAGACCCAGATGACGTCCTGGGCGGCCAGATGGCCGGCGACGTCCTCGTGGTTCGGCATCGGGAACAGGGCCAGGTGGGAGACCAGCATGTCGAGCTTCGAGAAGGCCGCCTGGATGGGGGCGAGGTAGCAGGCCGTGTCCCCCACCGCGGTGGCGATGATGCAGACCCGGGGATGGGCCCCGGCCCGGGCCAGTTGGGCCGCGTGGAGGTAGGCCGGTCCCGGGCGGAGATTCCACTGGTCCGGCCCGTCGGGCTGGAAGCCGATGCTGGTGGCGACGATGGTGGGATGGGAGGCGGCCATCGATTGATCATGCCCCGCCCCGGGCCGCGACCGCCGGGACCGTGCCGGTCCCTCCTGCTCAGGAGCCCTGGGGCTTCCTCCGCCGGGCCGTCCGGTCCGGGGGGAGATCGGCGGCATCCCGGGCCGCCAGCTGGACCTTGGCCAGGAGCTCCAGGAGCCGGTTCTGCTCCTGGGGGGTGAGGGCTTCCGAGATCACCCGGCGCTCCCGCTGGTGGAGGGAGGGGAGGATGGCGTCGAGGATGGCCCGTCCCTCATCGGTGACGGTGACGAGGACTTTCCTCCGGTCCTCCTGGTGGGGACCTCTGTGGACCAACTCCCGTTTCTCGAGGGTGTCGAGGATCGAGGTCATGCTTCCCGAGGTGATGATGAGCCGCTCGGCGATGACCGAGGGCTCGAGGGGTCCCCCGCTCCCCTCGATCACGGCCAGGGCCATCCGGGCCGTCGAGGACAGCCGGTGGTCCTCCCAGCTCTGCTTGTCATGGAGCCCGATCAGGAGGTCGCCGGTCTTGACGAGGTTGGCGAAGCACTCCGTGGCCCTCGCCTCGGCACCGGGATACTCCTCTTCGAAGTCCTCTCCTACCCGGATCATCGGAGCGGGAGCGCGCCGGGAAGGGCGGCCGGAGCCGCCCTTCCCGGAACCAGGCAATGTCGGGATGCTCAGCTCTCCGCGTCCACGTAGAGCTCGATCCGGGGGGCCCCGACCAACCCGGCGGAGGCCATGGCCTCCTGGAGGGAGGGATCGGCGCCGAAGCCCTGAGCGGCGGCGACGGAGGGGAACTCCATGACCACGGTGTAGATGCTCGGCTCGACCGCGTCCTGCACGACCCGGGTGGCGGTGCAGCCGTGCTCCTTCCGGACGACCTCGTGGGCGTTGAAGCCCTGCCGCCAGGTCTCGTAGTTCTCCAGCTCGTGCCGCACGACCAAGGTTGCCATGGTGCTCTCCCGTCTCGGATTGTTCCTTGAGATCAAGATACTTGAATTCAAGGTAGTAGTCAAGGGGGTGGAGGCCCGGGGCTCGGGATCGGCCCCGGACCACCACTCCCCAGACCCCCTATGGACCTCCGGGCGGGCAGGGATGGCCCGGGATGGTCGGGCTCACCTGGCAGGTGGTCACCGTCACCTTGGGTGTCCCCATGACAGCAGTCACTCCCAGGCCCAGCAGGACCAACAGCGCCAGCCCGGCCAGGACACCGAGAAGGACAGCCACCTTCCTCCTCATGCGCTCCCCAGTCCGTAGGTCCCGTCGGGGTTGACGGTGATGGCCAGGGAATGGGACACGGTGTAGTTGAACCAGAGTGCGCCGGCCGAGACCTCGTAGTTCTCCCAGGCCGTCACGTTGGGCGTGGGCTCGGCCCAGCCGCCGACCGTCTGATTCCACCCGCACTGCTCGTTGCTGATCGAGAACGGCACCAGGTAGTTGGCCTGGTTGCAGGTGGGCTGCCCGTCGGCCACGACCCAGATCTGGTCGTACTGGACGGTGGCGTTGAACCAGATCTCCCAGGCCCAGCACTCCCCGTTCCCACACACCGACATCCCGTAGGTCCTGGTGACGGTCGGGGGCAGGGCCCGGCCCCCGCGGGTCAGACTTCCGGGGGACGTCGTCGTCTTCACCGTCAAGGTGAAGGTCGGACACAACTCCCCCACCACCTCGGTCAGGTCGGGCTTCGGCTGGCCCAGGGCCTTGTAGCTGGCCAGAGCCTTCTGATAGGCGGGCGTTGCCGCCGCGGTCACCGTGGCCACGCATCTCGCCTGGGCTGCCGCCGAGGCGGCCGTGATGGGAACGACCCGGGTGGTGGTGGCCCGATGGCCAACCATTGCCGAGGCCGACGACATCCCGGCCCCGCTCACTACCGCTGCCAATCCCAACCCGGCCACGCCGGCGCGCCAGATCAAGCTTCTCTTTCGCATATTCACCGCCGATGTCATGTCGGAGGACCATGCTGCCCTCCGAACCGATGACCGCAGTATATATGCTGTCACTGTTTCCTCTACAAACCGGCGGACGCGAACCTACCCGTCGTGAGCCGGGATCAGGCGACTCTCGACCAGATCGAAGAGCCAGGCCATCCGGGCCGCCTCCTCCGGTCGCTCCGAGCGGAGCAGGGCCCGCTCGGCGTCTGCCACCACCTCGCAGATCTCGAAGGCCTCCCGTTTGAGCAGGGAGACGGTGGGGGCGAAATGGGCGGCGAGATGGGGATCATCGACCTCGTCCCCGTGTCCGAAGATGGCTACTGGTTTCACTGCCGCGTCCCTCCCTCCTCCTCTTGCACAACTGCGATCGCGGCACCTCGACGACCGAGACCGAATGCGACGAGGAGCATGAGGACCGCGCTGGACACCACCACCGTGGTGACCCCGCGAAAGCCCGTTGAGAACCAGATCAGGACATGCAGCAACGGGCCCCTGAGTGGCAGGGTGGCTGGTCCGGTCACAAGCCCGGAAAGCCCCTGCCAGGGCTCTGGATTGAGAAATTTCAAGATGACCTCCGCTTGGAACGAGTCGGCATCGGGTGGGTCTGGGCAACCCGGGCCCGGCGGAGACCCGCCGGACCCGGGTAGCACCTCAGGCGTCGGCCGCCACGACCACGTCGTCCTCGACCGGGTCGGAGCTCCCGTTCTCGGAGTCGGCCTGGCCGGGCAACCTGCGCTCGGTGCGGGACACGTCGGCCGTCGCGAATCGAAGGGAGGGACCGACCTCCTCGGCCGTCACCTCCACACGGCTCCGGCGCTCACCGCTGTCGTTCTCCCACGAATGTTGGTCCAAACGTCCAGTGACGATGACCCGGCTCCCCTTGGTGAGACTCAGAGCGACGTTCTCGGCCAAGTCCCGCCAGCAGACGACGTCGAAGAAGGAGGTCGACTCCTCCCAGTCGTCACTGCCTCGGGACTGCCAACGGCGGGTGACGGCCAGCCCGAAGGTGGTATTGGCCTGCCCGTCGCGGGTGTACCGGATCTCCGGGTCACGGGTCAGGTTGCCCGACAGGGCGGTGCTGTTGCTCATCGATGCGTCTCTCCCTCGTGTGCGCTCACCAGTCAGGCGGCACACGCAGCATCGAGGCTCTTCCTGGCTGCGGACCTCGCCCGGAAGCTTGCAGGACCTCAGACCGGACGGATTTCAGCGAATCCTGGTCAACGCGGCCCGCCGTGACAGCGTCCGGTAGAGCTGGAGAGTCTCGGGGTGGACGGCGTCGTAGGGCTCGACCCCGTCGGCGACGAGCCTGACCAGCTCGGCCATCACCGATTCGACCCCCGCCGGGTTGCCGCCAGCGTCGGCTGCTCGGAGGAGGACCCGGTAGAGGCGCTCGTCGTAGGCACTGACCCGGAGCCCCTGGCGGGCTGCCCACTCCGCCCCAGTCGGGTCGTTGCCGACCAGGCAGTGGTCGGCCAGCTTGCAGGAAAGATCGACCACCACCGCCTCGATGGAGGCCTGGATACCTTCGAGGAGCACCCAGTCGGTGGACCGGATCCCGTCGAACGGCCGGCCCCTGATCAGGCCGAGACCCTGCCTCCAGTGCTCCGGGTCGTCTGAGGCCGCCCACACCGACAACCGCTCCCAGTCACTCCTCACGCTCGATCGGAGGGCCAGCCGACCGTGCGCCCGGGGCAGGAAGTCGTGGCCGTCTCCGTCCGTGCCGAGCGACCGCCGGGCCGCCGAGGCGGTGGAGTGGAGGCTGGAGGATGCCATCAGGCGGTCCGGCCAGAGCGCCGTCGCCCACTGCTCGTTGGTCGCTCCTCCGGGATGCATGGCCAGGAAGACCACGAGCTCCATGGCCCAGGCCCGCGCGAACGGTCGGGCCGCTCCCCGGATCTCCACCGGGCCGAGCACGAGGACCTCGACGGGTTCGGGGGAACGTTCCCGCTCGGCCACCGTTGCCCTGGCGACGGTCGGATCCATCCGCTCGGGAACCGGCATCGCCAGCTGTTCGTAGGGAGGAGCATCGGGGGTCACACCCTGGAGACCTCCAGCCACGGAGACCAGGCGGGCGATGTTCTCCGCGTCAACCGGTTCCACCAACTGGGGCCACACCGCAGGGGCCGTCAAGTCGGCCGCCTCGAGGAGGAGCGGGCCATCGCCGACGACGAGCTTCCATCTGGCCAGGGCCTCCGCTCCTCCGATCAGGGCGACCACGCCGTGGGAACCGTCCCCCGCCAGTTGAACCAGTCGCCTGACCGCCACGGGTTCGGCGGAGGCCACTTCCGGGGAGCAGACGACGACGACCAGATCCCAGGCGTCGCCACCCGCTTCGACCCGAGGTTCCCAGGTCTCCGTTCGGTCGACTGCTCGGAGAAGGACCGCCCGCTCCGAGATCCGCTGCTCCAGGGAGGGGAGCAGGCCGGCCAACGATCCCGAGCTCCTGACCCGCTCGAACTCCCCCATCGCCTCTCCGAATCCGATCAGGAGGATCTCGGTCTGATCCGCCCATCGAGCAGTGGCCAGCTCCAGAACGGTGGCGTACAGGGACGCGGCCGTACCTGGACCCCCGACGGCGACCGAACCGGCCCGCTCGAGATCGATGAGCACGACGCCGAATTCGTCGCGGCCCAGGGTCACCAGAGCCGGGTTGGGGGCGTCCATCCCGGCGGCCCACACGTTCTGCCGGGCGGCCCGCGCCAGGTCCTCGCTTCGCTCGAGGGTCCAGATCCCGCTCCCCCCTCCGAACGGGGGAACCGGGGAACGGTCAGCCTCTTCGGGCGAGACGACGAGCTCCACCAGCTCATGTCGCAGTCGAACGGCGACCACCCGGGGCGGAAGCTGGCTGGCTGACCGGGACGAGGCAACCAACATCCGGAGACTGGTATCGATCCAGTCGACGGCGTCGACATCGGTCGAGATCCGCAGCCTGGCCTCGAGGTCGGCGAGGTCTCCATCGGGGAGTGCGATGCGAAGACCGGCGGCTCGCTGACGCTGCTGCGCTCTGCGCATGCGGACGAGGACGCCGACCACCCCGGCGCCAAGCACCCCGAATCCGATCGGGGCCAGCGGGAAGGCCGCCCTGCTCACCTGGTCGGAGTGTCCACTCAGGACCGGATCCGGAGATCCGCCCGTGAAGGCCGGACGCGCCGCGGCGTTGGGTTGCGGGTCCTCCACCAGGGACAGTGTCGGTGGGGAGACGACAGGCGATCCCAGAAGTGGGGTCGAACCCACCGTCATCGTTTCGGACGGAACCGCCGTCGGGGCCGGTGTCCCGGTTCCCGCCGGGGTGGGCTGGGCCGGAGCCGTGCCCGGCGGCAGGTCGAGGGTCCAACCCGGCAAGATCCAATTGTCGTCGCTGAAGACCGCACCGCCTGGTTGGGAACTGCCGAGGTTCATAGTGGCGATCTCCGACCACCGCAGCGGTGAGCCCAGCTGGGATGCGGCGATCGACCAGAGTGTGTCGCCGCTGCGCACCACCCATCTCCGGGGCGACGACCCGGCCGAGGGGGCCGGTGCGGCCGGATCGACGTCGGCCACCGATGAGACCGGGCTGCGCTGATCGTCGACGGGGAAGGCGGGGTCAACCCACTGGACGGCGACAGCCGGGACAACCTGGAGGCGCAGGGGGGGAGCATGCCGAACCCCCGGGTTCAGGGCCAGCGACGCCCCCACGAGGCAGGTGACGAGGGCCTGGACCCGACGACTGCCGGGAAGATGGACAGGGGTACGTCCCCGCAACCGCGCCACCACGTCGACCAGGACGCACACCGCAAGCCAGCCCCAGACGATCCAGGCCAGCAGCACGGCCAGATGCGCCACGGTGGCATCGCCCAGGGGCTGGGAGAGGAGATGGGCCCATCCCGCCGGGTGGACCACCTCCCGCCACAGGCTGTTCACGGGAGGTGGATCTCCTCCGGCCAGCATCACCAGCGGAACTCCTCCGACAAGGAGCACGAGTCCGACCATCGAACCAATCGCACCCAACAGGCCGGAGACCCCGACCTGTCGGCGTTGGTGTGACGTTGCCCACATCTCTCTCAATCCTCCCTGGTGACGCCATGGACGTTGGTGGCGCTGGCGTCCGCCGAAATGTTGATGGTGCGGAGTCCGACGAGACCGAGAAACGTCGTCGGCTCCTGCAGATCGACCTGGACGGTGACTTCCTGACCGATGACCGCGACGGTGCCGTCGACTCCGGCCGAGGCCAGGTACTTCCGTGCGGCAGACGCGGCCGCCCCGGGATCGAGCAGGACCTGCCCCGCCCTGAGGGCGACGATGGACAACTGCCCGGCGCCGGCCCGAGCCGCCTGTTGGGCATCATCCAGCGCCTCCTGGCGCGCCGCCACCGATCGGCCGCCGTCGACGACCAGACCGACGAGGGCCAGCAACGCCACAGCCAGCAGGGCCATGAACGCCGCGATCGACCCTGCCTCTCTTTCACCGGTATCGGTCATCCCACCGTCCGATAGGGATCGATGGGAGCGGAAACACTCGTCGTGATGGTTGTCGACCCCGGGAAGCCCGGCATCAGGTCGGAAAGGTCGACGCGGCACGACACCGTGACGACGACGCTTCCTCCCGGCGTGAAATGGGTGACGTCGGTCGAGACCGACAATTGGGCACAGGTGTGGACCCGGTCAAAGACTGTCGGCACGGCCACCACCGGTGCGGCCCATTGGGCCAGTGCTGCGTTGGGAGATCCGGCTGTGGTCTGTGCCGCAGCCCGGGCCGCACCGATCACCTGGTCCCGGGCCAGCTCATACCGGCCCAGCCCCAGGGCCAGGAAGGCGAAGAGGAGCAGGACCGGGGTGAGAACGACCAGCTCAACGGTCAGACTCCCCTCCTCCCTTCCCGGCCCGGGCGCGGAGAACGTCACGACGAGACCCTGAATTCCTGGCGCGGGCCCGTCCTGACGGCGGAGACCTCCAGATGGAGCCCGGGAATGATGGACTCGGCCGAGGCCGAGATCTGGACCGCCACCATGTCGCCCGGGAACACCTGGGCATGGACCGAAGGGGCCTGCACGCTGCCACCTCCTGTGGAGGCGAGGAAGGATCTGGCGCTGGCCTCCCCGGCCGCGGTCGAGCCTCCCAGTCCACTGGCGGTCTGCTCACCCTGCTGCGCGGCGGCCTGCACCACGCTGGCGGCATGGGCCCAGAGACATGCCTGCACGACGAAGAGCAGCAGGATCATGATGGCGGGGACGAGGATGACCGCCTCGACGACCGCTGACCCGTCCTGTTCTCGACGGTGCCCTGCCAGACGCGCTCCCATGTCAGTTGAGGTTGATCGAGTTGGCCTTGGCCGTCACCTTGGAGACGATGATGGCGCCGATGGCGATGGCCAGCGCGGCAAAGACGGCCGTGAGGATCACCTTCTCGACGACACTCCCCTCCTCGTTCCCGGGCAAGGTCTCGGCCCGGGTCCGGAGGTAGCTCCAGAGGAACTGGATCTGAAACAGCATGATGCTTTCCTTTCGGTTGGGTGTGAACAGCTGGGAGGGGGGCGAATTCAGAATCCGGCGGCGATCCGGGAAAATGCCGGGTACCCGATGAAGAGGAGGAAGCCGACCAGGAGCAGGACTCCGGGCAGGAAGAGACGCTCGGTGACGGTGTTGGCCTCGGTCTCGGCGTCGGCGAGCTCATGACGGCGGATCGAGGAGGCTTTTGACGAGAGGGTCGCCCTGATGCGGGCTCCTTCGGTCCCGGCCAAGCCCACCGCGGCGGCGAGCTCAGACAGTTCCCCGATGCCCAGCTCCTCCCCCAGCCCAGCCAGTGCGCTCCATGGCGTCTCGCCGCAGTCACGGGCCAGCTGAAGGGCGGCGGCCAATCGGTGCGAGACGGGATCGACCCCAACCTCGGCCGCGGCGTGCAGGGCGCCCTCGATCCCCATCCCGCCGGCGAGGCAGAGAACCACCAGGTCGAGGTAGGTCCCGACGACCCTCCGGGCACATCGGGCCGCCACCTTGGCCTCGGACCTGAGGATCATGAACGGGAATGCCGCTCCGCACGCCGATCCGACCAGGCTCACCCAGAGGGGGACAATGAACGACAGGTGCATTCCGCCCAGCCCGGTCAGGGCCCAACAGAACGGTGGGAGCACGCCCGCAACGCCGGCGGCGAGCACAGCCTGACCGCAGACAGCCTCCAACGACGTCCCGGTCAGGGCGAGCTCCGGTTCCAACCGTTCAGGTACCCATCCGCGGCGTCGGAGTGCCGCCGAGAGCTGGGTGCCTGCGCCCCTGGTGTGCCGTTCCAGACCGGACGGGGCCGTTGGATCGTCTACCTCCGTTGGAACGGGCACAGACCGGTCGACACGGCCCAGGGCCACGGCGATCGGATCTTGGGCGGGCCGGAGCGCGGCCACAACTCCCAACAGGCCGAGGCCCAAGCCCGTCGAAGCCAACACGATGAGCGTCACCGGTTTCCCCCCGCCCCGAGCAGGCGCACCGGCGAGGGTGGACGCACCATCCGGACCATCAGCACCAACCCGGCGGCATAGCAGCTGACCACGAGTGCGAGGACGAGCTGACCCGTCAGGGTCCCGAACGGGGCCAGGTAGGAATGGGCCAAGACGGCCAGCGCTCCTGCGAATACCAGGGAGAACACGACCACCGTCCGGACACCGCTCCGGGCGGACGCCCGGCTGGCCTCGATCCGGAGGCGCATCGAAACCTCCTCCCGGATCGAGTCGGCCAGAGCGCCCAGGAGATCGACGAGACGTTGGGAACGGGCGCTCGCGGCCAGGAGGAGCGCGCAGACGACGACATCGGCCCCGGGATCGTCCAGCTCGGCCGCGAAGACCCGCAGGGCGTCGGTCATGGGCACGCCGACAGTCAAACGGTCGGCCAACCTCACCACCTCGGCCCTCACCGCCTTCGGGGCGACGGGGGCGGTCACCACGATGGCCTGGGACAGTCCCGCCGCGGCGGCGAGGGTATCCCGCAGAAGCTCCGTCCAGGCCGCCACCGCCTCGACCCGATCGGTCGGCTTGGCACCCGCGCCCCGACCCAGAAGGGCCGGCAGGGCCGCCGTAGCCAGGGCAGCCGCCAGGGCGCCCACAGGCCACCTCGTGACGACGCCGACTACACCGGCCGCCGCAGCCGGCATGACCAACCGGCGGGCCCTCCAGGTCCGAACATGGACTGCCGGGAAAGGATCGGCGGGCAAGCTGCCAGGGGCCGTCGCCACCTCGACGGGTCGCCGACCGCGGGTGGCGGCCACGAGACCCAGGACCCCTGTGACCATCCCGGCCACACTCACGAACACCAGAAGGGTCATCGCCAGGTCCTGACGCCCGCGCCCCCGATGGCCGGGTCATAGCCGTGTTGCGTCAGCTCCTCGAGGGTGGCGCTCCGCAACGGAGCACCGGGGACGGCCCGACGGTCCGGACCCGGTCGAAAGATCTCGTTGGAGATGACCTGGAGCCCTTCGGCGTCGACGACCTCACGGATTGAGGAGACGAACCGACGGCGCCGTGCCGGTGCGAATCGGCGGCCCGTGCGCTCTCCCTGTGGGAGGTCTGAGAATCGGTCGCCCCGCACGTGGTGGAGATCCCCGAGGTCGTCCCGACTCAGGGCATCGTCGGCGACCTCGATGTACACCACAAGGTGGACAGCGCCTGCTACCAACAGGTTGGTGGCCTCGAGAGGGAGCCGCTCAGGGGCCTGAACGGCGTAGGAAGCGATGCGGCGGAACACTCCCTCCGACGAATCGGCGTGGATGGTGCACATGGAGCCCGATCGCCCCTGACTCATGGCGTTGAGCATGGGGAGGATCTCGTCCCCGAGCACTTCTCCCACGATGACCCGATCGGCGTTCATCCGCAGGGCCCGCCTCACTAGGCGGGCCATCGTGACCTCCCCCTCCCCTTCGGCATTGGCCTCCCGGGCCTCCAGGGCCACCAGGTCGGGGTGCCGGTCCGGCATCGAGTCGAGGCCGAGCTCGAACGCCTGCTCGATGGTCACCACCCGCTCCCGGGGAGGGATCTCGGCGGCCAGCGCTCGCACCATGGTCGTCTTTCCTGAGTTCATGGCCCCGGCCACCACGATGTTCTTCCGGGCCCGAACCGCAGCAGCCAGCAACGACGCCGAGCCCTCGTCGAGACCTCCCAGTCCGACGAGCTGATCGAGGTTCAGGTCGACGTAGCGGTGCCTGCGGATCGACACCACCGGGCGCGTCGCCACCGACATCAGCGCCGAGAGCCGGCTCCCGTCGGGAAGCCGGAGGTCCAGCTCCGGATGCGAGTTGTCGAACCTCCGCTCGGAGAGGCCGAACCTGGCGCCGGCGGCCCGGATCAGCTCGATGAGCTCCATGTCGGAAGAGGCCACCGGCTCCGACTCCACCTTGCTGCCATCAGCGTGGGTGACCCAGACCTGGTCGCATCCGTTGACATCGATGTTCTCGATCGACTGGTCGTCCACCAACGCCTGGAGGCGGCCGAGTCCGAAGAGGGCGTCGAGAACCGCCCGTGCCATCTGTTGCTCCTCGACCGGGTCGAAAGGTGGCTCACCTGCCCCCATTCGCTGCGCCCCGAACGCTTGCAGCCGGGACAGGACCAACTGCCGGGCCAACTCCTTTCGATCGGCCACCGAGAGGAGCCGACTCTCGCTGGCCAAGTCGTCGGCCACTTCGGCCCGCAACCGGATCACGAGACTGTCCCGGTCCGTGATCATGATGCTCTCCAATCGGGCAGCGGCGTCTCGGTCCCGGGCTGGAACGGACTGTCGGGCCCTGCCCTCTCCGATTCCCGGGCCAACGGCACCAGGATCTCGGCGGCACGATTGGCGGCTCCAACGAGCGGAGACTTGGCAAACGCCCGGCTGCTTCCGGGCTCGCCACAGGCGATGGCAGCGCTCCCGGGGTCCTCCGGAATGACTTCGACGAGCTCGAGGCCCAACATGGCGGCCGCCTCGCGGGCTCTGCCACGGCTGCCACCTCGGACAATGAGCCTCCCGCTGCCGGCCCGGCCGAAGGAGGAGATCAGGCCGGCGGCCCACCGGGCATGGCCCAGGCTGGCCACGTCGGAACGCGAGACCAGAATGAGCTCGTGGGCCCGCTGGAGCATCATCGTCTGGCCGGGCTGGCCCGGCACGAGACGTCCGCAGTCGACCAGGACGTCCTCGTCGGCTTCGGCCAGAAACGGGACGGCTCTCCCGAGTTCCCGGTCCAGGGCCTGAGCGGCGTCGGGTGCCATCGGCCCCACGAGCACCTCGAGCCCACCGGGAAGTCGCTGGGTGTGGGCGTCGAACCCGGCGTTCGGGGACGCAGGCTGGCGGAGCGCCAGAACCAGGCTCGTCATCCCCTGACGCGACGACAGCCCGAACCGGGCGGCGAGATCCGCCCCGGCCGGGTCCCCCTCAGCCACGATCACCCGCCGTTCCGAGGGCCAGACGGCACCTATGGCACAGGCCACCGTGGTGACTCCGGGTGATCCCTTGGCCGAGAAGATGGCGATGATCGTCATCGAACGGAAGGAACCACGACGAGCGCGACCTGGCCCGCTGCCGATGCGGACGCGATGAGCGGGGCCAGCGTCGACGGGACCAGTAACGAGATCACCGTGGTGTCGGTGCCGGCCGACGGCGACGACACCGCCACATCGGTCACCGTCACGCCGGCGGCCAAGACCGTTCCCGGCTCCGGAGCCTCTGGTCCGGTGCCCACGCCTCCAACCGGTGTCGTCCCCGTAGGTCCGATCGAGCTGGTCGACGCTCCCGGGATCCCGGTCAACACGGCGTCGACCGTGTCTCCGGGCTGGAGTCCCGACGCCGGAAGTTGGCTGGCCTTGACCTCGACACCGACGACAGCGGTTCCCGCGGGCGGGCCCATGCTGGTCGTCAGGTCGGCTGGAACCAACAGGGAGGCCGGCTCGAGCTTGACCGACGCCCGTTGGCCGACCACCACGCCGATCTCGTCCGCTGGGATGGTCCGGACACCGGCCGACGCGGACAGGCGCACCGTCGTGACGTCAGCGGCAGTGAGGGTGTCGCCCTGATTCACGACCTGGGTGACGGCCAGCACCGGCACCTGGCGGCCGGCCTTCATGTAGGCCGTGGTGAAGACGGCGGCGCAGACGAGGACGAGTGCTGCCGAAGCCGCCGCCAATGCCGGACGCCGGGGGCGATCGGCAGCCTGCAGTCGGAGGCCGGGATCTCGTGTCTCACCAATTCTCGGGCGCGACAAGGTAGCGGACAAGGCCGATCTTCTTTCTCTTGGATTCGGTCGGGGTCAGTCGGTGTTGAGGGATTCGATTTGCTCGACTCGGAGGGAGACCTGGGACGACGTCACCAGGGTCGGGAGCGACCCACCGCCCGCTGCACCGACGGACGACCAACTCACGGCCCAGGAAATCGACGCCGTGACCGGGAACGAGCCCTCGTTTGGATCGCCGCCCGAGCTGGGCCTCCCGACCGACGAGGTCCTGTACGTGTACTGGCAGGGCGTCGACTGCTGAGTGGCGTCGACCTGTGGCCGGTAGGCGACCCCGGGGCCTGAACAGGTCACGGATTGTCCGTCGCCCATCGACCAGGTGACCTCGGTCGGTGTAGCCACGGCGGTGGCACTCACACCCCCGGCAGACGCGGTGGCCGAGTAGGAGTGCCAGATCGAACCGTCGATCCACAGCCAGGTCGACAGGTTGACGTAGCTCGTCGTCGCCGGGTTGGAGCTGACGACGGGAGCAGGGAGCAGGATCGAGGCGGCCGCCTGGGCAGCAACGGCACTCGGGGAGACAGGGGGCGTCGGGGCGGCTGTCGGGATCCAGACGTCGGTAAACGACATCCCCGGATTTCCCAGAGTGGCGCAGGTCATGACGTACCACTGCCCTGGCGTCGGGCCTCCGGGGGCCAACGTGGCGGCATAGCCCGGATCCACAGGGGTGTAGACGCAGACGACACCGGGATTTCCGGTCCCGCCACCACTCGGGGCTTGCGCTCCTGGAGTGCCGGGAGTCGATCCTGAGGTGGTCACGCCAACGGAGATGGTTCCTCCGCCCTCGTTGACACCAACACTTCCAGCATGTGCGGAATTCTCTTGGGACAGAGAAATCGCCCCGAGTAATACCAGGCCAAGGGACAGCTTCGTCAGCTTGCGCACGTCTGCTCCGAGACCGTTTCTTGCGAGACCTTCCACCCCGTGACCGTTTCCTGCATCGTCGAGGTCACCAACTCTTGGCCCCTCTGTCCCCCGACGCCAGGAGCGGGCTGCCCGGTCGTGGAGTCGACTTGAATCTCGTTTCCATCAAGGCAGCCGATGACGGTTGCCGTGTCACCAACGGCTTGGGCGATCCGAACAGAGAGAACCGCATCGGTTCCGACCGCCACGAGATTCTGGCGGGCGTCGGCTTGAAGACTGGCTTGAACGAGTCCCAACTGTGGATTCATATGGGTTGCTGCGACAGCCGGGCTCTGCCAGTCATTGGTCCTTGAAGCCGTATCGATCGCTTCAACGGCAGCCTTCCAACCGGCGATGATCGCCGCATCCCGTGCCGCCGTGACGTTCGTGGTGGTCGTGGTCGCGGGCACCGAGGGCTTCGGACGCCCGCAGGCGGCGATCGACCCCGCCGCCAGGGCGAGGACGACGATCGCCCGAGCAGGGCTCCGCCAATCGAGGAGGGGTTGTGCGTCCGCCGACACGAATATTGGAACGTAGGCGTTCCCATTGGTCTGAGCAAGAGAGAGACAGGAAGTTAACGTCCCGGAAACCGGAGCACCGGCACCGAACGGGATCGGGGCGACGCCGACGGCGGCGGCCTCCGGTTCCCGGGAAGCGTCTCGTGATGCTGCTGTGAGGAGGCGGCGGTTCACCCTGCCAACGTGCACGCGCAACCTTGCTGGGGACCTTGCCGGACTCCTTGATGCCGACATCGACGGGCCCGGGCCCGGGGCAACATGCCTCGGGGCACCGACCGGAACCGCTGCGACACTGGCCTCAGGCCCTGACGTTTCCGCGGAAACGTCCCCAATCGGAGATGGGCCGTCCGGAGGGGAACCGTGGGCGCCGGTCAGCCCCGGGTCTTGCCCTTCGGCTTCGCCTTCCTACCGGACCCCGGTTCCGGGACCACCACCGAACCGCCGCCAGGTCCCGAGGTGCCCCTCGCCGCCCGCAAGGGCCGGAGGACCTTGCCGGCGTCCTCCTGGGCCATCCGGTCCTCGGTCAGGCCGATCATCTTCGCCGAGGAGATCCCGAGGGCCTCGGCCAGGACCCAGAGAGTCGTGATCGAGGGGGAGTTCTGGCCCCGCTCGATGAGGGAGACGTAGGTCCGGTGGCGTCCGCAGGCGAAGGAGAGGGCCTCCTGGGACATCCCCGCCGCCAGTCTCGTCTCCCGGAGGACCTCCCCGAAGGCTTTCTGGAGCTCGGTGAAGGCCACGACCTACACCATCTCGGCACGCAGAGTAAAGAACTACAGTATATATACTGTATCAATTCAATTGCACAGGACCACGGTCAGTCAGAGCAATACCACGTCCAGTGTCCCTTCAACGTGGGGGGCTAACGCCTTGAGGTCGGCCAGGTCGGAGGTCAGGATCCCCACCACTCCTCCTGCCCGTCCCACCCGCTCTGCCGCCAGGGCCACAGCGGCGTCGACGACCGAGGCGGTGACAACCAGGGAACGGAGCTGGGCCACCCGGTCGGCCCCCTGACGGTCGAGGACGTCATCGGTCCTCACCAGTCGGTTGGCGTTGGCGGCAGCGGGCCGGGTCCGATCCCACCCGGATTCACCTCGCACCGCCGTGGGCACAACCCGCTGTCCGTTGGCGGCCGCCACCGCCTTCACTGCCACAGCCCGTTTGGGGTCCCCCGGAGTCGAGGACAGGAGGGCGGAGGCAGCCTCTGCGTCCAGGACGAGATGTCGGGTGATCCGGGCCGGGGTCACGCGCTCTCCCGTCGCCCCACCCCGGCGGCGAACATCTCGACGTAGCCGAGGACTTCGTCGACCGTCTCGTCGACCGCCCCGCTCAGCGCCCAGTCGGGCCGCTGCTTCGTCATCCACGCCGCGGTCTCCTCGATCAGGTCAGGCCGGGATGCCCCCGGATGTCCACTTCCACGCACCCGAATCATCGCAACGTCGGCGAGACTGGGGACGTCCTCGGGGAACCTGCTGAAGTGCTCGGCCAACGCCATCCGCCGGACGAATTCACCGACCCGCTCCTCGAGGGCTCGACTCGTCGCCACCGTGAACGACTCGTCCATCCCGAGCTCGGTGGCGATCAGCACAGCCCGGTGCAACGCCTCCGGGAGCCGTATCGACGTAGCCCTCGATCCGCCTGCCTCTTCGGCGGCGCTGAGGGCCACGACCAGGTCGTCGAGCGTGGCAGCCATGGTCGGGTCTCCCTCCATCCGTGCGGTACAAAGCATACCGCATACATCCGAGGTTGAGATTTCGCCGTCGTCGGTCATGACGTCCAGGCTGTCGGATGGGTGTGTCGGCCAATCGGAAGTTCGCCGGTTCCTATGCTGAAGATCCCATGTGCGGACGGATCGCCCTCTACACCCCCCCGAGCCGGCTGGCCCGGCTTCTCGATGCCAGCCTCGACGAGGAGCTCGAATCCGAGGGAGGGCCGAGCTGGAACGTGGCCCCCAGCCAGACGATGCTCGCCCTCGTCGAGCCGAGGCCTGACGATTCCGCGGCATCGTCGGAAGCAGCCGGCCGAGTTCTCCGGGCCTTCCGGTGGGGGCTCGTCCCCTACTGGGCCGGGGACCCCTCCATCGGGAACCGGATGATCAACGCCCGGGCGGAGACGGTGGCGAGCAAGGGGGCCTTCAGCTCGGCCCTCTCCCGGCGCCGTTGCCTGGTCGTCGCCGACGGCTTCTACGAGTGGCAGCGGGACCCGGTGAACCCGAAGCGGAAGGTCCCTTACTACTTCGTCCGGGCCGACGGGCTCCCGCTCACCTTGGCGGGCCTCTGGGAACGGTGGCAGCCCCCCGACCGCCCCGAGGCCCTCCTCCTGAGCTGCACTGTCATCACCACCTCAGCCGGTCCGGACATCGAGTTCGTCCACGATCGGATGCCCGTCGTGGTCGAGGCCCCCGACTTCGACCGGTGGCTCAGCCGGGCCGAGCGGGATCCCGAGGCTGTCCTCCCCCTCCTCCGGCCCGCCCCGGCGGGAACGCTCCGTTCCCACCCGGTCTCCTCCCTGGTGAACAGCCCCCGGAACGACAGTCCGGAGCTGATCGTCGAGGTGGAGGCGCCCCCACCGGAGGAGCCCGTCCCCACCCTTTTCGACTGAACGGTCCGGCCCGTCAACCGGGGCGGGGCCCCTAAGGTGACCGGGTGACCCGATCCCTGGAGCGAGCGAGCTACCGGACGACCTTCGCCGTCCTCCTCCTCGGGACGTCGGCCTACGCCCTCCTCCAGTCGCTCGTGACCCCGGTGCTGCCGACGATCCAGCACGACCTCCACAGCTCCCAGTCCACGGTCACCTGGGTCCTCACGGCCTACCTCCTCTCGGCCTCGATCTTCACCCCCATCCTGGGGCGGGTCGGGGACATGCGGGGGAAGGAGCGGATGCTGGTGGTGACCCTGGGGGCGCTGGCACTGGGGTCGGTCCTGGCCGGGCTGGCCGGGAACATCGGGCTCCTCATCGTGGCCCGGGCCATCCAGGGGATCGGGGGTGCGGTGATCCCGCTCTCGTTCGGGATCATCCGGGACGAGTTCCCCCCCGGGAAGGTCCCCTCGGGGGTGGGGATCCTGGCCGCCATGACCGCGGTCGGGGGTGGGGCCGGGATCGTCCTGGCCGGGCCGATCGTGAGCCACCTGGACTACCACTGGCTCTTCTGGATCCCCCTGGTCCCCACCCTGGTGGCCATGGTCTGCGCCCAGGTCTTCGTCCCGGAGTCCCCCGTCCGGACCCCGGGCCGGATCAGCTGGCCGGGGGCGGTCCTCCTGTCTGGATGGCTGGTGGCTCTCCTCCTGGGGGTGAGCGAGGCGCCGGTCTGGGGGTGGGGGTCGCCCCGGGTGCTCGGCCTCCTCGGGAGCGCCCTCGTCATCGGGGTGGCCTGGGCGGCCGTCGAGCTCCGCTCCGGGGAGCCCCTGGTCGACATGACCATGATGCGGGTCCCCGCCGTCTGGACCAACAACCTCGTGGCCTTCCTCTTCGGGATGGGGATGTACGCCGTGATGGCCTTCCTGCCCGAGTTCCTCCAGACCCCCCACTCGACGGGCTACGGCTTCGGGGCCAGCATCGTCCAGTCCGGGCTCTTCCTCCTCCCCCTCACGGTGATGATGTTCCTCTTCGGGCTCTTCGCGGGGCGGATCGCCGCTGCCATCGGGTCGAAGACGGCGGTCATCATCGGGTCGGGGGCCTCCTGCGGGGCCTACCTGGTCCTGGCCTTCGCCCATGCCCACGCCTGGGAGCTCTACCTGGCCAGCACCCTCCTCGGTGTCGGGCTCGGGCTGGCCTTCTCGGCCATGTCGAACCTCATCGTCCAGGCCGTGCCGCCGTCGCAGACGGGGGTGGCCAGCGGGATGAACGCCAACATCCGGACCATCGGGGGGGCTGTCGGGGCCGGGATCATGTCGAGCATCGTCACCTCCCGGCTCCTCGCCGACGGGTTCCCGGCCGGGTCGAGGTACACGGCCGGGTTCGCCTTCCTGGCCGGCACCGCCGTGGTGGCCACCGTCGCCGCCGTCTTCATCCCCAAGGCCACCTCGACCCAGGCCGACGCCGACCGGGAACCCCATCTCCGCAACGCCGAGCTGGCCCTGCTGGCCGGGGGGACCATCGCCGAGTCCTGAGGCTCCCGGTACCGGGCCCGACCCGAGCGGGCCGGCTCGATCCGTGCCAGCATGGCGGCTCCGAGCTCCAAGGATCCAGAGGAGGATCGACGTGGCAGTTCTCAAGCAGCACCACGCTCCCGGCATGACCGCCGAGGCCTACGACCAGGTCGCCGAGGGGGCGCTCCCCTCCCAGCTCGAGGCCGAGGGGTTCCACGCCCACTACGCCGTCGTGGACGAGAGTGGGCTCACGGTCGTCGAGGTCTGGGACTCGGTGGCCCAGCACGACGCCTGGTTCAACGTGGTCGTGAAGCCCAACCTCCCCCCCGACCTCCCCGATCCCACCTTCAGCGAGATCCACAACAGCAACGTCAGGTAGGTGACCGAGGCCGTCGACGGGGCGGTGACCGGACCGGCCCGGTCACCCCGTCGGTGGCTGATCCTGGCCGCCTTCATGGTGGTCACGGCCGTCACCCAGCTCATGTGGCTGGCCTACTCGGCCATCGCCCCCGGGCTCCAGACGGTCGCCGGCATCTCTGAGAGCAAGGTGGTGCTCCTCTCGACGGTCTTCCCGGTCCTCTACATCCCCCTCTCCATCCCTGTGGGCCGGATCATCGACCGGTTCGGCTTCCGGTTCGCCGTCCTCGTCGGGGCCGGGCTCACCGCCGGGGGCGGGTTCGTCCGGATGATCTCCCCCAGCTTCGCCATGCTCCTCATCGGCTCGGCCATCATCTCGGTCGGCCAGCCCTTCGTCCTGAACAGCGTGACCAAGCTCAACGGGTCCTGGTTCGACGAGAAGGAGTCCTCGAAGGCCAACGGGCTCTTCACGGTCTCCCTCTTCGCCGGGATGATCCTGGCCCTGAGCCTGACCCCGGCCCTCTTCCACGCCTTCGGGGGGACGGCCAAGCGGTCCTCGCTCACCGGCCTCGCCCTCGTCTACGCCCTCCTGGCCACGGCCGCCCTGGTCTTCTTCGCCCTGGTGGCCCGGGAGCACCCGGCCGGGGCGGCCGAGCCCGAGCCGGAGGAGGAGGTGGCCGTCTGGGCCTCGATCAGGGGGCTGCTCCGGACCCCGGGATTCGGGGCCCTCGTCGTCCTCATGTGCTCCGGTCTCGGGGCCCTCATCGCCTTCCTTCAGCTCGTCGAGGTCCTCCTCCAGTCCAAGGGGATCAGCGACACCACGGCGGGGGCCATGGGATCGCTCTTCGTCCTGGCCGCCGCCGGGGGGTCCTTCGCCATCTCGGCCCTCTCCGACCGTCTCGGGGGCCGGGTCCGGCTCCTGGCCGTCACCCTGGTCCTCTCCGCCGTCGGGCTCCTCCTCATGACCGTGGCCCACGGCTCGCTCGCACTGGGGGCGGCCGGGGTGCTCGCCGCCGTGGTCCTGGCCGCCACCTGGCCCCTCTCCCTCACCCTCTCCGAGGAGCTGACGGGACCGGCGGCGGCCGGGATGGCGGCCAGCCTCCTCCTCCTGGTCGGAAACCTGGCCGGGGCCGTCTGGACCTTCGTCATGGAGCAGCTCCACCAGGCCGCCGGCAAGAGCGGCTCCTTCACCACCGCCGCCGTCTTCCTGGCCGTGGTCTGCGTCCTCGGGATCGTCCCGGTCCTGCGGATCCGGAGCGTCCCCGCCGCCCTGGCCCCGGCCGACTGACCTACAACAGGGCCACCAGGGCACAGACGATCAGCGCCAGCAGCGCCGGGGGCCCCTCGTAGGAGCCGCGGATCGTGAGCGAGTCGGGACGGGAGTCCCGAAGGGCCTGGAGCAGGATCGGGCGGTCGCCGATCGAACCCTGGATCAGCCTCCCGCCACTGCGTCCCAGGAGCCCGAGCCGGAACGGGGTCTCGGCGATGGTCCCGTCCACCTGGATCGGGCTTTCCCGGTCAAGACCTGCGGGCCCGGTGACACCGGCCCGGAGGCGCTGGCCGGCCAGGTCCCCGATCACGGAGACCCGCTCGGTGACAGGGACGGAGAGGCCGGATTGGCTGACCTCCAGGCCGACGATCTGCCCACCGAAGAGGCCACGGATGGTCTCGGCGTGCTCCCAGGTGGAGGGGGAATCGTCCGCCTGCCAGGACGCCTTGACCCGGACGCCGGCGAAGACACCGCTGAGCCGGCCCCAGGACGGGGCCAGCCGGAGCCGAACCTCAGCTCCGCCGAAGGTTCCCACGATCAGGCTGCCGTTGCTGACCGAGAGGTCGACCCGGGCCGATTCGGCCACGCCCTCCAATCGAACACGACTGGTGAACGCTTGGCCCCAGACACTCAGGCCCAGCGCATCATCCAGCGCCGCCGACAGGGGATCATCGTCGGCAGGGGGTGTCCCCGCGTCCTGCATGCCCACGGCGGTGCCGCAGACCCCGCAGAAGACCACGGTGAAGGGCACCGATCCGGAGCCCGCCTCGGCCTCGACCGGGGGGACGGCGAGAGTGCGGTAGCGGGCCGTCCGTTCCAGGTTGGCGCCGCACTGGCCGCATCGCAGGACCGGGCCCGCCTTCCGGGCCGGAGCCGGGTTCCCGGCCCGTTGGGCCTCGGCCGGATCCTGAGGGCCGGACAGGAGTTGGATGACCTGGTGGCGGACCCGGTTCAGGTCGGCCCCCAGGCTCACGAGGACCTGGGCTGCGACCCCCTCACCCTCCCAGGACGATACCGAGGAGGAAGTGCTCGGTGCCGATGTAATTGTGCCCGAGCTGGAGCCCTTCCCGGAGGGAGAGCTCGAGGACCTTCTTGGCCCGGGGCGTGAACGGAGGGGAACCGGTCGGCCCGGCCCCGACCAGCCCGACGGTCTCCACGACCTTCTCCCGCACCGCCTCCAGGGTGACGCCCAGCTGGGCCAGGGCCTGGGCCGCCGGCCCGTCGCTCTCCTGGATCAGGCCGAGGAGGATGTGCTCGGTCCCGATGTAGCCGTGGTCGAGCAGGCGGGCCTCCTCCTGAGCCAGGACAAGCACCCGTCGGGCCCGGTCGGTGAATCGCTCGAACATGTGGAACCAGGATCGCAGACCAGCGGCCCTACCAGGCGTCGATGAGATCCTCGGGCCCGAGACACCAGGCCGCGCCCTGGGCGGTCACGCCGTTGCGCCCGACGGCGACCAGCAGCGTGGAGGCGTCGGCGCCGGGGATCTCCAGGGTGTCCCTGGCCAGGACGGCGAGATCGCGCTGCTCGAAGGGGTCGTTCTCCAACCACTTGATGGACCCGGTGAATGTGATGCGCCTGGCAATCGGACCGCGGTCGGCGCCGACGAGGTCGACCTCGGGGTGGTTGGTCCGGGTCCAGTAGCCCCCGACGGCCCCACCCTGAAGGGGACCGAGGGGCAGGAGCCGGGCCAGGGCCTCACGGACGACGGGCTCGACCGCCCGCCCCCGCCAGCTCGACCAGTCGGAGCGGACCCGGGCCAGGACCCGGTCGCCCCGGCCCCGCTCGATCTCGGCCAGGTGGGGTCCGACGAATCGGAGCCAGAACCGGAGGTAGGGATCGGCCACCCGGTAGCGGGTCTCCCGGCTGGGCGCCGCGGAGAGGGGGAGGTCCCGGGCCACGACGCGTTTGTCGAGGAGGATCCCGAGGGCCCGCTCGAGGCTCGTGGCCTGGAGTCCGCCGGCGGCCCTGGCAATGGTGGAAAAGGTCGTCTCCCCGGAGCCGATCTGGCTCAGGACGTCCCGGGCCTGGGCCGTCGAGGGGAATTCAGCAGCCAGGACGCGTTCGGCACTCACGATGAGAGGAGAGGTGGGATCAGCGAAAGCCGACTCGAGGTATTCCCACATCGTCGCTCCCGACGGCCAGTCGTCGCAGATGAGGGGCAGGCCGCCCGTGAGGAGATAGGCGTCGAAGGCGTCAGCGGCGGAGGGGGCTCCGACAAGGTCGGAGACGGCCCGGGGGGACAGGGGCGGGACGATCAGCTCGGTCCCCCGCTGGAAGAAGGCCCTGCCGTGGGTGTCGAGGGCTTCCATCATGGCCAGGTCGGAGCCGACCAGGACGAGGAGGACTGGCCGGCGGGACAGGAGGCGGTCCCATTGCTTCTGGAACGTCCCCTCGAGGCTGGGGTCATCGGCCAGGAGGTAGGGGAACTCGTCGACGACGACAACAGCGGGTTGGTCCACGGGAAGCGCCCGATCGAGCATCCGGAGGGCTGCATCCCAGGTCTCGGGGACCACCCCTTGGAAGAGGTCGGCTCCGGGCAGGGTGGAGGAACGGGCCTCCTCGGCGAAGAGGGCCAGCTCCCGCCGGCCCTGGGTCGATGCGGTGAAGAAGAGGGCGGGGACGCCGCTGGCGTCGAGGAAGGTCTCGAGGAGGCGACTCTTCCCGACCCGGCGACGACCCCGGACGAGGAGACACCGGCCGGGACGGTCGGTTCCGATCGTGGCCCGGACTCGATCGAGCAGTCCCGTCAGGGACGTCAGCTCTGATTCCCGCCCGACGAACCCACCCATCGCGCACCCCGTTCGATACTAACTCTCACGATAGTATCATTGATGTTAGTTACGAAGGCTGACGTCCGGCCCGATTTCTCGCACTGTATATGCTGTGCTGCCGACTACCGGGCGAACCGCCCGCCATTCCGTTGCATATATGCTTACGGGTATGCAGGACGCAGCTCAGCTTGTCTGGAATGCCCGCACGGCCGCCGGGCTGTCCGTCCGGTCAATGGCCGAGCGGGCTGGTGTTCCCGCTTCGACCATCAGCAGGGTGGAATCGAGGCGAGTCGACCCCACCGTCGGGATGTTGCGGAGGATCCTCGATGGAGCGGGCCAGGACCTCGTTGTAACCGGCCACACCAGAACCGAAGGATTGGGCCCCACCATCGCTGAACTCGCTGATGCCTGGAGGACGACTCCCCTGGGTCCGCGCCCCGACTGGACCAGGCTTCGGGCATTCGTCGACTACCTCATGCTCAAGCCGGTCCATATCCGAACTGCGATCGCTCACGCACCTTGGCCATCTGGTGTGCCGATCGTCGATGCGCTCCTGGCCTCAATGGCGGAGAAGCTCGCCGATGATCGGGGCCTCCCCCGACCGAAATGGACGGGGACGGTTCCCGGCCTCGATCAGGAGTGGCTGACCCCGGGAACACCTCGGATGCAGGCCGCGGTCCGTTCGGCCACGCCACCACAGTTCCTGCGCCGGGGACTTCTTGTCGACTCCGGCAGCCTCTGGAGACAGGGCGCAACTGGAGGTGCGTGAGAACCCGCTCGACGCCAGCGATATCCGGGACTATCTCGTCGAGGTCGCCCAGGTGCTCCCTGACGACTGCCCTCAACAGGTCATCGTCATCGTCGGCGGTTCGCTGCTGGCGTGGCTCGGTTTGAGGGAAACGACAGCCGATGTCGACAGCGTCAAGCGGATCGAATCAGCCCTTCGGGAAGCCGTCGCCGAAGTGGCCCACCGCCATGGCCTCTCGGAGCGATGGCTGAACGATGCCGCTGCCGGCTTCGTCCCCGCAACCTTCGATGAACAGAAATGTTCCCTCCTGCTCGAGGACCCTCGGCTTCGGGTGCTCGGCGCCCCCCTCCAGCAGGTGTTCGTCATGAAGCTCTTCGCGGCTCGGGCCAGCGATTTCGACGACCTCGTCGTGATCTGGGACAGATGCGGGTTCAACTCACCTGAAGAGGCGGCTGAGCTCTTTCATTCTGCCTACCCCCATCTCGAACGAGACGAGTTCCTGGCCGACCACATCCGAGGGCTCGCCGATTCGTCATGAGCCGGACAGCGCGAGAGGGCGCGGTCGGACCGACAGGCCGAACCAAGCAGGAGATCAGGGCTGGCCGACGAACTGGACCGAAACGGCCTGTGACCTCGATGGAGGGATGACCGGGATGGGGGTGAACCACACCGTCCCGGTTCCCCCGCAGGGGAGGAGGAGGGACGTGGGGAGGGGCTTGGGGCTGTCGTAGCGGGTGAAGATCGTCGCCCCGGCCGGGGCGACCGCCCCGGGGGTGGCGGGCGGTGGAGTACCGAAGAAGACGCCGATCTCCTTGTCGTTGCCGGTGGCCCCGAGGGAGCCCCCTGAGGTGGAGGGAGGGAAGAGCTCGTGGACGGCCAGGGTCTGGCCGGCCATGGGATGACCGGTCTGGCCGGGACGGACAGGGCCGAAGCAGGCCATCCGGATCGTGATGGGGACGATCGTGTTCCCGGAGACGCCGTTGACGACGCCGGTGAAGAACTGGTTCGGCCCCACCGACCTGGCCGCCCCGGCCGGCAGGGCGGGGATCACCGCGCCGATGACCATCAGGCCGACGACCGCCCCGATCCTCCGCATGCCCATGCCCCCACCGCCTGTTCGACTCGATGCCCTGCCATTGTGGGCCGCTGCCGTGGCGAGGGTCAATGGGTGCCGGACAGGCCGGGGACGGACCACTCGGAGTGCACATCCTCGCGCTCCCCGCTACTCGAAGACGAGCTTGTCCACTTCCCAGTAGGCCCGGAGGGCGGCGAGCTTCCCGTCGGGGGAGGCCCGGTAGGTGGAGACGACCCGGCAGATGCCGGTCTCCCCCCCCATGGTGATGTGGATCTCGCCGACGTTGGCCACCTCGACACCGCAGTCGTAGGAGTCGGTGATGTGGAAGGTGATGGCCTCGGAGGAGACGATGACGGTGTCGTAGAAGGCGGCGATGGCCTCGGGGCCGTGATGACCCTTCCCCTCGGGGTCGAGGATGGAGGGACCGATGGGGTCCTCGACGAAGCCGTCCTCGGCGAAGAGGGCCAGCCAGCCGTCGCGGTCCTTGGCCTCGATGAGGGCCATCGACTGCCTGGAGAGCTCGTAGGCGACACCCATGGTGGTCAGTCCTTCCCGGTCGTGGCCACGACGTCGTCGGCGAAGCGGCGGAGGTTGTCGATCTTGGTCTGGAGGGTCTCGGTGTCCTGGGGGACGCCGTAGGGCCAGCGGAAGCCGACGATGACGTCCGTCACCCCCTGGTCCTCGAGCCGGCGGACCCCGTCGACGGTGTAGGCGTCGAGGGAGATGACGTGGACCTCGAAGGGCTCACTTGCACGGCCCTCCTCGGCCCGGAGCTCCCCGAGGCGGGAGAGGAGTCCGGGGAGGTCGGCGGGGTCCCCGCCGCCGTGGAGCCAGCCGTCACCCATCCGGGCCGCCCGGCGGAGGGCGGCCTCGCCGTGGCCACCGATGAGGATCGGGACGGGGAGGGTCGGGGCCGGGGTCATCATGACCCGGGGGACCTCGAAGACCTCGCCGTGGTACTCGAACCAGTCCCCGGTGGTCAGGCCCTTGATCACGTCGAGCATCTCGTCCATCCGCTTCCCCCGGCGGGCCCAGGGGACGTCGGTGAGGGCGTAGTCCTCGGGCCAGGGGCTGGTCCCCACCCCGAATCCGAGGCGGTTGTCGGAGAGGACGGCCACCGAGGAGACCTGCTTGGCTACGAGCACCGGGTGGCGGATGGGGAGCTTCACCACGAAGGTGACGAAGCGGAGGGTGGTGGTGACCGCCGCCAGGGCGGGGATGAGGGAGAAGGGCTCGAGGAAGGGCTTCCCCTCGAGGAATTCCCGGGTCCCGTCGGGGTTGAAGGGGTAGGTGGCCTCGGACTCGGCCGGGTAGCAGATGGAGTCGGGGACGACGAAGGAGTGGTAGCCGGCCTCTTCGGCGGCCCGGGCCAGGGGGAGGTAGAAGGCCGGGTCCACCATGGACTCTGCGTAGGAGAACCGCACCTCAGGCGTTGGGCTTCTCGCCGGAGGTGGCGGCCTGGCGGATGGACTCGAGCTGGTCGATGAGCCCCATCTTCTCCACCCCGACCTCGGCGAAGCGCTCGGCGATCTGCTCCGGGGTCCAGCGGCCCTCGGTCTTCATGGAGCGGACCTCGACGGGCTGGTTCCAGACGGCGATCTTCCCGCCCACCACCGTGTAGACCTGCCCGGTCACGTCCTTGGAGGCGTCGGAGAGGAGGTAGGCGGCCATGGGGGCGATGTCCTCGGGGTCGCCCATCTCGGCCAGCTCCATGGGGACGTTGGCAGACATCCGGGTCCGGGCGATGGGGGCGATGGCGTTGGCCCGGACCCCGTAGCGGTACATCCCGACGGCGGCCGACCGGACCAGGGAGACGATCCCGCCTTTGGCCGAGGCATAGTTGGCCTGGGCCACGCTCCCGGTGAAGGCGCCCGAGGTGATCCCGACCAGGGAGCCGGACTTCTGCTCCCGCATGACCTCGGCGGCGTGGCGGAAGACGGTGAAGTGGCCCTTCAGGTGGACCCGGATGACGGCGTCCCACTCGTCCTCGGACATCTTGAAGAGCATCCGCTCCCGGAGGATCCCGGCCACGCAGACGGCCCCGTCGATCCGGCCCCAGGCCTCGACGGCGGCCCCGACGATCCTCTGGCCCCCGGTCATGGTGGCGACGTCCTCGGCCACGGCCACGGCCTCGCCCCCGAGGGCCTCGATCTCCTTCACCACGGCGTCGGCCACCTCGCTGGTGGGGTCCTCCCCCGACAGGGAGACCCCGAGGTCGGCCACCACGATCCTGGCCCCCTCGGCGGCACAGCCCAGGGCGATGGCCCGGCCGATGCCACTCCCCCCGCCCGTCACCACGATGGCCTTGTCCTGCAGGAATCCAGACACCCACGAACCTCCGGTCTCAGTTTCTGACGGTACGTTAGATTACCGATTTCGAGAAGACGGGGCGAAACGGAGGGCGGCCCCCTCGTTGTCCGGCGGTTGGGTTGCCGCTCAAGACCCCGGAATTCCTGCCGATGACAGACCGATGTCCTTCATACGGGCGTCATATTGATAATTGCCAATATCGGACTCGATTCGAAGGGAAGTACAAGAGATGCGCGAAACCCTGGTCCGCCGCGCCCTTCGGGCGCCCCGAACAGCCGAGCCGGTGCTCCGTGGCTCCGAGGAGGCGTTCACCCTGATCGAGCTGATGGTGGTCCTCCTGATCATCGCCATCCTGCTCGCCATCGCCATCCCGACGTTCCTGGGGGTGACCTCGAGCGCCAACGACCGGGCCGCCCAGACCAACGGGACCAACGCCGTCAAGGAGGCGCTGGCCGTCTTCCAGAACAACAACCAGACCTTCAACGCCGGCCCGTTCTCGAAGTCGGCTCCCGAGTTCGCCTGGAGCAACGACTCCTCGGGCTCGGACTTCCCCCCGGGTGCTCTGGGCAGCGGCGCCAACCTGGCCAGCTCGGGGACGACCGCCAACGCCGTCAGCTACTGGGTCGGGGACTCCGCCACCTCCGCTGACGGCCTGGCCCTGGTGGTGGCCACCTACGCCAAGGGCACCAGCACCTGCTGGTTCGTCGCCGACCTCCAGGCCACCCCGCTCCTGGCCGAGATCGGCGGACCCGGCGGCGACACGGCCACCTTCATGTCGACCTCGGGGATCACCACCGGCGGCACCTTCTACGCCAAGGCCACCAACACCACCGACTGCCAGGCCTCGATGGCCATCGACCCCTACACCTGGGGAACGACCTGGTCGAACCCCGGCGTCAACGCCGGCATCGGCGGCGGCGGCAGCACCACGACGGCCGCCACCACCACCACGGTGGGCAACTCGCCGCTGGGACCGGCCTGCACCGGAGCACTGGCCACGGCTCCATCGTCGATCACCTGGTCGGGGGACTCGTCGTACTTGATCAGCGGGTCGAGCGACGTGACCGGCCCCGGGACCGTCGCTCTGCGGATGTCGGTGGGCGGTGTGCTGAAGCTCAACGTCGTCCCGGCCAACGGCGGCAGTATCTCGGGCGTCGTCTCCGGGACGACCTACCTGGCTCAGCTGTTCAACAGCAGCAGCAGCTGCTACTCGGCCGGCCTCACCACCACCGCCCCCTGATCGTCTCCCGCCGGGACTGCCGCCCATGACGTCCACGGTCCCGGTCCCGAGTTTCTCGGGGCCGGGACCGTAGCGCGCTTCGACGCACTCTGCCGGGATGGCAGAGCGGCTGGTTCCTCCTCACCTTGACCCCAGACGAGAACGTGTTCTAGTCTTCCCGGGCGTCGAGCGGACCTTCCTGGGAGGGAATCATGGGTGACTTCGGTTTCTGGGCCATGGCGGAGGAGATGCCGGACCAGCTGGCCCTGGTCACCCCGGACGGGGTGGAGATCAGCGCCGGGGAGCTCCTGGGCCGGGCCAACCAGGTCGTCCACGCCTTCCGGCAGCTGGGGCTGAAGCGGGGGGACACGGTCGCCTTCGTCCTGCCGAACTGCCCCGAGGTCTTCGAGATCTACCTGGCCGCCCTCCAGGCCGGGATGTTCATCGTCCCCATCAACCACCACCTGGTCGGGACGGAGATCGCCTACATCGTGAAGGACTCCGAGGCCTCCCTCTTCATCGGCCACGAGCGGTTCACGGACATCTGCTACGACGCCACCGAGGAGGCCGAGGTCCCCAACACCCGGTGCCTCGCCGTCGGGGAGATCTCGGGCTTCTCCTCCTATGCCCAGCTCCGGGACAACCAGCCCACGACGAAGCCCGCGGACCGGCGCATCGGGGACACCATGAACTACACCTCGGGGACGACGGGGCACCCCAAGGGGGTCCGCCGTCCCCTGGCCGACGCCTCCCCGGAGGAGGTGGCCCTGGGCCTGGCCGGGATCCTCTTCCTCTTCGGGATCCAGCCCCGGGACGACAACGTCCACCTCCTCGGCTCCCCGCTCTACCACACCGCCGTCCTCCGGTTCTCGGGGGCCTCACTCCATCTTGGGCACTCCGTGGTGATGATGGACAAGTGGACGGCCGAGGACAACCTCCGGCTCATCGAGCAGTACAAGGTCACCCACTCCCACATGGTCCCGACCCAGTTCCACCGGCTCCTGGCCCTCCCCGAGGAGACCCGGAACCGGTACGACCTCTCCTCCCTCCGGCACATGATCCACGCCGCCGCCCCCTGCCCTGTCCCGACCAAGCAGGCCATGATCGAGTGGTGGGGACCCTGCATCGACGAGTACTACGCCGCCTCCGAGGGGGGCGGGACGGTGGTGAACACCGAGGAGTGGCTGAAGAAGCCGGGGACCGTCGGGAAGGCCTGGCCCATCTCGGAGATCGCCATCTTCGACGACGACAACAACCGGCTCGAGGCGGACCAGCTGGGCACCGTCTACATGTCCATGCAGACCGGGGACTTCGAGTACCACAAGGACAAGGACAAGACCGAGAAGAACCGGATCGGGAAGTTCTTCACCGTCGGGGACGTCGGCTACCTCGACGCCGACGGCTACCTCTTCCTCTCCGACCGGAAGACCGACATGATCATCTCGGGCGGGGCCAACATCTACCCGGCCGAGATCGAGAACGTCCTCCTCCAGCACCCCGAGATCGTCGACGTCGCCGTCTTCGGGATCCCCAACGACGACTGGGGTGAAGAGGTGAAGGCCGTGGTCGAGACCGTCGACGGCGTCACCGGGTCCCCCGAGCTCGAGGCCGCCATCCTGACCTGGTGCGAGCCGAGGCTGGCCAAGTTCAAGACGCCGAGGACCATCGACTTCACCACCGAGATGCCCCGGGACCCCAACGGGAAGCTCTACAAGCGGAAGCTCCGGGACCCCTACTGGGAAGGCCGGGAGCGGGCCATCTGATCGGAGCCGGGCCCCAGGGCCCTGCAGCCGGCGATGACGACGTCGACGTAGCGGTCCCGGACCGACTCGGGGACCCCCCCGGTGGGGACCCCGGCCAGGAGGGCCAGGAGGTCGAGGGGGGTGAGGTCGGCCCGGATGGTCCCCTCGTCCTGGGCGGCCCGGAGGAGGTCGGTGAAGGCCCGCCAGGCCCGGAGCTCGGGGGTCCCGGCCCCGAAGCCCCCGTCGGGCCCGGAGCCGGGATGGGGGGCCTGGGCCCCGAGGGAACCGGCGGCCTGCTTCACGGCCTCGTCGACGGGATATCTGGCCGCCACCACCCGGAAGAGCCGGGCCAGCTCCTCCCCGGCCCCCGGCCCCCCGGCCCCCCGCCCCAGGGCGTCCTCGGCCGCCTCGGCCAGCTGGTCGATGGAGCGGCCGATGACGGCCTCGACCAGGGCCGCCTTGGTGGGATGGTGCCGGTAGAGGGTGCCGACGGCCACCCCGGCCTCGGCCGCGATGGCGTCCATCGAGACCGAGGGACCCTCCCGGCCGATCAGCTCCCGGGCCACCTCGAGGATCCGGGCCCGGTTCCGGGTGGCATCGGCTCGCACCCTTTACAAGATGAACCACTCCTCACTATATTGCAAGGTGAACGCTGATTCATGTTGTCGACCCCCTGAGAGGACCCCCCCATGAGCTCCCACTGGACCACCCGGGACATCCCCGACCTCACCGGCCGGACCGCCCTCGTCACCGGGGCCAACGCCGGCCTCGGCCTCGAGATCAGCCGGCAGCTGGCCGGCCACGGGGCCCGGGTCCTGCTGGGCTGCCGGAACCCGGAGAAGGCGGAGAAGGCCGCCGCCGAGCTCACCGCCGAGGGGCTCCCCGGCCCCGTCGAGGTCCGCCGGCTCGACCTGGCCAGCCTGGCCTCGGTCGACGACCTGGCCCGGACCCTGGTCGGGGAGGAGGGCTCCCTCGATCTCCTCGTCAACAACGCCGGGCTCATGGCCGTCGACCGGGCCCGGACCGAGGACGGCTTCGAGATGCAGCTCGGGGTGAACCACCTCGGCCACTTCGCCCTGACCGCCGGGCTCCTCCCCCTCCTCCTCGCCACCCCCGGCTCCCGGGTGGTGACCATGTCGAGCATGGGGCACCGGGCCGGACGGATGCACTTCGACGATCTGATGGCCGACCGCCGCCCCTACCGGCGCTGGATGGCCTACACCCAGAGCAAGCTGGCCAACCTCCTCTTCACCGCCGAGCTCGACCGGCGGCTCGGCCCCGATTCCCCCACCCGGGCCCTGGCCGCCCACCCCGGGGCCTCCCACACCGACCTCGGCTTCGAGGGGACGGGCCTCACCAACCGGTTCGTGGCCCTCACCGCCCCCCGGTTCACCCAGTCCGCCGCCGCCGGGGCCCTCCCGGCCGTCCGGGCCGCCACCGACCCGGCCGCCCGGGGCGGGGACTACTACGGGCCCTTGTTCCTGGCCGCCGGGAGGCCCGTCCGGGAGACCCCCAGCCTCCGGGCCCGCCGGAGCGCCGATGGCCGCCGGCTCTGGGACCTCTCCGAGGAGCTCACCGGCCGGAAGGTGGCGACCGCTCCGGCCTGAGGGCCCCTCCCGGCGAATGGAATACTTGGCGCCCGATGCGCGCCCCGGCCCCCCCGACCTCGTGGCGCCGGGGGGTCCTCGTCCTGGCCGGCTACCTGGCCGCGTCCATGGCGCTCTGGTGGCCGACCTGGTCCCGGGGGCCGACCCGCCGGATCCTCTGCATGTGCGGGGACCCCGGCCAGTACCTCTGGTTCCTGGCCGCTCCGGCCCAGGCCCTGGCCCACGGCCACAACCCCTTCTTCACCTCGGGCGTCCTCTACCCGGGGGGGACGAACCTCCTCGACAACCCCGGGGTGGTCGGCCTCGGGATCGCCCTGGCCCCCGTCACCTGGCTCTGGGGACCGGTCGCCTCCCTGAACGTGGCCCTCACCCTGGCCCCCGCCCTCACCGCCTTCACCGCCTACCTCTGCCTCCGCCGCTGGGCCCCCTGGCGCCCCGCCGCCGTCGTCGGGGGCCTCCTCTACGGCTTCTCCCCCTTCGTGGTCGGGAACCTCCTCTACTCCCACCTCCAGGCCGCCTTCCTGGCCTTCCTCCCCCTGGTGGCCCTCTGCCTCGACGAGCTCCTCCGGCGCCAGCAGTGGCGGCCGGTGTGGACCGGCGCCCTCCTCGCCGCCGTCCTGGCGGCCCAGTTCCTGGTCAGCTCGGAGCTGTTCACCGTCACCGTCCTCTTCGCCGCCCTGGCCACCGTCGGTCTCCTTCTCGCCGGCCTCCTCACCGACCGCCCCGGGACCTGGGCCCGGCTCCCCCACGCCGCCACCGGGGCCCTGGCCGCTCTGGCCGTCGGGGTCCTCCTCCTGGGCTACCCGGCCTGGTTCGCCCTGGCCGGGCCCCGCCATGTCTCGGGGGGCCCCTGGTCCTTCGTGGCCCGGACGGGGACGGACCTCGGCGACGTCCTCCTCCTCCCCCCCAGTGCCTCCCGTCCCCTCCCCGGAGCCGCCCTCTACGGCTACTTCGGGAACCTCGGCCCTCCCCTCACCTACCTCGGCATCCCCCTCACCGCCGCCTGTGCCGCCGCCGTCGTGGTCTGGCGGAAGGTCCGGGTCCTCTGGTTCGCCGCCGCCATGGTCCTCGTCTCGGGAGCCCTCTCGGCCGGCCTGGCCCACACCTTCGCCCACCCCCCCACCGGCTGGCGGCCCTGGCGGCTCTTCGACCGGCTTCCCCTCGTCAACCAGATCAGCCCCAGCCGGATGTTCGCCGTGACCGGCTTCTTCGTGGCCGCCATCGTGGCCGTGGCCCTGGACCGGCTCTGGGAGGCCGGCCCCACCCTCCGGGCCGGGAGGCCCTGGGCCCGGCTGGGGCCCCGGGGGTGGGCGGCGGTGACCCTGGCCGTGGCCGCTCTGACCCTCGCCCCCCTGGCCTCCTCCTACCAGGTCCCCCCCGTGACCCGGGCCGTCTCCCAGCCGGCCTGGTTCGCCGCCGAGCCCGGCCGGCTCCCCCCCCACGCCGTCCTCCTGGTCCTCCCCTGGGCCAACACCGAGGTCCAGGCCTGGGAGGCCCTCGACGGCTTCCGGTACTCCATCATCGGGGGGGACGCCAACGCCCCCACCGTCGAGTTCCCGGCGGCCCGGACCACCCTGACCGGTCTCTCCTACTTCGCCGCCCCCCCGGCCCTGGACGGGCGCAGCGAGGCCGGGCTCCGCCGGGCCCTTTCCGGCTGGGGGGCCACCGAGGTGGTCGTCGTGGCCACGCCCGAATTCGACCCTTCCTACGCCCTGGCCTTCCTCTCCGCCACCCTCGGGGGCCTCCCGTCCCCCCAGGACGGGGCCTGGGTCTGGACCGACCCCGGTCGGGGCCAGCCCCCGGTCGGCGTGGCCCCGACCACGGCCACCGGCTGCCGGCTCCGGGTCGGGACGGGGGCCCCGGCCCTGGCCCTGGCCCGCTGCTTCCTCGAGCCCCCTCCCGTCCCCACCGGGGGGTGAGGCTCAGGCCGGAGGCCCCCCGGCCGGGCCGGCCTGGAGGGTGTCGACCAGATCGAGGAGGGCCCGGACGTCGAAGGGCTTGGCCAGGTGGCCGACCACCCCGTCGGCGAGGAGCTGCCGGACGAGCCGGGCCGGGGCCTCCTCGGGACTGACGACGGCGACGGGGAGGGCAGCCGTCAGGGGATCGGCCCGGAGCCGGGCCAGGACATCCGACCAGGCCATGTCGGGCAGCTCCGAGGCCAGGAGGACGAGCCCGGGCCGGTGCTCCCGGGCCAGGTCGAGACCGAGGATCCCGTGCATGGCCACCAGCACCTCAACCTCGGGGCGCCGGACCAGAACCTGTTCGATGAGGTCGACCGTGGTCAGGTCGCTGTCGACGACCAGGACCCGGAACACCCCCCCGGTGGGCCCCGGTGCGACCCGCCCCCCGGCCGGTTCCCAACCCGGGCTGTCGGCGGAGCGGAGCTCGACGAAGAAGCTGCTCCCCTCCCCGGGGACCGACTCGAAGTCGAGCCGCCCACCCATGGCCTCGGCCAGTCGATGGGACAGGGCCAGGCCGACCCCGGTCCCCTCGATCCCCCGACGATCGGCCCCCAGCCGCTCGAAGGGCTCGAAGACCCCGGCGGCGCCGGCCGGATCGATCCCGGGGCCGGTGTCGGTCACGGTCAACCGAAGCCAGCCCGGCCCGGCCGGGGCGCAGCGGAGGTCGATCCGACCCCCGGGGAGGTTGTACTTCACGGCGTTCGAGAGGAGGTTGAGGAGGACCTGGAGGAGCCGTTGCCGGTCGGCCCGGACGACCTGGCTCTCGTCCTCCGGTCGGTCCCCGAGGGTCAGCCCGGCCCGGTCGGCCAGGGGCTGGACGATACCCACGGCGTCGGCCACCACGTCGGCCACCACCACGGCCTCCATGACCAGCTCGAGGCGGCCCGTCTCCGACCGGGCGATGTCGAGGACCTCGTCGATCATGTCCAGGAGGTGCCGGCCGGCCCGGAGGATCTGCTCGACGGCCGCCCCCTGGGACTGCGGGAGCTCGTCGAGCTGGAGGAGCTGGGCGAAGCCGAGGACGGAGTTGAGGGGGGTCCGGAGCTCGTGGCTCATCCGGGAGAGGAACTCGCTCTTGGCCAGGCTGGCCGCCTCCGCCGACTGGATGACCTCGTGGAGCTTCCCCTCGGCCTCGATCTTGGCCGTCACGTCCCGGATGACGAGGACCGCCCCCACCACCGTCCCGGCCCCGTCGAGGACGGACCGGGCCCGGGTGTCGAGGTCGACCCAGTGGCTGTCGCCGTGCCGGGTCCGGTAGCGGACCGTGACCTGGCGGGCCCGTCCCCCCATGAGCTCCCCGAAGGAGGCCACCAACCGCTCGAGGTCGTCGGGGTGGATCCGCTCCCTCATCTCCCCCTCGGCGGGGATGGCGTCGGGGAAGCCAGTGCCGAGGACGGCCCGCTCGGCCGGGCTGACCCGGACGGCCCGGCTGTAGCGGTCGAGGAGGGTGATGATGTCGGGGCTCGTCTCGAAGATGGTGGTGAGGACCCGCTCCCGCTGCTCCAGGGCCGCCTCGGCGGCGCGCCGGAAGGTGATCTCGGAGCCGATCCCGGCCATGGCGTAGGGGGCGCCCTGACCGTCGTGGAGGAGGAACCGGGTCACGGTGTAGGTCCTCCGGCCCTGGGACGTCTCGACCTCCTCCTCCAGGACCATCGGCCCTCCCGACTCGAGGAGGGCCCGATCGGCGTCCTCCACGCCCGTCCTGTTGTTGGGGTCGGCGAACAGCTCCTGGGGACTCCGCCCCAGGACCTCCTCCCTGGTCGTGCCGAGGGCGTCGCACCAGACCCGGTTGACCTCGAGGTACCGCCCCTCGAGGTCCCGGATGAAGACCACCGAGGGGGAGTGGTCGAGGATGGCCCGCATCCGGCCCTCCTCCTCCTCGAGGGCGACCACCGCCTCCCGCTGGGCCGAGACGTCCCGGCCCACGGCGAAGATCTGGTGGCGGGCCCGGTCGAGCCGGGCCGTCCACTCCAGCCACCGCCACTCCCCCGTCGCGGCCCGGCTCCGGATCACGATGCCGGAGATCTCCTCACCCGCTGCCACCCTGGCCGCCAGCCCGTCCCGGACGGGACGGTCCTCGGGGTGGATCATGTCGTCGAGGGTGAAGCCGGCCAGGACCTCGGGGGGGTAGCCGAGGGTCCGTTCCAGGGCCCGGTTCCACCGCAGGAGCCGACCCTCGAAGTCGGTGACGACCAGGACCTCCCCGGCCATCTCCAGGAACCGGTCCAGCCGGGGAAGGGGGGCCGTGCCCGGCCCGGCCTCGATCACCTCGGGCCCCCCGGCCTGAGACCTTCGACCAGGTCGAGGAGCCGACCGACCTCGATCGGCTTCGTCAGGTAGGCCGCCACCCCCCGTTCCTCCAACCGGCGTCGCTGGCCGGCGGTGGCATCGGCGCTGACCACGACCACCGGGATGCCGGCCAGCTCCGGCTCGGCCCGGAGCCGGTCCAGGAGCTCCTCCCCCGTCATGTCCGGGAGGTGGAGGTCGAGGAGGACGAGGTCGGGGCGCTCCCCCCGGGCCAGCCCGAGGCCCGAGGCCCCGTCGGCGGCCCCGAGGAGCTCGACCGCCGTCAGCCGGCCCAGGATCTCCCCCACCAGGGCCAGGTTGTCGGCGTTGTCCTCGACGCAGAGCACCCGGAACGGTGGCCCGCCCCCAGGGCCGGGCCGGGGCTCGGGCCGGACCCGTCCCGCCGCCTCCCGGGCCGGCGCCGATTCCGTCGACAGGGGGAGCTCGACGGTGAAGGTCGATCCCCGGCCCGGCTCCGAGCTGGCCCCGATGGTCCCCCCCATCCGCTCCATGAGCTGCCGGGAGAGGGAGAGGCCCACCCCGACCCCGTCGAAGGACCTCCCCTGGCCCCGGACGTAGGGCTCGAAGAGCCCCTCCATGGCCTCGGAGGGGATACCGGGGCCGGTATCGGTGACCCGGAGCCGGAGCCGGTCCCCCAGGCGCTCCCCCACCACCTCCACCCGACCTCCCGACCGGTTGTACCTGACGGCGTTGGTGAGGAGGTTGAGGAGGACCTGGAGGAGCCGTTGCCGGTCCCCGAGGACCTGGGAGCCGGCCACCCCCCGGGGCAGGGACACGTCCACCGCCACCCCGGCCCGCTCGGCCAGGGGCCAGGTCAGGTTGACGGCGTCCCCCACCACCTCGTCCACCCCGACCGGCCCGAGGTCGAGGTGGAGGAGCCCGGACTCGATCCGGTCGATGTCGAGGACCTCGTCGATCAGGTCGAGGAGGTGGCGGCCGGCCCGCAGGATGTGGCCCACCGCCTCGTCCTGGGCCGGGGCCAGGTCGTCGAGCTCGAGAACCTGGGCGAAGCCCAAGACCAGGTTGAGGGGGCTCCGGAGCTCGTGGCTCATCCGGGAGAGGAACTCGCTCTTGGCCCGGCTGGCCGCCTCGGCCCCGACCACGGCCTCCCGGAGCCGGACCTCGAGGGCCGCCTCGGCCGTCACGTCCCGGGCTACCCACACGACCCCCTCGACCCGGCCCTCGGCGGAGCGGACGCCCGGCTCCGGCTGTCGAGGGTGACCCAGTGGCCGTCGACGTGCCGGACCCGGTAGCGGAGCTCGACCTCGGGGACCTCCCCGGTGAGGAGCTGCCGGAACCCGGCCTCCACGAGGGCCCGGTCCTCGTCGTGGACCAGGGCCTCCATCTGCTCGTAGCTCGAGCCGACGGGGATCCCGAGGACGGTGGCGGCCGCCTCGTTGACCTCCCGGACCCGGCCGAGCCGGTCGAGGAGGGCGATGATGTCGGGGGAGGTCCCCACGATGGTGGCGAGGACCCGCTCCCGCTCCTCGAGGGCGGCCTCGGCCTGGACCCGGCCCGTGATGTCGGAAGCGATCCCCCCGATGCCCGTCACCACCCCCTCGGGATCCCGGAGGGGGAACCGGGTGGTCAGGAAGGTGTGGGGACCGTCGGCGAGGAGGACCACCTCGTCGCTCGTCTCCGCCTCCCCCGACGCCATCACCCGTACCTCGCGCTCCCGGATGGCGTCGGGGAAGTCGGGCCAGACCTCCCCCGCCGTCCGACCCAGGACCGCCTCGAGGTTCAGGGCGACGGGGGAGAGGAAGGACTCGTTCACGAGGGTGTAGCGGCCCTCGAGGTTCTTGGCGAAGATCCCCGGGCCCGACCGGTCGAGGATGGTCTGGAGGAGCTGCCGTCCGAGCTGGAGGGCCTCCTCGGCCGCCACCCGGTCACTCACGTCCCGGCCCGCCCCGTAGACGAGCCCGGTCTCAGGGTCCCGGGAGACCGAGTACTCGAAGGTCCGCCACGTCCCGTCCTTGCGCCGGAACCGGCTCAGGGCCCGGCTGACCTGGCCGTCCTCCGTCAGGGTCTCGTTGGCCGCCCAGGCCCCGGCCCGGTCCTCTTCGTGGATGAGGTCCCCGGGGCGGAGGTCTGCCATCTCCTCCTCGCGGTAGCCCAGCGCCTCACGGCAGCCCCGGTTCCACCAGACCATCGTGCCCTCGGCGTCGAAGACGACGAAGAGCTCCGTCGAGGTGACCATGAAGGCCTCGAGATCGTCCTCGGTCAGCCGGGGGTGGAGATCGACCCCGGCCGGGACAGCGCCCGGGACCTCGGTCCCCGGGGCTACCGGCCCTCCACCCACTTCACTCACGAGCCCCGACACCCCCCGTGCAGTCCCCACACCCCGGCGTGACCTCCCGACGGTACTCCCCAGCCGCTGACCCGGCGCCGCACCGATCCCCCGGCCCTCAAGCCGGGGGCGGGTCGAGGCCGAGCCGGCGGAGGTCGACCCGGAGGTCGGCGGCCGAGCCCGACCCCTCGGCGTTGGCGGCGATCACCCGGAGGAGGTTCTCGGGGATCACCTCGATGAAGATCCCCTCGGCCTCGGCCGTGAGGACCTCCCCGTGGTAGATCCCTCCCCAGGCCCTCACTTTCCGGCCCTCCCGGCCCACGGTCCTGGCCACCAGTCGGAGGGGGGTCCGCAGGGGGGTGGGCTTCCGGTAGCGGATGGTGAGGGTGCCGGTCATGGCCGGGCTCCCCGAGGCGATGTTGACCGCACCCAGCAGCTCGTCGAAGACGAGGGCGATGACCCCACCGTGGACACAGGTGGGGGGGCCCTCGTAGGGGTGGTCGAAGAAGGCATTCCCTCGGAGCTCCCCGTCGACAAACTCGACCTCCACCGGCGGGGCCACGGGGTTGGCGAAGCCGATGACGGGGCTGGTGGGGAAGAACTCCTGGGCCGCCCCGGCCGGATCGGGCCGGCCCCGGGGGCGGTGTCCCCTCGAGGCCCCCTCCAGGGCCTCCACGGTGGCGGTGACCGAGGCGGTGGCGGCCCGGACGTCGTCCTCGGGGACGTCGGCGGCGACGACGGCGCTGATCAGCCGGCGGGTGACGGCGGCCAGCTCGAACTGGGCCTCGGCCCCGCTCCCCCACCCGGCGTCGGGTCGGTCGGGGCCGGCGGGGTCGCCCCCGGTGATCCCGAAGTCGGAGACACCGACCGGGCCGGTCATCTCCGCTTGAAGTCGGGGGTCCGCTTCTCGGCGAAGGCCCGGGGGCCCTCCTGGGCGTCCTCGGTGGAGAAGATCGGCCAGCCGATCTCGAGCTCGAGCTTCAGTCCCTCCTCCTCGGAGAGGCCCTCGGTCTCCCGGACCGACCGCTTGATGGCCTCGACGGCGAGGGGGCCGTTGGCGTTGATGGCCTCGGCGATCTCGAGGGCGGCCTCGAGGGCGGTCCCGTCGGGGACGACCCGGCCGATCAGCCCGATCTCCCTGGCCTCCTGGGCCGAGACGGCCCGACCGGTGAGGAGGAGGTCCATGGCCACCGTGAAGGGGATCTGGCGTCGGAGCCGGACGGTCGACCCCCCCACCGGGAACAGCCCCCGGCGGACCTCGAAGACCCCGAAGGTGGCGCCCTCCCCGGCCACCCGGATGTCGGTGGCCTGGAGGATCTCGGTCCCCCCGGCCACGGCGTGGCCCTCGACGGCGGCGATCAGGGGCTTCTTGGGCTGGTGGTGGCGGAGGAGGGCCTTCCAGTGGAGGTCGGGGTCGGCCGCCATCCGGTCGGCGTAGGCGGCGGCCTCGGGGGAGCCCATCGACTTGAGGTCCATCCCGGAGCAGAAGCTCCCCCCGGCGCCGGTGAGGATGGCGCAGCGGATGTCGTCGTTGGCGTCGATCTCCTCCCAGGCGTCGACCATCCCGACGAGCATGGGAAGGCTGAGGGCGTTCTTCTTCTCGGGCCGGTTCATGGTGACGATGGCCGTCGCCCCCTGGCGCTCGAAGATCAGGTTCTCGGTGCCGATGGTCATGGGGCGCTCCTCCTCTCGACCGGGCTGGAGGGGCCCGCTCACATCTCCCTCTCAGACTAGAACTCATTCTAGTTCCGGGGACAGTTCCGGGGCCGGGCCCTCCTGGGCCCCGGCTACCCGACGGTGGGGGTGAACCCGGCCAGGGCCACCATGGGGGCGTTGAGGGGGACACCGCCCTCGGAGCCGAAGAACCCGGCGTCGCCGAAGGCGAAGATCCCCCCGTCGCCGGCCACCAGCCAGTAGCCCGACACTCCTGCGGAGGGCTCCGACGCCGCCATCCCCACCACCGGCGAGTTCAACCGCCGTCCGCCCATCGACCCCTCGAAGGGGGCCGAGCCGAGGGCGAAGATCCCTCCGTCGGCAGCCACCAGCCAGTAGCCCGACACTCCTGCGGAGGGCTCCGACGCCGCCATCCCCACCACCGGCGAGTTCAACCGCCGTCCGCCCATCGACCCCTCGAAGGGGGCCGAGCCGAAGGCGAAGATCCCTCCGTCGGAGGCCACCAGCCAGTAGCCGCACACTCCTCCGGAGGGGCAATCGACCGCCATCCCCACCACCGGCGAGTTCAGGTGGACCCCACCCTCGGAACCGGCGAAGACGGCGTCCCCGAAGGCGAAGACCCCCCCATCGGCCGCCACCAGCCAGTAGCCCCGCCCGTCGCCGGTCGCCGCCATCCCCACCACCGGCGAATTGAGATGGACCCCACCTTCGGAACCGGCGAAACCGGCGTCCCCGAAGGCGAAGACCCCCCCGTCGGCCGCCACCAGCCAGTAGCCCCCGTCGTCGGGGGTCGCCGCCATCCCCACCACGGGGGAGTTCAGGTGGACCCCGCCCTCGGAGCCGTGGAAGCCGGCCCCCCCGAAGCTGAAGACCCCCCCGTCGGCGGCGACCGTCCAGTAGCCCGGACGGGGCGGGGGGGAGACCGGGGCCGGGGGGAGGCCGGCCGGGCCCTTGAAGGCCTCGACCCGCTGGGCCGCAGGGACCAGGAGGAGCCCGTCGGCCACGGCCGGGGTCGGGAAGTGGTTGGCCACCGATCCGACGGGGAATTGCTGGCTGGCGTTCCCGGTGGCCGGGTCGAGGCCGTAGAGGGTCCCGGCGTTGTGGTCGACGGTCCAGACCAGGCCACCGGCGATCACGGCGGGCCCCGGCGACCCGGTGCTGGTCGACCACTGGACCGACATCGAGGGGCCCGAGGGGTTCACCCCGACGGCGACGAGACCCCCGCCGCAGGGGAGGTAGACGGTGGTCCCCGCGAAGGCCTCCCCCCCGTCGACGTCCCCACCGCAGACCCCGGGCAGGGTGGCGGCCTGGCCCCCGATCCCCCCCAGGGAGCCCCCGTGGAGGAGGTAGCCGGTCTGGGACTTCCCGGCCTGGACCACGAGGCCGTCGGCCAGGAGGGCCGGGGAGGAGGACCCCAGGTCGGCGTCCCCCCCGTTGTCGCCGGTCCAGCCGGCCGGGGCGAAGGACTGGAAGAGGCCGAGGGAGGAGGAGAGCTCGAGGACCCCGTCACTGTTGTCGTAGGGGTCACCGACCGAGGTGTTGGATCCGTTGCCGGTGGCCACCCAGATGTTCCCCCCGCCGTCGACGACGGGGGCGGCCCCGCCCATCCAGACGGCCCCCTCGCTCTCCCCGGGAGCGCTGTCGACCTCGAAGGTCCGGAGGGGGCCGCTCCCCTCGGGGACGGCCACCACCCAGCCGTGGTAGGGGTGCTGGGCCGTCTCGCAGTCCCCGTCGTTCCCCCCCATCCCGAGGAGGACCTGGCCGCCGTCGAGGGCCAGTCCGGTCCGCTGGAGCTGGTAGGCCGGGGAGGAGCCCTGGGGGTCGACGGTCTCGGCGACGAGGGGCTGGCCCCCGTAGAGGTCCAGGCCCACGAGCACGTGGCTGGGGTTCCCCCCCACCAGCTCGTCGGCCACCACGAAGACCTCGCCCCGGGCTCCGTCGACGACCGGGGTCCCGGTGATGCCGACCGTGGGGGAGATGTCGCCACAGGGGAGGTCCGAGGAGGGGACGGGTGGGGCCAGGTGGGTGGACCAGAGGACGGCCCCGGTGTCGGCGGCCAGGGCGTAGACGGTGTCGTTCTCGGTGGCGGCGATGATCCGGCCTCCGACCTCGACCGGGGAGCCGTAGAGCTTCCCGTCGAGGACCGGGGAGGTCCAGGCCACCGAGGCCGGGGAGAAGCTCGTCCCGGCCGGGTCGACCCCGGAGCCGAGTCCCCCTCCGTGGTAGCCGGGCCAGGCGCTCCCGAAGGTGAAGCTGTGCGGCGCCGGGGACCGGGACGGCACCGACCGGGTCCCGAGGGCCGGGGCCCTCCCCGGGAGGAGCCCGGCGGTGGCCACGGCCAGCAGGGTCAGGGCGCAGCAGCGGGTCAGGGTCCGGCGGTGCATCCCCAACGTCTAGCGCAGGTGACGGGCCCCCGCTCAGACAGGGCGGCCGGGTCCACCCCGGGCCACGGTCCGGGCCAGGATCCCGAGGGTGGCCCGGAGGGCCCCCTCGGAGATGACCGGGAAGATTCCGGCCTCCCGCCAGACCGGGTCGATCCCGGACCAGTCGTAGAAGGAGGTGACGAGCGTTCCTCCCTCGACGGGCTCGAGGGTGTAACCGTAGACATGGCCGATCTGGGGCCGGATCCGACCCAGGATGGTCCAGGAGATCTCCCGGTCGGGCGCCAGGGTCCTGATGGTGACGGTCACGTCGTAGTGACCCATGGGGTAGTCGTTCAGGGCTTCGCGGTCCATGTGGACGACGAAGCTGTCCCCCACCGCCGTCACCGGCTCCCCGGTGGCGTCCATGAGCATGCCCGAGCTGTCGATGGCGACGTGGCCCAGGGGATCGCAGAGGACGGCGAAGATGGCGGCCGGGTCGGCCTCGATGGTCCGCTGGACCTCCAGCCGCTCGGGGGTCTCATCTGTCATCCCTGCATCCTGCCCGTTACGTTGAGACGATGCCCGTCGTCCTCACGGCCGGCGCCCACGACGACTTCGGGGCCGGGCTGGCCCGGCCGGAGGTCGACTTCCTGCTGATGGAGGACGACGGGAGCCTGGTCGACATGGACGGCTCTCCGGTCGCCGCCGGCGGCGCCGACCCGGAGGTGGCCTGGGGGACCTCCCACCTCTTCCGGGCCGGGGCCCCTCGTCCCCTTCTTTCCCCTGCTCCTGGCGAGCCCCGGGGCTCCGCTGGTTCCAGTCCCCGGCCGCCGGCCACGACGACCCCGCCTTCGCCGCCCTGGTGGCCCGGGGGGTCCGGGTCACCAACGCCCACGTCAACAGCCTCCCCATCGCCAAATTCGTCCTCCGGGCCATCCTCGAAGAGTTCCAGGACGCCGGACAGTGGCGAGGATTGGCGGCGGGCCGGGGCCTTCGGGGCGGAGGTGATCGGGTGTCGGCGCCACCCGTCACCGGACGACTCCACCGACCGGACCGTCATCCCCGAGGAGTTCGACGGGGTGGTCGGGCTGGCCGACGTCGTCGTCCTGGCCCTCCTCGAGGCCCTCGACAGCGGACACCTCGCCGCCGGCGGCATCGGCCGGTTCGCCCGCCAGACCGACCTCTTCCGGGACAACCTCGACCGCTACCTCGACGGCCGCCCCCTCCGCAACGAGGTGACCGACGTCATCGCCACCGGCGGTTGACCGTCCCGTCTGACGCCCCTTCGCCCACGGTTCGACCGTCTTCCACCCTGTCCCGTCCCACCGCGTGGTCCCGTCCCAGTAGCCCTGCGCGGAGGGAGTGACCTCGGTCGGCCGCCACTCCGGGGGGAGAACCGGCGGCGGAGCCGGGAGCGGCGACGGGGGATAGTCCGGGCGCCTCCGGTTGCGGCTGCGACTCACTGAGACGGCGATGATCCCGATGGCGATCCCGGGGATCAGCAGGAAGACGATACCCTCGCCGAGTTCGTAGGAACCGGGCGGGGTCGAGGACGGGCTGAGCGGGGCGACGGCGGGCCCCGGTGCGGCCGCCGCCTGTCGGGCCGCCACTTCGATCGCCTCGCTGGTGGTGATATCGCCGGTGGTTGTGACCAGCTCGACGCCGAAGGCGGTGCTCCCCCGGGCGAAGACCACCGTCCGCACCGTGGAGGGAGCCCCGGACAGGGTGAGCGCTCCGGAGAAGCCGACGGCGGCGGGGATCCCGGGGACGTCGAAGAACGGGTCCCCGGCCACCTGGGCGCTGTGCTCGGCACCGGCGACGAAGCCGGCTGCCTCGTCGGGGTTGTCCCACGTGTAGGCGACGATGATGGCGTCGTCCCCGTCCGGGGGGTCGTGGGACCAGACCCGCACGTAGCCCGTCAACGAGCCGTTGGCCAGGTCCCGGTCCACGGCGGCCACGTCCTCGGGATCGACGGCCGAGGCGTTGGCCTCGGTGATCGGGCCGTTGCTGGGCCCGGGAGGTTCGGCGACCAGCCCGGGAAGGGTCTGGGCCAGGACGATGGTCGAGAGGTCGGGGGTCCCGGCCCGGGCTGGCCCCGGGGCGAGAGCAATACCGGCGGCGACAGCCCACCCGACGGCCAACAGCCCTGGGGCGCGTCGCCGTCGTGGACGGGGTCCGGGCACTCCCGCCACAATAGGGCTCCGGGCTCAGGGGAACCCGGCCCGGCGGTCAGATCCGCTCGATGATGGTCCCGGTGGCGAGGGCCCCGCCGCAGCACATGCTGACCAGGGCGAACCGGGCGTCGCGGCGCTCGAGCTCGTGGAGGGCGGTGGTGATGAGGCGGCTGCCGGTGGACCCGACGGGGTGGCCGAGGGCGATGGCGCCGCCGTTCACGTTGACCTTGTCCCAGGGGATCTCGTGGACCTTGGCCCAGGAGCAGACCACCGAGGCGAAGGCCTCGTTCACCTCGAAGATGTCGATGTCGTCGGTGGTCATCCCGGCCTTGGCCAGGACCTTGGCCGTCGCCGCGATGGGCCCGTCGAGGTGGTAGTAGGGGTCGGAGCCCAGCAGGACCTGGGCCACGATCCGGGCCCGGGGCCGGAGGCCGGCGGCCCGGGCCCGGTCCTCGGACATCCAGAGGACGGCGGCGGCACCGTCGGAGATCTGGGAGGAGTTCCCGGCCGTGTGCATCCCGTCCTCGATGACCGGCTTCAGCTTGGCCAGGCCCTCGGCCGTGGTCTCCCGGAGGCCCTGGTCCCGGCTCACGACCTGGCGCTCGCCGGTAGGCCCCTCGGGACCGACCACAGGAGCCTCGACGGCGGCGACCTCCCGGTCGAAGCGACCCTCGGCCCAGGCCTGGGCGGCCTTCTCCTGGGAGGCCAGGCCCAGGGCGTCGACGTCCTCCCGGGTGATCCCGTACTTCTGGGCGATCCGCTCGGCCGCCCCGAACTGGTCGGGCATGTCCCAGGGGAAGCTCTCGGGCCGGCTCCGGCCCGGGCCGTTGAAGGCGTTGGCCCCGAGACCGACCCGGCTCATGGCCTCGACCCCGCAGGCGATCCCGACGTCGATCGAGCCGTTGCTGATGAGTCCGTTGACGAAGTGGTTGGCCTGTTGGGCCGAGCCGCACTGGCAGTCGACGGTGGTGGCGGCCACCTCGTAGGGGAGGCCCTGGCTGAGCCAGGCCGTCCGGGTCACGTTGGAGGCCTGCTCGCCAGCCTGGGTCACGCATCCCCCCACGACCTGGTCGACCTCGGCCGGGTCGATCCCGGCCCGCTTGACCACCTCGACCTGGATGCTCCCGAGGAGCTCGGCGGCATGGAGGCCGGACAGGAGGCCGTTGCGCTTCCCGATGGGGGTCCGGACTGCCTCGACGATCACCGGTTGCGACATGGCCCTACCTCTCGACGGCTGCTGAAGCCCCAATCATAGAACCTGTTCTACTGTGGCTGCCAGCCACTGGACCTCTTGGCCCGACATCGTGAGCCTCAGGCCGACAATCGGGAATTGCCCGCCAGTTGTGGGGCGAGGACCCGTTCCCTCCTCCAGACGGAGGTGTTCGATGCGATCAATCTGTCAGAAGTGCCTGCGATCGGTCCGACTTACCGAGGCGCGGTGTCCCGGCTGCGGCGGGGTCATCGTCCATCCGAACGCACTCGGGGGGGACCCGGCCGACGACCTGTACCCGGGAGGGCGGCTCCCCTCCCTCTGGGAAGTGGTCGATCAGGACGACCGGCCGCCTGACGGCGGATTTCCTCAGGCCGTCGGCCCGGGCGGCCGGGCGTAACGGAGGAAGAGGTAGCCCTCGGCGTCGGAGAAGCCTCCGAGGAGGGTCCAGAGCCCTTGGTCGGCATAGGGACCGGAGACGACCCTCGGCGAGGTCCCGGCCAGGAGGCGGGGAGCCACCGTCAGGAAGTACTCGTCGAGGAGGCCGAGGGCCAGGAGGTTGCCGGCCAGGGTCGGACCCCCCTCGCAGAGGACGACCTTGCCGACCCGGTCGACGAGGAACCCGGCCAGGTCTACCCGTCCCCCGGTCCCGACCCGGTGGGCCCGGACCCCGGGCCCGAGCGGGCCCACGTCCTCGGGAACGACCAGGGTGGCGGCTCCGGAGGCGACGACGGAAAGGGCCAGGGCCCGGGCGGGCCGGCTGGTGACGATGCAGAGCTCGGGGCCGTCGGGGCCGGGGTCCCGGTAGCGCTCGGCCAGGGCAGTGTTCAGGCCCACCAGGACGACGTCGGCGGCGGCCCGGAGGGCGGTGAAGACGGCCCGGTCGGCCGGGCCCCCGAGGCCGCCCGACCGGCCGGCCAGGGCGCTGGCCCCGTCGGCGGAGGTGATCATGTTGAGCCGGAGCAGCCCCCGGTCATGTGGTGGGGGGCCGACGGGGGCGACGTGAGCGTCGAGGGCCGACCCGGGGAGGTCCCCCGGGTGGTGATCGATGATCACCCGGCCACCGGCCGTCCGCTCAGGCCCGGGGCTGACGGCGGCGGGCGGGGACCGACGAGGCCAGTCCGAGGGCTCCGAGGGCCAGGGCGTTCCCGCCACCGTGGTGAGGGTGGACGCCGAGGGCGGAGCCGGCCGGTGAACCGTTCGAACACCAGGCGTTGGTGGGGACCCCCTGGCAGGGATTCGGCATCGAGCCCAGGCTCTTCGGGAGGGGGGCCATGACCACCCCGGTCGACTTCGGGTAGGTGACCCCGGCCGGGCAGGGCCCGAAGGTGGTGTCGCAGAGGACCTGGGTCAGGAGGTCCCCCGGCGTCGTGGCCGCCGTGGTCATGGCCCCACAGGTCGGCATGGTGGTGGCCAGGTCGGCCGGGTCGCTCCCCTTGGCCGCCGTGTTCCTCGAGAAGCAGTTCTGGGGCTCGTTGGGGTAGAGGGTGATGAGGCCGAAGTCGGTGTTGCTGGCATTGCCGAAGAAGCCGTTGTTGGTGAAGGTGTTCCCCACCAGGGCGTCGTTCTTGGGGTCGTAGACACAGCCGAAGACGGCGTTCTGGGTCCCGCCCGTCCCGGCGCAGGTCTGGCCCTTCGCCGGGGTGCTGCTGTCGGGATAGGGGACGAAGAGGGCGCCCCAGGCCCCGTTGTTGGCGAAGGTGTTGTCCATGACGGTGTCGTTGGTCCCACCGGAGACGGTCATCCCGGTGCCGAGGGGGCCGTCGCCGGCCGTCCCGGCCTTGGGGACGTTGGGGTTGTTGTTGTCGTGGACGTTGTTGTGGATGAAGACCCAGCAGGAGTGGGTGTGGGTGATCGGGCTCGTCCCGTTGTCCGGGCAGGTCCCGTTCTGGGGGGCGGGCGGGTCGCCGGCGATCTGGGTGTTGGTGTCGAGACCGTCCTGGTTGTTGTCGAACTGGGAGTTCTCGATGACGATCGAGCCACCCGAGTTCGTCCCCGAGTAGCCCAGGGCGCTGTCCTCCATCCAGGCGTGGTTGATGGTGATGCCGCAGGCCTGGAGACAGGCCCCGACGTACATCCCGGAGTCGTTCATGTTGCTGGCGTAGACCTGGTCCCAGGTGGCAGGTCCGGCGCTGTCGGAGGAGAAGATGCCGTAGGTGCCGGCGTTGGCCTCCCCCCCGTAGTAGGTCGATGTGGCCGTCAGGTAGGTCCCGGTGTAGCCGTGGAGGCCGATGGTGGCCGAGCCAGCCCCCCCGTTCCACCAGATCTGATTGCCGGAGGAGCCGCTGCCCGAGAGGAAGTTGCAGGCGGTCAGGTTGTCGACGGTGACGCCGTCCGCCTTCCAGACCAGGATCCCGTTGCGACCCTGGGGCTTCCCTGAGGAGTCGTTGGCGCCGAAGTCCTGGACCGAGGGGTCGGAGCTGCAGGGGGTGGACGACCCGGGCTTGGTCCCGTCGACGATGACCGTCGACCGGTTCATCCCCCGGAGGTGGATGTCGGGGGTGGCGATGTAGACGGCCCCGAAGTTCCCGTCGCCCGGGTAGGCGGCCGGCTGGGTCTCGTCGGCGTTCTCGTGGTAGTCACCGGGGGCGACCAGGATCCAGTCGTTGGGATGGGCGGCGAGAACGGCCGACTGGATGGTCTTGTACTGACCGGCATGGCCGTTGAAGGTCCCCACCAGCAGGACGTGGCCCGAGGGGGCCGCCGAGGAAGCGGTCGTGCTGCTCGAGCTGCAGGAGGCCAGGAGGCCCCCGGCCAGGGCCGTCACCCCCAGCAGCACTCCGGCACGACCTGCGGTCCGCGGACGATGTCCCATCAGAATCCCCCTCTGACGCCAGCGCCGGCACCCGGGTCACGTTCCCTGGCCGTCCGACGAATCCGGAGAGGAGGCTACCGGGTGCGGAAGGTGGGGCGCGGATCCCGGGAGGCGGCTCCTCTCCAGGGTGCCGACACGGCGGCGTCGAAGAGGATCGCACCGGTGACGGTGTCCCGGACGAAGAAGAGATAGGGGTGGTCGACGGTGACTGTCGGGTAGCGGGCCAGGAGCCCGCCCACGAAGCCGGTGGCCCCGGAGGCCTCGGTTCCCGATGCGGTCACGTCCAGGGTGGTGTCCTGGACCGCTTTCGTGATCTGGATCGGTGTCGTCGTGATCGGTGAGAAGTCGGCCCCGAGGCCGAACATGGTGGGCATCCCCAGCGTGGTGAGGTCGTCCTGGAGGTCGGTAGTGGCCTGGAGATGGAGGACCGGCATGGTGACCTTGGTGGAGGTGGCTCGGAGACCGCCGAGGAGACCGGCCCAGGTGGCGTCGGTGAGACGGGCGACAAAGTCGGGAAGCGGGGTCCCGACGGGCATGAGGACGTCGGCGACGTAGCGGCCTCCCCCGTAGGGAAGCTCGACGAGGTCGGCTCCGGGGGTCAGCGAGGCCTGTATCTGGAGGGGTTCGTCGAGCGACAGGAAGGGGACCTGTTCGATGGGGCCGGAGGCGGTGGTGAACGATCCTGTGGGCGTGTCCGGGGAGAAGGGGGTCGACCAGGGGGCGCGGAAGAAGGCGGCGTCGACGAGGACGAAGAAGGTGTCGGCGTCGAGGTCGGCAGGGCCGATCAGGGTTGGGATCCTCCCGGCAGTCACCTGGTCCGCCCAGGCGTTGATGGCGGCCCGGGCCTGGTCGGGATGGGCGGCGAAGTCGGCTTCCCAGAGGCCGGCACCGAAGGAGCACTTCAGGCCGGAGAGGAAGGGGACCGCCGGGGAGAGCCCCTGACGGGTCCAGAGGCTGGTGGCATCGTCGACCGTGACGACACCGCCGGCAGGAGCGAGCAGGTCGGCTCGCAGCGCCTGCCAGCCCTGCCCCTGGTCGCCGGTCGACCGACCCGACCAGCCCAGGGCCTGCTCGATCTCGGCCTCGGTGCGGCCTCCGGCTCCCGTCCCGAGCATGGTGAGGGCCTCGGCCAGGCTCAGGGGGGCCTCCACCACGTCGGCGGTCCCGGACGCCGAGGCCTCGGAGCTCCGGAGGAAGGAGAGGGCGAAGGATGTCTCGGCCGAGGCGACCACCTGCTCGGCCGTCGTCGAGGGTGGCAGGGCCCGGCAGCCGGCCGTGGCGGTGAGCTCGACGGCGGAGCCGACGTGACCCGAGACCCGGAAGGGGCCCGCCTTGGACCCGGTCCCAGAGAGGCGGGGAAGGATGAGGATCCCGACCACCAGGAATACGGGGAGACCGAGCCGGACGGCCCAGATGGTCCCCCGACCCCGGGGGCGCTGAGGGTCCCGCTCTCGGGGCGGGCGGGGACCGAGGTGCTTCACGGAGTGATCACTGCTCCGAGGCTACGCTGGCGGTCGGGTCAGAACCGAGATCGGGGCTCCACCGGCAACGGCTGATGACAGAACTCGCATCTCGGATCCTGTTCGATCGAGGCCGTGGCGTGGTCGACCATGGCGCCGCAACTCGGGCACTTGTCGGGGACGATCCAGGGCGGTCCCGTGACGGACTCACCCGGGCCGGCAGGCTCATCCTCGTCGTCGAGCGCTTCGAGGCGCTTGAATTCCGCCTCTTGTGCGGTCATGGAATTCCGCGGGTCGGACATGTCTAGACGGACCTCACCGGAGACCCTGTTGACGATGAAACCGGTGACCTCGCGGGCGAGAGGAGCCCGTAGGTCCCCTTTGTACAGACGCTCATCGATATTCACGTCCCAGTGGACCTCGGCCTGGACCGGTTCCCGTCCCTCGGGATGGAGCTCGACCACGAACACCTTCGGGTGCGGCGCGTACTTCCCTGGAAGCGTCCGCATCTCGATCATGGTGCCGATCATCTTTTCCCACTGGTCTGGTCGGTCCTTGTGGAACATCTCGGCAACGGTATTCGGCGCCCGTCGCCCCGGCGAGTCGACAGCGCCCCCGAGTCCTGTCGGGATTCTGAAGTCAGGAACCGGCGATCGCGTGAAGGGCGATGGCGGCAGCCGTGGCCACGTTGAGCGAGTCGACCCCGGCCGCCATCGGGATGGAGACCACCACATCGGAGGCGGCCAACGCCCTCTCCGTCAGGCCCGGCCCCTCCGCCCCGACAAGCAGGGCCAGACCGACCAGGTGCCCCGGGCCGGACATCCGGGCCTTCAGCTCGCCGAGTCCGACGGCCGGGATCCCGCTGTCGGCCGCCGGCCGGGGCGCCAGTGCGGCCACGACGAAGCCGGCCGCCCGCACCTGGTCCAGGCCGGCCGGCCACGGCACCAGGCGGGCGAACGGCACGTGGAGGACATGGCCCACCGAGACCCGGATCGACCGGCGGTAAAGGGGGTCGCCACAGGTCGGGTCGAGCAGAACCCCGGCCACTGCGAAGGCGGCGGCATTGCGGAACAGCGCCCCGATGTTCTCGTGGTCGTTGAGGCCTTCGAGAACGACCAGCAGCTGCGGCGCTCCCACTCGGACGGGTGTTCCGGTGGCGTGGGCCAGCAGCCGGTCTGGATCGAGGGGGGCCGGGCGCTCCGCCACCGCCACCACGCCCCGATGCAAGGCGAAGCCGACCGTGCCGGCCACCAGGGCCCGGGACCCGACGAACACCGGCGCGCCACGGGCTCGATAGGCCGCCACCAGGTCACCGGCCGCTGTCAGCTGGTGACCGTCGACGAGGAGCGAGCGGACCGTGTACCCGGAGGTGAGGAGACGGTCGACGGCAAGCCTTCCCTCGACCACGAAGATCGACTGTTCTCCGTCGAGCCGGACCCGGCCGGCCGGGTCGTTGAGGTCCCGGTAGAGGTCGAGCCTGGGGTCGTCGGGGTCGTCCACCTCGACGATTGGGCCGGGGGCGACGTCGGGGGGTCTCTCGGGCGCGTCCGTCACCTCGCCAGCCTCGCGTACCACGGGTGAAGAGGTCCGATGGCCCGGCCCGGATTCTCCGCTCTCCGGTGGCGACTGCGACTCCGCTCCGGATGTCAGTCGGCCTTGGCGCCGGCTCCCGGGCGAAGCTCTGGAGGGAGCATGTCGCCTGGGCCGGGCCCTGGCGCAGTCTCGGCTCGGATCTTCGTGAACTCGACGACCCGGTGGTCGTCCTCGCCGACGAGGGCTCCCAGCCAAACGAGGCAGTCGTCGCCATCGAGGGAGTCAGCGGCCACCATGGCCTCGATGTCGGCCCAGTCCTTGCGACGGGCGAAGAGGGCCTTGCAGATGGCGAGGTCGGTGCAGGAAAGGACCGGGATCGTGGTCGGGCCGAATTCGACCATCCGCCAGCGCTTGGCTGCGGTGAGGTGGAACTCGACGTTGTTGAAGAAGAGGTCTACGGGGGTCTCGCTCCACCAGAGACGGGTCTGGGCATCCCGGCGGATGATGTCGGCGGCGCCGATGGGGATCTCGACCCCTTCGGGGAGACAGACGAGGACGGTCTGGGCGGCGTCGGCGTCGACGAAGATGTTGAGGTCGATGTCCTCGGTGCCCCGGGCCGGGAATGTGCAGTAGGCGAGGGCGATCGCTCCGCCGAATGCGTGGGGGATGTCCGCGTCGTCGAGCCGTCGGTGAAGCTCGATGATCTTGTCGCCGACGTTCAAGGATGGCCGGCCGGGATCGGGGGGAAGGTCAGGCCCGACCGGGTGCGGCCCCGACCGCTGGGAAGGAGGGAGATGATGTCGAGAGCGGCGGCCAGGCTCCGGGCCGCTCTGGCCATATCGACTCCCCGGTGCTCGCCCGCGGCGGCTTCGACGAGTTGGAGCACGATGTCGTAAGGGGGCTGGTGACGCCCTGACTCGTACTTCGAGATGAGCGACTGGGCCACCCCGGACCGGCGGGCCAGCTCGGACTGGGACAGCCCGGCGGCCTCCCGGGCCCTGCTGATCTCGTCGCCTCCGGCGGTTCCCACGAATCCAGCATACCGGGAACTATGCGTATCTGAATGGCTCGGTCATCCCGGCATGACCGACCTGATGGCGCCGAATCGATCATCCGGAGCCGGCCTCAGACGCATTTGGAGCCACGCGAGTGATCATTTGGAGTCAAAGCCGGCTCGGGCCTTCGCTCCAGCGGCGAGAAACCCTATCCGAGCAGCTTCTTGGCGATGACGACCCGCTGGATCTGGTTCGTCCCCTCGTAGATCTGGGTGATCTTGGCGTCCCGCATGAATCGCTCGACGGGGAAATCGGTGGAGTAGCCGTAGCCGCCGAGGAGTTGGACGGCGTCGGTGGTGACCGACATGGCCGTGTCGGAGGCGAAGCACTTGGCCATGGCACCGATCATGCCGAGGTCGCCGTCGGGGTCGCCGGCGTCGATGATGGAGCAGGCCCGGTAGACCATGGTCCGGGCCGCCTCGGTCCGCATGGCCATGTCGGCCAGCATGAAGCGGAGGCCCTGGAGGTCGGCCAGGGGCTTGCCGAAGGCCTTGCGCTCCTTCAGGTAGCCCACCGCGTAGTCGATAGCGCCCTGGGCGATCCCGACGGCCTGGGCCCCGATGGTGGGACGGCTGCGGTCGAGGGTGTGCATGGCGATCGTGAAGCCCTGGCCCTCCTTCCCGATGAGATGGGAGGCGGGAACCCGGACGTCGTCGAAGTGGACCTCCCCGGTGGGGCTGCCCCGGAGGCCCATCTTGTGCTCGAGCTTGGGGACGGTGACACCCTCGCCGGCCTCGACCAGGAAGCAGCTGATGCCCCGGTGACCGGCCTCGGGGTCGGTCTTGGCGAAGACGGTGTAGGTGTCGGAGACGCCGGCGTTGGTGATCCAGTACTTCGTCCCGGAGATGACGTAGGAGTCGCCGTCGCGGACAGCCCGGGTGCGAAGCGCGGCGACATCGGAGCCGGCATCGGGCTCGGAGAGGGCGTAGCTCGACTGGCACTCGCCCGTGGCCACCTTGGGGAGGTACCTCGCCTTGAGCTCATCCGAGCCGAAGTTCAGGATCGGGATCATCCCGAGCTTGGTCACGAGCATCGAGATGCAGGTGGAGGCACAGACCCGGGCCAGCTCCTCGGCCATGATGGCCTGGGTGATCATGTCGGCTCCGGCCCCGCCGTACTCCACGGGGAAGGCCAGGGAGGGGAGCTCCATCTCGGTACAGGCCTTGTAGCTGTCCCAGGGAAAGGCCTCGTCCCGGTCGATGGCGGCGGCATGGGGGGCCACCTTCTCCTCGGCCATCTGCCGGACGGCGGCACGGAACTGGAGGTGGGTGTCGGTCAGGGCGAAGGGGGCGGAGCTCATGGCCAAGTCTGGCATTCCGTCGCCTCCGGGCCGAAATGCCTGACGGAGCATCAGAGACAGTTTTGGCGAACCTCAGCGGGAGCGGGTGCCCGATGGGACTGGAAGTACCACCTAGGCTGCGAACCAGATGAGCGAGGTTCCCCAGGGTCCAGGCTGGTGGCAGGCTTCGGACGGTCGCTTCTACCCACCCGAGGAGCACCCCAACGCGACCGCTCCCCCGCCGCCACCGGTCTTCTATCCGCCGCCCGAGGCGCCCCGACCTCAGCAACCTCCCGGACCGCCGCCGGCCGGGAACCAACCCTGGACCGGTCCCAGCGGTCCGGTCGGACAGCCCGTATACCCACCCGGCGGACCACCCAGCTACCCGCCCGGCCCCGGCTACCCACAGCCGGCCTACTTCCCCGGTGCGGTCCCACCGGGCGGTGCTGGGGGCAACAAGACGGTCCTGATCGTGGTGCTTGTGGTCGCGGGCGTCCTCTTCGTCGGCGCCATCCTGGCCGCCATCGCCATCCCGACGTTCCTCGGGGTGACGTCGGCAAAGAACGACCGGGCCGCCCAGTCCAACCTCGTGAACGGCCTCACCGAGGCCGCCGCCCAGTACCAGAACGAGAACCAGAGCTTCAGCACCGTGAACGTCCAGCTCCTGAACCAGTCCGCACCGGAGTTCACCTGGACCACCGGTCCGACGGGGACGAGCTTCGACGCCATCAGCATCGCCAACGGGGACCAGCACGTCACCCTGGCCACCTGGTCGCCCACCGGATCGTGCTGGTACGGCGTCGAGATCTCGGACCAGCACGATCCCATCCTCGCCGTCGACCACCTGAGCCAACCCGGGACCTACTACAACCGGACGGTCGGTTCGCCCTGCTCGGCGGACTCGGCCCCCACATCCGGGTGGGCCGACACCTTCAGCAGCGTCGGGACGGCCCAGGTGTCGCCGTCCTCGACCGACGCGCCGGGCAGCGCTGCCGCCCCACCCACCACCGGGGCGACACCCACGACCGGGGCGACACCCACCAGCGGTGCGTCCAACCCGGACCGGAACGCCGAAACCAACCTGACCAACGCGCTCACCGAAGTCGCCTCCCAGTACCAGAACAAGAACCAGAGCTTCAGCACGGTGAACGTCGCCCTGCTCGACCAGCAGGCGCCGGAATTCGCCTGGACCACTGGACCCGTGAACGCCTTGCCCCCCAACGCCGTGAGCATCGCCAACGGTGACCAGGACATCACCCTCGCCGCCTACGGCCCGACGGGGACCTGCTGGTACGCCGTCGAGGTAAGCGACCAGAACGACCCCATCATCGCCGCCGACCACCTCCCCCAGCCGGGTGGGGTCTTCTACAACAAGACGACCGGGCCGAGCTGCTCGGCCGGATCGGCCCCGACCACCGGTTGGGGCGAGAGCTACTCGACGGCCGGGACTGGCTGACCCTCGACCCCCCGGCCGTCAGGGGTGGGCGGCGAGGTGGTCGAGGAGCAGGGCGTTGAGGGCCTCGGGGGCCGTCTCCGGGATCCAGTGGCTGACGCCCTCCAGGATCTCGAAGCGGTAGGGACCCTCGACCAGGCCGGCCGTGGCCTCCGCCGCCTTCCGGCCCAGGGCGATGTCCTCGGTGGACCAGACGTAGAGGGTGGGCATGGCGATGGGGCCGAGGTCGGCCAGCGACTCGGGGGTCATGGCCCGGTACCAGTTGAGGGCGGCTGTCAGGGCCCCGGGCTCGCGCATGGCGGCCACGAAGACCTCGACGATGGGGAAGTCGGCGGGGAGGCCGCTGGCGGCGAACATGGCCCGGAGGCCGTCCCCGGAGCCGTCCTCTCCCAGAAGGGCGGCCTCGGCCACCCCCTCCTGGCGGAAGACCTCGATGTAGGAGGAGCGGCTGGCCTGGTCGGGGTCACCGCCCAGCAGGGCGGATCCGAAGGCGACGGGATGGGGAACGGAGACGGCCGTGAGGGTCCGGACCCGGTCGGGGTGCCGGCCGGCGAGGACCCAGGCCACCATGGCCCCCCAGTCGTGGCCGACGAGGTCGAAGCGGTCCCAGCCCTGGAGATCGGCGACGGCCAGGGCGTCGGCCAGGAGCTCGGCCATGACGTAGGCACCGACCTCGGCCGGGCGGGCCCCGGGGCTGTAGCCACGCTGGTCGAAGGCCAGGCCCCGGTGTCCGGCCGCCCCGACGGCCTCGAGCTGGTCGTCCCAGGAGGCGGCGGTCTGGGGGAAGCCGTGGAGGAAGAGAACGGGCCGGCCGTCGGCCGGCCCGGAGGTCCTGGCCGTGAAGGTGAGGTCCCGGGCCCTGAGCTCGATGTGGTCCATGGCCGGCGACGCTACCGGTCGTGGGGTTCGAGGGCAGGGCGGACGGTGCGCAGCGCCCGACGGACACCGGGGATGGAGCCGATGACGGAGGAGACGGTGGTGGCCAGGTCGGTCACGACCGTGTCGAGGTGGAGGAGGCGGTCGTCGAGGGTCCCCACCACCTTCTCGAGCTCGGGGGAGACCTTCTGGAGGGAGGCGGTGGCCTTGGGAAGCTCGGTGGCCAGGTCCTTCGCCACCGAGCCGAGCCGGTGGGCGAACTCGTTGAGGGAGGCGGCGCCGCTGGTCAGGTCGGGAAGGGAGCGGTCGAGGACCTCGACGACCCGTTCGACCCCGTGGAGGGCGTCGCGTATCCCGGTGGCGGCCAGCTCGATGCCGCCGGTGGCCCGGGCCACGGTGGCCTCGGTCCGCTCCATCATGTCGGTGGTCCGCTCGGCCACGACCAGGAGCCGCTCGAGCTGGTCGGGCACCCGGGCCAGAGCCCCGAGGGCGGCGACGGTTGCCCCGGGAAGGGCCAGGAGCCCGGCCAGGGCGGGCCCGACCATGTCGAGGGGGTTGGCGGACGGTTCCTTTCTGGCGACAACCCTGGGCATCTCGGTCCCTCCCCCGGCGCGGTACGCCGTCAGGGCATCATCGCCCGTGGCAAGGCCCGCTGGAAAGTGTCATGGCCCTGATCCCGGCCCGCAGCCGGTCAGGCGGGGTCGGCGACCAGGGTCCGCCAGTCCGCCAGCCGGGCCCGGAGCTGGTCGGGGGTGAGTCGGAGGGTGGCGTCGGGGACGAGGTTCACCAGTTGGCGGCGCTCGTGGTAGTGGTGGGAGGCCCCCCGGAAGAGGGGCGTCCGCCACCTCACCAGCTCGGGCGGGGCCCCACCGAGGTAGCCGAAGAGGGTCAGGACCAGCTCGAGGTCCTTGCCCACCGGGGCCCGGCCGAAGAGGGCGGCCCGGGCGCCGGCCACGGCGGCTGCGCCCTGGAGGACGTCGTCGGCGTGCTCGCCGTCGGCCAGCTCGATTCGCTCCGCGAAGAGGCGGTCGGCCAGGAGGAGGACGTAGCCCTGGTCCGGACCGGGGACGCCGAGATCGCGACCCCGGGGTTGGCCCGCCGTCCTCAGATCCCCGACCCGGTCGGCCCGCCAGTCGGCCGGGGTCCGCAGCGTGTAGGCGGGACGGACCTGGTCGGTCTCGAGGATGGGGACGAAGCTCGGCTGGGTCACGGTTCCTCCGGTGCGTGGACGAGGGCGAAGACGATGGAGTCCAGGAGGGCCTGCCAGGAGGCCTCGATGATGTTCTCCGACACGCCGATCGTCGTCCAGACGACCTCGCCGTCGGTCGAGTCGATGAGGACCCGGGTGACCGCCCCCGTGCCCCGGCCGGTGTCGAGGACCCGGACCCGGTAGTCGGTGAGGTGGATACCGGCCAGGGCCGGGAAGTGAGGGCCGATGGCCTGACGGAGGGCCGAGTCGAGGGCGTTCACGGGCCCGTTGCCCTCAGCGGTCGCCACGATCCGGGTGCCGTCGAGGAGGACCTTGACGGTGGCCTCGGTCATCTGGCGACCGGCGTGGTCGGAGATGACCCGATAGGACTCGAGCTCGAAGAAGTCCTGCTCCCAGCCCGTCGACCGCCGGAGGAGGAGCTCGAGGGACCCGTCGGCCACCTCGAAGTGGTAGCCCCGGTGCTCCAGGGTCTTGAGGGTGTCGAGAACCCCGGCCAGGGCGGCCGAGTCGAGCTCGAGGCCCAGCTCCCTGGCCTTCATCTCCAGGGTCGAGCGTCCCGCCATCTCGGAGACGACGAACCGGGTGCCGTTGCCGACGGCGTCGGGGGAGATGTGCTCGTAGGCCTCCCGGTGGCGGGCGATGGCACTGGTGTGGAGGCCGGCCTTGTGGGCGAAGGCGGCCGACCCGACGTAGGGCTGCTGGGGGTTGGGGGCGAGGTTCACGAGCTCGGCGATGTGATGGGAGACGGGAGTGAGCCGCTCGAGGCGGTCGGGGGGGATGGTCCGGATGTTGAGCTTGAGGGAGAGGTTGGGGATGGCGGCGGAGAGATCGGCGTTGCCGGTCCGCTCCCCGTAGCCGTTGACGCAGCCCTGCATATGGCTGGCCCCGGCTCGGACGGCGGCGATCGAATTGGCCACGGCGCAGCCCGAGTCGTTGTGGAAGTGGACTCCGATCTGACAGTCGAACTCGGCCACGACCGAGGCCACGATCCGCTCGACGTCGTGGGGGAGGGTTCCCCCGTTCGTGTCGCAGAGGACAAGGGTCTCGGCCCCGGCCTCCTCGGCGGCCCGGAGGACCCGGAGGCTGAACTCCGGGTTCTCCCGGTAACCGTCGAAGAAGTGCTCAGCGTCGAAGAACACCCGGAGGTCGTTCTCCCGGAGAAAGGTGACCGACTCCTCCGCCATCCGGACGGCCTCGTCCAGCGAGGTCCGCAGGGCCTCGGTGACGTGGGTCTCGGAGGACTTGGCCACGATGCAGACGGCCTCGGTGCCGGCCTTGACCAGGTGGCGGAGAACCTCGTCGTCCTCGGCCTTGGCCCCGGGCCGGCGGGTGGATCCGAAAGCGACCAGGGTGGCGGTGGAGAGGTGGAGCTCAGCCGGGGCCCGGGCGAAGAACTCGGCGTCCTTGGGGTTGGCGCCGGGCCAGCCCCCCTCGATGAAAGCGACCCCGAGATGATCGAGCTGCTCGGCGACCCGGAGCTTGTCGTCGACGGTCAGGGACAGACCCTCCTGCTGGGAACCGTCCCGGAGGGTGGTGTCGAAGATGTCGACCGACTCCGGCATCCTCGGGAGGTCGAAGGCATGGGCGGCAGCATGGTCGAGGTGCCGGACCCGGGCGACCGGTACCGCCTCGTGCTCGTGCTGGTTCTCGTGCTGGTTCTCGTCAGTCGACATGTTCGAGCCAGTCCTTGTAGCGGTCGATCTCGCCGCGGACGGCCCTGAAGTAGGTCTGCTGGATCTGCTTGGTGATGGGCCCGGGGCGACCCTCCCCGACGGGACGGTCGTCGACCTCGCGGATGGGAACGACCTCGGCCGCGGTCCCGGTCAGGAAGGCCTCGTCGGCGGTGTAGAGGTCGGTCCGGATGAGAGCCTCGTGGAGGACCTCGATGCCGAGGTCGGCGGCGATGGTCTCCACCGAGTTCTGGGTGATGCCGGCCAGGGCGCCCGACCCGGAGGTGGGGGGGGTCACGATCTTGCCGCCGCGGACGATGAAGACGTTCTCCCCGGTGCACTCGGAGACCCGCCCGTCGGGGGCGAGGAGGAGCGCTTCGTCGTAGCCGGCCTTCAGGGCCTCGACCTTGGCCAGGGAGGAGTTGAGGTACATCCCGGTGCTCTTGGCCGCGGTGGGCACGGCGTTAGGGTCGTGGCGCTGCCAGGATGAGACCTTGAGCCGGATGCCGTTGGCCACCCCCTCGTCACCGAGATAGGTCCCCCAGGGCCAGGCGGCGATGGCGACACTGACGGGGCAGGGCAGGGGGTTGAGGCCCATCTCCCCGTAGGCCAGGAAGATCAGCGGACGGATGTAGCAGCCCTGGGGGAGGTCGTTGACCCGGACCAGCTCCTTGGTGGCCGCCACCAGGTCGGCCGGGGTGAAGGGGGTGTGGATCATGAGGATCTTGGCCGAGGCGAAGAGCCGGTCGATGTGGTCGGTGAGACGGAAGACGGCCACACCGGTCGGGGTGGGGTAGGCCCGGATGCCCTCGAAGACGCCGGATCCGTAGTGGAGGGAGTGGGTCAGGACGTGCACCTGAGCCTGATCCCAGTCGACCAGCTCGCCGTCGAACCAGATCTTGTCGGTCGGGGTGATAGGCACGGGTTAGAGCCTTTCTGCGATGGCGTCGCCGACGGCGACGGTGGAGGGGAAGGGAGTACCGGGCTCATGGCCGGCGATGTAGCCGGAGACCGCCTTGGATACCCGCTCGGCCGCGTCGGTCTCGCCCAGGTGGTCGAGCATCAAGGTGGCGGAGCGGATGGCGGCCAGGGGGTTGGCCCGGCCGGTACCGACGATGTCGTGGGCGGCCCCGTGGACGGGTTCGAAGAGAGAGGGACCGGTCCGGGCCGGGTTCAGGTTGGCGGAGGCGGCGAAGCCAATGCCGCCGGCGATGGCCCCGGCCAGGTCGGTGAGGATGTCGCCGAAGAGGTTGTCGGTGACGATGACGTCGTAGCGNNCCGGCGAAGGTCAGGACGTTGGTCTTGTGGACGAGGGTGAGGTGGTGCCGGGGCCGGGTCGCCGCCAGATCGAAAGCGAAGCGGACGCAGCGCTCGACGCCCATCCTGGTGTTGACCGATCCCTGGGTGGCGACCTCGGCGGGGGTGCCCTTTCGGAGGAAGCCCCCCTCGCCGGCGTAGGTGCCCTCGGTGTTCTCCCGGATGACGACGAAGTCGCAGTCCGGGGCGGGGGCGCCGGGGACGCCGGTGAAGGGCCGGAGGTTCACGTAGAGGTCGAGCTCGAATCGGAGGCGGAGCAGGAGACCTCGTTCGAGGAGCCCGGGGGGCACCTCGGTCGAGCCGACCGGGGGGCCGACGGCTCCGAGGAGGATGGCGTCGAAGCCCCGGAGCTCCTCGAGGACGGCGTCTGGGAGAACCTCACCGGTCGAGAGGTAGTGGGCGGCACCGAGGTCGTAGTCGACGGTGTCGAGGGTGACGCCGGCGGCCCCGACGACCTTGAGGGCCTCGGCCACGACCTCGGGGCCGATGCCGTCACCGCCGATCGATGCGATCCGATGGGTCCTGCCTGCGCTCACCCGTCCACTCCTCGTCTGCTCGTCCGTCGGGACGACGGCCTGACACCCCGGAAAATGAAAAACCGCCCACCGATGTGGACGGTCGAAGAGGCGCACACCGGCCGGTGTGCGCCTACACGATGATGATTACAGGAGCCAGCGGGTTCCCCATCAGGGCACTAGTCTCTCGCGGCCTCGGCCAGGGCGTCAACCCGACCCGGACCGGACCGAGGGGTGCTGGTCGGGGGGATACCAGTTCCCGTCGGAGGCGATCCACCAACCCGGGCCGGGGGGCCCGGACCCGGGCGGGGGTGTCGGGGGCTCGGGGGGAATCCAGGATGCGGGGCCGTGGCCGGCGGCCGCCGCGCCGGGGACGGCACCGTGCTGGGCGACGCGGTGGACGGCCGCCTCGACCAGCCCCCGGGTCCGGGCCGCCTCGGACATCTCGTAGTTGGCCGACGTGGTGGAGACGCCGGGGACGGTCACGGTCTGGCCGGTCCTCATCACAAGGGTGAGGACATGACGCTCGGTGCCGCGTCCGAAAAGGGAGAGGACGAGCTCGAGGAAGCCGCCTCCGACCTCGTCGACGACCGCGGCGGCGGCACCGGAGTGGGGCACCCGGGTCAGGGCCACGGAGGTAATGGCGGCCAGGGGGTACGCCCTCTTCTTCCGGAGGATCCCCGGGACGACCAGCCTGGTGTCGGTGATGACCACGGTCCGGCGGAGCTGGTTCAGGCCGGCGGTGACGACGAGGGCGGCGACCACGGCGATCAATGCCATCACCCTGGGTTCGTCGGGCAGCTTGGCGTGGGAGTAGGGGATCCCGACGCCGGCGGCCACCACCCCGAGGGCGATCAGGACGACGGCCCTCCGGGTCCGGGCCGGGTCCCGTCGGGACGTCCCCTCGAGAATCGGTCCCCCTGCCGGCATCCTCGACCTCCGGGTGGGAAGTCTAGGACCAGGCCGTTCCCGACCCGGTTGCCACTGCGGCCAGGGCCCGGCCGAGGTCCTCGGGAAGCTGGTCGGTCCGCCGGCTGCAGACCGCGGTGACCTCCTTGTAGCCGACGGTCCGATGGCGGAGGATCAGGACGTTCCCGTACTGGCCGAGATGGAAGAGGAGGGTGAGGGCGACGCAGGCCAGGCCGACCGGCCAGGCCACCGCCGGGAACACCAGGAGGAACCGCCACCGGTCCAGCCCGGGAATGGCCAGGGCGGCGGGACAGGCCCAGCCGGACAGGGCCAAGGGGGGAGGGCACGGCTCCGGGGCGCCCAGAGCAGGATGTGCCCCCACCGGCGAGGGTCGTGGAGGCCGCCAGGGCCAGGATCACCGCTCCCGTGCGGACCAGGACCCGGCTCCGGTCGACGGCTGGCGGGGCTGGCGCGGCGGGCCCCGGAACCGCCCTCCACCCTGTTCGATCTCCAGGGCCCGCTCCCGGAAGCATACGGGCGAGCGGCCCGTGCCGAGCCCCTCGGGTGGGGACGGTAGCCTCGTGGCCGTGTCCGAAGACCCCATCCAGTTGACCCAGGCCACGCACGAGCGGCTCCAGGCCGAGCTCGAGGACCTGACCACCCGGGGCCGGGTCGACATCGCCCGGGACATCGAGTCGGCCCGGGCCCTGGGCGACCTGTCGGAGAACGGCGACTACCACGCCGCCAAGGACTTCCAGGGGAAGATGGAGTCCCGCATCCGCCAGTTGGAGCGAACCCTGAAGGACGCCCAGATCGTCGACGACGCCGAGCTGGCGGGCTCCGACACGGTGTCGCCAGGCACGGTGGTGGGTATCCGCTACGAGGGTGACGAGGAGATCGAGCGCTACCTGGTCGGATCGATCGAGGAGCGTCACGAGAAGCACGACGTGGTCTCCCCCAGTTCGCCACTGGGCCAGGCCCTCCTGGGCAAGGCGGTGGGAGCCGTGGTCGAGTTCCTGTCTCCGTCGGGTTCGACCCTGCGGGTCGAGATCGTCGAGATCGGAGGCTGAGGCGGTGAGCGAGCCCACCCCCAGGACCCTGAGCGAGAAGGTGTGGGACCGGCACGTGATCCACGCCGCCGAGGGGGAGCCCGACCTCATCTTCATCGACCTCCACCTGGTCCACGAGGTGACCTCCCCACAGGCATTCGACGGGCTCCGGATGGCGGGACGGACCGTCCGGCACCCTGAGCTGACGGTGGCCACGGCCGACCACAACGTGCCCACCACCGACATCGACAAGCCGGTCGCCGACCCCGTCTCGGCCCGGCAGCTCGAGGTCCTGACCGCCAATTGCGCCGAGTTCGGGATCACCTGCTACCCGATGGGTCACGCCGACCAGGGCATCGTCCACGTCATCGGGCCCGAGCAGGGGTTGAGCCTCCCGGGGATGACGATCGTCTGCGGGGACAGCCACACCTCGACGCACGGGGCGTTCGGGGCGCTGGCCTTCGGGATCGGGACCTCCGAGGTGGAGCATGTCCTGGCCACCCAGACCCTCCCCCAGAACCGGCCGGCCACCATGGCGGTCGAGGTGGCGGGAGAGGCCCCGGACGGAGTGACGGCCAAGGACATCGTCCTCGCTGTCATCGGGGCCATCGGCACCGGGGGCGGGATGGGTCATGTCATCGAATTCCGGGGACCGGCTATCCGGGCCTTGTCGATGGAGGGCCGGATGACGGTCTGCAACATGTCGATCGAGGCCGGGGCCAGGGCCGGGATGATCGCTCCGGACGAGGTGACCTTCGCCTACCTGGCCGGACGCCGGCACGCCCCCGCCGGGGAGGCCCTGGAAGGTGCCCTCGAGGATTGGCGGGGCCTGGCCACCGACGAGGGGGCGGTCTTCGACAAGACCGTGACGATCGACGCAGGTTCGCTCCGGCCCCACGTCACCTGGGGGACGAACCCGGCCCAGGTGATCCCCATCGACGGCGAGGTGCCGGACCCCGGGGCGTTCGAGGAGCCGGCGGAGCGGGAGGCGGCTGCCCGAGCCCTCGAGTACATGGGCCTGGTGGCGGGGACGCCGATGCGGGAGGTTGCCGTCGACACCGTCTTCATCGGGTCCTGCACGAACTCCCGGATCGAGGACCTCCGGGCCGCCGCCGCCGTCGTCGGCGGGCGGCACGTGAAGGCCGGGCTCCGGGCCCTCGTGGTCCCCGGGTCCCACCGGGTCAAGGACCAGGCCGAGGCCGAGGGTCTCGACGCCGTGTTCGAGGCGGCCGGATTCGAGTGGCGGGAACCGGGCTGCTCGATGTGCCTGGCCATGAACCCCGACAAGCTCGCCCCCGGGGAGCGGTGCGCCTCGACCTCGAACCGGAACTTCGAGGGGCGCCAGGGACGGGGGGGCCGGACCCATCTGGTGTCCCCGGCCGTGGCCGCCGCCACCGCCATCGTCGGCCGATTCGCGACACCGGAGGATCTCGGATGAAGCCCGTGCAGGTGGTGACCGGACGGGCCGTCCCCCTCGACCGGTCCGACGTGGACACCGACCAGATCATCCCCTCGGACTGGCTGAAGCGGGTGGAGCGGACCGGCTTCGGGGCCGGGCTCTTCTCGGAGTGGAGGGACGACCGGGACTTCGTCTTCAACCAGCCCCAGTACACCGGGGCCACCGTGCTCGTGGCCGGTCCGAATTTTGGGACCGGGTCCTCCCGGGAGCATGCTGTCTGGGCCCTCACGGACTACGGCTTCGAGGCCGTCATCTCCCCCCGCTTCGCCGACATCTTCCGGAACAACTGCACCAAGCAGGGCCTCCTGCCGGTCCAGGTCGAGCCGGAGTTCGGGCGGGCCCTCCTCGACGCCGTCGTGGCCCAGCCGGATCTCGAGATCACCATCGACGTGGCCCGGAGCACCATCGAGGCCCCGGCGGCCGGGCTGGCCGGGACCTTCCCGCTCGACGAGTTCACCCGGGAGCGGTTCCTGAACGGCTGGGACGACATCGGGCTCACGCTCCGCCACCAGGACGCCATCGACGAGTACGAGACACACCGGGCCAGCTGGCTCCCGAGCAGCTGAGGGCGTCCCCCCTGATTCCGCACCCGCCTCGATAACGTGCACGGCATCGAACCTTGCAGGTCGTTCGACGTTCCCGTCCGAGGAGGCAGCCATGATCAGGGGATTCAAGAACTTCCTGACCCGGGGTGACGTGGTCGTGATCGCCATCGGCCTGGTCGTGGCCACCGCCTTCAGCACCCTCATCAAGGCCTTCACCGACAGCGTCATCAACCCCATCATCGCCAGGGCCCAGGGCGACAGTTCGAGTACCCAGGGCCTCGGCGTCCAGCTCGGGCACGCCACCGCCACCAACCCCTCCCCCGCCACGTTCCTCAACGTCGGGGCGTTCCTCTCGGCCGTCGTCTATTTCATCATCTTCATGGCGGTCGTCTACTTCGTCCTGGTCGTGCCCTACAAGCATGTCCAGGCCAAGCGGGGCGTCACCGTCTTCGGTGACCAAGCTGCGGTGAAGAAGTGCCCGGCCTGCCTGTCCGACGATCTCCCGGCGGCCGCCACGAAGTGCAGGTACTGCGGGACCGAGCAGCCGGCCACGGAGGACGCTTCCTAGTCCGGGAAGGGCTCGTCCCCGGCATACTCCGCTGCTCCCGCGTCCTGCACCGCCGGTCAATTGGACGGTGCCGTCCGCCCCGGCCAGGCGCTCAGGAGACGGCCATCCCGACGACGGGCTTGTTGATGGGGGTGCCGCCCATCGAGCCGAAGAATTGGGCGTCGCCGAAGGCGAACAGCCCGCCGTCGGACGCCACCTCCCAGTAGCCGCCCCCATCGGGGGTGAACGGCCATCCCGACCACCGGCTTGTTCAGCGGGGAGCCCCCCATCGACTCGTGGAACAGGGCGTCGCCGAAGGCGAACTTCCCCACCCCAACCAACCGACGAAACGCTCGGACCAGGAGGAACGATCGCCGCCGCTCAGGGCCCGATCTCGACCTGGCGGTCCTCGTTGCGGGCCTTGATCCGGACCAGCCTGCTCACAGCGGCCACGTAGGCCCGGGCCGAGGCTTCCACCACGTCGGTGGAGACCCCCCGGCCGGAGACCTTGGTGCCCTCCGATTCCAGCTGGACGACGACGTCCCCGAGGGCGTCGATCCCACCGGTGACCGAGGAGACGGTGAAGCCGATGAGCTTGGCCTCCACCCCGGTGGCGGCCCGGATGGCCAGGCAGGTGGCGTCAATCATCCCGTTCCCCTCGGCGCTGGCCTCGGCCTTGGCGCCGCCCCGGCTCACGACCACCCGGGAGCGGGGGACGCCGACGGTGCCGCCCGAGACCTCGAGGGCCTCGAGCTGGTAGCCCTCGACCAGGTCGTGGCCGAGCTCCTCGGCCACGATGGCCTCCAGGTCGTCCTCGGTGATCTCGACCTTCCGGTCGGCCAGCTCCTTGAAGCGGGTGAAGGCCTGGTTCAGGCCGTCGCCGTGGACGTGGATCCCCATCTTCTCCAGGCTGTCGGCGAAGGCGTGACGGCCGGAGTGCTTCCCGAGGACGATCTGGCGCCCGACCTGGCCCACGGCGGCGGCGTCGATGATCTCGTAGGTGGACCGGTCGGCCAGGACCCCGTGCTGGTGGATCCCCGACTCGTGGGCGAAGGCGTTGCGACCGACGACGGCCTTGTTGTACTGGACGGGGTAGCCCGTCAGGCGGGCCACCAGGCGCGACACCCGGGCCAGCTCCTCGGTCCGGACGGTGGTGGAGATCCCAGGGAACTGGTCTCCCCGGATCCTCACGGCCATGACGACCTCCTCCAGGGCGGCGTTCCCGGCCCGCTCCCCCAGCCCGTTGACGCAGACCTCGACCTGGCGGGCCCCGGCCTGGACGCCGGCCAGGGTGTTGGCGGTGGCCAGGCCGAGGTCGTTGTGGCNNAGTCCCAGGGGATCCCGTAGCCGACGGTGTCGGGGATGTTGAGGGTGGTGGCCCCGGCCTCCACGGCGGCGTTCAGGACCTCGAGCATGAAGTCCAGGGGGGTCCGGGTGGCGTCCTGGGGGCTGAATTCGACGTCGGGGGTGTGCTCCCGGGCCCGGGAGACCCCGGAGCGGGTCTCGGCCAGGACCTGGGCCTCGTTCATCTTCAGCATGTGCTCCATGTGCTGGGGGCTGGTCGAGATGAAGACGTGGATCCGGGCTCGGGCCGCGTCCCGGAGGGCCTCCCAGCAGCGATCGACGTCGGCCAGCTGGGTGCGGGAGAGCCCGGCGATGGCCGGGGCCCCGGCCTCGTTCCCGACGACCCGGGCGATGGTCTGGACGGCCTCGAAGTCACCCTGGCTGGCCACGGGGAACCCGGCCTCGATGTAGTCGACCCCGACCCGGGCCAGCTGCTCGGCGATCTCGAGCTTCTCGGCGGCGTCGAGGGAGATCCCCGGGGACTGCTCACCGTCGCGCAGCGTGGTGTCGAAGACGACGAGGTGGCCCGTGCCATCCGGCCCGGGGGTGCTCTCCTGCTGGTGATCGCTCATCTCGTCTTTCCTCGTTCTGTCGCTGGTGCTGGGGTCGTTCCGGGCCAACAAGAAACCCCCTGGCCTTTCGGCTCAGGGGGCGGTTCGGCGAGCGCGATGCGGCGCTCGCCGTCAGGTAAGAAGCAGGTCCTGGGTGAACAGATCCTCTCGCATCGTCCCCCATGGTCGCGGATGAGCGGGGTTCCGGTCAAGGCCGCCCTCTCTGCTCCTTCGAAGGAGTCCTCATGCCCGGGTTGGTACGATCCGGGGATGGGACGGACCCTCGGACGGCTTCTCCGGCTCGGCCTCATCACCGCCATCCTGGTCGTCGTGGCCCTGGCCGTCCGGGCCGCCACCGGTCAACGGGCCGGTGGCGGACACAGCGGTCCGGGCCGGACGGGGAGCTTCGACCGGTGGCCGGCGGTGCCGAGAGCCCCCGACACCGCTCTCCCCGTCTGAGCTCCCCGTGGTCCGGCCTCCCGGCCCGAGTCAGGCGTCCCGGGAACCGAACGGCACCTCCCACCGTCTGATCAGGTGCCGGGTCCGTCCAGGGCCCGCCCGCACCTGGGAGGTCCACCATGCTCCGGTCATCCAAGCCGAGGCGACCGGTCGCCGTGGCGATCCTGGTCGTTGCCGTCCTCGCCCTCGGGGGAGGCGCCCTGGCCCTCTCGTCGGAGACCGGGACATCGAAGTCGTCGGCGACCTCCGCACTGGGGCCGATCCAGGCAGAACCGACCGGGAGCTCCGGCCTGGACAATCAGCTCCGTCAGGCCCTGGCCGGATCCACCCCGGCGTCGACCACTCCGGCGGCGTCCCCTGCCTTCGCCGCCGCCGGGAGCGCCCTCGCCCCGTCGTCCGGGACCAGCGGGGCCGCCTCGGCCACGAACATCCTGGGGCCGCCACCGGTCCCGGCCGGGCCCCAGATCGTCAGGACCGCCACCGTCGACATCGGATTGAAGCGGGGCAGCCTGAACGGGGCCCTGGCCGACATCACGGCGCTGGCCGCCGCCGACGGTGGCTACGTCGACAACGACTCCACCGCCGGTGGGTCGGCCAGCTCGGCGCCCCAGACGGGGACCATCGTGATCCGGGTCGTCGACGCCGACCTGAGTGATGCCCTGACCAGGCTGTCCGACATGGGGAACGTGACGGCCCAGTCGGTGAAGGAGCAGGACGTGACCGGGCAGGTGGCCAATACGGCGGCCCAGATCCAGGCCCTCCAGGCCGAGGTGAACCTCCTCCAGGCCAAGCTGAACCAGGCCACCGACATCGGGAGCTTCCTCCAGATCGAGGCCCAGCTCTCCCCGGTGGCCCAGCAGCTCCAGCAGCTCGAGACCCAGCAGGCCATCCTCCAGAACTTCGCCGACCTGGCCACCGTCACCGTCAACCTGACCGCCCCCGGCGTGGTGACCGCCGCACCCCCGGTGGTCCACCGTCCCAATGCCCTGACCCGGGCCTGGCGGTTCGCCGGCCACAACTCCCTGGTGGTCCTGGACGCCCTGGCTGTGGCCGTCGGCTACGCCCTCCCCGCCCTGGTCCTGGGGGGGCTCGTCCTCCTGGTCCGGGGACTTGTCCTGCGTCGCCGGCGTCAGCTGGCGGCGGGGACCTGAGGGGCGGGGCCGACCAGGCCGGGGAGGCGACCGGAGAGGAATGCCCGGGGGAACTCGTCGCGGAGCCGCCAGATCCGGGCGTCGACGACGAAGTGGGCCATGACCAGGCCGAGGTAGGCGCCATAGAGGGCACGGGGGACCAGACCGGGGTTCCGGTGGAGTTGGGAGAGGGCGTTGAGGCCGATCCCGCCGGCCAGGGCCGCGTTGGCGAGGAGGGCGAGGCGCACAGGCCGCGACGGTTCCCTGGACTGGGCTGGGCCGTTGCCGGCGGCCAGGAGCCGGAGGAGTGAGAGGTACTGGAACCCGTGGGCCAGCACCATTCCGCCGACGGCGGCGAATGGTGAAGCAAAGAGGAAGACCGGGGCGAAGAAGCAAAGGGCGGCCAGGTAGGAACCCACGAAGGCGGCGGGCCGCTCCCCGGGGGACCGACGAGCCAGGACCACGACACCGGCGCCGATCGTGGCGGCGAGCGCAAGGCCGGCGACGGGGAAGAGCGGGCCCAGCCGGGTGTCGACGGTCAGGCCGAGGAGGGCCGGGTGGGCCAGGAGCCCGGCGATGCCGCAGCCCCCGGCGGCCAGGACGGCCCGACGCTCGGCCGGACGGAGGGAGGGGGCCCGACGGGCCGACCCACTGAGGGCCACCAGTCCCAGGTTCTGCTTCTGGAAGTGGACGAACTGCCAGGCGAAGTAGCCGAGGAGGAGCCAACCGAATTCGGCGGTCGGAACGGCGGCGGTGACGGCGGCCGCCCCGGCGACGAGGAGGCCAGGGGCCAGGAGGAAACGAGCCGGATGGGCCCGGGCGTTGGCCCGGATCTCGGGAAGGAGCCCGAGCCAGGCCGTGGCGGCCACGTGGCCGACGTAGCCGAAGACGACGAGGGCCCCGAGGAGGATCCCGGGCTCGGCACGGCCGGCCGGAGCCAGGAGGGCGGCCACGGCGAAGGAGCCGAGAGTGACGGGGAGGATGCCGAGCCGACCCCAACGCCCGAGGGTCCCCACTGCGGGTCCCGGAACGGGAGGGCTCACCCCCCTCCACCGGTGGGGGTGGCGTGGAGAAGGTGGAGGTGATGGAGAACCAGGACGAGCGTCAGAGCCGCGGTTGCGCAGCCGAGCCCGAAGACGAACAGCCAACCGAGGATCCGCTGGGCCCGGCCCGGGCGGACGACCGGGACGGGACGGGAGAGGACCGGGGACGGGGTGAAGGGGCTGGCGGCGGCTGAGGTCATGCCGGCACTCTATATCGGTCTCCGATCTATCGTCAACCAGTTCATCGGCATACGGTCTATCGGCTAGCGAGCTACCGTCCAGCGCTGATCGGATGATCGGCGTCAGATGGACGTCGTGGCCAGGATCCGGCATCCGGCCCGGGACAGCACGACGGCCTGGCGGCTCCCCGTCGCAGAAGAAGCGGCCACGAGCACGACGAAGGCGGGGGTGCCCTGGTAGTCGGCGGTGTAGGCCAGGACCGGGGCAGCCCCCGAGCCGAGGCTGCTGGCGCCGTCGGCGCGGTCCAGGCAGGCGGCCGGGACCGTTTCGGGAACGGCATTGGAGAAGCTCTGTGAGGCGGTCGACGATAGGCCGGTCGTCCCCGCGTCGGACCCCTCGGGGACGAAGCCGGCCACCGCAGCCAGCCGGCGCTGGAGCTCGACGGCAGAGCCGACGGTCCCCAGGTCGCCCAAGGGGGTGAGGCCCGGTCCCGGAGTGGCGGACTGTGGGGCTGCCATCCCGGCGGTGGCGTTGGTGTCGGGAATCTGAGCCAGGCGCCCCGGGGTAGTGGTCGCGGCGGCCTTGGAGGCGGCGCTGTGGGGGGTGGAGGTCGTGAGGGCCTGGGGGACGACCAGGACAGCCGCCACCAGGGCCGCGGCCATTCCGGCCCCCACCAACACCGAGCGACGCCTGGAGCTGGGGCGGAAGGCGACGACCGTCGGATCCTCCCGGACCGGTTCGAACCCGGCCAGGGCGGTCGCCACGGCCGCGGCCCGGACGGCGGGGTCGACGCTCGGGACCGGGGTGGCCACCAGGGCCCGGGCGGCCCCGAGGGCAGCCGAACGGTCCCGGCAGACCGGGCAGTCGGCCAGATGGTCCCGGGTCCCCGGGGTCCCGTCGGGCTCACCGTCGAGGAAGGCGGAGAGGTCGATGTCGGGGGGGTGGTCAGTCACTGGCGCTGGGCTCCTCTCGTCCGCCACCTGGTTCGACGCCGGCCGGCCCCGTCGGGTTCCCGTCCCGGTCGGCGAGCAGCCCGGCCAGGGCGGCCCGGCCCCGGGAGATCCGGGAGCGGACGGTCCCGACCGGGACCTCGAGGACGGCGGCGATCTCGTCGTAGCCCAGCCCGGAGAGGTCCCGGAGGACGACGGCCACCCGGAAGTCGGGGGTCAGTTGGGCCAGGGCGGAGTCGACGTCGAGGCGGTCGGCAACCCGGTCGGCAGGATCGGCCCCGGCCGACCCCCAGGCCGGGGTCCCTCCCATGGCCCCGTCCCAGCCCTCCTCCCCCTCGAGGCCGCGGCCGAGGCCGGTGAGGGGTCGACGGCGCCGGCGCCGGAGCTCGTCGAGGCAGGCGTTGGTGGCGATCCGGTAGAGCCAGGTCCCGAAGGCGCTCCGGCCGTCGAACCGGCCGATGGCCCGGACCGCGGCCAGGAGGGCGTCCTGCGTGGCGTCGAGGGCGTCGGCATCGTTCCCGGTGATCCGGCGGCAGAGGGCGTGGACCGCGTCGTAGTGCTCGGAGAGGAGCTCCCCGAGAGCCTCCCGGTCGCCGGCCTGGGCCGCCCGGACCCGCTCCGCCTCGCCGCCGCCGGCCCGGTCTCGCCCCTGAATGGCAGCAGCCTAACGGTCGCCACCGGGCCCATCCGGGCAGGGCCGGGTCGGCGCCTCGGTACGGTGGGGGGATGGGCCGAGTGGTCGCCGACCTCACCCCCCTCCGGCGTCACCGGTCATTCCGGCGACTGTGGCTGGGCCAACTCGTCTCGAGCATGGGGAGCCAGCTCACGGTGGTGGCCGTGTCGTTCCAGGCCTACCGGCTGACCCACTCCACCCTCATCGTCGGGTTGGTCAGCGTGGCCCAGCTCGTCCCCCTCCTGGTCGGCTCCCAGATCGGGGGCACCCTGGCCGATGCCCGGGACCGCCGGCGGGTGATGATCAGCTGCCAGATCCTGGCCGCCTGCTCCAGCGGGGGCCTCCTGGCCAACGCCCTCCTCCCCCGCCCCACCCTCTGGCCCCTCTTCGCCTGCACGGCCGTATCGGCCGCCCTCCAGGCCGTCGACCAGCCGTCGCGACGAGCCGCCCTCCCGATGCTGGTCCCGCCCGAGGACCTGACTGCCGCCGTCGCCCTCCAGACCATCCTCCTCCAGGTGGCCCTGGTCGTCGGCCCGGCCCTGGCCGGGCTGCTGATCGCGACGGCCGGACTGGGGCTCGTCTACGGGATCGACGCCGGGAGCTTCGCCGCCGCCCTCGTCGCCGTCCTCCTCCTCCCCCGGCTCGTCCCCACCGGGGGGGGCACACCGGCCGGGCTCCGGTCCCTGGCCGAGGGCTTCCGCTACGTGCGGAGCCAGCGGCTCCTCTCCGCCTCGTTCCTGATCGACATCGACGCCATGGTCTTCGGAATGCCCCGGGCCGTCTTCCCCGCTCTCGGAACCGGCCTCTTCGGCGGGGGGGCCGGTGTGGTCGGTCTCCTCTACGCCGCCCCCGGGGCCGGCGCCCTGGTCGGTTCCCTCCTGACCGGCTGGGTCAGCCGGATCCGCCACCAGGGACGGGCCGTGGTGATCTCGGTCGTCGCCTGGGGCGCGGCCATCACCGTCTTCGGGGTCGTCCCGATCCTGGGCGTCGGGCTCGCCCTCCTGGCCCTGGCCGGGGCCGCCGACGTCGTCTCGGCGGTCTTCCGCCAAGCCATCCTCCAGCACACCGCCCCCGACCACATGCAGGGCCGGATGTCCGGGGTCTTCTTCGGGGTGGTGGCCGGAGGGCCGAGGCTGGGCGACGCCGAGACCGGGGCCGCCGCCGCCCTCGGAGGGCCGCAATTCGCCGTCTGGTCCGGGGGGGTGGCCTGCCTGGTCGGGGTGGGCCTCCTCGTCTGGAGGATCCCCGAGCTCTGGAAGACCATCTCCGGTCCCGACCCCCTCGACGAGGTGCTCCGGCACGAGGCCGTGGCCGAGGCCGCCACCGAGCTCGACGGGATCGAACCGATCTGACCTCTCGGCCGTCGGCTGGCCTCCTGGTGGCGAAGCCTCAAGGCGCCTCGCACAACAGCCGATCAATTCCTACGTGGAGGACCGGGAGGGGACGTCGAGTGGGAAGACTTCGGGCCCGGGGTCCGACCTCGAGACCGAGGACGAGACCCCCGCCTGGCGCCGGGGCTGGATCCAATTCCGCTACGAGCCCTCGGGGGTCTCCCTGAAGCGGGCCACGAGGTCCATCTTCGTCATCTCCCTCCTGGTCCCCCTGTTCGCCCTGGCCGCCCTCCTCTACCACCCCCACCTCCGCTCGGCCCCGGCCCTGGCGGCCTGCCTCGTCCTCTTCTGCTGTGTCACCACCTTCAACATCTGCGAGCTGAAGGCCCAGAAGGAGGCACGGTTCGACTGGTTCAGGCCGAACCGGAGCATCCTGGCCTCCACCTCCTCCATCGTCGAGTTCGGCCTTTTCGGTCTGGCCTTCGGCATCCACGGCGGGGCCTTCCTGCTGATGCCCTGCACCGTCTTCCTGGTGGCGGTGCTCCTCGGCAACCTGACCATGATCGCCGTGGCATGGGCGGTGCTCGTGACCACCCTCGGCTTCGAGACGGGCCTCCAGGTCCCCGCCCTCGACGCCGTCTGGCTCACGGTTCTCTTCGGCGGGGCGGCGGCCATCGTGGGTGTCTTCACGGACCGGGCCCTCACGGGGTCGCTCTACAGCCTGGGCCGGAACCAGTCCCTGGCCGTGCTGGCATCTCACGCCGGGACACTCCAGTCCTGGCCGGACGACCTCGGCCCCATCGCCGGCCGGCTGGCCCAGGCCCTCGACATCGACCGCTACTCGATCCTGGCGGGCCAGGACGGGGAGCTCCGACCTGTCCTGTCCTGGCCCGACCCGGTCTGGCCCGACCCCGGACAGCTCGGCGACCTTCCCGGCCGGGCCGTCATCACGGCCGGCTGGGTCTCGAACGGTGACCTGGTGGCCACCCCCTCCTCGGTCGGCGAGATCGACATCGTCCTGGTCGTCCCGGCTGTCTCGGTGCTGGACGTACCTGTCGACCACAACCTGCTGAGCACCGGCGTCGCTCTCCTGGCTGCCATGTGCGACCGGGCCCGACTCATCGGAGGGCTCGTCGACCTGGCCAACACCGACGAGCTGACCGGGATCGCCAACCGCCGCTGCCTCTTCAACGCGCTCGAGGACGAGCTGGGCCGGGCCCGCCGGAGCCGACGAGTCTTCTCCGTCGCCATCCTCGACCTCGACCACTTCAAGCAGTACAACGACCGTCACGGCCACAGCGCCGGCGACAGCCTGCTCCGGACCTTCTCGGCCGGGGTGGCCGAGCGCATCCGGGCCCAGGATCTCCTGGCCCGCTACGGCGGCGAGGAGTTCTGCCTCGTCCTGCCCGAGACCGACGCCGAGGGGGCCCTCGGTCTCGTCGACGCCGTCCGCCGCCAGATGACCTCCGAGGGCGAAGGTGACGGCATCACCTTCTCGGCCGGCGTGGCCGCCTGGGACGGCACGGAGTCGATCGACTCGCTCATCCTCCGGGCCGACGCCAACCTCTACGTGGCCAAGACCAACGGCCGCAACCGGGTCGTGAACGTCCCCTGACCCCTCACGTCCGGGCCAAGAGCCGGGCCCGGGAGGCGGCCGGCCACGCCACCGCGAAGGCGACGACCATCACCACCAAGGCGGCGACGTCGACGAGCCCGGTCCTGAAGAGGCCCCGGGGGGCCGGTCCGCCGTCGACGACCCACAGGGCGGCGCCGACCGAGAAGACCAGCATGGTCAGGGCCGCCGCCGTGGCCAGCCAGGCCTCGAATCGGAGCACCGCCGTGGTCAATTCGACCCGACGCACCACTTTGACCGCACCGACCACGACAGCGGCCAACGCCAGCGGGCTGAAGGCCATCCAGACCAACTCGGTGGCGGGGAAGGCGGCCAGGGCCCCGGGATGGGCCCAGTAGGAGGTCACCGACAGGGTCGCGGCCCAGGCGAAGGAGGCCACACCACCGGGGACGAGGCCCTGGTGTACCCAGGGATGTCCCCCCGTTCCGGGCCAACCCCGGGCCAGGTGCCCGGCCCCGGTGACGAAAAAGGCGGCAGCACCACCGGCCAGGAGCAGGGGACCGACGAGCCCGCCCTGACGCTGCCGGACCAGGGCGACAGCCACACCCCCCACCATCGGGACGGTGGCCAGGACGCCCAACACGGCCAGGACGGCGACGGCCCCCGACATGACGACCATGGCGGCGGTGACGGCCGGGCCCCGGGGCTCGGCCCACTGCCAACCGATGGTGAGCTGAGCCCAGACCGCCGATCCCGAAACCAGGAACGCCGTCGCCACACCGATCATGACGGCCAGGTCGGCCCGGACCCGGTCGGCCCGGCTCCGGCTGTCCCCGGCCAGGCCGGCTTCGGCCAGGCGGGACCGGGCGGCACAGCCGATGAGGTCGAGGTCCCGCCGCCAGGACCGAGGCCGGTCCTGCAGGTCGGCCGCCAGGAGCTCGGCGAACTCGTCGCCGTAGCGGTCCCGCCAGGCCGGCGGATAGCACCGGAGCATCCGCCCCACCCGGCGGTCCGGGCCGGTCCCACGTGTCATGCCGGCCGCCAATTCCCGTCCAGCCGGCGGAGGCCGGTCTCGACGATGAGCTGCTGGGCGGCGAGATGGCCCCGGAGGGCGGCGGCACCGGTCGGGGTGAGCCGGTAGGGCCGGCGCCGGTCGTCACTCTCGACCGCTTCGATCAGGCCCTGCTGCTCGAGCCGGCCCAGGGCCTCGTAGAGGGTGCCCGGGGCCAGCCGGACCCCGGCGAAGGCCTCCACGTCCCGGGTCAGGGCGTAGCCGTGCTTCGGACCGTCGGCCAGGCTGGACAGGATCAGAGCGGCCGGTCCCGACGACCGTCCCAGCATGGCCAGGTCGGCCCCGGGCTCCGACCCGCTCCCGTCCCCCGCCGTCCCCGCCATGACCCGACAATACTCCGGATTCCGATATACCGGCGCCCGGACACTGATGGTCGGGGCGAGCGGCTCCGACCGGTCGTCGGCGACCTACGATCTCGTCATGATCAGCTCGGATCATGACGACGGACGGGTCCCGGGGGACGGCACGTCCGTGACGGATTGGCTGGCCCGAGCCTCGTCCCGGGTGTCGGTCCGCCCCGACGACGGCAAGAGCACATCGACCTTCGAGCGCGTCACTGTCGACGGACAGCGCTTCTTCCTCAAGCAGCTGAGCCCGGCCTCGGACTGGATCATGCGGGTCACCGGCGACCACGTCCACCGGCCCTACCTGGTCTGGCGGGCCGGGATCATGGACCGGGTCCCGGCATCCATCGACCACACGGTGGTGGCCATGGAGGTGTCGGGAGAGGGCGACGACGCCGTCCTCAGCATGCTCATGCGCGACGTCGGCCCCCACCTCGTCCCCGAGGGGAACACCATCGTGCCCGAGGCCCAGCACGACGGCTTCATGGACCACCTGGCCGAGCTCTCGGCGACCTTCTGGGACTGGCGGGACTCGGTGGGTGGGCTCACCTCCATGGCCGAGCGGATCCGGTTCTTCGACGCCCCCAACGTGGCCCGGGAGCTGGCGGTGGTCGACCCACCCGGCACCATCGTCGCCGCCGACGCCGGCTGGCGGGCCCTTGCCGGCCGGTCCCCCGCCCTGACCGCCGTGGCCCGGGCCGTCCACGACGATCCCGGGATCCTCACCGGGCCGCTCGACGCCACCCCGGTCACCTTCCTCCACGGGGACTGGAAGATGGGCAACCTCGGCAGCCATCCCGGCGGGCGGACCATCCTCCTGGACTGGGCCTACCCGGGGTCGGGACCGCCCTGCTGGGACCTCTGCTGGTACCTGGCCCTGAACCGGTCCCGCCTCCCGGAGTCGAAGGAGGCCGCCGTCACCCGGGCCCGGGATGCCCTCGAGCGCCACGGGGTGGACACCTCGGCGTGGTTCGACACCCAGCTGGCCCTCTGCCTCGTCGCCATCATGGCCACCTTCGGCTGGGAGAAGGCCCTCGGCGACGAGGCGGAGCTCCGCTGGTGGGAGCACCAGGTGGTCGGGGCCGTCCGCCGGCTCGATCTGGACCTGCCGCTCCCGGCATGACCGTCGACCGCTCTGCCGGTACCGGTCGGCGCTGGGCCGACGGGGCCTCCCTCGTCTACAGGCCCATCGCCGACCGGATCGTGGCGTTGAGCCCCCACCCCCTGTCGGGCCGGGTCGTCCTCGACGCCGGGGCCGGGGCCGCCAGCTCGGCGCTCCTGGCCCGGGGAGCGAGACCGGTGGCCGTGGACCTCTCCCCCGACATGCTGGGATGGAACGCCTCAGCCAGACCCCCGGCGGCCGTGGGTGACATCGGCGCCCTGCCCTTCGGAACCGGGACGGTCGACGACGCCGTGGCCGCCTTCATCATGAACCACCTGGTCGAGCCGGCCGCCGGGTTCGCCGAGTTCGTCCGGGTCACCCGCCCCGGGGGGCCGTCCTTGCCGCCGTCTTCAGCAACGACAGCCGGAGCGGGGCCCGGGACGCGGTGGACGAGTCCGCCCGCCGGGACAGCTGGCAGGTCCCCGACTGGTACGTCGACCTCAAGTCCCGGGCCACGCCGCTCCTCGGGACGGCCCGGGACATGGCCGGGGCGGCCTCCGGGGCCGGACTGTTCGAGGTGACCGTCGCCGAGGAGGCCGTCGACGTCGGGGTGACCGAACCCGGACAGCTCGTCGGCTACCGATTCGGCCAGGCCCAGTTCACCACCTGGCTGGAGGGTCTCGACCCCCGGGGGGCCGAGGAGGTCAGGGACCGGGCCGTCGACACCGCCCGTCCCCTGATGGAGCCCTACCGCCCGAGGGTCGTGTTCCTCTCCGCCCTCCGCCCTCCGGCCTCCCCGCTGACCCGTCCCCGGCGACCGGCCGGCGGCATCGGCCGGCGTCAGACCGAGGTGATCCGGTGGATGTCGAGGATGCCCTCGGCCGCCTTCAGCTCCTCGAAGGTGGCGTCCGGGGTGGGACCTGCGGTGGAGAGGACCATCAGGGCCGTGTGCCCGGTGCTGGAGGGGCCGACGGCCATCGACGAGATGGAGACCCCGGCCCGGCCCAGGGCCGTCCCGACCACTCCGATCATCCCCGGCCTGTCGTCGTTGCGGACCACCAGCATGTTCTCGGCCGGGGGGACCTCGACGGTGTGGTCGTCGACCACCACGATCCGGGGCTCCGAGCCCGACCCCGACAGCGTCCCGGCCAGGGAGTGGTCCCCGGAGCGGAGGGTGATGAGGTTGACGAAGTCCCGGGTGGTGGCCGTCGAGGTCTCCCGGATCTCGAGGCCCCGCTCCTCGGCCAGCTGGGGGGCGTTCACGTAGGAGACGGGCTCCTCGGTCCCGGCCGAGAAGAGGCCCTTCAGGACGGCCAGGGTCAGGATGGAGGTGTTCTGGCTGGCCAGGCCCCCCTGGAACTCGACCTCGAGGCGGTCGGGGAGCCCGTCGTTCAGGCAGGCAAAGCACCGGCCCAGCTGCTCGGCCAGGCCCAGGAAGGGTCGGACCGTCTCGGACACCTCGGCGGCCGCCACATTGACGGCGAAGGGGACGAAGTCCCCGGCCAGGGCCAGGATGACCTGCTCGGCGATGGTGACCCCGGCCTTGTCCTGGGCCTCGGCCGTCGACGCTCCGAGGTGGGGTGTCACGACCACTCCGGGGAGCTGGAAGAGGGGGGAGTCGGTGCAGGGCTCGGTGGCGTAGACGTCGAGGGCGGCTCCCGCCACCTGGCCGGACCGCAGGGCGTCGGCCAGGGCTTCCTCGTCGAGGATCCCGCCCCGGGCCGCGTTGACGATCCGGAGCCTGGGCTTGGCCTTGGCCAGGAGGTCCCGGCCGATGAGCCCGGCTGTCTCGGCCGTCTTGGGGAGGTGGATGGTCAGGAAGTCGGCCTCGGCCACGAGCTCGTCGAGGGCCATGAGCTCGACCCCCATGGTCCGGGCCCGGTCGGCCGAGACGTAGGGGTCGTAGGCGGTGAGCTTCATCCCGAAGGCCATGGCCCGCTGGGCCACCAGGGCTCCGATCCGGCCCAGGCCGACCACTCCCAGGGTCTTCCCGTGGAGCTCGACCCCCTCCCACTTGGACCGCTCCCACCGGCCCGCCACCAGGGCGGCATGGGCCTGGGGGATGTTCCGGGCCTGGGCCAGGAGCAGGGCGACGGCATGCTCGGCCGCGGACAGGATGTTCGACTGGGGGGCGTTCACGACCATGACCCCCCGACGGGTGGCCGCCTCGACCTCGACGTTGTCGAGGCCGATCCCGGCCCGACCCACCACCTGGAGGTCCGCTCCGGCCGCCAGGACCTCGTCGGTGACCTGGGTGGCCGACCGGATGATGAGAGCCTGGGCACCGGGCATGACGCCCAGGAGCTCCTCCGGGCTCAGCTCCAGTTGCTCGTCGACCTCATGGCCGGCCTCGGCCAGCAGATCGAGGCCCCGCTGGGCCAGCTTCTCGGTGACGAGCACCCGTGCCATTGTCCTCAGGGTCCTTCCACGGTCGGGGGCGCCGAGACGCCCGGTCTGCCTGCAGCCTGGCCCGTACCGGGCCGCGGCGTCTACTCCGCCGTATCGAAGAGGGTGGCCAGCCGGCTGACGCCCTCGACGAGGTCCTCGTCTCCCAGGGCGTAGGACAGCCGGAGGTAGCCGGGGGCCCCGAAGGCCTCGCCGGGGACCACCGCCACCTTGGCCTCCTCGATGCACAGCTCGGCCAGGTCGGTGGAGGTCGAGACGGGCCGGCCACCCAGCTTCCGGCCCAGGAGGCCGGCCACCGAGGGGAAGGCGTAGAAGGCCCCTTCCGGCTCGACGCAGCTGACCCCGGTGCAGTCGTTGAGCATCCGATGGATGGTCATCCGGCGCCGGTCGAAGGCCTCCCGCATGGCCGCCACCGCCGAGAGGTCCCCGGTCAGGGCGGCCAGGGCGGCCCGCTGGGAGACGTTCCCCACGTTGGAGGTGACCTGGGACTGGAAGTTGGTGGCGGCGGAGACCACGTCGGGCGGGCCGATCATCCAACCCACCCGCCATCCGGTCATGGCATAGGTCTTGGCCACACCGTTCACCACGACCCAACGGTCCCCGACCTCGGGGGCCACGACGGGGAGGGAGAAGCTCTGGCGACCGCCGTAGGTGAGGTGCTCGTAGATCTCGTCGGCCAGCACCCAGATCCCGTGGTCGGCGGCCCACCGGCCGACGGCCTCGACCTCGGCCCGGGCCAGGACGGCCCCGGTCGGGTTGGAGGGGGAGACGAAGACGAGGACTTTGGTGGCCGGCGTCCGGGCTGCCTCGAGGGCCTCCACGGTGACGTGGAATCCCCGGCTCTCCTCGGTGGGGACGGCCACCGGCACCCCCCCGGCCAGGGCGGCCGCCTCGGGGTAGGTCGTCCAGTATGGGGCCGGGATGAGGACCTCGTCGCCCGGGTCGAGGAGGGCCTGGAAGGCGTTGTAGATGGCCTGCTTCCCCCCGTTGGTGACCAGGACCTGGGAGGCATCCACCACCAGCCCCGAGTCCCGGGCCGTCTTGGACGCGATGGCCTCCCGCAGCTCCGGGAGGCCCCCGGTGGGGGTGTAGCGATGGTTCTTCGGGTCCCGGCAGGCCGCGGCGGCGGCCTCGACGATGACCTCCGGGGTCGGGAAGTCGGGCTCCCCGGCGCCGAACCCGATGATGTCCTCCCCGGCTGCCTTCAGGGCCTTGGCCCGGGCGTCGACTGCCAAGGTGGCCGAGGGGGCGAGCGAGGCCAGACGGGTCGAGACCCGCCGGGGGCCCGGCAGCCCCTCCCGAGGGGGAGCGGTTTCGTCAGTGGGCGCCATGACTGCCATGATTTCATATGTGATGACCCCCGCCGACACCCCGGACGTCCGTATCCCCGACGAGCTGAAGCCGGCCGACGGCCGGTTCGGATGCGGACCCTCCAAGGTCCGCCCGGAGCAGCTCCGGGCCCTGGCGTCGTCGACCGACTACCTCGGCACCAGCCACCGTCAGGCCCCGGTCAGGTCGGTCGTGGGCCGGGTCCGCTCCGGCCTCCGGCAGCTCTTCTCCCTCCCCGACGACTACGAGGTGGTCCTCGGCAACGGAGGATCGACCACCTTCTGGGACGCGGCCACCTTCGGGCTGATCGACCGCCGGAGCCAGCACCTCTCCTTCGGGGAGTTCTCCTCCAAGTTCGCAGCCGCCGCCGCCACGGCCCCCCACCTCGAGGATCCCCAGGTCATCACGTCTCCGGCCGGAACCCATCCCCAGGCCCTGGCCGACCCCGACGTCGACCTCTACGCCCTGACCCACAACGAGACCTCGACCGGGGTGGCCATGGAGATCCGCCGCCCGGCCGGGGCCACCGGCCTGGTGGCGGTGGATGCCACCTCCGGAGCCGGGGGCCTCCCCGTGGAACCGGCCGAGTTCGACGCCTACTACTTCGCCCCCCAGAAGTGCTTCGCCTCGGACGGGGGTCTCTGGCTGGCCCTCCTCTCCCCGGCCGCCCTGGAGCGGGTCGACCGGATCTCGACCTCGGGTCGCTGGGTGCCGGCCTCCCTCGACCTGGCCCTGGCCGTCGACAACTCGACGAAGGACCAGACCTACAACACCCCGGCCCTGGCCACCATCCTCCTCCTGGCCGAGCAGATCGACTGGATGCTCGACCAGGGCGGCCTGGACTGGACGGTCCGGCGCTGCGACCGCTCCGCCGAGATCCTCTACACCTGGGCCGAGCAGTCCGACTTCGCCACCCCCTTCGTCGAGAAGCCCTCGGAGCGGAGCCACGTGGTCGGGACCATCGACTTCGTCGACGAGATCGACGCCGCCGTCGTGGCCGCCGTCCTGCGGGCCAACGGCATCGTCGACACCGAGCCCTACCGGAAACTGGGCCGGAACCAGCTCCGGATGGCCATGTTCCCCGCCGTCGACCCCGAGGACATCGCCGCGCTCTGCGCCTCGGTCAACTACGTCGTGGGAGCCCTGGCCTAGGGGGAACGGCGCACGGGGAGGCCGGACGGCCCCGGCCCGTGGAGTAACCTGGTCCCGAAGCCCTGCGGTCCGGGCTGGCCTTTGGGGGAGGTGGCTGGTCGATGGCGTTGGTGTGTCCGAAGTGCCTGGAGTCGATCGACGACCCGGATGCGGTGCGCTGCCCCCAGTGCGGCTCGCCGATCTCCGAGGGCAAGGACCGCAAGGCCAAGCACGCCGACGAGGACCCCGACACCGGTAGTCACGGCCTCCACCGCCGGCACCGCCACGCCCACAGCTTCGACGATGTGGCCGAGGTTGCCGCCGAGGCCGGGGTGGCCGCTTCGGCTGCCAGCACCGCCAGCGAGACGGCCGTCATCCACACTGCCGCCGCCGCCACGGCCACCGCACCGGCAGGAACGACCACGGCAACAGCCACGGCCACCGAGACCCCCGGGGAGAGGGGGCTCCCGGGCATCCCGGCCGGCGCCCGGATCCGTCTCGCCCCGGGCGCCAAGGCCCGACGGTCCATGCGGATCGGAGGCGGCGCCTCCGGGCCCCTCATCGTCGTCTGGCTGCTCGTCGGCCTGGTGATGATCGGCCTGATCGTCGCGATGATCTACCTCTCGAGCAGCTCCTCGGGAAACAACTCCGGGCTCCGGGCCGCCCCGGTCCTCGCCACAGCTGCCCTCCTCGTCCCCCTGGCCTGAGCGCTCCGACCGGGGATCAGCCCCCGGAGATGTCCTGGACCCGCTGCTTCCCGGCCGAGATGAACGGCATCATCCCCCGGAGCTCCTCACCGATCTTCTCGATGGGATGCTCCGCCCCCGCCTTCCGGAGCGCCTCGAACCGGCTCCGGCCGGCCCGGTTCTCCGCCATCCACTCCTCGGCGAACGCCCCGGAGCGGATCTCCTCGAGGATCCGGCCCATCTCGGCCCGGACCCGCTCGTCGATGACCCGGGGGCCCCGGGTGAGGTCCCCGTACTCGGCGGTGTCGGAGATCGAGTACCGCATCCCGGCGATCCCCTGCTCGTACATGAGGTCGACGATGAGCTTCAGCTCGTGGAGGCATTCGAAGTAGGCCGACTCGGGCTGGTACCCCGCTCCGACCAGGGTCTCGAAGCCGGCCTGGACCAGGGAGGTGAGCCCCCCGCACAGGACGACCTGCTCCCCGAAGAGGTCCGTCTCGGTCTCCTCCTCGAAGGTGGTGTCGAGGACCCCGGCCCGGGTGGCCCCGATGGCGTGGGCGTAGGAGAGGGCCAGATCGTGAGCCTTCCCCGAGGCGTCCTGGTGGACGGCCACCAGGGAGGGGACGCCCCCACCCTCGGTGTAGGTCCGCCGGACCAGGTGGCCGGGGCCCTTAGGGGCCACCATGGCCACGTCGACACCGGCCGGGGGGACGATCTGGCCGAACCGGATGTTGAAGCCGTGGGCGAACAGGAGGGCGTCGCCCTCCCGGAGGTGGGGGGCGATGTCGGCCTGATAGATCGAGCCCTGCTCGGTGTCGGGCAGGAGGATCATGATCACGTCCGCCTCGGCGGCGGCCTCGGCCACCGACAGGACCCGGAGACCGGCCTCCTCCGCCTTCCCACGCGACGAGGAGCCCTCCCGGAGGCCGACCCGGACGTCGATCCCGGACTCGGCCAGGTTCAGGGCATGGGCATGGCCCTGGGACCCGTAGCCCAGGATGGCGACTTTCCGACCCTGCAGCAGGCTCTGGTCGGCGTCCTTCTCGTAGTACAGCGTGGCCATCGTCATCCTGCCTCGGGGGTCGTGCGGTCAAGGTCCGCGGGGTTCTGGTCGGTTCCTCCGGCGACAGCGTGCAGCCGGGCCCGGTGCGACAGCTTAGGCAGCGCCACGCGCCCCGTCCGCTGGAGCTCCACGATGCCCAGGGGTCGCAGCATCTTCTCGAAGTCATCGACCTTGTCGGGGGTCCCGGCCAACATCACCGTCATGCAGTCGTGCCCGACGGCGACGATCTTCCCCTCGAAGATCCCGACCAGGGCGATGACCTGGCCCCGCTCCTCGGCCCCGGCCGCCACGGTGATGAGGATCAGCTCCCGCTCGATGGCCACCTCGGGGGCGAGCTCCGAGATCGAGACCACGTTGATGAGCTTGTCGAGCTGGCCGATGATCTGCTCGAGGGGGGCCGACTCGACGTCGACGACGATGGTGATCCGGCTGAACCGGTCGTCGTCGGTGGGGGCGACGGCCAGGGAGAAGATGTTGTAGCCCCGCCGGGAGAAGAGGCTCGAGACCCGAGCGAGGACCCCCGACTTGTTCTCGACCAGGACGGAGAGGATGTGGTGGCGGGCGTCGACCCCGGCCAGCGAGTTCCGGCTGCTCTCCATCACCGGCCCCCGTCACCCTCGGCGGGACCGACGATGATGTCGTCGTTGGAGGCCCCGGCCGGGACCATCGGGTAGACCTTCTCGAATGCGTCGGTCCGGAAGTCGATGACGACGGGTCGGTCGTCCACCCCGTTGGCCTTCTCGATGGCCGGTCCCACCTCCTCGGGGTGCTCGACCTTCAACCCGACGCATCCCATGGCCTCGGCCCACTTGACGTAGTCGGGCAGGTCCGGGGAGAGATACACCTCGGAGTACCGTTCCTCGTAGAAGAGCTCCTGCCACTGCCGGACCATCCCCAGGTAGGCGTTGTTCAGGATGGCGATCTTCACCGGGATCCGCTCGGCCGAGGCCGTGACGAGCTCCTGGGCCGTCATCTGGAAGCAGCCGTCCCCGTCGATCCCCCAGACCATCCGGTCGGGCCGGCCCACCTTGGCCCCGATGGCGGCCGGGACACAGAACCCCATGGTCCCCGCCCCACCGGAGTTGACCCAGGTGTAGGGGTGGTCGAACTTCCAGTACTGGGAGGCCCACATCTGGTGCTGGCCCACCCCGGAGGCGACGATGGTGTCGTCGGGGGTCATGTCCCGGAGGGTCTCCACCACGAACTGGGGCTTGAGGGTCCCGTCGTCCTCCTGGGAGTAGGCGAGGGGGAACTCCTCCTGCCAGGCCCGGATCCGGGCCAGCCAGGGTTCGAGGCCGGGCCGCTCGGCCGCGGCCGTCCCGGCCGGGGCCCCGGTGCCCACGGCACCGCAGCCCAGCCCGTCGAGGGCCTCTATCATCTCCTCGACGACAATCCGGCAGTCCCCGGCGATGGCCACCTCGGCCCGCCGGACCTTGTGGAGCTCGGCCGGGTCGATGTCGACATGGATGACCTTGGCCCCGGGGGCGAAGGCGCTGATCTTCCCGGTGACCCGGTCGTCGAACCGGCTGCCCAGGGCGATCAGGAGGTCGGCCTGCTGGAGGGCGGTGACGGCGGTGTAGTTCCCATGCATCCCCGGCATCCCGAGGCAGAGGGGGTGGCTGTCGGGGAAGGCCCCCCGGGCCATCAGGGTGGTCACGACGGGGATCCCCGTCCGGTCGGCCAGCTCCCGGAGGGCCTCGGCGGCCCGAGCCTTCAGGATCCCCCCGCCGGCATAGATCACCGGACGGGCGGCCTGGAGGATCAGCTCGGCGGCGGCCCGGACCGAGGCTGGGTCCCCCTGGGTCGAGGGCCGGTAGCCGGGAAGGTCGAGGTCGTCGATCGACTGGGGCCAGTACCAATCCATCTGGGCGTTGGAGATGTCCTTGGGGACGTCGATGAGGACGGGCCCGGGCCGGCCGGTGGTGGCCACGTGGAAGGCCTCGGCCACGACCCGGGGGAGGTCCCGGGCGTCGGTGACGAGCCAGTTGTGCTTGGTGATCCCCTGGGTGACGCTCGTGATGGCGCACTCCTGGAAGGCGTCCGTCCCGATCGACGTGGTCGGGACCTGGCCGCTCACCACCACCAGGGGGATCGAGTCCATCATGGCGTCCATCAGGGGGGTGACGATGTTGGTGGCCCCCGGGCCACTCGTCACGAGGGCCACCCCGGGGCGACCGGTGACCTGGGCGTAGCCCTCGGCGGCGTGCCCGGCCCCCTGCTCGTGGCGGACCAGGATGTGTCGGATCGAGGAGTCGAGGATGGGGTCGTAGACGGGGAGGATGGCCCCTCCGGGGAGGCCGAAGATGACTTCGACTCCCTCCATCTCGAGGCTCTTGATCAGGGCTTGGGCTCCGGTGAGTCGCATGGTCGTCCTCGTGGGTCGGTCCGGGTGAGGCGGTCGGGTGGGAAGGGTCCGGGAAATGAAACGACCTCCCGTCGGGGAGGTCGGGGAGCGCACGGGGCCGCTACCGCGGCGGCGTGCGCTACAGGAGAACTACGAGGGTCGCGGAGGTGGCGGCGTGCTCGTGCATGGTCCGATCAGTGTGGCACGGACCCGGCCGGGTGGCAACCCTGTAATCTCGGACCTTCTTCGGTGGGGAGGGTCCGATGGCTCGACGGGGTCGGGGTGTGCGGTGGGCGTCGGCGCTGGCCGCCGGGACCCTCCTGGCCGGAGGAGCCCCGACGATGACCGGCACAGGCCGGGCCGGGGCCGCCGTCGGGCCCCACAGCCCGCCCGTCTCCTACGACCTGGCCCTGGGGGACTCCCTGGCCGCGGGGGACGGGTCCCCCGACTCGTTGGGGTACGTCAACGACCTCTACGCCCACGAGGTCACCCTCCATCCCGGCCTCCAGCTCGAGAACATCGCCTGCGGAGGGGCCACCACCGACACCATGCTCAACGGCGGGGGGAGCTGCCACTACTCCTCGGGGACCCAACTCGGCGACGCCGAGGCCTTCCTCGAGGCCCACCCCGGCCAGGTCACCTTCGTGACCATCGACATCGGGGCCAACAACGTCGACAGCTGCATCACCGGGACCGGGGCCGTCAACCCCCCCTGCATCGCGGCCGGGCTCGGGCGGGTCCAGTCCGAGCTCCCCCAGATCCTGGCCGGCCTCCGGGCCGCCGGTGGAGCCGTCCCCGTGGTGGGGATGACCTACTACGACCCCTTCCTGGCCCTCTGGAACGACGGCCCCGCCTGGCAGGGCACCGTTCGGCTCAGCGTCGCCTTCGCCCAGGTCCTCAACAGCGACCTCACCCACATCTACGGCCAGGCCGGCGCCCCAGCCGCCGACGTCCAGGGCGGCTTCGCCACCTTGGACTGGACTCCCGACGCCTCCTACAACGGCCAGACCGTCCCCGACAACGTGGGCCGGATCTGCACCCTGACCCTCATGTGCGCCAGCCTCAACATCCACGCCAACGACGGCGGCCACGCCATCATCGCCGCCGCCTTCGCCTCGGCCCTCGACCGCCTCCTGGCCGGCGGGGGCAACGGCCTCTGGTTGGCCGACGGGACCGGCGGGGTCCACCCCCTGGGTAACGCCCCCGCCCTGGGATCGGCCACCCTGACCTCCGGCGTCGCCGCCCTCGTTCCCACCCCCGACCACCTGGGCTACTGGCTCGTCACCACCCCCGGACGGGTCCTCGCCTTCGGGGACGCCGCCAGCCACGGGGATCTCACCACCGCCGGCGTCACCACGGCCGGCGTCGTCGGGATGGCCCCGACCCGCGACGGCGGGGGCTACTGGCTGGTGGCCGCCGACGGCGGGGTCTTCGCCTTCGGCGACGCCGGCTTCTTCGGCTCGATGGGGGGCCGGCCCCTGAACCGCCCCGTGGTGGGCATGGCCCCCTCCCCCAGCGGCCTCGGCTACTGGCTGGTGGCCGCCGACGGGGGGATCTTCGCCTTCGGGGACACCACCTTCTCGGGATCGATGGGCGCCGTCCCCCTGAACGCCCCCGTGGTGGCCCTGGCCGCCACCCCCGACGGGAACGGCTACTGGCTGGCCGCCGCCGACGGGGGGATCTTCGCCTTCGGCGACGCCTCCTTCCTGGGCTCGATGGGGGGCCGACCCCTCAACCGGCCCGTCACCGCCTTCGTCCCCACCCCCACCGGGGCCGGCTACTGGCTGGCCGCCACCGACGGTGGAGTCTTCGCCTTCGGCGACGCCCCCTTCCCGGGCTCCCTGGTCGGTACCGTCCTGCCCCGACCCGTCACCAGCGCGGCCGCGGACTGAGCGCCGTTCCGCCCCACTACGGCCGGCGACGGTTCCTGGCCGCTGGGGCCGCCGTCGGACTGGCCGCGGCCGTCGGACTCGGCCTCGACGACCTCCTGACCGGGCGACCGGCGGCCCGGCCGGCATCCGCCACCTCCTCCTCCACCACGACCACCGACCCGGGCCGGTTGGTCTCCGGGACCTTCCACTCCTCCCGCCGTGGTGTCGAGGTCGGCTGGACGGTCTCCTACCCGCCGGGCCGGCACCCGGGTGACGGGACCCCCCTCTGCCTCGTCCTCCACGGCTACGCCGCCGACCACACCACCGCCTTCACCCAACTCGCCCTCCAGGACCCCCAACGGGCCGCCGCCCTCGGGCATCCCCCGAAGCCGATCGTGCTGGCCGCGGCCAACGGGGGGAACGGCTACTGGCACCCCAGGAGCAACGGGGACGATCCCCAGGGCATGCTCGTCCACGAATTCCTGCCCCTGCTGGCCGCCCTGGGCCTCCCAACCGGCCAGGTCGTCGTCCTGGGCTGGTCGATGGGCGGCTACGGGGCCCTCCTCCTGGCCGAGACCTACCCCGGCCTGATCGCCCGAGTGGCCGCCGAGAGCCCGGCCATCTGGCCGTCCGACGCCGCCTCCCGCAACGCCAACCCTGACGCCTTCGACTCCCCGGCCGACTGGGCCGCCCACGACGTGGTCGGCCACCTCCCGGCTCTGGGGACAACTCCCGTCAGGATCGACTGCGGGCTCTCCGATCCGTTCCTCCCGGCCTCCCGGGAGCTCGCCGTCCTCCTCGGCCCCGGCCGTGTCGTCCTCGGGCCCGGCGGTCACGACCCCGCCTTCTGGCAGTCCCGGGCCCCGGCCCAGCTCGACTTCCTGACCGCCTGAGTGACCGCCGCCCCGGGCGGAGATCCGGGATCAGCCCCCGGCGCCGGAGCCCGTCGGGTCGAGGATCCTGGCCGCCGCCTCCCGGCCGGCGACGGGGAGCCCGGCTGGGTCGAGGAGGCCGAGCTGGACGAGGACGGTGGCCTGGTCCCAGTAGATGTGCTCGTAGGCGATCCTCCCCTCCTCCACCCCGACGACCACGACGAAGGCCACCGAGACGGACCGGCCGGTGGGGGCGATCCCCGGGAGCATCCACTCGATCTCCTGGGTGTGGGTGAAGGAGATGACGAGCTCGTCGACGAGCCGGTCCTCCCCGATGGTTCGGGACACCTCGGTGAACTCGACGTCGGGGGGGAAGAACTTCCCGATGAGGTGGTCGGCGTAGAAGGCCCGGACCCCCTCCCGGCCGGCCCCCCCGACCAGGGAGGGGACGTTGACCAGGTGGGGGTGGTCCGTCATCGTGGCCATGGTCGTCTCGAGGTCCCCGGCCAGCTCCGCCTCCATGTGCCGGGCGAAGAGCTCCGCCATCGCCTCCTGGTCCGCTCGTTCCGCCACGTCTCCCCTTCAGTCCGCCCGGGCCGGCTCCCACCCTAGGGCTCGGTGACCGCTCCCCGCTCGGCTCCGGTCACCAGCCGGGCGTACTTGGCCAGGACCCCCGTCGTGTACCGGGGCTCGGGGACCTTCCAGTCGAGCCGCCGCCGGGCCAGCTCGGCCTCGTCGACCTCGAGGTCGATCCGCTTGGCCGTGGTGTCGATCACGATCCGGTCCCCGTCGACCACGAGGGAGATCGGCCCCCCGTCGACGGCCTCGGGTGCGACGTGGCCGATGCAGAAGCCGTGGGTCCCCCCCGAGAACCGCCCGTCGGTGACGAGGGCACAGTCCCCGCCCCGGCCCGCCCCCTTCATGGCCCCGGTGACGGCCAGCATCTCCCGCATCCCCGGGCCCCCCTTGGGGCCCTCGTAGCGGATGACGACAACCGTCCCCGGCTCGATGGTCCCGGCCAGGATGGCGTCGAGGGCGCCCTGCTCCCCGTCGAAGACCCGGGCCGGGCCATCGAACCGGTCGAAGTCGATCCCGGCCACCTTCACCACCCCACCCTTCGGAGCCAACGATCCCCGCACCACGGCGATCCCCCCGGTGGCGTGGATCGGATCGGACAGGGGGTGGACGACCTCCCCGTCGGGGGCGGGCGGGTCGAGGGCGGCCAGGTTCTCCCCCACCGTCCTCCCCGTCACCGTCAGACAGTCCCCGTGGAGGAGCCCCGCCTCGAGGAGCTCCCGCATCACGACGGCCACCCCCCCGATCCGGTCCACGTCGACCATGTGGTACTTCCCGTGGGGCTTCGTGTCGGCGATGTGGGGCACCCGGGCCCCGATCCGGTTGAAGTCGTCGAGGTCCAGCTCGACCCGGGCCTCATGGGCGATGGCCATGAGGTGGAGGACGGCGTTGGTCGACCCCCCCAGCGCCATCACCACGGCGATGGCGTTCTCGAAGGCCTCCTTCGTCATGATCTGCCGGGGCCGGATGTCGGCCCGGAGGAGCTCGACGACAGCCTGCCCCGAGGCGTAGGCCAGGTCGTCCCGGCGGCGGTCCACGGCGGCCGGGGCCGCCGATCCCGGCAACGACATCCCGATGGCCTCGGCCACCGAGGCCATGGTGTTGGCCGTGAACATCCCGGCGCAGGACCCCTCGGTCGGACAGGCGTTGTGCTCGATGAGGGAGAGCTCCTCGTCGGTGAGGGCCCCGGCGGCGTGAGCCCCGACGGCCTCGAAGACGCTCACGATGTCGAGGGCCCGGTCCCCGACCCGGCCCGGGAGGATCGACCCCCCGTAGAGGAAGACCGAGGGGAGGTTGATCCGGGCCGCCGCCATGAGCATCCCCGGGAGGGACTTGTCGCAGCCGGCGAAGGTGACGAGGGCGTCGAACCGCTCTGCGTGCATGACCGTCTCCACCGAGTCGGCGATGACCTCCCGGGAGACGAGCGAGGCCCGCATCCCCTCGTGCCCCATGGAGATCCCGTCGCTGACGGCGATGGTGACGAACTCGATGGGGAACCCCCCGGAGTCCCGGATCCCGACCTTGGCCCGCTTGGCCAGCCGGTCGAGGGGCATGTTGCAGGGGGTGACCTCGTTCCAGGAGGATGCCACGGCCACCTGGGGCTTCCCCCAGTCGTCGTCGGTCATCCCGACGGCCCGGAGCATGGCCCGGGCCGGTGCCCGGGTCGGCCCGTCGGTGACCTCCCAGCTCCGGAGCTTCATCCCGTGGTCGGTCCCCGTGGTCTCGTCGTCAGCCATGGCCGACAGACTAGGACGAGGGCTCCGCCCCCGGATCCGGGCCCGGTCCACCCAGGACCTCCCGGGCTTCGGCCTCGATCACCGCATCGGGCCCGAGCCCCTGGCGGAGCACCTCCCCGAATCCCGATCCGAGCGCCTCGAGTCCGACGTCGACCCGGTTCCCCCCGCTGTCCTCGATGACGAGCGACCGGGGCCCGATGGCGTCCTGGCCACTCCCCGGGAACCTCCCCGGGAATCCCCCGCCCGGGAATCCCCCACCCGGGAAGCCCCCGCCGTCGATCAGCCGCACAGACCGGACCTGGTCGAGGTCGATGGTCCGCCACCGCCGGACGACCCGGACCCCGATCCAGCCGGGCCCGGCGGCCAGGGCCGCCCGTCGGCCCACCAGAACCGTCCCGACGAGGACGGCCAGGGGCACCGCACCGAAGAGAAACCCGAGGACGGCCATGGCCAGGGGATGGCCGAAGGCCTCGGCGAAGAGGAGCCCGATCACGGCCACCGAGGCCAGGAGGACCAGGGAGATCTTCTTCACCGTCCCGAGCACCCTCCGCACCAGGAGGGACCGCCGGAACGGCCAGACCACCTGGGGACCACCCGACCGGGCCGTCCGGATCGCACCGAGAAGACCGTCACGTGCAGCCATGCCCCCCAGATTACGGGGAGGATCCGTCCGTTCGGGCCGCGCCCCCCCTGGACCGGGTCATGCCCGGCTCCGACTGGACCGAGCTCCACCCGCCGACCCATCCCCCCGGCGAATGGGCGGCCCTCAGCCCTTGAGCCGCTCCAGCTCGGCCGCCACGACCTTCCCGTTGGCCTTCCCCTTCGAGGCCTTCATGACGATCCCGGTGAAGAAGCCGGCCAGCTTGGCCTCCCCCTCGAGGTAGCGGGCCCACTCCCCCGGGTTGGCCTCGACGGCGTCGGACACCAGCCGGGCCGTCGAGTCATCCCCGAGGGCCTCGAAGCCGAGCCGGGCCGCGATCTCAGCGGGAGTACCCTTTTCGCCGAGCTTCGCAACGAGAGCGGCAGACTCTTTGCCGTGGTCGAGCAGCGTGGCCAGTACGGATTTGGCCTGAGTGGCTGACAACAGACCTTCCTGCTCAAGCCTGAGAATGGTGACGTAGGAGATCGGGTCGACCTCGCGAGCCCCGTCAGGATTGGCCGAAGCCTCGTTGGCCGTCCGGGCCAGGGCCAGGGCCGGGCCGATCCCGGCGGCGACGGCCGCCTCGACCAGGCCCTCGAGGTCCTTCTCCACCACCCCGACGATCTGGTCCGTCCTTCCCCCGGCGGCCTCCCCGAGGAGCTCCGTCAGCTTCCGCCGCCGGTCGGCCGGCATCGGGCCCATGGACCTGGCCACGTCGGCCACCCAGTCGGCCGAGGGGGACAGGGGGACGAGGTCGGGCTCGGGGAAGTAGCGGTAGTCGAAAGCCTCCTCCTTGGACCGGAGGGTGACGGTCCGGCCCTGGTCCTCGTCCCAGTGGCGGGTCTGCTGGACGACCCGCTCCCCCGACTCGATGAGGGCGACCTGCCGGCCGATCTCGTGCTCGATGGCCCGGGCCAGGGAGTGGAGGGAGTTGAGGTTCTTGATCTCGCACCGGGTCCCGAGCTCGGCCCGGCCGGCGGGGCGGACCGAGACGTTGGCGTCGACCCGCATCGACCCCTCCTCCATCCGGCCGTCCGAGGACCCCGAGGCCACCAGGATGGCCCGGAGCTCCCCGGCGTAGAGGCGGGCCTGGGCGGCCGAGAAGATGTCGGGCCGGGAGACGATCTCGACCAGGGGGACCCCGGCCCGGTTGTAGTCGACGAGGGAGTGGGCCGCCCCGTGGATCCGGCCCCCCTCCCCCCCGATGTGGCCCGTCTTCCCGGTGTCCTCCTCGAGGTGGGCCCGCTCGATCCCCACCGTGCTCCCGTCGGGGAGCTCGAGGCGACCACCCACGTTGATGGGGGCGTCGTACTGGCTGACCTGGTAGTCCTTCGGCATGTCGGGGTAGAAGTAGTTCTTCCGGTGGAACACCGAGGGCCGGATCTCGCAGTGGAGCGCCGTCCCGATCCGCATGGCCAGCTCCACCGCTCCCTCGTTCAGGACCGGGAGCGACCCCGGGAGCCCGAGGCAGACGGGGCAGACGTTGGTGTTGGGCTCGTCCCCGAAGGCGTTCCGGCAGCCACAGAAGAGCTTGGTGGCGGTCTTCAGCTCGCAGTGGACCTCGAGGCCGATGACCGGTTCCCAGGTCCCGCTCACGAGTCCTCCCCTCCGGCCCGGCCCCCGCTCCCGAGGGTGGCGGCCGCCACCCGGGGCAGGCCCAGGGCCGGGGCCGCCCCCTCCAACACCGCGGCGACCTGGAAGAGCAGGCCCTCCTCGAGGGCGGGGGCCATGAGCTGGGCCCCCACCGGCAGGCCCAGCCCGTCGGTCCCGAAGGGGACGCTCACGGCGGGGTGACCGGCCAGGTTGGAGGGGATGGTGCAGACGTCGTTCAGGTACATGGCCAGGGGATCGTCGACCTTGTCCCCCAGGGCGAAGGCCGTGGTCGGGGTGGTGGCCCCGAGGAGGATGTCGACCCGGCCGTAGGCGCTGTCCAGGGCCCCGATGATCAGCGTCCGGATCTTCTGGGCCTGGCCGTAGTAGGCGTCGTAGTACCCGGCCGAGAGGGCGTAGGTCCCGAGCATGATCCTCCGCTTCACCTCCGGCCCGAACCCCGCCGCCCGGGTGGCCGCGTTCATGGCCCCCACGTCGGGCCCGTCGACCCGGAGCCCGTAGCGGACCCCGTCGTAGCGGGCCAGGTTCGAGGAGGCCTCGGCCGGGGCCAGGAGGTAGTAGGCGGGCAGGGCGTAGCGGAGCTCGGGGACCGAGACCTCCTCCACCGAGGCCCCGGCGCCGGCCAGCGCCTCGGCCGCCTCCCGGATCCGGCCCCGGACCTCCGGGTCCATCCCCTCCCCCTCGACCAGCTCCCGGAGGACCCCGATCCGGACCCCCCCGACCCCGTCGTCGAGCCGGCTCGAGCACCGGGGGGCGGGCCGGTCGAGAGAGGTCGAGTCCCGGTCGTCGTGGCCCCCGATCACATCGAAGAGGAGGGCGGCGTCGGCCACCGTCCGGGCGAAGGGCCCGATCTGGTCCAGGGAGCTGGCAAAGGCCACCAGCCCGTACCGGGAGACGGCCCCGTAGGTCGGCTTCATCCCCACCACCCCACAGAGGGCGGCCGGCTGCCGGATCGACCCCCCCGTGTCCGACCCCAGCGCCAGCGGGGCCATCCCCGAGGCCACCGCCGCCGCCGACCCCCCGCTCGATCCACCCGGGACCCGGGACGGGTCATGGGGGTTCCGGGTCGGCCCGAAGGCGGAGTTCTCCGTCGAGGACCCCATGGCGAACTCGTCGAGGTTCGTCTTCCCGATGGCGACGGCCCCGGCGGCCCGGACCCGCTCGACCACGGTGGCGTCGTAGGGAGGCTTCCAGCCCTCCAGGATCCTCGACGAGCAGGTCGTCGGGATCCCCCGGGTGCAGAGGTTGTCCTTGAGGGCGATCGGGACCCCGGCCAGCGGGCCCGGGTCCTCCCCCGCCGCCACCTGCCGGTCGACCGCCGCCGCCGCCGCCCGGGCCTCGTCGGCCAGGACGACCAGGAAGGCGTGGAGCTCCCCGTCGCAGCCGGCGATGGCGGCCAGATGCTCCTCGACGACGTCTGCGGCCGAGACCTCACCGGCCCGGACGGCGGCAGCCAGGGCCAGAGCCGGACCCCGCCTCCCGACGGCGGCCGTCACGAGGGCTCCCCCAGGATCCGGGGCACCCGGAACCGCTGGTCCTCGACGGCCGGGGCCATGGCCAGGACCTCCTCCCGGTCGACCGAGGGCCGGACCACGTCGGGCCGGAGGACGTTCTCGAGCGGGAGGGGATGGGCCGTCGGGACCAGCCCCGACGTGTCGAGGGCGGCGATCTCGGCCGCGTGGTCGAGGACGACGGCCAGCTGCCGGGCGTAGGTCCCGAGCTCCTCCTCCGTCAGCTCGATCCGGGCCAGCCGGGCCACGTAGGCGGCGTCCTCCCTGGTCAGCCCGGCCCGGGACCCCTCTCCGGCCATCAGTCGGCGGCCTCTCCCCCGAGGACCGACCGGACGAATTCCCCCGTCCGGGCCACGATCTCCCCGGCGTCGTGGTCGAGGGTGGCCACGTGGTAGCTCCGCTCCAGGAAGACCCGCTCCACCGGCCCCCCCACCGAGGCCTCGAGGTGGTCCCCGTTGCTCGGGGTGACGACATGGTCCTCCCGGCTCGAGAAGAGGAGGACCGGACAGCTGACCTGACCGAGACCGGCCGAGACCGTCTCGATGGCGTCGAACAGCGAGAGGACGGCGGCCAGGGGCGTCCCGTCGTAGGCGAGCTCCGCCACCCCCTCCTTGGCCACGTCCGACCCGATGGCCGGCGCCACCTCCGTCCCCTCCTCGAGGAGGCTCCGGAGGAACCCCTTCACCTCCTCCGGCTGGGGCTCCACGGCCGGGTTCACGAGGACGATCCCCCGGATCTCGGGGTGGGCCTCGGCCAGCCAGCAGGCCAGCGTCCCCCCCATGGACAGCCCCACCAGGGCCACGGCGTCGCACCGGGCCGCCAGAGCCTGGTAGGCCGTCTCGGCCGCCGCCGACCAGTCCGACCACCGCAGGGGGACGAGGTCCTCCACAGCCGTCCCGTGACCGGGCCACAGCGGCAACTCGACCGTCAGCCCCTCGTCGGCCAGGGCCTCGGCCACGGGCCGCATCGACTGGGGGTTCCCCGTGAAGCCGTGGAGAACGAGGACGCCTCCGGGCCCGCCGTCATGGGAGAACGGCTCGGCCCCGGGGATGATGGGAGCAGTCACGGCGGGTCATGCTACCGGCCCCCCGGGACGGACCGGGGCGGCCACCTCGAGGTGGCCGCCCCGTCCCACCACCCGGAGGTGGACGGACTACTCGGTGATCTCCTTCAACCGCTGGGCCATGTCGGCAGCGGCGGCGTCGGGCGGGGTGGCCTGGAGGGCCATCAGCTTGGCCATGTCCCCCTCGACCTTGATCTTCCCCGACATGAAGGCCTGCATGCCGGCCTGGGGGTTCCCATCGACCAGGATGGCCTTGGCCGTCACGTAGTCGACCGTGACCTTCAGGTCGGCCGGGTCGAGGTGGCCGACGTCGAGCTTCACGGCACCCTCGGTGGTGTCCATGTGGGCGTCGATGGGGCCGTCGCCGAAGGGGACATCGGTGATGACCAGGTTCATCCGGACCTTGTGGGGGACGGCCCCGCCGTCACCACCGAACTCCTCACGGATCGACCGGGCCTCGGCGACCCATTCGTCGCTCAGGAAGGGATAAGTGGCCATCGTTGGATGCTCCTCTGCTTCTCGACTCGGCCTCCCCCCCACGGGGTGGCGCCTCGGATCTTTCCGCCGACACCCTATCCGCCGCCGACACGGCCCGCCCGTTGTTGACTGGCGTGTCAGTCGAGAGCATTCACGTCGGTCCCCCGGACCACGATCTCCCCCCCGACCACTCCCCCGATCTCCCCGGGGACGACCGGGGACCGCTCGGTGGCGTCGAGGGCCTCCCTGAGGTCGAGGGCGGCCCGGTGCCCCGATCGGTCCGTGGACCGGAGGAGGGCGGCGGAGGCCACCCCGACCAGGGCCACCCCCCCGCCCACCAGGTAGGCCAGATGGAACGAGGGGAGGAGCCCGAAGCCGTGCCGACCCCGGCCGGCGGCGGCCTGGACCGTCTCCATGACCTGGATTCCCGCCACCGTCCCCACCTGGTTCATGAGCTGCTGGGAGGCGCTGGCCGTCCCGAGGTCCTCGTCGGCGAACTCGTTGGCCACCGTCGAGGAGAGCGACGGGGAGGCCACCCCGAGCCCGATCCCCGACAGGACGAAGGCCACCTCGACCAGGGCCACCCCCGTCCCCCGGCCGGCCAGGGCGAAGACCACCATCGACCCCACCACGGCCGAGGTCCCCACCACGGCCGAGGTCCGCTCCCCGATCCGGACGGCGACGTAGCCGGCGATGGGGGCCAGGGCCGAGAAGACGATGGGACGGGGCAGCGAGAGGTAGCCCGAGGCCCCCACCCCGTAGCCGAAGACCGTCTCGAGGAGGAGGGGGGCCAGGAAGAAGGCCCCCAGGTAGGCGAAGTTGGCCGTGGTCTGGGCCACGATGGGGAAGACGAAGTTCCGCCGGCCCAGGTAGTGGAGGGGGAAGACCGGCTCCCGGGCCCGGGCCTCCACCAGCCGGAAGACCACCCCGGCCCCGGCGGCCACGGCGAAGGAGCCGAGGACCCCGGGGCTGGCCCACCCCCAGTCCGGGCCCCGGTTGAGGGCGAAGAGGAAGGCCCCGACGGCGGTCCCGATGGCGGCGGCCCCGGACCAGTCCATCCGGCTCTCCCCCCGCTCGGCCCGGGGCCGGTCCCCGGCCCGGGCCGGGAGGACGGCGGCGGCCAGGGCCAGGGCCAGGAGGAGGATCGGGATCTGGACGACGAAGAGCCACCGCCAGCCGAAGTGCTCGATGAGGGGCCCACCCACCGCCACCCCGAGGACCGGCCCCCCGGCACCGACCATCGACCACCAGCCGAGGGCCTTGACCCGGTCCTCCTTGGAGAAGACCCCGAGGACCAGGGCCATCGAGGCCGCCCCGATGGAGGCCCCGAGGAGCCCCCCCAGGGTCCGGGCCACGATGAGGACCCCGACGTCGGGAGCGGTGGCCGAGGCCACGGCCACGGCGATCTCGCAGGCGAGGCCGATGAGGTAGAGCCGCCGGTGCCCCCAGAGGTCCCCGGCCTTCCCGGCCAGCGGGGCCACCACCCCGAAGGCCAGCATGGGCCCCGTCACCACCCAGGTCACGGTGGAGATGTTGACGTTCTGGCCGGGCCGGCACTGGAGGTGCCCGAGGCCGCAGGCCACCGTGGGCAGGGCCACCACGAAGACCGTGAAGAGGATGTTCGTCCCGAGCAGCCCGGCCAGGACCACCCAGAGGACCCACCACCGGTACCGCCGGCTCTCCCGGGGTCCGGCCCCGGCCCGCCGCAGCCGGGCCCCCGGGCCCCCGACCGGGCCGCTCATCTCGGGCCGGTCGCCTCCGTCCGCCCGTCGGCGAGGTCCGGGAGGAGCTCGGCCAGCTCCGCCACCCCCCACCGCTCCTGCCGCTCGAGGGTGGCCGTCATCTTCCAGGGCTGGAAGAGCCGGACCTGGCCCCCCTGGACGAAGAAGACCTTCCCCGTGACCGGGCATCCCTCCGTCCCGAGGGCCGCCACCAGCGGGGAGATGTTGGCCGGGTCCCAGACGTCGAATTCGCCCGGATCGGTGGGGGCCTTCACGATGTCCTCCAGGCCCGGGGTCTGCTCCGTCATCCGGGTCCGGGCCGCCGGGGCGATGGCGTTGACCCGGACCCCGTACCGGGCCAGCTCCTGGGCGGCGATGACGCTGAAGGTGGCGATGGCCGACTTGGCCGCCCCGTAGTTCGTCTGGCCCGGGTTCCCGAGGAGCCCCGAGGTCGACGAGGTGTTGATCACCGAGGCCCGGACCTCCTGGCCCTCCTTCACGAGCCCCCGCCAGTAGGCCGCGGCGTGCCGGGTGGGGACGAAGTGGCCCTTCATATGGACCTGGACCACCGAGTCCCACTCCGCCTCGGTCATGTTCACGAGCATCTTGTCCCGGAGGATCCCGGCGTTGTTGACGAGGACGTGGAGGGCCCCGAAGGCCTCCACGGCCGCCTCGACGAGCCGCCTCCCCCCCTCCCAGTCGGTGATGTCCTCGGCGTTGGCCACCGCTTCCCCACCGAGGGCCCGGATCTCGTCGGCGACCTGCTCGGCCGGGGACCGGTCGTCCCCCGACCCGTCGACGGCCCCCCCGAGGTCGTTCACGACGACCCTGGCCCCCTCCGAGGCGTAGAGGAGGGCGTGCTCCCGCCCGATCCCCCGACCCGCCCCGGTGATGATCGCCACCCGGCCCTCGAGCGAACCCATGTCAGTCTCCCCTTTTCCGTTCCCCCGACCGGCCACCGCTGTGGTCGACGCCCACGTTGCCAGGACCCCCCCGGGGGGTCAACTCGGCCGGGACCCGCCCCCGAACCGCCGGAACCACCACTGGGGGTCCCGGGCGTGGGCGTGGAAGTGCTCCGGGATCTGCCGCATGACCCGGTCCAGCTTCCAATTCCCCGCCCCCAGGACCTCGTCGGCCACCCGACCGAGCGCCCCCAGCATGGCCTCGAGCTCCTCGGCGGGAGGGTCCGTCCCGTGCCTGGTCCAGACCACCATGGGGACCCCGCAGCTCTCGCAGTCCGCCACCCAGCAGACCCCGTCCTCGTGGTACCAGCTGCCCATCCGGGCCGCCTCGCACAGCTCGCAGCCCGCCACCGGCTCCCCGGCCACCGCTTCCCCCCGGGCTCAGAAGCCGGGCTGGAGGTAGATGTCGACGGTGGTCCCCGGGGTCACCAGGGTGCCGGAGACGGGGTTGGTGGCGTAGACCGACCCGTGGGAGGGGCCCTGGAGGTTCCCGGCCACCAACCCGTCGGCGGCCAGGGTGTCGAGGGCCTTGTTCAGGGAGTCGCTGCTCAGATCCGGGACCGGGATGGGCTTGGGCCCCTTCGAGAGGGTGACGCTCACCGTCGACCCCTCCGGGGCCGTCGTTGTCGAGCTCTCCCCGATGACCTGGCCGGGCGGGGCCGAGCTGTAGGCCGTGTTGCAGGAGGCGGTCAGCCCGACGGCCGTGAAGGCACTCTCGACCCCGGTGCAGGTGGTGATCCCGGCCAGGGAGGGGATCCCGATCAGGGGGGGTCCCGAGGAGTAGACGACGTTCACGGCCGACTGCTCCGGGGCCGTCCCCGTCGGGGACCAGGACATCACGGCCCCCTGGGCCACCTTCATGGAGGACTGGGAGGTACAACTCCCCAGGCTGAGCCGGGCCGCCACCAGGAGGGCCCCGGCCCCGGTGCAGGCGTTGGAGCTGACCTGGCTCAGGTCCGGGACGGGCACCGGGGGCGGGCCCGAGGAGACCACCACGATGACCCCCGAGCCCTCCTTCAGGGGGGTCCCGGCCCCCGGGATCTCCCGGACGATGGTCCCGGCCGGGGCGGTCAGGGACGAGACCTGATGGGAGACGGTGAGGCTGAGCTTGTCCGGTCCGAGCTTCCCCTGGGCCAGGGACACCGTCAGCCCGGTCACGACGGGGAGGTCGTGACTCGGGGTGAAGACCTTCGTCCGCTGGGCCGCGTAGACCCCCCCGACGGCGAGTCCGGCCACCAGGACGAGGACCAGGGCCGTGACCCAGGGCCACCGCCGCCGGGCCAGGGTCGGCTCGGGCGGGGGGGCGACACCGGCCCCGGACGGGGTGGCCCAGTCGGCCGGGGGGGCCCCGTAGATGGGGGGGACGGCCTGGCCGGCCCCGGCCGTGATCCCGACGGCGTCGGCCACAGCCAGCATGTAGGCCTCCTCACCGGGCCCCTGGTCCGAAGCCTGGTCGAAGAGGACGGGAGCGACCGGGGCGGGTGGGGTGGGAACGAAGCCGTGCTCGGTGAGATCGGCGGGAACCGCACCGGCCAGCCCCCGGCCCCCGGCCCCGGCCAGGGGGAGGGGGGTGGGGTCGTCGAGCTGGTTGGCCAGGGTCTGGAGCCGCTGGACCAGGACCCCGGCGTCGAGCCGCTGCTCCACCTCGGGGGCGGCCGCCGGGGCCAGGATGGGGCCGAGGAGCCCGAGGGCGTCGTTGCCGGGGAGGGTGGCCCCGACCCGGGCCATGAGGGTTCCCACGGTGGTGTCGGCCGTGAAGGGGACGACCCCGGTGACGGCCTCGTAGAGGACGAGGGCGAGGGAGTAGACGTCGGCCCGGCCGTCGACCCGCTTCCCCGAGGCCTGCTCCGGGGCGGAGTACCGGGCCGTCCCGACGGCCGCCCCCGTGGGCTCCGTCCAGGAGGCCTCGGAGAGGGCCCGGGCCAGCCCGAAGTCGGCGATCTCGAGCCGGCCCTCCTCGTCGAAGAGGAGGTTGGCCGGCTTGATGTCCCGGTGGACGAAGCCCCGGCCGTTGGCGTAGGCCAGGCCCTTGGCCGCCTGGATCCCCACGGCGACGGCCTGGGGGACGGTGAGCCGCCGGCCGCTGTCGAGGAGGTCCCGGAGCGATCCCCCCCCGAGGTACTCGAGGACCAGGAAGGGCTCCCCCCCGTCCTGGCCCCAGTCGTAGACCGAGAGGATGTGGGGGTGGGTCAGGGCCGCGGCGGCCTGGGCCTCGGCCCTGAACCGTCGGAGGAAGTTGGCGTCACCGGCGAGGGCGGGATGGAGGACCTTCACCGCCACGCGACGCTTCAGGGTGACGTCGAGGGCGGCGAAGACGTGGGCGGAGGAGCCGCTGCCGAGGGGGGCCTCGATCCGGTACCGGCCAGACAGGACCCGCCCGATGGAGTCGCTGATGAGTGCCATGGGTCCGGTGCCAGGCTACCGATCTCCCGGGGTCATCCGGTGGAGGGGCCACGGGCGGTGACGGGGCGACCGCGGGCGGAGCAAGAGGAGAAGTATCGGCCCTGGTCGGAGAGGAATCCGCGACTCCGCTGCAACCGGACTTGCAGGCTGGGCCGCACAGCACGATCTGCCTGAACTCCTCGGGGAACAGGTTTGCGAAGGGCACCGGGAGGCGCCCTTCAGCGCGTCGATGGAGCGTCCCAACCGGGGGGAGGAGGGTGGTTGCTCGGCGGCCAGGGCGCCGGCCCTCCGAGAACGTCGGCGCCGCAGCGCGGGCATTGCTGCGAGACGAGCGGAATCGCCTTTCCGCAGCTGGGACAGCTCCGTTTGCCACGCTTCTGGCGTTCCTTCTCTCGCCCCTCGGGTCTTACCGGAAGGACGAGAGCCACAATCAAGGCGATCAGGCACAGATAGAGAGAGAAGACCAACCAGAGCCACTGGTTGTAACCCTTCCTTGACGCGATCGTGATCGATGCCCCAACGATCGTCGAGTAGACGACGAACACGACGGCAACGTAGATAACGACGCCTGGTCCGGACATCAGCTCACCCTCCGATGTGTCAGCGGCAGAATCTCAGAGTATCGGTGGTGGATGTGGCCTCGGGTGACCGCCGCGGAGGAGCCCCGGGGCGATTCCGCGGAATCGTCCCGGGGCTCCTCACCCAACTGCCTTGATGGTCAGCCGGCCTGCTCAGCGGTCAGCGGACCTGCTCGTGGACCACGGTGGCGGGGGCCTCGGAGGTCGTCCCGACCGGGTAGGTCCGCTGGACGATCGTGGCCGGCCGGCGGGAGACGGCGAAGACCACGGCGGAGGTGACGAAGCCGATCCCCCCGATGACCATGAGGATCACTCCGACGGTGGAGAGCCGGAAGCCGTGGCCCTGGGTGGTGGTGATGGCCCAGTACATCACGGCTCCGACGGCGATTGCGATGGCGCTGAACACCATTCCGGGGAGACCCATTTCGTCCTACCTCCATCTCGTTGCCCCTACCAGCGGCCGGGGCACGGGGTCGGTGATTGCCGAACCTCGATGCAAGCGACATTACTCTTGTTTTCTGACACTAGCAATAGACTTCCTGAAATCTTCCCGTATACTGGGAGTATGAAGGGATGGAGCTTCCTGACCAACCATGCCCGGGTCCTCCTCTGCATCGCCCACGATCCCGGGGTCCGGCTCCGGGACATCGCCGCCACCCTGGGGGTCACCGAGCGGAGCGCCTTCGCCATCGTCAACGACCTGACCGACCGGGGCTACGTCGTGAAGGAGCGCGACGGCCGCCGGAACCGGTACAGCATCCAGGCCGACGTCCCCCTCCGGGAGCCGATCGGGCGGAAGCAGACGGTGGGGGAGCTCCTCGGCCTCCTGGTCGACTCCGGCACCACCAGCGCCGAGATGGGCGGCTGACCGGTCCCGCCCTCCCCTACCCCTCGGGGAGCTCCCCCGTCTCGAGGACGCCGGCGAAGCGGTCCCCGTCGAGGACGGGGACGCCGACCTCCTCGGCCTTGCGGAGCTTGGCCGCCCCGGGGTCGGCCCCCACGAAGACGGCCAGGGTCTTGGCCGAGACGCTCCCGGGGAACTTCCCACCCCGGGCCAGGACCGCCAGTTCGGCCTCCTCCCGGGTGTAGCCCTCCAGGGTCCCGGTCACGACGACCGACTTCCCGTCGAGGGTCTGGGGGAGCCCGCCATCACCGTCCCCTCCCCCGGCGGCCCCCTCCCCACCCTCGACGGGGGGGACGAAGCCGGGCTCGGTCAGGGCCAGGCCGGTCCGGCGGAGCTTCTCGATGACGGCCCGGTTGGTCCCGGAGGCGAAGAAGTCGGCCAGGCTGGCGGCGATGACGGGGCCGATCCCGTCGACGGCGGCGAGATCCTCGACGGAGGAGGCAGCGGCCTCCATCACGGCCTCGAGGGACCCGAACCGCTTGGCCAGGGCCCGGGCCCCGGCCGGGCCGAGGTGGCGGATGCCGAGGCCGACGAGGACCCGGTGCAGCGGCTGGGTCCTCGAGGCCTCGAGAGCACCGAGGAGGTTGTCGACGGAGAGCTCCCCGAAGCGCTCCGCCTCGACGAGGAGGGTCCGGTCGAGGGAGTAGAGGTCCCCGAGATCGGCGAGGAAGCCGAGCTCGACGAACTGGAGGACCCGCTTCTCCCCGAGGCCCTCGATGTCGAGGGCCCCCCGGGAGGCGAAGTGGACGATCCGCTGGACCCGCTGGGCCGGGCAGTCGAGGTTGGTGCAGAAGGTGTCGCTCTCCCCGGGGAGCCGGAGGAGGGGGGCCCCGCAGCTGGGACAGTCGGAGGGGAAGACCCACTCGGGGAGGCCGGAGGGCCGCTCGGCCAGGACGGGGCCGACGACCTCGGGGATGACGTCCCCGGCCTTGCGGACGACGACGGTGTCCCCGGGGCGGACGTCCTTCAGGCCGACCTGGTCCTGGTTGTGGAGGGTGGCGAGGCCCACGGTCGATCCCCCCACGAAGACGGGCTCGAGAACGGCCAAGGGGGTGGCCCGGCCGGTCCGGCCGATGGAGACCTCGATGGCCCGGAGGAGGGTGGAGCGCTCCTCGGAGGGGAGCTTGAAGGCGATGGCCCAGCGGGGCGCGTGGGAGGTGGAGCCGAGCTCCTCCCGCAGGGCCAGGTCGTCGAGCTTCACCACGACCCCGTCGATCTCGTAGTCGAGGTCGTGGCGGTGGGCCTCCCAGTGGCGGCAGAAGGAGAAGACCTCCTCGACGCCGTGGACGGTGGTGATGGCCGGGTTGACGGGGAGGCCCCAGGCCCGGAGGAGCTCGAGGGACTGGCTGTGGCGGGTCGGGATGGTCGACCCCTCCAGGGCGGCCACCTGGTAGGCCCAGAAGGCCAGCTCCCGGCTGGCGGTGATGGTGGCGTCCTTCTGCCGGAGGGACCCCGCCGCCGAGTTCCGGGGGTTGGCGAAGGTCTTCTGGCCGGCCTCGAGCTGGCGGCGGTTCAGCTCGGCGAAGGCCCCGAGGGGCATGTAGACCTCTCCCCGGACCTCGAGGAGGGCGGGGGGGGCTCCGGCCCCCTCGGGACGGGCCAGCTCGTGGGGGACGGCGGCCACGGTGGCGACGTTGGGGGTGACGTCCTCCCCGGTCCGGCCGTCGCCCCGGGTGGCGGCCCGGGTCATCCGGCCCTCCTCGTAGGTGATCGACATGGCCAGGCCGTCGATCTTGAGCTCGCAGACGAAGTCGGCCTCGAGGACCCGGGCGTCGACCCGGGCCATCCGGTCCACCCAGGCCTGGAGCTCAGCCAGGTCGAAGGCCTTGTCGAGGCTCATCATGGGGACGAGGTGGGCCACGGAGGCGAAGAGGGGGGAGGGCCCGGCCCCGACCTGCTGGGTCGGGGAGTCCGGGGTGAGGAGCTCGGGGTGGCGCTCCTCGAGGGCCTCGAGCTCCCGAACGAGGAGGTCGTAGTCGGCGTCGGTGATCTCGGGGTCGTCGAGCTCGTGGTAGCGGTGGCCGTGGTAGGCGATCCTGGCCCGGAGGGCCTCGGCCCGCTCGGCCACCTCCCCGGGGGCCTCCCCGGAATCCTCCCCGTTCACCGTGCCGTCCCCCCACCGAGGAGTCGGTCGGGGTCGAGGGGGTCGTAGAGGGCGACGGTCTGGCCCGGGGCGACCCGACGGTGGGGGGCCTCGAAGTCGAGGCTGAGGGTCCCCGCCGCGCCCCCGGGGCCGAGGGTGGCGGGGGAGGCGGGGCCGTGGGCCGAGGTCTGGGCCAGGACCCGGTCCCCGGGGCCGAAGGGGGCGTCGACCCAGCTGGGGGGGTCGAGGTCGAGCCGGGTGGCCGAGGCCTCGGCCTCCTCGCCGACGAGGACCCGGCGGCCGGGGACGTCGACGGCGACGGCGAACCGGCGGGGCCCTCCCCCGGGGGACCCGAGGCCCCGGCGCTGGCCGACGGTGACGAGCTCGACGGCGGGGACGGTCCCGAGGTGGTCCCCGGTCCGGGCGTCGAGGAGGTCGCCGGGGTGGAGGGGGATCCGGTCCCCGAGGAACCGGCGCCGGCCCCCGGTGGAGTGGATGAAGCAGACGTCCTGGCTGTCGGGCTTGGTGGCGGTCCGGAGCCCGAGCCGGGCCGCCCGGGCCCGGACCTCGGCCTTGGTGAGCTCCCCGACGGGGAGGAGGATCCGGGGGAGCTCGGCCCCGGTCAGCATGGAGAGGACGTAGGACTGGTCCTTGGCCCGGTCGGCCCCCCGGCGGAGCTCCCGACCCGAGGGGCCGGGGAGGACCCGGGCGTGGTGGCCGGTGGCGAGGGCCTCGAAGCCGAGCCGGTCGGCCCGGTCCAGGAGGGTCCCGAACTTGAGGTGGCGGTTGCAGTCGATGCAGGGGTTCGGGGTCCGGCCCTCGGCGTGGGCGGTGACGTAGGGCCCGACGACGGCCTCCTCGAACCGGTCGGTCAGGTTGAAGACGTGATGGGGAATCCCGAGCTGGTCGGCCACCCGCCGGGCGTCCTCGACGTCGGCGACGGAGCAGCAGCCCGAGTCGGAGTCGCCCCCCCAGAGCTTCAGGGTGGCCCCCACGACCTGATGGCCGCCCTCGAGGAGGAGGGCGGCGGCGACCGAGCTGTCGACCCCGCCGGACATGGCCACCATGACCTTCATGGGGCCCCAGCGTACGGCCTGGCCCGGCCCCGGTCGGCCCTGGCCCTACGGGCCCGCAACGTCCTCCCAACCCTCGCACTCATTCGACGAGATCCATTCACTTCCGTCCCGAGGGACCGATAGGACTCATGACGACCGGCGCCCGACCGGTCCCCAGAGGAGCTCCCCAGCGTGCCCGATCCCCCCGTCGGCCCCAGCGATTTTCCCCCGGACCTGGCCGAACGCTGGGCGGGCTCGTGCGGGGAGCGTGACGTGGACCCGGCCCACCTCTCCGGTCCAGAGGCGGCGGGGCTCCTCTCGGCGGTGGCCGGGGCCCTGGCCGCCGGCGGCCACACCCCGGAGCTGAGCCGGGCGGCCCGGTGCTGGGGGGCCCGGTTCGTCTCCCCCGGGGAGGCCATCACGGCCCTCTCCTGTCTCCGGGAGGTCCTCGGGGCCGGGGGGACCCGCACGGGGCAGGCCCTCCACCGGATCCTCGACCGGCTCATGGTCGACGCCGTCGACGCCGCCGCCGGCCACCTCCGCCACGACGCCCGGACCGACCCCCTGACGGGCTGCGCCAACCGGCGGGCCCTGGCCGAGGAACTGGGCCGGGCCTCGGCCCTGGCCGCCTCCACCGGCCGGGAGCTGGCCGTGGCCGCCATCGACCTCGACGGGCTCAAGCGGATCAACGACACCGGGGGCCATGCCGCCGGTGACGCCGCCCTCCTCGGGTTGGTCGCCACCGTCAGCGGCGAGATGCGCGAGGGGGACAGCTTCTACCGGACGGGGGGTGACGAGTTCGTCCTCCTGGCCCCCTCGACCGATCTGGCCGGGGCCCGGGCCCTCCTCCAGGGCTGCTGGCTCAGGAGCGGCCCCGCCTTCAGCTGGGGGGTGGCCACCCTGGCCTCGGCCGGCCTCGAGCCGGGGGAGAACCCTCTCCTGGTCCTCGAGGCCGCCGACGCCGACCTCTACCAGCGCCGCCAGACCGACCGCCGGCCCCGGCCCACCATGAGCCGCTGGCGGACCCGGGCCGGCCTCTCCGCCGCCCTTCTCCTCGTCCTCGTCGTCCTCGGGGCCACCGACCTGTCCAACCGGTACACCCCGGTCCGGGCCCTCCCCCCGGCTCCCACCACCACCGTCCCCGCCCCGGCCCCGACCCCGTCCCCGTCCCCGGCGACACCGTCCCCGACAGCCGTCCCCGCTCCGGCCGCAACCACCCCGCCATCGACGCAGGCGGCCCCGGCGGTCACCCCGGCCCCCGGCCCGGCCACCGTCCCGGTGGCGGTGACCGCCATCCTCGTGAGCCACGTCGTCTCGGCCCCGAACCCCGTCGTCACCCCACCGCCCACCCCCTCCCCACCGGCCACCCTGACCACCGCGCCCACCGCGCCCACCGCGCCCACCACGCCGACCACTGCGACCACTCGGACAACGCCGACCACTCCGACCACTCCGACCACTCCGACGACGGTCCCCAACCGCCCCGACCACGACCGGTCCCCGGGAGGCGCCCGCGGTGACGACCGGGGAGCCGGGGGGCACCAGGGCGGGGGCCGGTCCGGGCGGGACGGGGGGGGCCGGCGGGGCCGGGAGGTCAGCGGCGGAGCTGACTGAGGACCCCGGCCATGACGGCCAGGGCGGTGTCGATCTCGTCCCCGGTGGTGGACCAGCCCAGGCTGAACCGGACGGCGGAGCGGGCCTCGGCCGGGGGGATCCCCATCGACAGGAGGACGTGGCTCGGCTCGAGGGCGCCGCTGGCGCAGGCGGAGCCGGCCGAGGCGGAGACGCCGGACTCGTCGAGGAGGAGGAGGAGCTCCTCACTGTCGAGGCCGGGGACGAGGACGTGGCAGGTCCCCGCCACCTTGTCGGCCGTCCCGGGGGGGACGGTGAGCCGGACGCCGTCGAGGGAGGCCAGGCCGGCCTGGAGCCGGTCCCGGAGGAAGCCGACCCGGGCCACCTCGTCGCTTCGGGAGGCGACGGTGGCGGCCAGGGCGGCGGCCAGGCCGGCGGCTCCGGCCACGTCCTGGGTCCCGGGCCTCCTCCCCCGCTCCTGGCTCCCCCCGAGGAGGAGGGGACCGAAGGGGGTGCCGGAGCGGACGACGAGGACCCCGATCCCCTTGGGGCCCCCGAACTTGTGGCCGCTGACCGAGACGAGGTCGCAGGGGGCGGCCAGCCGGGCCACGTCCAGCCAACAGACGCCGTGGACGGCGTCGGTGTGGAGGGCGGCCCCGGGGGCCCGGTCCCGGACCAGGGCGGCCACCTCGTCGAGGAGCTGGACCACCCCGACCTCGTTGTTGGCCAGGATGACCGAGACCACGCTGACGGAGGGGTCGAGGGCACTGTCCAGGGCCTCGAGGTCGACCCGGCCGGACCGGTCGACGGGGACGACCCTTCCCCCGACGGACCGGGTCGGCTCGAGGACGGCGTGGTGGTCGGCGGCGGTGCAGACAACCGGTCCGGGCCGGCCGGCCCGGACCCCGAGAACGGCCAGGTTGTCGGCCTCTGTCCCCCCCGAGGTGAAGACGACCTCGCCGGGGAGGCATCCCAGGCCTGCGGCGACGACCTCCCGGGCCTCGTCCAGGGCCTGCTGGGCCCGGCGGGCCGGGGTGTGGCTCCCCGAGGGGTTCCCGAAGCGGTCGGTGAGGAAGGGGAGCATGGCCTCGAGGACCCCGGGCCGGAGGGGGGTGGTGGCGGCGTGGTCGAGGTAGGCGGCCATCAGGGCTGGACCACCATGAGGACGGTGGAGGCCAGGAAGACGGCGGCCAGGAAGCCGGCGGCGACGGCCAGCCGGCGGCCCGTCCGGGCCAGGTCCGTCCCCTCGCCCTCCCCGGCCAGTCGGGCCTGGATCCTCCGCTCCCCCGGCCAGACCAGGAGCTCGGCCAGGAGGGCGGCCAGGAGCCAGAGGAGGAGGCCGGCCAGGACGAAGGGGTCCCCGGCCCGGAAGGCCCCCCGGCTGTCGGCCAGGAGGGCGAAGCCGAAGAGGGGGACCCCGTAGAGGGCCCGGGCCGGCCAGTTCACCCCGGGCCGGAAATACCGACGGAGGCCCTCCCCGGTCGGGCCGTCGGTCCCCCGGGCGGCCCGGGCGGCCTGGACCCCGGTGAGAACCAGCGCCCCGAAGCCGACCAGGGCCGAGCCGACATGGAGGATGAGGAGGGCGCTGTAGCCGGCGTCGCTGGGAACGGGGGGCCGGGACACCCCTTCATGATCCCACCGCGGAGAGAGGCCGGCGCCCTGGGTCCCGCCACCCACCGCCACTCTCATCACAATATTTCAACAACGACCCCCGGGAGACCTTCCAGGATGGGGGGGAGGGCCCGAAGAAGAGAAGGGGAAAGCCGGATTACTGGAACAGGCGGACCTCCCGCTACCGTGGGAGACGGTACGGTAACCAGGGGAGAGAGTTGACGGGATTGAAGATGCCGGGGACCTGGGAATGAACCAACTGCGCCTCGACCCCCTCACGGGACGGTGGGTGGTGGTGAGCGTCGATCGGGCCGAGCGTCCGGCCGCCTTCGCTCCCCCGACCGCTCCCCAGGCCGACACCTCCCGGCCCTGCCCCTTCTGCCCCGGCCACGAGGAGTCGACCCCCCCGGCCCTCGAGACCTACGGCTCCTCCGGCTCCTGGCTGGTCCGGGTCGTCCCCAACCTCTACCCCGCCTTCGAGGGGGACCACCCCTTCATCGTCGAGCACCGGGGACCCGTCTTCACCCAGGCCACCGCTGGAGGGATCCACGAGGTCCTCGTCCTCTCCCCCGACCACGACACCGGCTGGGACCGGATCTCCGAGGAGCAGGCCGGCCTGGTCATGGCCGCCATCCGGGACCGGATCGAGGAGCACTCCACCGTCCCCGGCCTCCGCTACAGCCAGGCCATCGTCAACGCCGGCCGGGAGGCGGGGGCCTCCCTCGACCATCCCCACGGCCAGCTCCTCGGCATGTCCTTCGTCCCGAGGGAGCTGGCCGAGGAGCAGGCCGGCTTCGCCCGCTTCGCCGGCCGCTGCCTCCTCTGCACCACCGCCGACGCCGAGGAGGCCGACGGCTACCGGGTCGTCTACGCCGACGACCGGGTCCTCGTCATCTGCCCCTTCTGGAGCGGATCCCCCTACGAGATGCTCCTCATCCCCCGGACCCACAGCCCCCACCTCCACCGGGCCACCCCCGCCGACCTCGTGGCCGTGGGCCGGGCCCTGCGGACGGTCCTGGCCGACCTGAAGGCCACCCTGGGCGACGTCGCCTACAACCTCGTCTTCCACTCCGCCCCCTACCGGGCCTCCGAGCCCTACCACTGGCACGTCCACCTCTCCCCCAAGCTCACCACCACGGCCGGCTTCGAGCTCGGGACGGGGGTCCTCATCAACATCGTCGCCCCCGAGCAGGCCGCCGAGGAGCTCCGGGTGGCAGTCCCCGCCTACTGACCGACTGCAGTTGGGTCGGCCTCAGCCCCGGAAGACGTCCCCGACCCCCCGGTAGAGGTCGAGGTCGACCGTCTTCGACTCCCCCACCGCCTCGGCCAGGGGGACCCGGACGATCCGGCCGGCCTGGAGGGCCACCATCGTCCCGAAGGCCCCCTCGTGGACGGCGGCCACCGCCGCCACCCCGAACCGGGTGGCGAGCACCCGGTCGAAGGCGGTCGGGGTCCCGCCCCGCTGGATGTGGCCCAGGATGGTGACCCGGGACTCGTAGCCGGTCCGCTTCTCGATCTCCTCGGCCACCCAGGTCCCGATCCCCCCCAGCCGGGCGTGGCCGAACTGGTCGACGGCGTCGGTGGAGGTGGCCCAGCGGGCCGCCTCGGCGTCGGGGCCTTCGGCCGGGACGGCCCCCTCGGAGACGACCAGGATGGAGGAGAACCTCCCCCCCTGGTGCCGGGCCCGGAGCCGCTCGCAGACCTCCCCGAGGTCGAAGGGGACCTCGGGGACGAGGATCTCGGCCGCCCCCCCGGCCAGGCCGGCGTGGGTGGCGATCCAGCCGGCGTGCCGTCCCATGACCTCGCAGACGATGACCCGGTGGTGGGACTCCGCCGTGGTCCGGAGCCGGTCGAGGGCCTCGGTGGCGACCTGGACGGCGGTGTCGAAGCCGAAGGTGACCTCGGTGGCCGAGAGGTCGTTGTCGATCGTCTTCGGGACCCCGACGGCGTGGACCCCGAGGTCCCCGAGCCGGTTGGCCACCCCCAGGGTGTCCTCACCCCCGATGACGATGAGGGCGTCGATCCCGACATCGGCGAGGGTCGAGAGGACCTGCCCCGGGCCTTCGTCGGTCTTGAAGGGGTTCGTCCTCGAGGTCCCCAGGATCGTCCCCCCCAGGGGGAGGATGTCCCGGCAGCGGTCCGGGTCGAGGGGGACGGTCTTCCCCTCGACGACCCCCCGCCAGCCGTCGAGGAACCCGACGGCCTCGTCCCCGTGGTTGACCGCCCCGGCCAGGACGACGGCCCGGATGACGGCGTTCAGCCCCGGGCAGTCCCCACCCCCGGTCAGGATCCCGATCCGCATCGTCACCGACCGGTGAAGGTCGCCTTCCCGGGACCCTGGTCGAGGAAGGAGGCGATCCCCGCCTTGGCGTCCTCGGTGTGGAAGACCTGGACGAACTCGGTCCGCTCCAGGCCGAGCCCGATCTCGAGGTCCCCGTCGAGACCCCGGTCGACGGCCCGCTTGACCATGGCCTGGGCCAGGAGCGGTCCTCGGGCCAGCGACCCGGCCAGCTCCAGGGCCGACGCCAGGACCTGGTCGGGGGGGACGACCCGGTCGGCCAGGCCCATCCGGAGGGCCTCCTCGGCCCCGACCTGCCGGCCGGTGAGCATGAGGTCCTTGGCCCGGGAGGGTCCGACCAGCCGGGGGAGCCGCTGGGTGGCCCCCCCGCCGGGGATGATCCCGAGGAGGATCTCGGGCTGGCCCAGCCTGGCGTCCTCGGCCACGACCCGGAGGTCGCAGGCCAGGGCCAGCTCGAGGCCCCCGCCCAGGGCATAGCCGTTGACGGCGGCGACCGTGGCCCGGGGGAGGCCGGCCAGGGCCCCCGTGACCAGGTGGAACTGGGCCGCAGCCCGCTCGGGACCACCCTCGTCGTTGAACTCGGCCACATCGGCCCCCGCCGCGAAGATCCTGGGTCCCCCCCAGAGGACGAGGGCCCCGGGGGGGTCCTCGGTGAGCTCCCGGATCCGGTCGCCCAGCCAGTCGAGGAGGGCGGCCGAGAGGGCGTTCATCTTGGGCCGGTTCAGCGTCAGGAGGGCCACCCCGTCGGGACGGCGCTCGAGGAGGACGATGTCCTGGGGGGAGTCCTCGGCCATGGATGGACCGTACCCGATCGGCCCGCCGGCCGCCGGGGTCGGGCCGGTCAGGCCGGAGGCCCCGCCCCGGTCCGGCCCACCCGGCCGATGAGGTCGTCGGCCGCCTCGTAGGGGTCGGTCCGGCCCTCGACCACGGCGGCGACGACCTCCCCGAACGTGTCCCCGGCGCAGAGGGCCTCGATCTCCTGGCCGATCCGGGCCGAGAGGATCTGCCGGAGCTCCCGCTCGAGCCGGTCCCGCCGGTGAGCCTCGAGGAGCCCCCGGTCGGCCAGAGAGGCCCGGTGCCGGCCGACGGCCTCCCAGAGGGTCTCGACCCCCTCCCCGGTGGAAGCCACCGTCTCGATGATGGGGGGCCGCCAGTCCCCGAGGACGCTCAGGTCGAGCATCTGGTCGAGGTCCCGCCTCGTCTCCCGGGCCCCGGGGAGGTCGGCCTTGTTGATGACGAAGAGGTCGGCCACCTCGAGGAGGCCGGCCTTGTTGGCCTGGACGGCGTCCCCCCAGCGGGGGTTCACCACCACCACCGTCGTGTCCGTGGCCGAGGCCACCTCCACCTCGACCTGGCCCACCCCCACCGTCTCCACCAGGACCAGGGGGAACCCCGACGCGGCCAGGACCCGGATGGCCTCGGGAACGGCGCTCGTCAGGCCCCCGAGATGGCCCCGGGTGGCCATCGACCGGATGTAGACCTCCTCGTCGAGGGCATGGTCCTGCATCCGGATCCGGTCCCCCAGGATGGCCCCCCCGGAGAAGGGGGAGGAGGGGTCGACGGCCAGGACGGCCAGCGGCCCGGGCTCGTGGAGCCGGGCCTCGCCCACCAGCCGGGAGGTCAGGGTCGACTTCCCCGCCCCCGGCGCCCCCGTGATCCCCACCGTCCAGGCCTCCCCACCGGACCGGTAGGCGAGGCCCGCCACGGCCCGACCCCGGTCCCCCCCCCGCTCCACCGAGGAGAGGAGCCGGGCCAGGGCCACCCGGTCACCCCCGGTGGCGGCGGCAAGCTGGAGGGCGGGGTCGGCGTCCCGCTCCCGCCCGGGGACGTGCCCGGCCCGCTCAGTCCCCGAAGCGGCGGAGGGATCGGCAGCGTCCATGGTGGAGGCCGAGGTTAGGAGAGGGCGGGAGGTCCCGGGAAATCAGGCTCTGTCTGACAATCCCGACAACCACTCGCTGAAGCTCTCGGCGACTGGTTGGAGATCCTGGTTCGGGCCGTCCTCGTGGTACCACCACACCACGCCGGACAGATCCGGAGAAGGGCTCAGAAGACAGGCCAGGTCCCCGCCTCCAGCCTCCTCCGATTTCTAGAGAAGCTGCTTCACGATCAGGATGAGTCCGATCAGCGCCACAGCGCCGCCCATGACGCTTCCGGCGATATTTGCCCACCGCGTGTCGAGCTTGTGAAGCAGCAGCTCAACATTCGACGGCTTCTGAAGGGGGAGGTAGGCCTGCGCCTCGACCTTGATGACTCGACGCCGACGGGCACGCTCTCGGAGGAGACACATCGCAACTGTGAGAGCACCGACGATGACCGCTTCGACATTGCCCGAGATCTGTCCCGATCCACCGAGTGATCCCTGCAGAGCCCCCACCCCTACCGCCGGACGACGTCGGCCCCGAGACCGGCCAGGGCGCCGGCCAGGTCGTCGTAGCCCCGGTCGACATGGCCGGCGTCGGTGACGATTGTCTCCCCCTCGGCCGCCATCCCGGCCAGGACCAGGGCGGCCCCGGCCCGGAGGTCGGTGGCCCGGACCGTGGCCCCGAAGAGGCCGGGGACCCCCCGGACGACGGCATGGTGGCCCTCGGTCCGGATGTCGGCCCCGAGCCGGCGGAGCTCGTCGACGTAGCGGAACCGGCCCGAGAAGAGGTTCTCCGACACGATCCCGACCCCGTCGGCCACGGTGAGCATGGCCACGAGGAGAGGCTTGTAGTCGGTGGCCACCCCCGGGTAGGGGAGGGTGGCGATGTCGACGCTGTGGAGCCTCCCCTTGGCCGTGGCCTGGAGGCCGCCCTCGACCGGGGTGATCTCGACGCCCATCTGGCCGAGCTTGGCCAGGAGCATGTCCATGTGCTCGGCCCGGGCCCCGGTCACGATGATCTCGCCGCCGGCGATCCCGACGGCGGCCAGGTAGGTGGCGGCCACTACCCGGTCGGGGACGACCCGGTGGACGGCCGGGGTGAGGGCGGCGACCCCCTCGATCTCGATGTGGGAGGTCCCGGCCCCCTCGATCCGGGCTCCCATGGCCACCAGGAGATCGGCCAGGTCCCGGACCTCGGGCTCCCGGGCCGCGTTCTCGATGACGGTCACCCCCCGGGCCAGGACAGCGGCCATGAGGAGGTTGTCGGTCACGGTGTGGCTCGGGTACTCGAGGACGACCCGGCTCCCGACCAGACCTCCGACGGGGACCCGGCCCTGGACGTAGCCGTGGGCCGTCTCGAAGGAGGCCCCCATGGCCGTCAGCCAGGTCAGGTGCATGTCGATGGGCCGCTCCCCGAAGTCGTCCCCCCCGGGCATCGAGACCCGGGCCTCCCCGCAGCGGGCCAGGAGGGGGCCGAGGACCACGATGGAGGCCCGCATCCGCTCCACCAGCTCGTAGGGGGCCTCGGGGACGAGGACGGCCGGGGTGTCGAGGAGGAGGTCCCCGGGCTCCCCGTCGGGGCCGTCGGGCGCCCTCCTGACCGTCACCCCCATGGCCCGGAGGACGTCGGCCATGATCTCGACGTCGATGATCCGGGGGACCCCGGAGAGGACGTGGCCCCCCTCGGCCAGCAGGCATGCCGCCATCAGCTTCAGGGCCGAGTTCTTGGCCCCGCCCAGGTGCACCGTCCCCTGGAGGGGACCGGACCGGTGGACGACGAATTCACCCATTCAGGCCCGCCCGGGTCGGCCCGGGACGGGCAGGGACCCGGGGTTGGGGGAACAGGACACGGCCGCCAGCCTAGGCCCCTCCGGTGACCGTGGCGGCCCCGTCGCGTTAGGGTCGGGGCCGTGACTCCCTCCCCTCAGGCCCCTGACCGCAACCTGGCCATGGAGTTGGTCCGTGTCACCGAGGCGGCCGCCATGGCCGCCGGTCGGTGGATGGGCCGGGGCGACAAGAACGGGGCCGACGCCGCCGCCGTCAACGCCATGCGGATCGTCCTCGAGAGCGTGGCCATGGACGGAGTGGTCGTGATCGGCGAGGGGGAGAAGGACGATGCCCCCATGCTCTTCAACGGGGAGCACATCGGCGACGGCCAGCCCCCCCAGACCGACATCGCCGTCGACCCCATCGACGGGACCACCCTGACGGCCCAGGGCGGGGGCGGGGCCCTCTCCGTCATCGCCGTGGCCGAGCGGGGCGCCATGTTCGACCCGGGGCCCTGCTTCTACATGGAGAAGCTCGCCGTCGGCCCGAAGGCGGTCGGGGCCGTCGACATCCGGCGGTCCCCCTCGGAGAACCTCGAAGCCGTGGCCAAGGCCCTCAACAAGTCCGTCCGGGACGTCACCGCCACCATCCTCGACCGGCCCCGCCATACCGAGCTCATCGCCGAGGTCCGCGCCGCCGGGGCCCGGATCAAGCTGATCGCCGACGGAGACGTGGCCGGGGCCATCTCGACCTCCTGGCCCGACTCCGGGGTGGACATCCTCCTCGGCATCGGGGGGACCCCCGAGGGGGTCATCTCCGCCGCCGCCCTCCAGTGCATGGGGGGGGAGATCCAGGGGAGGCTCTGGCCCCGGGACGACCAGGAGCGGGAGGCCGCCCTCCAGTCCGGCTACAACCTCGACGCCGTCCTCGGCACCGACGACCTCGTCCAGGGCCAGAACTGCTTCTTCGCCGCCACCGGGATCACCGACGGGGAGCTCCTCCAGGGGGTCCGCTACCACGACTTCGGGGCCACCACCCAGTCCCTCGTCATGCGGTCCCGGTCGGGCACGGTCCGGTTCGTGAGCGCCCGCCACCCCCTCAACAAGCTCCGGGAGTACAGCCAGATCGAGTTCGGCTAGGCCCCGGGCCCATGGCCTTCGGTCAGCAGTCCGGCCCCCCGGCCTCCTCCAGCCAGCTCCGCGAGCTGACCGCCCTCCTCGAATCCGCCGGCTACGCCGACTTCCGCGACGCCAGGGGCCCGATGGGCTTCACCCAGCGCCAGGCCGGGGGGAAGTTCACCCGGGACGAGGCCGACGGCTTCATCGAGCAGCTCCAGGAGGCCGAGAGCGGAGAGGGCGAGGCGCCGGCGGTCGTGGCCGAGCCCAGCCCCAGGCTCTCCCGGACCGAGGCCGGGCTCCGGCAGATCCCGGCCGGGCAGCTCGCCGACGAGCTCAGGCGGCGGGGCTGGACCGTGATCGAGCCTTGAACGGGCTCGACGGGGGCCAGGAGGAGCATCCGGCCCAGGAGATCGAGACGGCCTACGCCGCCTACGACCGGCATCCTCTCGACGAGCCCGACGAGTGGGGAGATCTCGATTCCTTCCGCCGGCAGGCGTCGACGTCTTGACGTCCCGTCCATTCCGGGAGAGCCGCCGAAGTAAACCTTCCCGGCCGGCTGTGGGTCACTGGGACATGCGGCTGGAGATGGTCTTCCCGACAGACACCGGTTTGACGGGGTGTCCTGGCCCCGTGATCAGACCCGGAGGACGGCCACCCCGTCGGCATGACCGGCCAGGGCGCCGAGGTCGCCGACATCCCCAGTCAGCACCGAGCCTCCCGGTTCGGCCATGGCCACCACCAGGGCGTCGACAGCTGACCCCCTCCCGGCCCAGGACCGGAGGGCGGCCGCCCGCCGGGCCAGCGGCTTCGGGACCTCCTCGACGATCTCGCAGGTCTTGAGGAAGCGGTTGGTGAGCGCGTCGACCCGTTGCCGGCCACTCAGGCATTCGACCAGGACCATCGAAGGAATCACCGGCGGCCACTCGCCGGCCCGCTCCCACAACACCATCATCGCCGCCATGTCGCGCCTCGGTCGCGAGAGGCGGGAGACGCCGCCCGAGTCCAGGATGAGCCTGCTCACGAGGCCTGGGCCGCAGCATCGTTCCGCTGGATCTTCCGGAGCAGCGCCTCCGCCTTGGCAAAGTCTGCCGCCGACGGCTGACCCACCTTGGCGATGAGATCGGCGATGTACCGGTCCGTCTCCTCCAGGATCTGTCGGCGCTTGAGCTCGGCCTGCACCGCCTTCTGCAGGAGCTCGGAGGCGGGGAGATCAAGATCCTTCACGGCGTGGTAGAGGTCGTCGGGGAGGTAGACCTGCATCCTGGGCATACGCCTACTCTACACCTACCGGGGCACTGACTGGAGGGCGGCGAGGGCCCGAGGGTCAGGCCGGTCCGGCCACCTCGAGGCGGACCTCGGCCCGCCGCTTGGCCGCCTGGGCCTCGGTCAGCTCGGCGTCGCCGCGCTCCCCTTCGGAGACGCCGGCGGCGCCGAGGGCGGCCAGCCGGTTCTCGGCCGTCTCCAGGGCCAGCTGGGCCCGGGCTGCATCGATCTCCGCAGCCAGCTCGGCCTCGGGGGCGAGGACAACGACCCCGTCCCCCTCGACCTGGACGAAGCCCCCGTGGACGGCGACCCGGTGGACGGTGCCGTCCTCCTGCTCGAAGCGGACCAGGCCCGGGACGACGGCCCCGACGAGGGAGGTGTGGCCGGCCAGGTAGGTGGCGTCGCCCTCGGCCGTCCGGAGCATGACGGCGGCAACCTCCTCCTCGAGGAGGATCCGCTCCGGGGTGACGATCCGGGCCGGGAAGCTGGCCATCAGCTACTCGGCGCCCTGGAGGGTGGCCGCCTTGGCCAGGACCGACTCGGCCCCGCCGACGTTCAGGAAGGCCTGCTCGGGGACCTCGTCGAGCTCGCCCTTGATGAGGGCCTCGAAGGACTCGACGGTCTCCTCGATGGAGACGTCGACACCCTTCAGCCCGGTGAAGACCTCGCCCACGTGGAAGGGCTGGGAGAGGAACTTCTGGATCTTCCGGGCCCGGGACACGGTGACCCGGTCCTCCTCGGAGAGCTCGTCGAGGCCGAGGATGGCGATGATGTCCTGGAGCTCCTGGTAGCGCTGGAGGACCCCCTGGACGCCCCGGGCCACGTTGTAGTGCCGCTCTCCCACGATCTCGGGGGCCAGGATGTTCGAGGTCGAGGACAGGGGGTCGACGGCCGGGTAGATCCCGAGGGAGGCGATGTTCCGGGACAGCTCGGTCGTGGCGTCGAGGTGGGTGAAGGTGGTGAAGGGGGCCGGGTCGGTGTAGTCGTCGGCGGG
>PLZB01000107.1 GCA_003151955.1 Acidimicrobiaceae bacterium
TGGTGGTGGTGGTGGCGGCGGCGGGCTCAGGCTCGTGGTGCTGGGAGCCCCCGGGTAGGGTCCGGCCGGCGCGCCCGGCCAGGAGGAGGGGGTGTCGGGGCCACCGTGGCGCGGGGGGCCGGTCCGGGTCTTGGCGGTGAGGGCGACGAAGACCTCGTCGAGGGAGGGCTGCCGGACGCCGATGGCGGAGACCACGATCCTGGCTCCGTCGAGGAGGCGGACGACGTCGCCGAGCCGGCCGGGGCCGTCGCCGCCCACGGGAAGGACGACCTTGCCGGCCGCCTCGTCGACCAGGGGACTCCCGGTGCCGGCCCCGTCGAGGACCTGGGCGGCCCGGCGGGCGGTGGCAGCCCCGTCGACGATCAGCTCCACCACGTCGCCGCCGATCGTGGCCTTCAGCTCGGGCGGCGTCCCCGACGCCACCACCCGACCGTGGTCGACGATGACGAGGTTGTCGCAGAGACGGTCGGCCTCCTCGAGGTACTGGGTGGTGAGGATGACGGTCGTCCCCAGGGCCACCAGGGCCTCGACGGCTTCCCACATGCTGAGCCGGCTGGGGGGGTCGAGGCCGGTGGTGGGCTCGTCGAGGAAGAGGATGGCGGGCTTGTTGACCAGGCTGGCAGCCAGGTCGAGCCGCCGGCGCATCCCGCCCGAATAGGTCTTCACCTGGCGTCCGGCGGCATCGGTCAGACCGAACTGCTCGAGGAGCTCGTCGGACACCTGCCGGCAGCGGGCCCGGGGCATGTGGTAAAAGCCGGCCACCAGGCGGAGGTTCTCCCGGCCGGTGAGGCACTCGTCGACCGCCGCGTACTGCCCGGCCAGCCCGATGAGCTCCCGGACGGTGGCCGGCTCCCGGGTGACGTCGTGGCCGAGCACGGTGGCCCGGCCCCGGGTGGGGGAGGCCAGGGTGGCCAGGACCTTCACGGCGGTCGTCTTCCCGGCGCCGTTGGGACCGAGGAGGCCGAGGACCCGGCCCCGGGGGGCGGTGAAGCTCACGTTCTCGAGGGCGACGGTCTCGCCGTAGGTCTTGCCCAGGTTTTCGACCACGACGGCGTCACCGGCGGGGCGGGTCAGGTCGGCCCACGCGACGTGAGGCAGCTTCGTCATCGTCACCCCCGGACCTTTCCGGCCGGGTCGGTCATTCGAGGGCCACCGCGCTGCCCGTCCGGGGCACGGATCAGAACCCCACCGCAGCACCGCCGGCGGGAACGACCACCTCGGCCCGGATCCGGGCCAGCCAGGGGAGGATCCTGGCCCGGAGCTCCTCGGGACCGGACATGAGGACGGAGTGGTCGCTGCCCATGATGATCGAGAGCTCGGCGTTGGGGAGCAGCCGGGCCAGGTCGTGGGCCCGGTCGATGATGTCCGAATGCTCCCCGTAGCAGATGAGGGTCGGGCAGGTGATGGCGGCCAGGTCGGCCTCGGGTACGGGCTGCTCAGCCTGGAGGTCGGCGATGATGGTGGTGCCGTCGAGGAGGGCCTGGGCGTTGTGGCCCATCTTGAGGACCTTGCGCATCGGGCTGTTCTCGATCCAGTGCTTGATGAACTCCACCTCGAAGTCGTCGAGGCCGACGCTGCGGAGCGCTGGGATGGCCTCGTCGGGCACCTTCCGGGTGACCCTGAAGACGGGCTCGAGGGCCAGACCCTCCCGGGCCACGGCCGAGGTGCGGTGAAGCATGCTGGCCATCCGGTCGCCCCAGCCCTCGACGCCGAAGTGGGCCTCGATCAGGCCCAGTCCGGCCACACGGTCGGGGTGGGCCATGGCGAAGCCAAGGGAGACGGCCCCCCCGTAGCTGTTGCCGATGAGGATGACCGGCTCCTGGATCCCGATGGCGTCCAGGACCCCGGTCAGGTCGGCGACGCTGTCCTCGACCCGGTAGTTGGTGGGGGGCCGGTCGCTGCGGCCGTGGCCCCGCTGGTCGTAGAGGATGACCTCGTGACCGCCGGCGATGTGGTTGGCGAGCGTGTAGTAGAGGCTGGAGAGGTTGTCGATGACGATCCCGTGGATCATGACGATCGGGGGAGCGCTCTGCCGGTCCTCCGCGGTCGGGGCCACGTTCATCCGGACCACGTTCAGGTCGATGCCGTTGGCGTGGACGGTAGCCATCAGCTCATTCTCCCTTGTCGGACGAGCCGACGGTGATGTAGCGGACGAGTTCCCCCACGGTCATGGCGATGATCTGGTCGACGTCCATGGAGGCGAGCCAGGCCGAGAAGTCGACCTCCTGGCCGTAGGTGTCGAGGAGCAGCTCGGACAGGGTGACGAACTCGATGCTCTCGAGCTCGAGGTCCTCCTGGAAGGAGGTGTCCATGTCGATGTCGAGGCCGAGGGCGTACTCGGCGCCGATGACTTCCACCAGGAGGGCGGTCACCGTGGCCAGGACCGCTTCCTCGGTGCGCTCCTCAGTTGACGGTCCAGGCGACAACGAACTCCCCTTCCTCGTGCTCGATGATCTCGGTGTCGATCCAGCGGTTCCCCACCAGGTGCCGGGTCCCTTCGACCCGCTCGACGACGAATTTCTTGGGCCGTCCCTCGAGGCCCGTTCCGGCCGCCTTGGCCGCAGCTTCCTTGACACACCAGAGCCTGGTCCGGGCCAGGTCCCTGGACGGGCCGTCCTCCGGCAGTAGATGACGTTCGTCCGGTGTCAGGACCATCTCGTCGAATCGGTCATGTCGACCCTCGATCGGCTCGACATCGATCCCCACCGGCACTCCCTCCCCTACGATAGCGACCCCCAGGCTCTCGGTGTGCGCCAGGGAGATCAGAAGCGGCTCGGTGCCCGGGACCTCCGACACCACGTAGGGCCGGCCGTTGTCGTCGTTCTCGATCACGATCTGGGCCGGGTAGACGCCTCCGGCCGTCTTGTCGTCGGGTCCGGCCAGCTCGCCCCGGACGGCATCCTTGGCCGCGATGCGACCCATGAGCCACTGGCGTTGCCGGCGGGGGTTCATGGCCTGGTAGGCCTCTCGCTCGCCGCCGGTGGTGTTGTTCCGCATGACGAGCTCCCGGGTGGCGGAGTCCTTCCAGACCTCCCGCAGGAGGTACCAGCCACGCGGCTGGCGCTCGGAGAGCAGGATGTCCTCGGGGAAGAGGATCGAGTCGAAGGCGGCTTCGTTCGTGTAGAACCGGCGCTCCTCCCACCGCTCCAGCCGGCACCAGAGCTCACCGTCCTGGATGAGCTCGACGTCGGCCAGGATGTGTTCGTCGGTCTTCTCGGTCATCCGGACGATGCAATCGAGCCGGGACCCGATCTCTGGTCGGGGGCCGTAGAAGGTGATCTTGGCGCAGGTCGAGGGGAGCGCCAACTTGTTGTAGGCGGACGTGCGAGCCATCCAGTACCCCGCCAGCTGCCCCACGGCGTCGAGCAGGCTGCCCGGGGACTCCAGGGACTCCAATGTGGCCCGGATCCCGTCGTCCCCCATGGCCAGCATCTCGACGATGGACTGGTATCGGGGGCCGTGGAACATCCAGCGACCGGCGTACATCCCTGGCGCGGTGTGGGGTGTGGGCCGCTCGTTGGAGAGGGGGGTCGGATCGGGGAGGGGCCGGGTTGGGTAGGTTTCGTCGACGAGGACGGTGCTCCGGGCGAAGCCCTCCAGGGTGACCTTGGCCTCCTTCTCCCGGAGAATGTTCGACTTGAGAGTCACGTCGGTGGCGGGATCGACGGTGATCCACTTGAGAGCCTTGAGGGACCGCAGTCCGACGGTCACCATCCCTGGGAGAAGCTGCTCGGCCTCGTCCATCATCATCTGAACGATGGTGGTCATGGGCACCACCGGGAAGTTGTCGCCCGGGTGGGGCCAGCCCACCGGTTGGTGGAAGAAGGAATGGTCGATGAGCCAGGGCATGGTGGAGAGCGAGACGTCGACGACGCTCGTCCGCTCCTGGGGCGAGGTTCGGTCCGCCTCGTCAGGTGCCTGGCAGGGCACCTCGGGGGTAACCCTCACCGGTTCTGGCAGTGTTGGTGCCCGGACCGGTGACGGCCTGGGGTCGGAGACGAGGCGGACCGAGCTGTAGGCCGAGGTGACGGCGATGGCGGCGGCCTCCACTTCGGCGAAAAGGGCATCGAGATCGGCGAGGACCGGATCCGGAAGGGGGCCCGGGGTGTCGAAGCGGCCCGGGGCGGGCATGGCTGGCGGAGCGGCCGTCCGAGCTCCAACCGGCGCCATGGTCGGCGCCGGAGCAGGAGCAGGTGCCGCAGCTGCGACGGGGGTCGGCGCCGGGGCCGGAGCCATGGCGGGGGCTGCCGGTGCGGCGGCGGGAGCGGTGTTCGGCGCCGTCGGGGCGCCGTCGACCCGGACGGGGTCGGGGGCGCTGCTGCGGGGAGGCCCGGAGTGTTGGCGGGGGGCGGTCTGGTTGGTACCGGCGGCCGTCCCGGCTGCCCCTGTCGGTCCGGCTACCAGGGCTTCGAAGCCGAGGCCCTGGACGCCCTCGACCCAGAGTCCGGCCAGCACCCGGAGGAGCTGGTCGAGTCCGGGACGCTTGCCGCTGGCGGCTTCGAGGCGGAGGGCGGGCCGGCCGTGGAGCGTGTCGTCGACGAATCCGGTCAGGCTGCCCACGCCGACCTGGACGAAGGCACGGCATCCTGCGTCGTGGAGGTTCTCGATCAGCTCACGGAACCGGACGCGCTCGACCAGGTTGCGGGCGGCCAGGGTCCGGACCTCCTCCCGGTCGGCCGGGAAGGGGGCGCAGATCGTGGACGACCACATCTCGATCTCGGGAGCCACGACCCGGAGGTCCTTCACCAGGTTCATCATCGGTTCGAGGGCGGGGGCGAACATGGGGGAGTGGAAGCCCGAGCGGAACGGGAGCTCCTGGCCCATGAAGTTCCGGGCCTTGAGGCGGGCCAGAACCTCCCGGACAACGGTCTCCTCGCCACAGATGATCGACTGGTGGGGGCAGTTGTCGTGGGAGACGACGACCCCGTCGAGGCCGGCGATGGAGGCCTCAGCCTCGGCCGCTCCACAACCGAGGGCCGCGAAGAGGGTGTCGGGGAGGTTGACCCCGGACATGTCGACCTCCGCCATGAACTCGTCGAAGTCGGCGGCAGGGATCAATCCGGAGGCGGCCGCGGCGGTGAACTCGCCGATGCTGTGTCCGGCGATGACGTCGGGGCGGACCGCGCAGGTCGTCAGGGCCCGGTGGAGCATCCGTCCGACGACGAAGATGCCGCGGGTCTTGGCCTCCAGGTCGTCGCCGACGTCGACGTTCGGGGGGGTCTCGCCCAGCCAACGGGCGACGTCGTCGACGCGGGGATCGAAGACCGGCTCCACGCCGGGAAAGAGGAACGCCACCCGGCCGCCGCCGGCGCCGAGGAGGCCCTCGTCGGTGAACCAGACGTCGTTGCGTCCCCGCCAGGGGGTCCCCTGAGCGATCATCTTCCGGGCCAGGTCGAGGCGCTTGGTGGTCGGGCCGACGGTGGCCAGCCGGACCGGTCCGACCGGGAGGGGTCCCTGGAGATCGGTGCCGGCCATCAGTCGGTCGTCGTCGGCCTCGGAGCCCAGCTGGGCCAGGAGGTCACCGGGACTCTCGGCGGCGAGGAGGAGGACCCTGTCGGTGGCCGCTCCGCCGTTCCGGGTGGCCCCGGCCCCAGCGGTCGGAGCCACTACCTGGCCCTGTCGAAGGCGTCGGGCTGGCAGCGCATGACCACCACCTGGGCGGCGCCGTGATCGGGACTCTCCAACTCGTCGATGAGCCGTCCGACCGCGTCGTCCGGATCGAGAAGGCCGACACCGGCGCTGAGGTAGAGCCGCTCCAGCTCCGGTGAGACCATGCCGCCGCCGGCCCAGGGTCCCCAGTCGACGGAGAGCACCCGTAGCCCCGGTCGATGCTGGACCCGGTGGGCCAGGGTATCGAGGGCGTCGTTGGCGGCGGCGTAGTCCGTCTGGCCCCGATTCCCGAACACCCCGGAGACGCTGCCCATGAGGACCAGGGTCGAGGGCTCGCCGGCGTCGGCCCGCTCAGCCTGCCACTGGGCCAGGGTCAGGGCCCCGTCGACCTTCGTGCCGAAGACCGAGGCGAAGGATTCAGGGGTCTTGTCCCGGACCAGCTTGTCTTCTAGGACGCCGGCTCCGTGGACCACCAGGTCGAGGCGACCGTAGCGGCTCCGGACCTCGTCGAGCAGGCCCCGCAGGGCGGCGGGGTCCCGGACGTCGGTGGAGTGATAGGTGACCTCGGCAGCCACCGATCCCAGGGCGGCGAGGTTGGCCCGAATCTCCCGGTTGGCCTGGATCTGGCGGAGCCTGGTCTCGACGACCTTGGGCTCCCGGATCCCGGACTCGACCAGAGCCCGCCGCAGGGCCGGTCCGTCGGCGGCGTCGGCCAGGGCCGGGTCCTCGGGCTCGTCCGACAGCGGGCTTCGCCCGAGCAGGACGATCCGTCCCCGGTAGCGGTCGGCCAAGCCCTGGGCGATCCGGGCCGTCACGCCTCGGGCCCCGCCCGTCAGGACCATGACCGCTTCGGCGTCGAGGGCGACAGGCTGCTCCGACCTGGGCCGGTCGTCGAGGACGGCGACGGTGGTGGTGCGGCGGTCCCCGACCCGACCGACGACCGAGGGCCCAGCGCTGGAGAGGAGCTCGCCGAGGAGGGCGCCGGCCAGGGAGGAAGCCTCCTCCTTGGGGTCGAGGTCGATGGCGCGGACCTGGGCCGCCGGGAGCTCATGGGCCAGGCTCCGGCAGAGACCCGGCATGCCGGCCCCGGCCGGGAGGCCGGCATCAGCCGGCGGCCGGTCCTCGTCGCGTCCCAGCGAGCCCCCCATGGCCGATGCGGCCACGATCCACTGGGCTCCGGCCAGGGCGGCCTGGCGCAGGGCCGGAAAGGCGTCCAGGGCGGTGGTGGTGGAAGCCGAGGCGAGGGCGGTCAGGTCGATCAGGCCGTCGAACGGGTCGGTGGGGGCGGGGCTTCCGGCCGGGACCAGCTGGGCGGTCGCCTCCAGTTCCTCGAGGAGGGCGGCCAGGTGAAGGGCCACACCCCGTCCGTCGTCGACGATGAGGAAGCGGCGGCCCCGGAGTCGTTCGGCCACGGCCGGCCCGGTGTCGAGTCCGGGCAGGTCCACGAGTTGCACCGTGAATCGCAGGGCCCGTTCAGGGACTGTCGCCCCGGCTCCGCCTCCGGCGTCGGTGGTGACCGACCCGGTCTCGGCTTCCGGGGCGGTTCCTCCGCCGGCCTGGGCTTCCATGATCCAGTCGACGATGCCGCGCATGGTCTTGACCTGGGCCAGTTCCTCGATGGCGGAGTCCTCGACCTCGCCGTCGAGGGTGACGGGGAGTCCGACCCGTTCGGCCAGCTCTCCGAGGATCTCGATCCGCTTGATGGAGTCGATGGAGAGGTCGGCCTCGAGGTCCTGGTCGGGGTCGAGCATGTCCGTCGGGTAGCCGGTCCGCTCGGCCACGACGGCCACCACGGCGGCCAGGAGGGTGCCGGCGTCGAGGACGATGCCGGCCGGAGCTGTCGCCACGGGGGCCGGGCCGGCGGTCGCCACGGCGGCGGCCAGCTGGGGCTGGGCGGCCTGGGCTTCCATGATCCAGTCGACGATGCCGCGCATGGTCTTGACCTGGGCCAGTTCCTCGATGGCGGAGTCCTCGACCTCGCCGTCGAGGGTGACGGGGAGTCCGACCCGTTCGGCCAGCTCTCCGAGGATCTCGATCCGCTTGATGGAGTCGATGGAGAGGTCGGCCTCGAGGTCCTGGTCGGGGTCGAGCATGTCCGTCGGGTAGCCGGTCCGCTCGGCCACGACGGCCACCACGGCGGCCAGGAGGGTGCCGGCGTCGAAGGCGGGTTGGGGGGCAACGGCCGGGGCGCTGGCGCCGTTGGACCCGCCCGCGGTGCTGGTGTCCCGCTCCGGAGCCGGGGTGGCGACGGCACCGTTGCGGGAACCCGCCCCGGTGTGACCGTTGGCGCCGACCTTCTCGAGGGCGGGGACGTCGATGGTCCCCGGCCGGGCCGGTGCCGGGGCGAAGTCGACGGAGGCCGGAATGGCACCGCCGAAGTACTGGATCATGACGTCGCGCTGGGCCTGGACCATCTCCCGCATCCCGCCGAGGTAGTGGCGGAGGGCCTCGGTGCTCTCGGGGTCGGCCACCATGACAACCTCGCCGACACCGGCTCCGACCCCGAGCTGGATCTGGGGGGCCTCGTTGAGGGGCTGGAGGGCTCCGGGGATGACCCGGCCGTCGGCGGAACGGATGAGGTGCCCGTTGACGGTCCAACCCGAGGCGGCCTTCGGGGCGGCCTTGAGGTCGACCGTGACGGTCCGGTCGGCGAAGAGGACCGTGGTGTCGACCGGGACACCGTGGACGGCCAGCTCGGCCAGGGCGGTGAGGAAGCGCTCGACACCGGGCTCGCCGCTCACGTCGGTGCAGACGGCGACGTGGGGGCGGTCGCCGAGGATCTTGCCGATGACCTGGGTCAGGACCCGGCCCGCGCCGACCTCGACGAAGACGCGGGCCCCGGCCGCGTGCATGGCTTCGACCTCCTCCATCCAGCGGACCGGCTCGGCCACCTGGCGGGCCACGAGGGCTCGGACGCCGTCGGGGTCCTCGGGATAGAGGTCGGCGAGGGTGTTCGACCACACGGGGAACCGGGTCGGGAGGATCTCGACCTCGGCCAGATGGGCGGCGAGGGCGGACTCGGCCCCGGCCACCACGGAGCTGTGGAAGGCGCAGGCCACGGGGAGGGCCTTGGTGGTGAATCCTGCCGCCGAGAGGACCTCGACCGCCCGGGCCATTGCCGGGGTGGATCCGCTGATGACGGACTGGTCGGGGGCGTTGCGGTTGGCCACGATGACATCGGCCACGCCCGCCCCGACCAGGGCCTCCTCCACGGCGGTGGGAGCGGCCACGACGGCGGCCATGGTCCCGGGATCGTCCCCGGCTGCGGCCAGGATGGCATCGGCCCGGGCCTCGCTCAGGGCCAGGAGGTCGGCTTCCCCGATGGCTCCGGCCGCGGCCAGGGCGGCCAGCTCGCCGTAGCTGTGGCCGGCGGCAAGGTCGGGACGGACCCCGACCTGGTCGAGGAGGTCGGCCATGGCCATGCCGGTGATCCCGAGCGTCGGCTGGGCGGCCCGGGTGTCGGTGATGGCGGCCTTCTGGGCCGCCTTCCCCTCCGGGCTGAAGGCCGCCGGGGGCATGAGGGTCTCGAGCCACTTCTCGCCCAGCCGGAGATGGCGGCGGAGCGACGGGAAGGTCACGAAGAGGTCGCTGAGCATGCCGGGTCGCTGGCTGCCCTGGCCGGGGAAGCAGAAGGCCACGGCCCCCGCTCCGGCACCGAGCCGGTCGCCGGCGTCGGCTTGGAAGACGCCCCGGACCCTGGAGGCCGCCGGGTCGAGGGCGGCGGTCAGCTTGGCCAGGAGGTCGTCGCGATCCTTGGCCACGAGGGCGATCTGGACGGGGGCGGCGCCCCCGGACACGGTAGCGGCGAGGTCGCGGAGCCTGACCGGGGTGCCGGCAGCGGCGAGGTAGCCCTGGAGCTCGGTGACCCGGGCCACGGCCGCGGCCCGGTCGGTGCCCCGGAAGAGGAAGAGCTCGGCCGGCCATCTGTCGATGCCCCGGTCGGGGAGCTCGTCACCGTCGAACGAGGCGAGGACGGCGTGGAAGTTGGAGCCTCCGAAGCCGAAGCTGCTGACCCCGGCGATCCGGTGGTCGGCCAGCCAGGGTCGGGCGGCCTCCTCGAACCGGAAGGGGGAGGTCTCGGCCTTGTAGGCCGAGTTGGGCTTCTTCATGTGGAGGGTCGGCGGGCGGACGCCCCTCCAGACGGCCTGGGAGGCCTTGATGAGCCCGGCCAGCCCCGCCGCGCACTTGGTGTGGCCGATGTTGCTCTTGACCGACCCCATGGTGCAGGCCGCGAGGTCCGATCCGTGCTCCCCCAGGAACTCGGTCAGGGTGGCCATCTCGGTCCGGTCACCGACCACGGTGCCGGTCCCGTGCGCTTCGACCAGCCCGACGTCGGCGGGGGAGATGCCGGCCCGGTCGTAGGCCCGGTCCAGGGCGAGCCGCTGCCCCTCCTTGCGGGGGGCGGTGAGGCCCAGGTGGCGACCGTCGCTCGAGCCGGCCACCGCCTTGACCACGGCGTAGACCCGGTCGCCGTCGCGCACCGCGTCGGCCAGGCGCTTGAGGACCACGCAGGCCACGCCCTCGCCGAGGACGATCCCGTCGGCCGAGGAGTCGAAGGCCCGACTGCGGCCGGTGGCCGAGAGCGCGTGGACCGACCCGAAGAGGAGGTACTCGTGGATGCCGTTGTGGAGGTCGGCACCGCCGCAGAGCATCATGTCGGCGTCGCCGGCGAGGAGCTCCTTGCAGGCCACGTCGAGGGCGGCCAGGGATGCGGCACAGGCGGCGTCGACGGTGCAGTTCATCCCGCCCAGGTCGAGCCGGTTGGCGATCCGGCCGGCGATGACGTTGGCCAGCATTCCGGCGAAGCTGTCCTCGGTGAGCTTGGGGAGGAAGTCCTCGAGCGACTCGGGGACACCTCCGGTGAAGGTCGGGAGGAGGGAGCGGAAACCGTAGGCACTGGCCAGGTCGGTGCCGGCCTCGGCGCCGAAGATGACCCCGGTTCGGCTCCGGTCGAATTTCCTTTCCCCGTAGCCGGCGTCGGCGATGGCCCGGGCGGCCATCTCGAGGGCGAGGAGCTGGACCGGCTCGATGGAGGCGAGTGATGCGGGGGGAATTCCGTAGGCCAGGGCGTCGAAGGGGATCCCGTCGATGAACCCGCCCCACTTCGACGGGGTCTTCACGCCGGCCAGGTCGAGGCGGTGCTCCTCGTCGAAGTAGATGTCCGGGGACCAGCGCTCCGGGCTCACCTCCACGATGGAGTCGACACCGGTCACGATGTTGGTCCAGAACTCGTCGGCATCCGACGCCCCGCCGAAGGTGCAGGCCATGCCGATGACGGCGATGTCCATCGGGGGCAGGGTCTCGCGGACGTGGAGGGCCCCGCCGGCGCCCAGGGCATGGGCCCGGTCCTTGAGGTAGGCCGTTGCCCCCGTGGTGACCTGCTCATGGAGATCCCGGACGGTGGTCCGCTCGTGGCGCATAGTGGCCACGTCCCCGATCATGTACATGCCCTCGTTGGTCTGGGTCTCGACGTCGACCGAGACGAGACCGCCCTCGCCGTAGGTCAGGCCCTTGGAGGCCAGGCGCAGCCGGCCCAGGTTGAGGGTCTCGAGCTCGATCCAGAGCTCCTGGGCCGGGACGGCCTGCTCCTCGAGGCGGCGCCGGGTGGCCTCGAAGGCCCGGACGTATTCGCTCTCGACGCACCGGGTGGCGTGGCCGGGGGCGGTCTCGAGGAGGACGGTCCGCTCGCAGTCGACGGCCATCTGCTGGTAGGCGGGGAGGATGGCTCCACCGCTGACGACCTCCTCGGTGAACAGATAGGCGGTGCCCATGAGGACACCGATCCCTGCTCCGCGCTGGGTCAGCGGTGCAGCCATGGCCGCCACCATGGCGGCGGAGCGCTCGTCGTGGATGCCACCGGCGAAGAGGACTTCGACCCCTTCGAGGGATCCCTTGGCGTTGACGCCACCGGCGGCGGCGAAGGCCTCGAGCGTCGCGATCTGCTGCTCCCAGAGGAGGAAGCTGGAGCGGGGACCGACGTGACCACCGCATTCCCGGCCCTCGAAGACGAAGCGGCGGGCTCCGTCCTTCACGAACCGGGAGAGGAGACCCGGTGAGGGGACATGGAGGAAGGTCGGGATGCCGACGGCCTCGAGGGGGGCGGCCTGGCTGGGTCGCCCCCCCGCGATGAGGGCCATCGGGGGTCGGACGTCGTGGACCACCTCGAGCTGGGCTTCACGGATCTCCGGGGGGACGAATCCGAGGATGCCGACCCCCCAGGGCCGGTCCCCGAGCAACTCGGCCGTCTCGGTCAGCAGCGCTCGGGTCTCGTCTCCGCTCAGGAGGGCCAGGGCCAGGAAGGGAAGGGCGCCGCCGTCGGCGACGGCCTTGGCGAAGGCGGCCCGGTCGCTGACCCGGGTCATCGGACCCTGGGCCACCGGATAGATGAGGTCATGGGAGGCGGCCAGGGTGGCCCCCGGTGCCAGGGGCCGGGACTCGAGGGCGGCGGCGAGGTTGGCGTGGACGGCGTCGAGCATGGCCTGGACCACTCCACCGGCGGTCTTGTGCCGGGCGGCCAGATCGCCGGCGAGGGCGCCGTCCTGGCCAACGCAGATCAGCTCGTCCTGAAGGCTCCGGTCCCCGAGCAGGGCCTCGACCTCCTCCAGGGTCGCCGTCTCGTCCATCCGGGCGGCCAGGACGTCGGGTCGCAGGTAGACGCGGTGGCCGGCGAGCACCCGGGTCTCGCTGCCGTCCATGGCGCGGATGGCCGAGGCCAGGGCCGGGGCGAGGCGGCGGACCGATTCCCTCACCAGGGCCAGCTGGGTGTCGAGGACCACTCCCGATGCACCACCGGCGATCGCTGCCGCCGCGGCGTTGGGGCCGATGCCGCCCCGGACCCAGACGGGCACGTCGACCAGGCCCAGCACCTGCTGGAGGAGTACGAAGGAACCGGTGTTCCCGATCCGGCCACCGCTCTCGGAGCCGACCACGACGAGGCCGTCGGCCCCGGCGTCCACGGCGGTGTGGGCCTCGTCGGGCGAGACGACCTCCACCACCAGCCGGTCGGCGGACTCCCGCCAGCGGGTCACGTCGGCAGCCAGTGTGTCGGTGTGGCTGGAGATGACCACCGTGTGGAGCCGGTCGCCGAGGTCCAGGTCGGCGGGCCCGAGCGCGCTGCGACCGACCCGGAGACCGAAGGAGGTCCCTACCTTGGCGGCGACCTGTTCGAGGACGGCGCGAGCGGCGTCGACGTCCCCCCCGAGCTCGACGAAGCCGAGCCCCCCGCCGCGGGTGACCGCGACGGCAACCCCGGCGTGCAGTGCATTGAGTGGTGTGTAACCCCAGACGCGGTCAAACCGCGTGCGATCGGACATGGATCGGCCCCCCGTCACCTTCTCTTCGTCAGAGCACCCCGCGAGGTTGAGTCCTGGGTGTCAGGCTCGTCCTGCTGAAGGATTGCACTGTTCCAACCCCGGTGCCTATTATTTACTGTCGTGTCAGTAATCGTCAAGAGCGATTCCAACCGGAGGCACCTCCAACGATGGGTCGAGATTTCCAGATTGGGACTTAAGTCGCCTCCGGGGCGGGCCGAGTTATAGACTGACGCGTCAGTAGCCAGGACCCAATCGGGTGACCGGACCCGGGGTTGGGCTCCACCACGAGGCGGAAATGGAGGAGGGGGAGGATGGCCCAGACAGCTGAGACCCGGGTGCGGATGGCGCCCGAGGCACGCAAGACGCTGATCAGGACGGTGGCCCGGGAAGTCTTCGCCGAGCGGGGATACGCGGCGACGGGGCTGGCCGAGATCGCCGAGCGGGGCCAGGTCTCCAAGACGCTCCTCTACCACTACTTCCCCGATGGTCGTCCCGAGCTCCTGGTGGCCGTGATGGACGACGTCCTCACCGAGCTGATGGCCGAGACCCGGGCCGCCCTCGCCGTTCCGTTCGGGGTCAACCGGAAGATCGAGGGCCTGGTCGACACCTTCATGTCGTTCCTGGAGCGGAACCCCGACGCATTCCGGCTGCTCTTCCGTGAGCCGTGGGGATCGGGCGAGCCGAGGATCATCCGGCGGGCTGTGGAGGCCCAGGTGCAGCTGGCCACCGAGCTTATCTCGCCGCTGGCGAGCTCGGGCGCGCCCGGGCCCGTCCTGCTGGCGGCCACGTCGGGGACAGTCGGGCTCCTCCTGGCCACGGCGGAACTGCTGCTGGCCGGTCAGGTCGACCGGGAGGTCACCGTCGCCACCGCCTCCCGGTACATCATCGGAGGGCTGGCCCAACTCGGGTCCTGAGCCTCTCGGGCTCGGAATCTGATTCGGACACGACTCCTGGTACGATCTGAGCGTCCTTTGGGGAGGACGTTCGATCGTTCGCGGGGGGCGTATTCGCATGACCCTGAGTGGGGTCGGGGATCTGAGCCAGGGCCATGACGAGGTGGTGTCGCGGGCCGACTCGCCCCTGATCTTCTCGGACCGGCTCCGCCGGGGCTTCATCGTGTTCGGGGCCGCCATGGTCGTCCTGGCCACGGTGGCGACGGCGCTGTGGGTCCACTCCCCCCGGGCCTACGAGATCGCCTGGCCCCTCACGGCGGGGCTCTTCACCACTCCGGGGATCGTGCTCAGCTACCGGGCCAGCCGGATCAGCGTGGGGGACGACCGCCATTTCTGGGTCTACTGGCTGGGGGGCCTGCTCGTCGCCTACGCCCTCGGGATCATGGTCCTGGTCGAGGGGATCACCGGTTCGGACGTCCTGCGGAGGTACCCGATCGGGCTCGGTCTCATCGGCATCATCACGGTGGTCTGGAGTGTCGCCATCGGAGGGCTGGTCCAGGACAAGTCGGGGAACCGGGCCATCACCATCGACATCCTGGACCTCCTCATCGGCATCGTGACGGTCGAGGCCCCCCTTCTCTTCGTCGTGATCCCGGGCCTGGCCCGGGCCAAGGATCCGTGGTTCTCCCTGCCCTCGGTCATCGCTGCGGTGGCCATGGCGGCCGTGGCGGGCGGTTCGGCCATGCTCGTGGCCCGCCTCCCCGCTGACGACCGCCGCAACGAGTGGCTCGGGCTCACGGCGGCCGTGGTCGGCTCCGCCAACTCCTGGCTCCAGGTCGGCCAGGGGATCACGGGCTTCCGGCTGGCGGGCGCACCCGTGATCGCCGTCCACGCGCTCAGCATGGCGCTGCTCATGCTCCTGCCCGTGAACGCCCGCCGGAAGATCCCGGCCGGGCTCGACCGGCTCAGCCCCCAGGCCCAGGTCCGGGGATCGAGCGGCATCCCGATCCTGGTCGGGATCGGCGTCCCGGCCACCATCGTCGAGGCGGTCACGCTCCGGTTCACGCATCCCTGGATCGTCCCGCTCTGCCTCGGGGCGCTGGGGGCTCTCGTCCTCCTGGCCACCACCCGCCACGTCTTCACCGTGGCCGAGACCCGACGACTGCACCAGCAGCTGGAGCGGGTGGCGGGTGAACGGGGCCTGCTCCTCGCCAACCTGGTCCGGGCCGTCGAGGACGACCGGCACCGGATGGCGGCCCAACTCCACGACCTGGCCGTGGGTTCCCTGGCCACGCTGGGTTCCATGATGCAGGCCTCCTACGGGTCGCTCCCCCCCGAGACGGCCAAGGAGCTGGTCCGTGCCGTCGACGGTGTCCGGGCCGACGTGGCGGCCCGGGCCGAATCCCTCCGCCGGTTGATGACGGCCATCCAACCGCCGGTGCTGGAGGAGGAGAGCCTGACCACGGCCATCTCGGCCGCCCTTTCCGCCCTCTACGGCGACCGGCCGGCACCGGCGCTCGAGGTTCACATCGACCCCGACCTGGACCTCGACTGGACCACGAAGACGATCGTCTATCGGATCGCCCAGGAGGCCCTCGGCAGTGTGTTCCGCCGGGGGACGGCCCATTCAGTCGTCGTGGACCTGTCGGTTCCCGACGGCAGGCACCTGACGGTGAGCGTCAGCGATGACGGGAGCTGGGCCGGTGACGCCGACGAGGGGCCCGGCGGTGTGGGGGAGCTCGAGGAGACGAGCCGGGCCACCATGCGGCTGTTCGCCGAGCTCGGCCGGGGCGTGGTGGAGGTGGCCCGGGGAGCGAGCGGGGGCACGGTGATTACGGTGACCCTGGGCGTGGCCGGGTACGTCCCCCCTCCGCCTCCGCCGTCGGGGGGATCGGCACCGCCCTCGCTCCATCTGGTCCGGGGAGACGGCGAGGCGGTCGTGGTGGAACCGCAGGACGAGGGGGCAGGGGACGGCTCCCCTTCGGTCCCCATCTCCGAGATCGAGGGGGCCGGAGCTGGTTCCCCCGCCGAGGGAGGCTGACGCCGGTCTGCTTTGCGGCCACGAAACGTGACTGGCCAGTGGCAGACTGCGAGCATGAAGACCCCACTGTCCCGGCGTGATCTCCTCTCGGCGGGACTCACCGGCGCGGCCGGCCTGGCCATGGCCGCCTGTGGGTCGGCCGGGAAGGCGGCCCGGACGGCGCCGGCCGGGTCCGACATCGGGGCCGTCGAGCACGTCGTCTACCTGACCTTGGAGAACCGGTCCTTCGACCACTACTTCGGCTCCTACCGGGGGGTCCGGGGCTTCGACGACCATCCGGCCGGGTCGCTGGGGGCATTCGCCCAGTCCTGGCCGGGAGGGTCGGCCACCGATGGGATCCTCCTGCCCTTCCACCTCGACACCGGGTCCCAGACCGCCGAGTGCACCAACGACCTCTCCCACCAGTGGCCGACCCAGCACGCCTGCTGGAACGGCGGGAGGATGGACCGGTGGGTGGCCACCCACACCTCGACCGACGGCGAGGGTCCCGGCAACGGGATCCTGACCATGGGCTACTACACCCGGGCCGATCTCCCCTTCTACTACGCCCTGGCCGACGCCTTCACCATCTGCGACAACTACCACTGCTCGGTGATGGGCCCGACCCACCCCAACCGGCTCTTCGCCCTGTCCGGGACCAACGACCCGGACGGCAAGGCCGGCGGCCCGGTGCTCGTCACCGGCTCGTCCCAGTCCCTCCAGTTCAGCGCGCGCTGGCCGTCGATGCCGGACCGGCTCGAGCAGGCCGGGGTGTCGTGGAAGGTCTACAACCCCCCCGGTTCCCTCTACCAGCCCGGTCCCTACGCCGTCGGCGTGTCGGACAACATCATGCTGTACTTCGCCTCCTGCTCCGACCCGGCCTCCCCCATGTACCAGAAGGCGTTCGGGCCGACCTACCCGAACGACTTCGCCGCCGACGTGGCCGCCGGGACCCTGCCGGCGGTCTCCTGGATCGTCCCGCCGGTCGGCTACGACGAGCACCCCCCGGCTCCCCCGGCCCGGGGGGAGAACTTCACCCACCAGGTCCTCTCCAGCTTGATCTCGAACCCGGCCGTCTGGGCCAAGACGGTCCTCTTCGTCACCTACGACGAGAACGACGGGTTCTTCGACCATGTCTCCCCACCGACCCCTCCCCCCGGGACCCCCGGGGAGTACGTGACGGTGTCGCCCCTGCCGGCCGAGGCCGGCGGGGTGGCCGGGCCGATCGGCCTGGGGATGCGGGTCCCGATGCTGGTGGTCTCCCCCTTCAGCCGGGGTGGCTACGTCTGCTCCGACGTGTTCGACCACACCTCCCAGCTCCGCTTCCTCGAGACCCGGTTCGGGGTCCAGGTCCCGAACCTCTCGGCGTGGCGCCGTCAGAACACCGGCGACCTCACGGCCACGTTGAGCACGGCCCGCGCCGACATCTCGACGCCGGCGCTGCCCGACACCCCCGAGCCGGACCCGGTGGTCACGGCCGAGTGCAAGGCCCTCCAGCTCATCGATCTCGATGTCCCGATGGCGCCCTATCCGGTCCTTCTCCCCCAGCGGATGCCGGTCCAGGAGCCGGGCACGGCCCGGAGGCGCTGAGCCCCCGTCAATTGACGGCGACGAGCTCCCGCTCGGGGACGTAGGCAGGGGCGATGATCAGCCGGAACTGCATGGCCTGCTGACAGCGCCGGCACCGGACGACCCGGGGTTCGACCCGACAGGACATGAGACCGGCCAGGTGCCGGTGGCCGTAGCCGGCGCAGGTCCGGCCGTCGAGCTCCTCGCTGCAGAAGGCCACAACTCCGTCCCGGTGCAACACCAGGCATCCCTCGCAGACGGCCATGCACCCACCACCTCGGGCTCCGGGTCGCCTCCTTGACGACCGTAGGTCCGGTGGCCCAGGGTCCGGTACCCGGACGGTGAGAACCACCACGATCCTCATCGGTCGGTCGAGCCCCGGAGTGGAGCAATCAGCTCACAACGGCGACGGACGGTGGCGAAAGGGTGGAATTTGGTCCCGGGCGACCACCGGCGGTGTCGGCCGAACCCGGGTAGTCAGGGTTGGTCGCGGCGGGCCCGGCTGCGCTGGCGGCCCCGGATGGCCTGGTCGAGGATCACCTTGCGGAGGCGGACTGCCTGGGGGGTCACCTCCACACACTCGTCCTCGGTGATGAATTCGAGGGCCTGCTCGAGGGAGAGGTGGAGGTGGGGGGTGAGCCGCTCGAGCTCGTCGGCGGTGGAGGAGCGGACGTTGGTCAGCTTCTTCTCCTTGGTCGGGTTCACGTCCATCTCGTCGGCCCGGGCGTTCTCGCCCACGATCATCCCCTCGTAGACCTCGACCCCGGGACCGAGGAGCATCGTCCCGCGCTCCTGGAGGCTCATCAGGGCGTAGGTGGTGGTCGGGCCCCGGCGGTCGGCCACCATCGACCCGTTGCGGCGGGTCCGGAGCTCCCCGTGCCAGGGTTCCCAGCCGTCGAAGACGTGGTGGAGGACGCCGGTGCCGCGGGTCTCGGTCAGGAACTCGGTCCGGAAGCCGACGAGGCCGCGGGCCGGCACCCGGTAGTCCATCCGGACCCAGCCGCTGCCGTGGTTCACCATCTCGACCAGCTTCCCCTTGCGGAGGGCGAGGAGCTGGGTGACGACGCCGAGGTAGTCGTCGGGCACGTCGATGGAGACCCGCTCCATCGGCTCGTGGCGCTTCCCGTCGATGTCGCGGACGACGACCTGGGGCTTGCCCACCGTGAGCTCGAAGCCTTCCCGTCGCATGGTCTCGACCAGGATGGCCAGTTGGAGCTCGCCCCGGCCCTGGACCTCCCAGGTGTCAGGTCGCTCGGTGATGTTGACCTTGAGCGAGACGTTCCCGATCAGCTCGGAGTCGAGCCGACTCTTCACCAGGCGGGCCGTGACCTTCTTGCCCTCGGTTCCCGACAGGGGGGAGGTGTTGATCCCGATGGTCATCCCCAGGCTGGGCTCGTCGATGATGATGGCGGGCAGGGGACGGGTGTCGTCGGCGTCGGCCAGGGTCTCCCCGATGGTGATCTCGGCCATGCCGGCCACGGCCACGATCTCCCCGGGGCCGGCCTCGTCGACATCGACCCGTTCCAGGGCCCGGGTGGCGTAGAGCTCGGTGATCTTGGTCTTCTCGACGGTCCCGTCGACCCGGCACCAGGCCACCGTCTCCCCCTTGCGAAGGGTGCCCTGGCGGACCCGGCAGACGGCCAGCCGGCCGACATAGGCCGAGGCGTCGAGGTTGGTGACAAGGGCCTGGAGGGGCAGGTCGGGGTCGTAGACGGGGGCCGGGACGGAGGCCAGGATGGCGTCGAAGAGGGGCTTCAGGTCGGTGCCCTCGACCCCCTGCTCGTTCATGGCCCAGCCGGCCCGGGCGTTGGCGTAGAGGACGGGGAAGCCGATCTGGTGCTCGTCGGCGTCGAGGTCCAGGAAGAGCTCCTCGACGTCGTGGACGACCTCGTCGATGCGGGCGTCGGCCCGGTCCACCTTGTTGATGACGACCACGACCGGGAGCCGGGCCCGCAGCGCCTTGCGGAGGACGAACCGGGTCTGGGGGAGGGGTCCCTCGGAGGCGTCGACGAGGAGGAGGACCCCGTCCACCATGGTGAGGCCCCGCTCCACTTCCCCACCGAAGTCGGCGTGGCCGGGGGTGTCGACGATGGTGATCCTCACGCCCTCGTAGACGACCGAGGTGTGCTTGGCCAGGATGGTGATGCCCTTCTCGCGCTCGAGGTCGTTCGAGTCCATGACCCGGTCGGTGACCTCGGCGTTGAGCCGGAAGGCCCCGGTCTGGCGGAGCATGGCGTCGACGAGCGTCGTCTTGCCGTGGTCGACGTGGGCGACGATCGCCACATTTCGGAGGTCATCGCGTGTGTTCATGGCCGTTCCAGGCTACTCGGCGCTGGGAGGAGCTCCGAAGTGGGATCTAGGCTGATCCGCAACGGGCCCGTTAAGGGTTCGGCGGGGGGTGTGGCCGGCACCTGGTAGGTGAGCCGGCTTTGGGGGGTCCACAGTGACCGCGTCTGGGGTTCGGGTCCGGTTCGGTCTGGGGCGGTCCGAGGTGGCGGCCGTGGTGGGGGCGATGGCCCTGGCCGTCGCGCTCGGCGGGTTCGCTCCGGGGACGGCCCCCGTGGCCCCCCGGGTGGCGGTGGCGGAGGCGCCGGCTTCGGCCCCGCTGCCCCCGGTGCCGGTCGGGTACTGGCTGGCTGCCGCGGACGGCGCCGTCTACGGCGTCGGCAACGCCCCCGCCGACGGCTCGGCCGCCGGGCTGAGACTCCACGGACCGGTGGTGGCGATGGCGGCCACGCC
>PLZB01000065.1 GCA_003151955.1 Acidimicrobiaceae bacterium
CTCAAACACCATCATTGGTAGGCTCGGCCGCCGAGGAGTCGGGCCCGGGACCGGCCCGACCAGGTCCGATGGAGAGGGGAGGCCCGATGGCGAACGGCAGCGAGGGCGGGGGCGGTCCGGCCATCGAGAACTACTACCTCGAGGAGCGGGTCTTCGAGCCCTCGGAGGAGTTCCGGGCCGGGGCGGTCGTCGGCGACCGGTCCCTCTTCGAGCGGGCCGAGGCCGACTGGGAGGGGTTCTGGGCCGAGCAGGCCGCCGGCCTGGACTGGTTCGAGCCCTGGGAGACGGTCCTGGAGTGGGACCTCCCGTTCGCCCGGTGGTTCTCGGGGGGGAAGCTGAACGTCTCCCACAACTGCCTCGACCGTCATGTCGCCGCCGGGCTCGGGGAGCGGGTGGCCTTCCACTGGGTGGGGGAGCCGGGGGACACGAGGACGGTCACCTACCGGGAGCTCCTGGCCGAGGTGGAGCGGTTCGCCAACGTCCTGAAGGGCCTCGGGGTGGTCCGGGGGGACCGGGTGGCGATCTACATGCCGATGATCCCGGAGCTGCCCGTGGCCATGCTGGCCTGCACCCGGATCGGGGCGGCCCACTCGGTCGTCTTCGGGGGGTTCTCCCCCGACGCGCTGCGGGACCGGATCAACGACGCCGAGGCCAGGGTCCTCGTCACCGCCGACGGGGGCTGGCGGCGGGGGCAGGCGGTGGCGCTCAAGGGCAACGCCGACGTCGCCGTGGAGGGGACGCCCTCCATCGAGCACGTGGTGGTGGCCCGCCGGACGGGGGAGGCGGGGGGGCCCACGACCATGGTCGAGGGCCGGGACCACTGGTGGGACGAGCTCATGGCCGGGGCCGGACCGGACTGCCCGGCGGAGGCGATGGAGGCCGAGGACCTCCTCTACCTCCTCTACACCTCGGGGACGACGGCCAAGCCCAAGGGGATCATGCACACCACCGGGGGCTATCTGACCCAGGTGGCCTTCACCCATCGGACCGTCTTCGACCTCCGGGCCGACACCGACGTCTACTGGTGCGCGGCGGACATCGGCTGGGTCACCGGCCATAGCTACATCGTCTACGGGCCCCTGGCCAACGGGGCCACCAGCGTGATGTACGAGGGGACTCCGGACTTTCCTGACAAGGACCGGTGGTGGGACATCATCGAGACCTACGGGGTCACCATCCTCTACTGCGCCCCCACCGCCATCCGGACCTTCATGAAGTGGGGGACGGAGTTCCCCGAGCGCCACGACCTCTCCTCGCTGCGGCTGCTCGGATCGGTGGGGGAGCCCATCAACCCGGAGGCCTGGATGTGGTACCGGGCCCATATCGGGGGGGAGCGGTGCCCGGTGGTCGACACCTGGTGGCAGACCGAGACGGGGGCCATCCTCATCTCGCCCCTGCCGGGGATCACGGCCTGTAAGCCGGGATCGGCCACCTTCGCCCTGCCGGGGATCTCGGCCGAGGTCGTCGACGACGCCGGGGAGAAGGTCGAGGAGGGCGGCGGCTACCTGACCCTGACCCGACCCTGGCCGTCGATGCTCCGGGGCATCTACGGGGACCCGGAGCGGTACCGGGAGACCTACTGGAGCCGGTTCGAAGGCCGGTACTTCGCCGGGGACGGGGCCAAGGTCGACCCCGAGGGCTACCTCTGGCTGCTCGGCCGGGTCGACGACGTCATGAACGTGTCGGGCCACCGGATCTCGACCACCGAGGTGGAGTCGTCCCTCGTCAATCACGCCTCGGTGGCCGAGGCGGCCGTGGTGGGGGCCCGGGACGACACCACCGGGCAGGCCATCGTGGCCTTCGTGACGCTCCGGTCGGGGGAGGATCCCTCCCCGGAGCGGGGGGAGGAGCTCCGGGCCCATGTCTCCCGGCACATCGGGGCGATCGCCCGGCCCCGGACGGTCGTCTTCACCGACGAGCTCCCCAAGACCCGGTCGGGGAAGATCATGCGGCGGCTGCTCCGGGACGTGGCCGAGGGTCGGGCCCTGGGGGACACGACGACGCTGGCCGACCCCAAGGTGGTGGAGGAGATCCGGCGGCTCTCGACGGCGTCCCCCACCGAGGAGTGAGCCCGGTGGAGGCCGTCGACGCCGGGGGGACGCCGGTCAACTGGCAGTGGCGCCGCGGGCCGGTCGAGCCGGGCCCGACGGTGGTCTTCGACATCGACGGGGTCCTCTCCGACGCCGAGGGACGGCAGCACTTCATCGAGTGGGGCCGGCGGGACTGGGATGCCTTCTTCGAGGCCTGCGGTGAGGACCCCCTGGTGGAGGAGGTGGCCCGGCTCCTCGGGCTCCTCGACCCGGGACTGCGGATCGTGCTCCTCACCGGGCGGCCGCTGCGGGTCCAGCCCCAGACCCTTTCCTGGTTGGCCCACAACGGACTCCGGTGGGACCTCCTCGTCATGCGGGACCGGGGGGACTACTCCCAGGTCTCCCACTTCAAGCGGGCCTCGGTGGCCCAGCTCCGGGACCGTGGCCTCGACCTCCGGCTGGCCTTCGAGGACGATCCCCGGAACCGGGACATGTTCCACTCCGAAGGGGTCCCCTGCATCTACATCCACTCCGGCTACTACGACTGAGGCGGCGGCCGGCGCTCGGAAACCTCTCCCCGGGGCCGGAGACGGCTTGCGTTCGACCGATCGGTCGGGTATATTCGACCGATGGGACGGGAACCGGGAGTCGAGAGGGCGGAGCAGGGGGCGGAGACGGCGGCCCCGTCCCGGGAGCGGCTCCTCGATGCCGCCGAGGAGCTGTTCGCCCGCCGTGGCTACGGGGGCGTCGGCCTGGCCGAGGTGGCCGAGGTGGCTGGCCTGGGGAAGGCGTCGCTCTTCCACCACTTTCCGAGCAAGGCCCAGCTCTACTGCGCCGTGATGGCCCGGGTACTCACGACCCTCGACGAGGCCCTGGTCCGGACCCTGGCCCAGGGGGGGTCACCGACGGCCCGGTTGGAGCGGCTGACCGACACGGCCGTCGACGTGCTGGCCTCGAACCGAACGTACCCGAGGCTGCTCATCCGGGTCCTGGTCGAGGACAGCGAGCTGCCGGCCGGGCTGGCCGAGGGGAAGGAGGCGGCCGACGCCCTCGACAGGATCGGGGTCACGGTGGTCCGGCTGCTGCAGGAGGGGATGGACACAGGGGAGTTCCGTCGCACCAGCACGGGACATCTGCTGCTGACCGTCATCGGGGCCGTCGTCCACCCGCTGGCGACGGGCCGGTTCGGCGACGGGGTGGTGGGGGGGTCGCTGTTCGACCCCGAGCAGGTGGCCCGCCGGAAGAGGGCGGTCCGAGACGTGTTGGAGCGCGGGATCATGGAGGGAGCAACGTCATGAGGTTCGGGATCTTCTACGAGCACCAGCTGCCGAGGCCCTGGAAGGCCGACAGCGAGCACCGGTTGTTGCAGGAGTCGCTCGACCAGATCGAGCTGGCCGACCGGTTGGGCTACTACTGCGCCTGGGAGGTCGAGCACCATTTCCTGGAGGAGTACTCCCACTCGTCGGCTCCGGAGGTCTTCCTGGGAGCGGCCAGCCAGCGGACGTCCCGGATCCGTCTCGGACACGGCGTCATCCAGCTGCCGACGAACCACCCGGCCCGGGTGGCCGAGCGGGTGTCGACGCTGGACCTGGTCTCGAACGGCCGTGTCGAGCTCGGCCTCGGGGAGGGCTCGACCCCTCTCGAGCTGCACCCCTTCGGACGGCGGTTCCGGGAGAAGCGGGAGGTGTGGGAGGACGCCGTCCGGGCCCTGATCCCGATGTTCGGCGACGGCGGGGTCGAGTACCACGGCCCCCATTTCGACTTCCCCCTGCGAAACGTGCTGCCCAAGCCGATGCAGAAGCCCCACCCCCCGCTCTGGGTGGCCTGCAGTCGGCGGGACACCATCGAGGCGGCCGGGGCGTGGGGGATGGGGGCACTGGGGTTCCAATTCGTCAGTGCCGACGAGGCCCACACCTGGGTGGCCGCCTACTACGACGCCTACCTGACCCGACTGGCGAGGCTGGCCGACTACGTGACCAACCCCAACATCGCCGTGGTCTCAGGGTTCATGTGCTGCCCCACCGACGAGGAGGCCCACGTGAAGGCCGACGGGTGGACCTTCTTCGCCTTCGCCCTCCGGTTCTACGCCACCCAGCCGCCGGGGGAGCCCGGGGCGGTGGATCTGTGGAAGGAGTACCAGGCGTTCCGGCACACCCCGGAAGGAGAGCGGATGCACGCCGGGGGGCTCATCGGCTCGCCGGAGACGATCCGGGCCAAGCTGCGGAAGTTCGAGGCGTCCCACGTCGACCAGGTCATCCTCCTGAACCAGGCCGGGCGCAACGCCCACGCCGACATCTGCGCCAGCCTCGAGCTCTTCGCCGACGAGGTCATGCCCGAATTCGTCCAGCGCCACGACGAACACGAGTCCTGGAAGCGGGAGGTCCTGGCCGGAACGATCTCGCTCGACCCGCCCAGTCCGCCGGCCGAGGCGAGGTCTGGAGCTCGGAACGACCCGGCGGAGGCCCGGGTCTGAGTTCGCAGTCGGGCCGGCGGCACCGGGCTTCCCGTGCTCAACGGGCCGGCGGCCCGCCCCGGCGGACGGCCCAGCCCCGGGCCTCGGTTTCCTGGTGGCGGAGCCGGCGGCGATGGGCGGTGGCCTCGGTCAGCTCCCGGGCGTCGGGATCGGTCCCGACCAGCTCGAGGAGCCAGCCCAGGACCAGGGCGGCCAGGGCTGCCAGGAGGACGGGGAGGTCCCCGTAGCGCTCGTAGAGGGTAACGCCGGTCCGCCGGGAGACGTCGGCCACGAGGACCTCCCGGCGGCCGAGATCGGTCCGGGCCAGGACGTGGCCCCGGTGGTCGACGACGGCGCTGTATCCGGTGGGGGCGGCCTGGACGAGGTCGCGGCCCTCGGCCACGGCCTGGAGCCGGGCCGCGGCGATCTCCTGGGTGGGGACCTGTCCGGTGGAGTAGGAGGAGGTGTTGGTGGGGACGAGGAGGAGGTCGGCCCCGGCCCGGGTGGGGATCCGGCCCCGGTCGGCGAAGAAGACCTCGTAGGAGATCATGGTCCCGAGCCGGCCGGCCGGGGTGACGAGGACGCCGGTGCCGTGGCCGGGGACGGCGTCGACGGGGACGGCGGAGAGGTCGGCGAAGTTGAGGAAGAAGCCCCGGTCGGGGACGTACTCCCCAAACGGCACCCGGTGGACCTTCTCGTACCGTGCCACCAGCGCCCCCTCGGGTCCCCACGCCACCAGCTCGTTGCGGAAGGCGGTGGAGGACACCGTCTCGGTGACGCCGACCACCAGCGTGGTGTGGAGGCTCCGGGCCAGGTTCGAGAGCGACCGCTCTTCGGCCGTCCCGTCGATGGCGGTGTCGAGCGACACCACATCCTCGGGCCACAGGACCAGTTGCGGGGCGTGCCCGTGGTCGAGCTGCTGCATGCGGCGGGTGGCCGACTGCTGGGCGGCTAGCACCACTGCCGGGTCGATCTGCGACTTCCTGAACCCTCGCTCTCCTCCGCCCTGGACCGCGGCGGTGGTGATGGCGCCCAGCGACGGACCGCCATCGGGCGCGTGGTCGCCAACCACCGCCGCGGTCACCAGCGCCACCATTGCGATGCTGCCCGCCAGGCCCAGGGTGGCCAGCCGGGTGATGTCCTTCGGGGCGTGGTGGCGGTGGTTGCCTCTGCCCCGGTGCCACCCCCAGAGCCCCACGTCGGCCCAGGCGGGCCAGGCAGCCCAAGCGGCCAGGGCCAGTGCGGCCACCGCCACCCCACCCAGGTAGACGGCGCCGGTGAGCGCCAGCGGGCCTCCCAGCCGGGCGATGCCCAGCAGGGGGCCGTCGGCCTGGCCCAAGAAGACCCCGCCGATGGGCAGGCCCCCGAACGGCCACGTCATCCGGACCGCCTCGGCCAACGTCATGGCCGCCGGGAAGACCAGGGCGCGGGCCAGGTTGGAGAAGGCGGGCACCATCAGACAGGCCACGGCGATGAAGAGGGACTCGACCACGATGAGCACGATGGCCCCGGGCACGGTGAACGACCGGATCCATCCCAGCCCGGGGATGTAGCACCCCAGACCGGCAAGCCACCCTGCCCAGAGCCGGGTCCGGGGGCGGAGGCCACCCAGGCGCCACCAGAGCAGCCCGGCCGAAGGGAAGGCCAGGATCCAGATCCCCCACGGGGGCAGGGACAGGGCCAGTCCCAC
>PLZB01000046.1 GCA_003151955.1 Acidimicrobiaceae bacterium
CCGGGGCGGGCGGAGGACGGGGTGAGCGGCCGGGCCGACCGGCAGCGGGGGCGCCCCGGCGGGCGGCCCCCGGTCGAGGCCAGGCCGCCACCGGAGGGACCCGGGGAGCGGGAGGCCGGCCCGACAACCGGACGGCGGGGCCGAGGAGCCGGGAGTCGGACCGGGACCGCCTCGGGGTCGGAGGGGAGCAGATCGAGGGCCGCCACGCCGTCCGGGAGCTCCTCGCCGCCGGCCGGCGCCAGGTGAAGGAGGTCTGGGTGGCCGACGGCCTCGACCCCTCCCCCCAGCTCGACGAGATCGAACGGCTCGCCACCCGGCGCCGGGTCCGGCTGGTCCTCGTCCCCAAGGGCCGGCTCGACAAGGTGGCCAGGACCGATGCCCCCCAGGGGGTCCTGGCCCTGGCCGAGCCTCTCGAGGAGGCCGAGCTCGACCAGCTCTGCCGGGGCCGGGGGGGGAAGACCCCTTTCCTCCTGGTGCTCGACGGGGTCACCGACCCCCACAACGTCGGGTCCCTCCTCCGGACGGCCGAGTCGGCCGGGGTCACCGGCGTCGTCCTCCCCCGGCACCGGGCCGCCCACGTCACCCCGACGGTGGCCAAGGTGGCGGCCGGGGCCATCGAGCACCTCCCCATCGCCGTCGTGGCCGGCATCCCGGCCGCCCTCAAGCGGATGCGGGAGCTCGGTGTCCACACCGTCGGCCTCGACGGTGGGGCCGAGGCCTCCTTCTTCGACCTCGGCGACGAGGTCCGGGGCCCGCTGGCCCTCGTCATGGGGGCCGAGGGGAAGGGCCTGGCCCTCCTCACCCAGAAGCGCTGCACCGTCCTCGCCTCCCTCCCCCAGGAGGGCCGGCTCTCCTCCCTCAACGTCGCCGCCGCCGGGGCCGTGGCCTGCTACGAGCTCTGGCGTCGGCGGGCCGGGGGAGTGGCGACCGGGGCCAGCTGAGCCGAGGTCGGCCGGCGGACACGGCTACTGCTGGATCGGCGAGCTGGGGTCGTCTTGCCAGTCGGAACCACCGAGGTAGAGCACGACGGTCGTGTCTCCGGCGATGCCGAGACCTCCGATGAGCCTTCCCCAGGTCGCCAGGTCATCGAGCCTGGCTTGACTATCGGAGTTGGCCGACCACTGGTCGGCGTCGACGCGAGGAGCACGGTCTCGCCCACCCAGCCGAGTCGTCAGGATGAGCCCCTGAGAGGGCCGCCCGGTTTCGGCCCGGGCCCGGAGCGTCTCGGAGGCGACGATGTCGGGTCCCGGCCGACCAACTCCGGTGGACGCAGCCCCGCCCCCGGCGAGTAGGGGTTCGCAACAGGATCCACGGCGGAGGGATAACAGAAGAGAGAGCGGTATCGCCTGCGGATGGGAGAGCGCCTGGTGGTGGCTTGGACCTGCTCATCCGACCTTGCCCGCCCTCCCGGTTTGCTACCGGTCACAGAGGGCGACGAGCAGGCGGCTGCGGTCGTCTCGTCGATCAGCTGACGGCCACGGGCCGCTGCGGCGTCCGGGGTGACCGGCGATGGGGCGGGCCGGCTGGATAACCTGCCCCGACATTCCGATCCGACGACGAATGGAATCCCCGATGTCGGAGACGCCGACCGGCGACCCCGAGGAGCAGACCGACGGCGGCGACCGCGCCGGGGACGAAGAGGCGCTGGGCGAGGACGCCGGCCCCGATGACGGCCAGTCGACCTGGGACGGGGAAAACGAGGGCGATGCGGTCTGGGACGAGGACGGGACGGGGAGTGGGAGGAGGAAGGGACCGTCGGGGGATTCGGACGCCGGCGCTGGTTCCTGGGGGCGCTGGGCCTGGTGGTGGTAGCCGCGCTCGTCACCACCCTGGTGGTGGCTCTAGCGGAGGGAAGGCGCCGGTTGTCCTCGGCCGGAGGGAGTCCCGCTCCAGAACGTTCACGACCTGGCTCCGGCTTCGACCACGGCGACCGGGGCGCCGGTGGACGGCATCACCTGCCGGACCTCCATGCAACAGGTCGCCGGCTACCACGTCCACATCCACCTGGCCATCTATGTGAACGGCCAGCAACGGCGCCTGCCGGCCGGGGCCGGCATCGCCGGCCCTGTGCTCGACGAGCATATGTCCCAGGGGCTGTTCGTGGACAACGGCGTCACGGGTTGCCTGTACTGGCTCCACGTCCACGCCGACGACGGCATCATCCACGTGGAGGCCCCCACCCAGGCCACCTTCACCCTCGGTCAATTCTTCGACATCTGGCAGCAGCCGCTCGGGCCCGACCAGGTCGGCCCAGCGAAGGGCCCGGTGGTGGCCTTTGTGAACGGGAAGCAGGTGTCCGGGAACCCCCGAGACATCCCCCTGGTGTCCCAGGACGACATCCAGTTCGACCTGGGCGCCCCGGTCATCGTCTTCCAGCCCCTGACCTTCAAGGTCAACGGACTGTGCGGGTCGACGGTGTCCAGCTGCGCCGCCCCGCCCGGAGCGGACCACTCGGCCGTCAGGGCCGGTGGTCGGTTGGGAACAGCAACGACAGGCAGGCAGGGCCGGTGGTGGGACTCGAACCCACGACCTGACGATTACAAAGGAGCGAAGGGCCGCCGCCGGCCGGGGTCGGGCGTGGCTCCCGGTCGCATTCCGGCTGGTCAGAACGGCTGTCGGTCTGGTCGCCTGGAACCGCCGGCCATCCTCGGCGACGGGCCGGGACCCGAATGTTGGGATGGGTGTTGGGATGGCGGGAGCTTCCGACGCCGGTCCCGGACCGGGGGCCGACACATCGTGGGTCACTCCTGCGGAACCCTCACTCCACGGTACCCGCTGAGCGCGGGCCGCCCTCGGCCACTACTATGAACTCTGATATAACGAGTTAACGAGTAGCTGGCAGGGAGGCGGTCGGCATGGTGACGCGACGGAACACCCGGTCGGTCGGTCCGTTCGGGGACTCCTCCCTCCTGATCCTGACCAGCCTGGCCAGCGGCCCCAAGCACGGCTGGGCGCTGATCCTCGACATCCGGGAGTACGCCGGGATCTCGCTGGGGGCGGGGACCCTCTACGGGATCCTCAACCGGCTCGAGAACCGGGGCCTCATCGAGGCGCTCCCCGAGGAGGACCGCCGCCGGCCCTTCCGGATCACCGCTGCCGGCGAGAAGGTCATGCGCGAGCAGATCCAGAGCCTGGAGCGGGTGTCCGCCGCCGGACGGGCCCGCCTGCAGTTCCCACTCGCCGGTGTCTGACGACCCCGAGATCCCGTCGCCGCTGGTCCGGGCAGCGTTGCGCTGCCATCCGGCCTGGTGGCGGGAACACTACGGAGTCGACGCCTCCACGACGGCAGCCTCCTTCCGGAGCGAGGGGGCCAACCCCGTCCTGCAGGCGGCAGGGTTGTTCCTGAGCGCACTCCGAGCCCGCATCAGGGGCCCCCGTGCGTTGCGGCGCAGCGTCTCCGAGGCGGCCGCTGACGCCGTGGCATTCGAACCGTCGGTCCGCTGGCGGGTCATGCGGATCTGGATGCTGCTCAATCTTCTCGTCGCCATCACCGCCCTGATCGCGCTCATCGTCGCCTCGGTTGCGAGTGTCCTCACCCGGGGACCTGGCTGGGTCCATCAGCAGTTCAACCGGACGGCGTTCATCGTCGACTTCGACTTCATCCGTGCCACGGCCTGGTTCGTCCCGCTGCTGCTCGGCACGATCATCCTCGTGGCGGAGATCGTGATCCTCGTCCGGGCCCAGCCGCCGAGCCGACCTGGGCTCCGACGCGTCGAAGGCGTCGCTCTGGCGGGGACGATCACCTTCTGCGTCGGTCTCGTCGTCCACGACAGCAGGAACTGGGGTGACATCGCCCTCGTTGTCGTCTTCGCACCCACTGTCGCCTCGGCCCTGTGGCTCCTCCTCAAGGGCCGTCGCCTCCCCCGTGCCACGGTCGGAGGAAGTGTGCTGGTGGCGGCCGTCCTCTTGGCGTTACCGCTGGGGGCCGGTGGCTTCGTCCCGGCATCCTCGGCGCCGAACCAGGTGGACTTCGCCCTGGGCGATCCCTCTGGTTGGGTCCGTTCGGGCTTCTGGACCGTCGGACTGGCCGACTTGCAATCCCCAGCGTTCCTCGCCGGGATCAAGTGCCCTGCCGGCGGTCCCTGCTACTTCGACGGCGACGCACCCGTTTCAGCGCACGTGAACGACCTAGTGGTGGGCTCCGCCGATCAGACCGGAGTCACCTGGACAAACACCGTCATCCCAAATGTCGTCGCCGGCGGCTACCCGATGGCCTGCTCCGACGCCATGCACTGCGTCGCTTCAGCCTCCGCCACCGGTCCCGCGCTCGTGGCGAGCACCGCCGACGGATGGCGAACCTCGACCGTCCACCCGTTCAGCCACGGCGTGTACGGGGCTCCCCTGGTTGCCTGCAGCATCGCCGGAGACTGCCTCGCGGTCGTTGACGGCCCGTGTTCGAGTTGTCGGAACTCCGCCGAGACGGAGGGGGCGGTCATGACGTCGCATGACCGCGGTTTGACCTGGACCGACGATCCGACCGTCGTCTTGCTCGGGCTTCCCCGGGCCTTCGACTGCACGGCCGCCGGCGGATCCTGCTGGCTCGTCGGCAGTCAGGCGGTTCCCGGAAACGAGAACGAATCATCCGGGTTCGTCGAAATGACCAGAGACAACGGCGTCCACTGGATGGCCGTACCGCTCCCTGGAACCATCCCCCCGCTCCTACTCGTCAGCTGCGGGGCCACCAACAGCTGCATGGCGTTCGGCTACACCGCCAAGGGCCCCGGAATGCTCATCACCGTCACCGACCAAGTCGATGGCTCCATACCGGCGACATGGGCGACGAACCCTCTCCCCGATCCGACGGCCAACATCTTCACGCTCGACTGTGTCGATTCAACGTCTTGCTTCGCGGCCGGACTCAACGAGCCGAATCGGGGAGTAGCCCTCTTCCGAACGAATGACGGCGGCACCACCTGGTCGACAACCAGTCTCCCCTGGATCTCCGCGGTCCAGTCCATGGGGTGCATTACGCCGGAACGCTGTCTCGCCATTGCCACCGTTGGGACTTTCCGCAACGCTTCTCCCGAACTCCTCGCCACGACCGACGGGTGGCACACCTGGCGCACGCTTGGATTTCCCCCGGTCAACACCCGACCGAAGGGCTGACGGAGTCGGACCGGCTGCGAGATGTTCTGAAACCCGCTTGACGGTCTGAGCAGGCTATGGGGCCCAGGCCCTTCCCCGTGCTCAGGCCCCGGCCGACGCAGCGGAGTCGATGGGGGCAACCAGCGTCGACACGTTGGCGATCGCTTCGGGGAGCGTCAAGGTGAGACCCTCGCTCTCACGGAGGGCATCCCAGATCGGGCCCCACCCGGGCGGTGCCGTGACCTGGGGTGGCCAGGTGTGTTTGCCTCGGCCGGCGAAGATCTCGACGCATGCCTCACGGACTGCGGGGAGGTGGTCGTCCTCGACCCCGAGCTCTTCGATGAGGAGGAGGTCGTGGAGGTCTCGGGCTCGGCCGTTGGCCCGTTCCTCGGTCGAGGGTTCGGTGCAGGCGTGGAGCTTCTGGGCGATCTGGTACCGGAGGGGGAGGAAGGTGATCCCGTCGGAAGGATCGGGCAACCTGGCCGGGGCGAGCGAGACGGCCGGCGGCAACTTGTCGGGTGTGTCGAGAGACCGTCCTTCGGCGCGGGAGAGCTCGAACGGGATGCTCATGAAGTGCTTCCCGACGTAGGAGAGGCTGATCCGGACCCGCACGGGTGGGGGGTCAATCCCGGCCCGGAGGATGTCCTCCCGGTCGCCGAGTTTCCCGGTGAAGCCGTTCCAGCCGGACCTGAGGGCATCGTCCATCAACTCCAGGGCATCGTCGATCTCGCCGCGGTAGGCGGCGTCGAGATCCTTCGAAGCCCGGGCGGAGAAGCCGAACCGGAGCTCGAGAGCCACCCCGCCCTTGTAGCCGATCCGCTCATTGCCGTCCGGGCCCCGGAGGCCGTCGAGCATGGCGGCGACGACGACCACTCCGACGAGTCGCTGCAGCCGGCCGTAGCTCTGGGCATCGGGCTCCTTTGACCACTGGGTGAGCAGGGTCCGGAGATGCTGAGCGTTCGTCGGCGGCTTGAGACTGCTCATGCGACCTTGCCCGTCTTGCCGGTCCGCTCCCGGTCGTCGAGAGCAACGAGCAGGCGGGCTGCGGACGTCTCGCCGATCAGCTGGCGACCTCGGGCCGCTGCGATGGCCTGGTGGATCAGTCCAGGGTCGGTACCTCCCCTGATGGTCTGGGCGATGGCAGTACGCGCTGTCACCACCGGGATGTTGTCGACCTCGTCGATCTCGTCACGGCCGACGCGGAACTTCAACACCCGCACACGGGGGTTGTCTTGTGCCCGGCGAGCCGGACGGCCATCACCGGCGGCGACCTCGATCTGGCGGGGATTCACATCGGCCAGGTCCCACAGTGCCAAGGCCGCCTCCCCCGCGATCACGGCACCGTGGCCGGCCCAGAAGACGGCCTCGTGGAACTCGTCTCGAGCGGTGACCGGGATGGCCCGGAGCCGGTAGACCCCCCGCCAGCGGTGCTCCAGCTTTCCCACCGCGGCCATCTTGCGGAGGTACCCGGGATCGATACCCAGCTCGCGGGCATCGTCCACCCCGAGGAACCCGTGTTGCTCAGCGGCCCGCTCCACCAGCGCCTCGAAGGTCCTTCGTCGTTCGGCCACGCCAGTAGCGTATCAGTTATAACCTTCTTCTACCACTAGTGCCCTTCACAAAGGTAGAACCGTACTCTATATGGTATGGTTCTGCCAGGCAGCCACCTTCGTACAGACGACCTTCTTGGCCGGTCCCACTCGGGGTCTTCCGCCTGAGACGGGGCGTAGCGTTGTGCATTTCGCGTCGGGGTGCAACACTGCCGACCCGTGACCGACCAGCCCCACCAGCCGCCGGGTTGGCATCCCGATCCGGCCGGATCCGGTTCGGCCAGGTACTGGGACGGCAGCCAGTGGACCGACCAGGTCCAGCCCCCACCCAGGAGGCGACGACCTTGGGTGCTTCCGACCATTGCCGCCGTCGTAGTCGTCATGGCAGGTGTGATCGCCCTCGTCGTGGTCGTGGCCAACTCGTCGACGGGCAAGGAGATCTCCAACGCCTTGGCCGCCGGCGACAACCGGACCTACATCCAGGAGAGCATCGCCATGGCTCCAACCATCGAAGCTCAGGATCATGTGGGAGCCACCACGTCGTTCTCGACGATCCTCCGCGGCCAGGTCGTGGTCCTGGACACCAAGCTGGCGGGAGCCCCGCCCAGCGTGGGAACCGTCACCCTCAAGCGCGTCGTCGGACTGCCGGGTGAAACCATCGCCTGCACTCATGGGATCGTCACGATCAACGGAACACCACTCCCGGAGCCCTACGTCCCCTCCGGAGGCTCGACCCCCGATTTCGCCGCGGTCACCATCCCCGCAGGCCACTACTGGGTGATGGGCGACAACCGGGAGAATTCGCTCGACTCCCGCGAATTCGGCCCGGTTGCCCGCTCAGCCGTCATCGCCATCGTCAACCGCATCCTCTCCCCTGCATCTCGGGCCGGACCGATCCCTTTCACGCCGCGCTGAGCCGACGCCACACCCGTACGGCAGCGATAACCGGCACGGCCGGCTGCGAATAAGGCCGTGGTTCAACCCCGGATGCCAATTGTGTGTGGTCCACGAGCGAGCGTGCGAGCGGTGAGGGTCGGAGGGCGGGGATGGGCCAGCGGGAGGGGCTGCGGCTGGGATGGCTGGTGAGGCGTGGGGAGGTGTTGCTGGCGCGTGGTTGAGGTGGGAGGGACCCATGGCATCGACGGGAGAAGTAACGGAGGCTGACGAGACTTCAGCTACCCCACGGTCCCTCCCGGGTATAAGTCTTCTTGCCCCGCTGTCGAGGAAGGCTTATACTTCCTCCATGGAAGCGCCGACCAGAGTGCGACGGTGGGGTACGGCCACCTCGAATGTGGTCCGCATGCTCGCCATCCAGGGCCACCCGACCACGCAGGTGGCCCTCGCCGCGGCGGCGCACGTCACGCAGCCGAGGATCTCGCAGGTGTACCGCCTCCTGGAATCCGCCGGCATCGACCCGGGCGCCGTGGCGAGCCCGGACGTGAGGGAACAGCTCGCCGGCCTCTACGTCCGGCACCACCGGCCCGCCGTGGTGGCCGAGACGTTCTGGTTCGGGCTCGAACCGGCTCGCAGTCAGGGCCACCGGGCCGTTGACCGCGCCACCACCGTCGGGGCTCGCCCGGTCGTATCCGCCGATCTCGGCCCCGATCTGGTCGCCCCGTGGCGAACCCCGACGCTCACCGTCGTCTACACGGCGTCGCTGGTCGACCTCGAGCCGGCCGGGTTCGTCCCGGCAATGGGCCGGGGCGACGCCACCATCGTCATCCGGGCCGTGAGCGACGGAACCCTGCTCGAGCCCTGGGAGATCGGCGGCACCGACTCGCTACCTCTGGCCCACCCCCTCCAGCAGATCTGGGATCTCCACGATCTCGGCGGAGAGGACCGGGACGAAGCGGCCCGCCGGTTCCTCGCTGCCATCGGCAGCAGCCGGGACGGGGTCCCGGAAGTGGCCAGCTGACGATGCCGGCAACACCCAACCCGACCCCGATCCTGCTGAGCACGTCGGCCGCCAACGACGGAGGGTTCATCGCCATCGCCGACCTGGCCAGCGCAGCCATCGATGCGGGGCTCGGGGACGACTATCGCCTGCTCGGCGGGGTGGCCGTGATGCTCCACGTCCAACGCCTCGGTCTCGACCTGCCGCTCCGGGCCACGTCCGACGCCGACTACGGGGTCCCTCCCAAAGTCCTGAACGACGGCCGACTGGTGGCGGCGTTGGAGGCCCGCGGCTACCAGAAGGTCATGGGGAACCGCTGGGAGCGTGCTGTCGACACCCGAACGGCGGCGGTCGACCTCCTGATCCCGGCCTACACCTCCCGTCCCCGCCACACCAGACGGGTCGGATCCGTGGTGACCACCGAAGTTCCAGGGTTGGCCGAAGCCTTCCTTCGGCCCCCGGTCGACACCCAGGCCCGGCTGGTTCTCACCACGGGTGAACGCCTCGAGACCAGGGTGGTCCTTCCGGACCCGGCCGCCATGCTCATCCTCAAGGCTGGAGCCCGGACGGTGCGGGACGAAGCCCGCGATGCCACAGACCTGTGGCGCTGCCTCGAGGTGGCCTACGCCTCCGGATTGGACGCCGTGACGTTCGACGCCGACGACAACCTCGTGGCCTTCAAGCCCGTCCTCGAGCGAGAGCTGGCTGTCAGCGGGCGGGCCCTCCCCGCCATCACCGACGGATTGACCGCCGAGGCGGCCACCAGGATCACGACTCGGATCCAGGCCCTCCTCCGCCACGTGACCGGGATCTGACCGCTCGGCTCGGCCGGTGGCGTTCCTGCCCTGGGGCGGGTCGGCCCCCATAGCTTGGACGCCCCGCTCCCTTTCCATTGTGGGCGTTCCGCCGGGCCGCCTCGGACGAGAGGAGGCCGGATGGGCATCGGTGGGGGCTTCGTGCCCATCCGCCTCGACGCCCTCGACCTGCTCGGCCCTCGCCGCGGCCGGCGCACCGGCCACCATCTCGCCGCGCTCGGCCTTTCGGTGACGCTGGCGGATCGGGCTGACTGGAGGACCGATGAGGTGGGGCCGTTCCGGTCGGTTGCCTTCGCGGGGGAGCAGCGGATGCCCTGGCGGCGGATGCGCCGGGTCCTCGACCATCTCGGTGACGTCGGGATGGCCCGGGCCACCCTCCACCCGTTCCGACCCGGCCGGGTCTGTCTCACCCCCCGGACGGACCCGGGAAGCCTCCTCCACGACCGGGGCCGCCCCCAGGAGCGCTTCGTCGCCCTGTCCCGTGGCGCCCTCGGGGCCATCGCCACCGAGCACCGGCTGTCCTGGGAGGCGACCAGCCTCCTGGTGTTCTTCCTCCTCCACTGCGACTACCGCACCGCCGAGCTCCCCGACGGGTGGACCAAGAGCCGGCTCTGCGACCGTGTCGGCCTCGGCTGGCGCCGTCTGTCGTCCGGGCTCGAGGAGCTCCGCCACGCCGGGCTGATCACCTTGGAGGTCCGCCGGGGCGGTCCGATGACCCTCACCCTCCTCGCCCGGCCCGCCCTCGTCGCCGTCACTGCCGCCGTCCCACCGAAGCGGCCGGAGCGCCGCCTGGCCCAAAGCCAGGCCCGGCACGGGGCGGGCCCGGCCGCCGACGTCGCCCGACGGCTCCTCGCCCACCACCAGCTTCCCGGCCCGGCGTCGGCTGCTCTCGTCGCCGCCCTCGGAGACGCCCTGGCCACGGGAACGCCACCACCGGCCGTCCTGGAACGGCTGGCGGCCGGGGGAAGCCTCACCGACGCCCGGGACCCAACCGCAATCCTCGTGGCCCGAACCAGGCAGCTCACCGGCGAACTGGGGGCGGCCCGGCAGGCCGAAGAGGACCGCCGCCGCCACCAGGCCGGGGCCCGACGGGCCCGAGCGGAGCAGGAAGCCGACGAGCGGAGCCGGCTCGAGGCTGTCGAGCTCGAGCACCGCTGGCTCGCCGCCACCCTCCCCGAGCTCCCCGGCGGAGCCCAGCTCGGACTGTCACCGCTGATCGCCGCCAGACCCCTCCACGTCGCCGCCCGGATCCACTCCGCCTGCGCCGAGCTGGTCGCCTCCCGACCCGACCTCGATCCCGCCGAGCTCGTCCGCAGATGGGCCCGGCAGCCCGGCTCCCCGGTCGGACTCGACACCAAGGGCGTCGGCCCCCGCACCGGCGCCGACGGCCCCCCGGGGACCTTGCCCCGAGCCCGGGCCGGCCCCACCCTCGCTGACCGGCTCCGACCCACCTCCGCCTGACCGCCGCCGGTAGACCCGGCGGCTCCGGCGCGCCCGGACGCGGGCGTCTCGGCCCACGTCGCCTGTCGCCGGGCCTCCGAGGACGTCCGATTCCGTCGTTGGCCGGCGACGCGGTGGTTCTCCCTGGCTCCGTGCTCGTCGCGTCCCGGGTCCATCTGCGCTCCCGCCATCGGCTCCTGTCCGGGAGCCAACGGCTTCTGCCCCGCCGCAACCCTGCGGGGCCGGTGACCAGGGCGTCGACGGGAGAAGACTCGAAGATTGACGAGACCCCCCTACCCCCGCCTTACCCCCGAGGGTCGAGCCGCCTCGCGCTGTTGTCGCAGCCGGTGGCTATCGTCGACGTCATGGCTCCTCGAGCCGTTGAGCACTCATTCGACCCTTCCGTCGTGATCATCAACCCTGACGAGGGGCTGGGTTCCCTCGACGACTGGATGGCCCGGATGGCGGCCGGCGAACCCGTCGATCTCGGCGTCAGGGCGTCGGAGCTGCTCGAGGAGGCCAGGCAGCAGGGCGAGGTGTGACCACCGACGGCTGCTGGGGCGCCATGATGGGGAGGTGGGGGTGACCACCGCAGTAGGGAGGGCGACCTGCCGATCGTGGCCGCGCCGGGCGCCGGCACCTGGTCGTCGCGCTCGGTGCAGGGACCGTCACGCGAAGTCCCAGGTCAGCCGCTCACTACTCCACCGCTACTACGACCCCACTACGCCACTACGGGCCAACTTCTATCGGTAGACCCGGCCCTAGCGGTCACGGGCGATCCATATGGCTACGCTGGCCAGGACCCGGTCAACAACAGCGACCCGAGCGGCCTGTGGTGCGTACTCGGCCATAACCCTGACGGGAGTTGTCGCGGCAGCCATCTCGTTCGTCGAGTATCGACGGATGTTTGGCGCCCAGCTCGTGCAGCCGTCAACCTTCCGGTCACCTTTTACACCTTGCAAGCTAACATTGCAACTGGGGCAGATTGTGGGTGGAACAGCAATCTCTGGACCGCAGTGTGTTACAATTCCCGCCTGGCTCAAATCAATGACCGACCATTTACCGCTGGGGGGGTGGTGATGTCCCCCTGGTCACAGAGCGATACCGCGGCCAACTACTCCTGCTACGCCGGTCTGAATGGATGGCTCGACCATGAGACGACCCATTCCGATCAGTGGGCAATAGTAACCATTCACGTCTCTGGGATGG